>NZ_JAKSYL010000227.1 GCF_022829515.1 Methylobacterium sp. J-048
GACCGCTGGAGGGCTCCTTCGAGGCGCCCGCTGCGCGGCCGCACCTCAGGATGAGGGAATCTGATGGGAGCAAGCGTTGCCCGGGAAACGTGTCGATGCCTGTCACTGCCCCAGCCGCTCCAGCAGCGCGGGCACGTGGACTTGGTCCGCCTTGTAGTTGCCGGTGAGCGTGTAGATCACGATGTTGACGCCGCCCCGGAAGGCCATCTCGCGCTGGCGCTGGTCGCCGCCGACCACCGGGTAGAGCGGCTCGCCGCGGCGGCCCACCGACCAGGCGGCGGCGAGGTCGTTGCCGGTGATGATGATCGGGCTGACGCCGTCGCCGGCCCGGGCCGGGCGGCGCTCGGCGCCCTCAGCGGCGGGGGGCAGCGCCTCGACCCAAGTCTGGCCCGTGGCGTAGCGGCCCGGGAAGCTGTCGACGAGGTAGAACGCCTTGGTCAGCACGTGGTCGAGGGGCACCGGCTCCAGCTCCGGCACCTCGAGGGTCGCCAGCATCTTGCGCAGGTACGCCGCCTCCGGGGAGGGCGGGCCGCCCGGGCGGGCGGTGAGGGCGTCGCGGGTGTCGAACAGGACCGTGCCGCCGTTGCGCATGAACGCGTCGATCTTGCGGATCGCCGCCTCGGAGGGCTGGGGCCGCGAGGGCGCGATCGGCCAGTAGATCAGCGGGTAGAAGGCCAGCTCGTCCTTGGCCGGGTTGATCCCGGCGGGCTCGCCCGGTTCGAGAGCGGTGCGCGCGGCGAGCATCTGGGTCAGGCCGGTCAGCCCGGTCCGGCTGGCCTCGTCGAGGGCGGCGTCGCCGGTGATCACGTAGGCGAGCCGCGTGACCAGGGACGATTCGATGCCGTTCGGCCGGTTGGCCGCGGGCTCCTCGGCGCGCAGGGGCGGCGCCGGCAGGGCGGCGAATAGCAGGAGGCCCGCGAAGGCCAGTACGGCCGGGCGTCCGCGCAGGCGGCTCGCCCAGGCGGAGCGACGCAGGAAGCCGCCGAGCCACAGGCCCGCCAGGGTGTCGAGGGCGAGCAGCAGCAGCGCCAGGGTGAACAAGGTCGAGCGCAGATCCAGGGTCTCGGCTCCGGCGAGGGTTCCGATCCGGGCGCCGGCAAGCGCCGCGGTGTCGAGGGGTTTCAGGCGGTCGTCGGGCTTCAGGGCGTTGACGCTGATGCCGCCATCGGCCGGTCCGTAGAAGCCGGGTGGGTGCTCGGCGTTCCCCCGGTCGGCGTAATCGGCCGCGACCGCCGTGGCCGAGGCGGGGGGCGAGCCGAGCGCCCCGAACCCGTCCAGCGTCGCCCGGGGGGCGAGCACCACGGCGGACGCCCGGCTCGCCTCACCCGCGGGGGGCGCCGAGGCACCGGCCAGGCCGACCACCCGCCGGAGCATGTCGATGAACAGCCCCGAGAGCGGCAGGTTCGACCAGGTCGTGTCCGCGGTGACGTGGAACAGCACCAGCGTGCCCTGGCCGCGCTTCTGCGCGGTGACGATCGGCGTGCCGTCCTGCAAAGAGGCCCAGGTCCGGTTCGGCAGGTCGCCGTCCGGCTCGGCCAGGATCTGGCGGCGCACGCCGATATCGGCCGGCGGGGTCAGCCCGGCGAAGGGGCTCTCGGGCGGGAACGGCGCCAGGGTCTTGGGACTGTCCCAGGACAGGGTGCCGCCCAGCGTCCGGTTGCCCCGGCGCAGGCGGACCGGCACCAGCGGGTCGTTGCCGGCGGCGAGGCGCGGGCCGGCGAAGCGCAGCAGCATGCCGCCGGCCTTCACGAAGCTCTCGACCCGGGCGGTGGTCCGCTCGTCCAGCGCCCCAACATCGGCGAGCACCAGCACCGAGACCTGATTGTCGAGGAGCTGGGTGATCGACTCCGCCGTGCCCTTGGCGCCGCGGGCCTCCTGCACGTCGGCAAAAGGCTGGAGCGCCCGGGCGAGGTAGTAGGTCGGCGCCAGCAGCGGCTGGGCCTGATCGAGGGTGCCGCCGAACACGAGTCCGACCCGGCGGCGCTTGCCGCGCTCGTCCTGGAGCACCACGGCCCCGGCCGAACGCTCGCCCGCGATTTCCAGGCGGCTGATGCTGTTGCGCAGCTCCACAGGCATCTCGAAGGTCGCCGTCGCCTCGGTGGCATCGGCTGCGAAGGCGATGTCGCGCTCGGCCAGTGGCAGGCCCTTCTGGTCGAGGGCCCGGATCACGCCGGTGTCGCGCCCGTTCGGGGCCGCCCGCAGGGCCCGGGCCGTAAGGGTGCCGCCGGTCTCGGTGGCGGTGAGCGCCAGGGCCGGCGGCTTGTCCGCGCGCAGAACGGTCAGGGCGGCGCCGTTGCCGCCGACGAGATCGGCCAAGCCCTTGGCGAAGCGCTCGTCGCTGGCACCGGCGACGCCGTCGCTGATCCAGACGAGGCCGGCGCCGCGGTTCTTCTCCAGGAACGTCCCGATGCTGGCGAGATGCGCGTCGCGAGTCGGCAGGATCGGGCGCGGTGCCAGGGCGCGCAGGCGCTCCAGGGCGGCGGCTGGG
This sequence comes from Methylobacterium sp. J-048, assembly GCF_022829515.1. Taxonomy (GTDB): domain Bacteria; phylum Pseudomonadota; class Alphaproteobacteria; order Rhizobiales; family Beijerinckiaceae; genus Methylobacterium. Next base: position 2,489 of record NZ_JAKSYL010000227.1, read on the forward strand.
GTCTTGGCCTCGAAGGCGGCGGCCGGCTCGGCCAGGCCGATCACCGCCACGGGCCGTCCGTCCCGGGCGGCGCCCTCGACCGCGTCGGTGGCGACCCGCAGCCGGTCGCGCCAGTCGTGGGCGGCGGCGAAGCCGTTGTCGAGGAGCACGAGGAGCGCGCTGCGCCCGCCGCCGGCCCCGACGCCGCCGGGATTCCAGACCGGGCCGGCCACCGCCAGGATCAGGGCGGCGGCGATCAGCAGGCGCAGGAGCAGCAGCCAGGGCGGGGTGCGCGCCGGCGTCTGCCGCTGCGGGATCAGGTCGGCGACGAGCTTGAGCGGCGGGAATTCGATCCGGCGCGGCCGCGGCGGCGTCACCCGCAGCAGGAACCACAGGGCCGGCAGGCCGATCAGGGCGGCGAGCGCCAGGGGCGCCGCGAAGGTCAGACCCAGCATTGCGGCCTCACTCCGGGCCGCGCGCGGCGATCAGCGTGGCGAGCCGCAGGGCCGCCTCGCTCGCCGGGCGGTCGGTGCGGTGGATGGTGAGCGTCCAGCCCTGCTGGCGGGCGATCGCCTGCAGGGCGGCGCGGTGCTCGGCGATTCGGGCGCGGTAGCGGGCGCCCCAGGCATCGGCATCGCCGATATCGAGGCTGAGCCCGCCTTCGAGGTCGTGCAGCACGGCCTGACCGGAGAACGGGAAGGTCTCCTCAATCGGATCGACCACCATCAGCAGGTGGCCACGGCTACCCCGTCCAGCGAGGTTTTGCACCACACTCGCGATCCGGTCGGGTGTAGTGAGGAAATCGCCGATCAGCACCACCTCGTCGAACCGGGCCGGGCTCGCCCGGGGCGGCAGGTCCTGGTCCAACCCGGCCCTGTCGGCGACCAGCGCCTGAATCATTCGCTCGACGATGCCGCGCGAGGCGGTGGCCCGGGTCAAGCCGAGGAGCCCGACCCGCTCGCCGCCCTCCACAAAGGCATCTGCCAGGGCCAGCCCCAGGACCAGAGCCCGTTCGACTTTAGACGCGGATGCCAAGTCCGAAAAAAAAGCCATCGAGGCGGAGCGGTCGATCCACAGCCAGATGTTGTGGGCCGCCTCCCATTCGCGCTCGCGCACGTAGAGCCGGTCGTCCCGGGCCGAACGGCGCCAGTCGACCCGCGCGGCGGCCTCGCCGGTGACGAAGGGGCGGAACTGCCAGAAACTCTCGCCCGGCCCGGCCCGGCGTCGGCCGTGCAGACCGTGGGCCAGCAGGCTCGATACCCGCCGCGCCTCCAGGACGAGACGAGGCATTTTTTCGGAGAGGGCGGTCGCGCCCTCGCTCTCGCGCCTGCCGGGGGTGCGCCGTTCGAAGTCGAGGGCGTGTGTCCCGACCAAGGCTAAAGCTTCTCGGCGAGCTTGCCGATCAGGCCCTCGATGGTCTCACCGTCGGCGCGGGCGGTGTAGCTGAGCGCCATCCGGTGCTTGAGCACCGGCTCGGCCAGCGCCTTCACGTCAGCCACGGAGGGCGCGACCCGGCCCTCGATCAGCGCGCGGGCGCGGGCGGCGAGCGTCAGCGCCTGGCTGGCGCGGGGGCCGGGCCCCCAGAGCAGTTTGTCCTTGACCAGCGGGTCGCCGCCGTCGGGCCGGGCGGCGCGCACGAGGTCGAGGATCGCCTCGACCACGGCCTCGCCCACCGGCAGCCGGCGCACGAGGCGCTGGGCGGTGAGCAACTGCTCGGTGGACATCACCGCGTGCGGGCGCACCTCGTCGATGCCGGTGGTCTCGATCAGGATGCGGCGCTCGGCGGCGCGGTCGGGATAGCCGACGTCGATCTCCAACAGGAAGCGGTCGAGCTGGGCCTCGGGCAGGGGGTAGGTGCCCTCCTGCTCGATCGGGTTCTGGGTGGCGAGCACGTGGAACGGCCGCGGCAGGTCGTGGCGGGCGCCGGCCACCGAGACGTGGCCCTCCTGCATCGCCTGAAGCAGGGCCGATTGCGTTCGCGGGCTCGCCCGGTTGATCTCGTCGGCCATCAGCAGCTGGGTGAAGACCGGCCCCTGCACGAACCGGAACGCCCGGCGGCGGTCGGCATCCTCCTCCAAAATCTCGGTGCCGAGGATGTCGGACGGCATCAGGTCCGGGGTGAACTGCACCCGTCGCGCATCGAGGCCGAGCACGGTGCCCAGCGTCTCCACGAGCTTGGTCTTGGCGAGCCCCGGCAGGCCGACGAGCAGGCCGTGGCCGCCCGCCAAGATCGTCACCAAGGCGAGATCGACGACCTTCTCCTGGCCGAAGATCACCCCGTGGATCGCGTCCCGCGCCTGACCCACCGCGGCGAGGCAGGTCTCCGCGGTCGCCACGATGCCGTCGTCGAGGCTGGTGGCCGGGCTGATCGCCTGCGTCATGCGGTTGTCCGTCTCCTGTCCGGGGTCCCGGGGAACCCCGTCGGTCATCCGGTCAATGTGGGGCCGTTCGCACCGGGCTGGCAAGGTCGGGATCGCCGCACGCGGTTTGGGCGGGATGATCGGCGGGTTGGGAACCGCCGCGCAGCGGCCGCGCGACACGGCCCTTGGCGCGGGCCGGCCGGACCATTAGGAAGGCGCGCGAGCCGGGGCGGCCGGCTGAACCTCCTGATGTCTCTCGCGGATTGCGGCGTGGGCAGCAAAGCGGGCCTCCCGCGTATCCGGTACTCACCATGCGCCTTCGAGATGTGTTCGTCGCCGGGCCCGCGCGGTCCCTCACGCGCCCGTTGGCCCGGCGCCTGAAGCGGCGGCGGACGAACGAGCCCCGGCAGGCGGATCTTGTGGCGGCCGTGAAGGCGTCGGGCCTGTTCGATCCGGCCTGGTACGCACGGCGCTATCCCGACGTGGTCGGCGAGGGGATCGACCCGCTCGTCCACTATGCGGTCCATGGCGGGCGCGAAGGCCGCTGGCCGTCGCCGCTGTTCCACGGCGACCGCTATCTCGACGCCGTCCCGGGCCTGCGCGCCGAGGGCGTGAACCCGCTGATCCACTATGTCGAGCGCGGCGCCGATGCCGGCATCGCCCCCAACCCGCTGTTCGACCCGGACTGGTACGCCGCGCGCTATCTCGGCGGCTCGGACGCCCGCGCCCGGGCGTTCTTCCATTTCGTGAAGAGTCCCGACACCGACCCGTCGCCGCGGTTCGAGTCCGCCTGGTACCAATCGCGCTACCCGGATGCGGAGGCAGCCGGCGGCATCGCGCTCGCGCATTATTACGAGACCGGCCGGAAGCAGGGCTATCTGCGCAACCCCGAGGAATTCGCCGGGCTGTCGCGGCATGTCGACCTGATCCGCCGCTCCGGGATCTTCGACGCCGAGTTCTACCGCGGGCGCTGCCCCGAGGCCGAGACCAGCGGGCTCGAGCCCCTGGAGCATTACGTGATGGCCGGCGGCTATCGCCGCTACGCCCCGCATCTCCTGTTCGACCCCGACTGGTACGCCGCGCAATCGGCGGCGGTGCGCGCCGACAGCCTCAACCCGCTGGTGCATTTCCTCGAGCACGGCGCCCGGGAGGGGCTCGATCCCGGCCCCTGGTTCGACACGCGCTGGTACACCAAGACCTATCTCGCCGACGACGAGACGGACACGAACCCGCTCGCGCATTTCCTGGCCGATAACGGCCGGCGCACGAGCCCATCCCCGCGCTTCGACGCGCCCTGGTACCTGGCTCGCTACCCCAGGGTCGCCGCTCTGGGGCTCAACCCCCTGATCGACTACGTCACGACCGGGCTTGAGGCGGGCCGCCTGACCCGCCGCGTCGCCGACGCCGCGGTGCCCGAGGCCGCCGATGCCCGCCTGTCCTGCCTGAAGCGGGAGCCGCGCCGGCACGGCCGCACCGCCCTGTTCATCACCCACGCGCCGGAGGGGCGCATCCGCGGCCATGTCGAGCCCTACCTGCGGGCGTTTTCCGAGAACGGCATCGACATCGTGCTGATCATTGCGGCCGACCAGCACAAGACCGCGGTGCCGGAGGTGATCCTGACGCTCTGCGCCTCGGCCTACCTGCGCGAGAACAAGGGCTTCGATTTCGCCGCCTGGGCGCATGTCCTCCTGGAGGACGACGACCTGCTCGATTCCGAGACGCTCTACCTCGCCAACGACAGCCTGGTCGGGCCCCTCGACAGCGGCGATTTCGCCGGGCTGCTGGCGAAAATCGATGCCTACCCGGAGGCGGTAATCGGGCTCGCCGACAACTTCTACTACAGTCACCACCTGCAGAGCTTCTTCCTGGCCCTGAAGAAGCGCTGCGTGTCCTCCTACGCGTTCAACCACTTCATCCAGTCGGTGGCGAACTGGCCGGACAAGAACAGCGTCATCACCGAGTACGAGCTGACTTTCTCGCAGCGCATGCGTGCTGCCGGGCTCGGGATGCGCAGCCTGTTCTCGGCCCAGAACAAGCACATGACGCTGGTCAACGACCCGCGCAACAACCGCACCCTGTTCGACTGGGAAAACATGCTCACCCAGGGCTTCCCGTTCGTGAAGCGCTCGCTCTTGGGCGAGCACGCCGCGATCGGGGGCGCGGCGGTGCGCGAAGCGATCGAGGAGCGGGGCTTCGACCTCGATCGGCTCGACCAGACCTTCACGTATCCCGGGCCCAAGGTCTGGGCCGACCTGCGCAAGCCCCAGGCGCCGGAGCGGCCCCTGCGGGTCTCGTATGTCTCGCCGATGAACTACGCCAACGGGCTCGGCGTCGCGGCGCGCAGCTACGTGCGGGCGCTGCACCGGGCGCCGTTCGCCCTGAACGTACATCCGATGGAGCGGTCGTTCCACGTCCATGCCCGGGTCGGGCCGGGCTGGCAGGCCCGGACCTTCTCGGGAGCGCCGGACATCGCCCTGGTGCATTTCAACGGTGACAGCTGGCAGTCGCTGATGAGCGAGCGGCAGCTCGACATCGCCGCGAGCGCCCGGCTCAAGATCGGGCTGTTCGTCTGGGAGACCTCGCATGTCCCCGGGGGCTGGCTGCCCACCGTGGACGGCCTCGACGCGATCTGGGCGCCCACCGAGTTCTGCGCCGCGATCTTCCGCCAGATCACCGACATCCCGGTCGATGTCGTGCCCTACGTGGTCGAGAACGAGCCCGGCGAGCCGGCGAGCGCCGCTGCCAAGGCCAACCTGCGCAAGGCGTTCTCGATCGACCCGGCCAGGAAGGTGATTCTCTACGCCTTCGACGGGTCGAGCTACCTCGCCCGCAAGAACCCGCACGCGCTGATCCGGGCGTTCCGGGCCGCGGGGCTGGCGCAATCCGGCTGGCAGCTCGTGCTCAAGACCAAGCACGTGTTCGACCTGCCCGACGAGGGCAAGAAGCTGCTCGACCTCGTCGGCAAGACCGGCGACGTGGTGGTGATCGACCAGCCACTGTCCCAGAACGAGCTCGGCGCCCTGTTCGAGCTCTGCGCGGTCTACGCCTCGTCGCATTCCTCCGAAGGGTTCGGCCTGACGATCGCCGAGGCGATGGAGATGGGCAAGGTCGTGGTCGCCACCGATTACGGCGGCAGCCGCGACTTCCTCGACGCCACCTGCGGCTTCCCGGTGAAGGCCGAGATCGCCGCCCTGGAGCAGACCTACGGGCCGTACCTGCGCGGCGCCGAATGGGGGCAGGTGGACGAGGCCGACCTCGCCCGGGCGCTCACCGACGCCGCCCGGGCGGTGACCAGCGGCGACGCCGCGCGGATCGGCGCCGCCGCCCGCGCCCGGATCCGCGAGCGCCTGTCGATCGGCGCGGTGGCCGCCGCCATGGAGGCGAGCGTCCGCCGGCTCCTCGCAGCCGAACCCATTTGACGCCCGGGAGACGCGATCCGTGTTGAACAAGAAGCCGGTCCCGGCCCCGTCGGCCTCCTGGAGCGCGCGCGCCTGGCCGGACGCGATCCTGCCGCTGCCCCTCGACGCGCGCTTCCACCCGGTCGACGACCGCAAGCTCGACCAGGTCGCCGCCGGCTCGCTTCCCGCCTGCCGGGCCGTGTTCGTGGCCCCGGCGGCCTCCGAGTTGTACCCGGACCTGTTCGAACCGATCCTCGCCGCACTGGCCGAGCGGCCGGATATCGGCATCTTCTACGGCGACGACGCCGTGGTGGGCGCCGACGGCCAGGTCCGCAGCGTCCATTGCAAGCCGGCCTTCAACCCGGCCCTGCTCATGGCCGACGACTATATCGGCTTCCCGCTGGTGATCCGCGTCTCGGCCCTGGCGAGCCTCACTCCGGATTTCGGCCGGCGTAGCGGCAACGCCGCCTGGTTCCGGCTGCTACTCGATGCGATCTCGGCGGGCATCGGCATCGACCGGATCCCGCAGACGCTGATCGCCTCGCCGCTGGCGCGCCCGAAGGCGAAGCGGGCCGCCCGGGCCGACGTGCTCGACCGCTGGTTCCAGGGCTCGGGCGCCCCCCTGCGCACGGCGTCGGGCCTGACCCCGGACACGCTGGAGATCCGCCGCAGCTTCGACGCGCGCCCGCCGGTGACCCTGGTGGTGCCCACCGCCCAGACCCGGCCCCGGGACGAGGACGGAAACCCGATCGCGGGCGCCAAGCCCCACGTCATCAACTTCCTCGACAGCCTCGCCCGCAGCACCTATCCGGCCGACCGGATCCGGGTGCTGATCGGCGACGATAGGGCCGACGACGCGATCTATCGGGGCCGCTCGGACCGGTTCGCGGTGACCCGCCTGCTCACCACGCGGCCCGAGGGTGCGCCGTTCAACTACGCGGCCAAGATGAACACCCTCTGGCGCGCCGCCGAGACCGACCTCGTCATCCTGATGAACGACGACCTCGTGGTGCGCCGCCCCGGCTGGATCGAGGCGCTCCTGACCTTCGCGCTGGACCGCGGCGTCGGCGGCGTCGGCGGGCGGCTGCTGTTCCCGAGCGGCAAGATCCAGCATGCCGGCATGTTCGGCGGCATCTTCGATGTCTGCGCCCATCCCTGGTACAACCGCGACGCGGCCGAGCCGACCTACGGCGACTGGGCGCTGACACAGCGCGACTGCTCGTCGGTCACGGGCGCCTTGTTCGCCACCCGCAAGGCGGTGCTGGAGGCGGTCGACGGCTTCGACGAGAGCTTTGCCCTCGACTTCAACGACGTCGACCTGTGCTTCAAGCTGCGGATGCTCGGCTACCGGATCGTCTACACGCCGTTCGCCGAGATGGCGCACCACGAGAGCGCCTCCCGGCAGACCAGCTTCGCTCCGGGCTCGCAGATCTCACGCTTCCTGCGCCGCTGGCACGACGTGCTGACCGACGACCCCGCCTACAGCCCGCAGCTGCGCACCGACACCGACGTGGTCGCCCCCCGGGCCGACGCGGCTCGCTGGGTGAGCGAGCGCCGGCCCGCCTGAGTCACAGCGCCTCGCCGCGCATCAGCCGGGGCCGGGTGCCCCGGGAGGCCGCGGCCTCGCCGATGAAGAACCGCTTGAGGCCGGGCAGGCGGTCGACGATCCCGAGGCCGAGGTCGCGGGCGAGCCGCAGCGGCAGGGCGTCGTTGGAGAACAGCCGGTTCAGCCCGTCGGTCGCCGCCGCCATGGCGAAGCTGTCGAACCGGCGGGCGCGCTCGTATTCGCGCAGCACGTCCGGGCTGCCGGGATCGAGGCCGAGCCGCAGGGCGCCGGTCACGGCTTCCGCCAGCGCCGCGGCGTCCGCCAAGCCGAGATTGAGACCCTGGCCGGCGATCGGGTGGATGACGTGGGCCGAATCCCCCAGCAGTGCCAGCCGCTCTGCCCGGAACGCCCGGGCGATGCCGAAGGCCAGCGGGTGTCGGCTCGGGCCGTACTCCAGGGCGAGCGTGCCGAGGTCCAGGGTGAACCGGCGCTCGATCTCGGCCAGCACCTCGTCGGGCTCGCCCGACAGCAGTGCGTCGGCCTCGTCTTCCCGCTCGGTCCAGACGATCGAGGAGCGGTGGCCGAGCGACCCGCCGTCCCGCAGCGGCAGGATCGCGAACGGACCGGCGGGCAGGAAGTGCTCGAAGGCGCGCCCGTTATGGGGGCGGGCATGCCCGATCGTGGCGACGATCCCGACCTGCGGATAGGACCAGCCGACCCAGCCGATCCGCGCCGCCTCGCGCAGGCGCGAGCGCGCCCCATCGGCGGCCACCAGCAGGTCGGCCTTCAGGGTTGCGCCCGTGGTCAGCTCCGCCCGGATCGCCGCGCCCTCCGGCACGGCCCGGACCACCCCGGCCCCGAGGATCTCCACGCCCGCCTCCCGGCTCGCCTCGGCCAGGGCCGTGGCCAGGGGCTCGGCCTCGACCATGTGGGCGAAGGGCTCGCCGACGCCGCGGTCGGCCTGGTCCTCCGCCTCCCGCCCGAAGGTCAGGAACACCGGCCGTACCGGATCGCCGATCCGGCTGTCGGAGATCACCATCTCGGCGATCGGCTCGGCCGCGACCGCGATTCTCTCCCACAGCCCGAGCTGTGCCAGCATCCGCCGACCGCCCGCCGCCAGCGCGTAGGCGCGGCCGCGATGCCGGGCGGGGTCGGCGGCGTGGGGGTCGATCACGGTCACGGCCAGTGCCGGGCCATGGGCCTGCTTGAGCGCCAGCGCCAGGGCGAGGCTGGCGAGGCCGCCGCCGGCGATCAGGAGGCTGCGGCTGCCGGGGCGGGGCGTCTGGGCCGTCATCGTCACGGATCTCCGGTCTGTCGGCCGAGCGCGTGGATCGCCTTGCCTGAAAGGCCTATGTCGTACTTGCACGACGAACGGAAACCCCGCGACTCATGACCGACGCCACCACCGACACGCTGACCGACGCGGTCGCCGAACTCATCGCCATCCTCGACCTGGAGCGGCTCGAGGTCGACCTGTTCCGGGGCCAGAACCCCAAGACCGGCTGGCGCCGGGTGTTTGGGGGCCAAGTGGTGGCCCAGGCCCTGGTGGCCGCCACCCGCACTGTGCCGGACGACCGGCCGGCCCACTCGCTCCACGCCTATTTCATGCTCCCGGGCGATCCCCGCGCGCCGATCGTCTACGAGGTCGAGCGCATCCGCGACGGGCGCAGCTTCACCACGCGGCGGGTCAAGGCGATCCAGCACGGCCGGGCGATCTTCGCCACCACGGTCTCCTACCAGGTCTCCGAGGGCGGACTCGTCCACCAGCCGGCCATGCCCGATGTCGCTGGGCCGGACGGCCTGCTCGACGGCAAGGCCCTGGCGGCTTCCGGCGCCACCGGCATGCCCGAGGCGGTGGCCGCCTATTTCGGCCGCAAGCGCCCGATCGAGCTGCGCCCGGTCGACCTCGACCGCTACACCGCCCGGCGGACGGGCGGGGCTCCACCGAAGCCGGTGTTCAATGTCTGGCTGCGCGCGGCCTCGTCCCTGCCGGAAGACCCGGCGCTGCATCAGGCGGTACTGGCTTACGCCTCCGACATGACGCTGCTCGACGTGTCGCTGATCCCGCATGCCAGCTCGGTGTTCGATCCCACTATCCAGGCGGCCAGCCTCGACCACGCCCTCTGGTTCCACCGCCCGGTCCGGATCGACGACTGGCTGCTCTATGCCCAGGACAGCCCGGCCGCCGGCGGCGCCCGGGGCTTTGCCCGCGGCCAGATCTTCGACCGCGCCGGCAACCTCGTCGCCTCCGTGGCGCAGGAAGGTCTGATCCGCCCGCACGGGGATTAAAACGCCTTCGCCAACGTGCGTTGCCGAAATGCACCTGCGGAAAATGCATAGTTTCGCAGCGATTGCCCGCTTGGTGGGCATGTCGGCCGGAGTGTCTGCCTCGGGTCTGGCCTGATCCGGCTATTTGCTGGGCATAACGGCGTCCGGCCGAAAAGTTCCCCGCCCTGCTTGGGTGGCATAGTCCTTGAATAGCCCCGCTCAACCGCGGGCCAGTCCGGCTCAGCGGGCGACCCGGGCCGGGTCGCCGCGCAACTCGTGCGACGGCATCGGTTTCCAAGGACTCTGTAAGGGGGCGCCGCCCATGAAGATCGTGATGGCCATCATCAAGCCGTTCAAGCTGGAGGAGGTGCGCGACGCGCTCACCGGAATCGGCGTCCACGGACTGACGGTGACGGAAGTGAAGGGCTACGGCCGCCAGAAAGGCCACACCGAGATCTACCGGGGTGCGGAATACGCGGTGAGCTTCCTGCCCAAGCTCAAGATCGAGGTCGCGGTCGCCTCCGACCTGACCTCCAGCGTCATCGACGCCATCGCGGGTGCGGCGCGCACCGGCCAGATCGGCGACGGCAAGATCTTCGTGCTGCCCCTCGAGAAGGCGGTGCGCATCCGGACCGGCGAGACCGACGCCGACGCCCTCTGAGCCGGCCCGCCGACAGCTTCAACCTTTACGCAACGCGCAACGAATCGTGACCGGAGCCACCTGTCCATGAAAGTCCGTAATGCCCTGATGCTCGGGTTGGGAGGCGCGGCGCTGGCCGTTCTCCTGATCGAGCCCTCCCTGGCGCAGACCCCGGCGCCGGAAGCCGCCTCCGCGGCACCGGCGGCCGCCGCTGCCGCCGCGCCGCTGCCCAACAAGGGCGACACCGCCTGGATGATGATCTCCTCGGCCCTCGTGCTTATGATGAGCGTGCCGGGCTTGGCCCTGTTCTACGGCGGCCTCGTGCGCACCAAGAACATGCTCTCGGTGCTGACCCAGGTGTTCGCGATCGTGTCGATCGTCGGCCTGCTCTGGGTATTCTACGGCTACAGCCTCGCCTTCACCAACGGCGGCGGCATCAACGACTTCGTCGGCGGCTTGTCCAAGGCGTTCCTGAAGGGCATCGACGCCAATTCGACGGTGGCGACCTTCTCCAACGGCGTCGTGATCCCCGAATACGTCTATCTGTGCTTCCAGATGACGTTCGCGATGATCACGCCCGCGCTGATCGTCGGCGCCTTCGCCGAGCGGATGAAGTTCTCCGCGCTGGTGGTGTTCACGATCCTCTGGGTCACGGTCATCTACTTCCCGATGGCCCACATGGTCTGGTACTGGGCCGGCCCGGACGCCGTCGGCAACGCCGCCAAGGCGCTCGCCGCCGCCACCGACGACGCCTCGAAGGCGACCGCCCAGGCGGCGCTGGATGCGGTCAACAAGGATGCGGGCTTCCTCTTCCAGAAGGGCGCCCTCGACTTCGCCGGCGGCACCGTGGTGCACATCAACGCGGGCATCGCCGGCTTCGTCGGCTGCCTGATCATGGGCAAGCGCATCGGCTACGGCCGCGACCTGCTCGCCCCGCACTCGCTGACCATGACCATGATCGGCGCCTCGCTGCTGTGGGTCGGCTGGTTCGGCTTCAACGCCGGCTCGAACCTCGAGTCCAACGGCACCGCCGCGCTGGCGATGCTCAACACCTTCGTGGCGACCTGCGGCGCCGCGGTGGCGTGGCTGTTCGCCGAGTGGGCGCTCAAGGGCAAGCCGTCGCTGCTCGGGATGCTCTCGGGCGCGGTCGCCGGCCTCGTGGCGGTCACCCCGGCCTCGGGCTTCGCCGGCCCGATGGGCTCGATCGTGCTCGGCCTCGTGGCCGGCGTGGTCTGCTTCGTGATGTGCTCCACCGTGAAGAACGCGCTCGGCTACGACGACTCGCTCGACGTGTTCGGCGTGCACTGCATCGGCGGCATCCTGGGCGCCCTGGCGACCGGCATCCTGGTCGACCCGAACCTCGGCGGCGTCGGTATCCCCGACTACACCTCGAAGCCGGGCGAGCTGGCGGTCGGTGCCTACGACATGGTGAGCCAGCTCATTATCCAGGCGGAGGCGGTCGGCCTGACCCTGCTATGGTCGGGTATCGGCTCGGCGATCCTCTACAAGCTCGTCGACCTGACGATCGGCCTGCGGGTGACCCAGGAAGAAGAGCGCGAGGGCCTCGACATCGCCGATCACGGCGAGCGCGCCTATAACTACTGAGACCGACCGGCGCGGCCCTCCGGGGCCGCGCCGCAGACGTGGAAAACCCCGGCTCCGTATGGGCCGGGGTTTTTGTTTTTGCCGTTTGGACCGTGCCTCAGCGCTCGTTCGAAAGAGCTTCGGGCCACACCGTCATTGCGAGCGCAGCGAAGCAACCTAGGGAGACGCGACATCCGGAGATCGCGCGCTGCGCTGGGTTGCTTCGCTGCGCTCGCAATGACGGGAGAGCCGCTGCGAATGCCCCGCCTGACCTGATCTCGTCCATCAGCGTGGAATAAGATCGACCTCGATATCTCCGCTCAAAAAGTCCTCGAGGAGGTCCTGGATCATGCCGGGCAGCTTGTGCCGCAAGGCATCGAGCGTTTCGGCCTCCGTGACGACGCCTGGGACATCGCTCTCCGACACATACCAGACGGCCGCGTCTGGATCCCACGTGCAGCGGATGACGGCGTGGCGGGGCATGGCAGCCTCCTGACGGGACAACAGGCATCACGCGAACCGGCCGGTGCGACAGGTTTTCGCAACGACGCCGCGTCTCTCCGGTCCGCCCGCTCATCCAGAGACGCGCTTCCCGCGCCGCAGAATGAGCGGGCGCGTTGGAGCGTCCCGCTCGACCCCGCTAAGCCGCCCGGCTCAGCGCCGCCTTCTCCTCGGCGAACGCCCAGTCCAGCCAGGGCGTCAGCGCCTCGAGATCGGCCGTCTCCACGGTGGCGCCGCACCAGATCCGCAGGCCCGCCGGGGCGTCGCGGTAGGCGCCGATGTCGAGGGCGACGCCCTCGCGGTCGAGGCGCTCGACGATGCCGGACGCCAGGGCCGCCACCGCCGCGTCGCCGCGGGCGAGCACGTCCGGGTCGGCGATCACCAGGCAGACGCCGGTGTTCGAGTAGGTCGCGGGATCGACCGCCAGCGGCGCGATCCACGGGGTCCGGGCGACCCAGTCGTAGATCGCCTTCGCGTTGGCGTCGGCCCGGGCGTGGAGCGCCGGCAGGCCGCCGATCCGCACCGCCCAGTCCAGGGTGTCGAGGTAATCCTCCACCGCCAGCATCGAGGGGGTGTTGATCGTGTCGCCCTTGAAGATGCCCTCGATCAGCTTGCCGTCCTTGGTGAGCCGAAACACCTTTGGCAGCGGCCAGGCCGGGACGTGGCTCTCCAGACGGGCCACCGCCCGGGGCGAGAGCACCAGCATGCCGTGCGCCGCCTCGCCGCCCATCACCTTCTGCCAGGAGAAGGTAACGACATCGAGCTTGTCCCAGGGGAGCGGCTGCGCGAAGGCCGCCGAGGTGGCGTCGCAGATCGTCAGGCCGGCGCGGTCGGCGGCGATCCAGTCGCCGTTCGGGACCTTCACGCCGGCAGCGGTGCCGTTCCAGGTGAAGACCACGTCGCTGTTCCGGGTGTCGATCGCCGCGAGGTCCGGCAGCACGCCGTAGGGCGTCTGGTGGATCTTAGGCGCGATCTTGAGCTGCTTGAGCGCGTCGGTGACCCACTCCTTGCCGAACGCCTCCCAGGCGGCGACCTCCACGGGGCGCGGCCCGAGCAGGGTCCACATCGCCATCTCGACGGCGCCGGTGTCGGAGGCCGGCACGATGCCGATCCGGTAATCGTCGGGCACCTGCAGCACCGAGCGCGTCAGGTCGATCGCCCGGCCGAGCTTGGCCTTGCCGATCACGGAGCGGTGCGACCGGCCGAGCGCGGCGTCGGCCAGGGCCGAAGGCGTCCAGCCCGGACGCTTGGCGCAGGGGCCGGACGAGAAATGGGGAACGCGCGGGCGCCTGTCGGGTCGGCTCATCGTCGGATCCATCCTTGCAGATGGGCGCTCCTCGGCGGGGAGGAGTGTCCCGAGCCGGGGATGCGCCGAAACCGGGCGTCTGGCAAGCGCTTGCCAGGGCTGCAGTCTTCGGCGTGTGACCCTCGCCGGGACAGGCTGTTCGGACCCACGGAACTGTCGATTAAGCTTGGGGCGTTAGCCTTAATGGCGTGCCGTGTTGCGTTCGAGGTACGCTGATGTCTTTCCACAGCGCTGCGATATTATCAGCCTGGTCAGTTTTACTTATGGTTATCGGAGCGTTAGCGACCCGGTTCGCCCTGGCGGGTCGGCTCCGGCATCCCGCCGCCCAGCCGCTGCAGCTCGATCCGCTGGATTACGAGTGCGACGGGCCGGTGATCGACTTGGAGCCTGCCTGATTGGGGCCTGCCTGAAGGTCCGGGCGCCGCTCGGCGGTGATGCGCTCGGCTTCCGCGCGGCGCCACCGGGCGATGGCGCCGTGATTCCCGCCCGACAGCACCTCCGGGATCGGCCGCCCCTCCCAGTCCCGGGGCCTTGTGTAGTGCGGGTATTCGAGGAGGCCGCCCTCGAAGCTTTCTTCGTCGCCCGATTGCGCCTTGCCCATCACCCCGGGCAGGAGCCGGACGCAGGCGTCGAGCACCACCAGGGCGGCGATCTCGCCGCCGGAGAGCACATAATCGCCGATCGAGACCTCCTCCAGGGCGCGGCCGGCGATGACGCGCTCGTCGACGCCCTCGAACCGGCCGCAGACGATCAGCGCCCCCGGGCCGGCGGCGAGCTCCCGCACCCGGGTCTGGCTCAGCGGCCGGCCGCGGGGGGACATCAGCAGCCGGGGCCGCGAATCGTCCGTTTCGGTCGCGGCGTCGATGGCGGCGGCGAGCACGTCGCAGCGCAGCACCATCCCGGCGCCGCCGCCGGCCGGCGTGTCGTCCACGGAGCGGTGGCGGCCGAGCCCGTGATCGCGGATGTTGCACGTCTCCAGGCTCCAGTCGCCCCGGACGAGCGCGTCGCCCGACAGCGACACGCCGAGCGGCCCCGGGAACATCTCCGGGTAGAGGGTGAGGATCGTGGCCCGCCAGGGCGTTTCCGCGCGCGTCATGGCGCTTGATCGCGCGCGGGGTGCGGCACGGTCAACGGCCCGGGCACCGTTCGGCCCCGCGGCGGGTTGTCGGCCATGATCCGGCGCATGCTCCTCCTCTCCGCCCTGCTGACGGGACCGGCCCTCGCGGCGGGCCCTTTAGCGCCTGCGGGCGCTCCCGCGAGCGCGTTCCCGAAGCCCGACCGGCCGGTGGCCGAGATCGTGGCGCCGCAATGGTCTTCGGAGGCCGAGCGGGACAAGGCCGGCGAGTTCGACGCGGTCGCCCGCGGCATGGGCATCGCCACCGGGGAGACGGTGGCCGATATCGGCGCCGGCAGCGGCTATTACGTGGTGCGCCTGAGCCCACTTGTCGGTCCCGGCGGCAAGGTCCTGGCCGAGGACGTGACCCCCGCCTACCTGGCCAGCCTGGAGCGGCGGGTGAAGGCGCTCGACAACGTCACCATCGTGCACGGCGAGGCCCACGACCCGCGCTTGCCCCCGGCCTCGGTCGATGCCGCGATCCTCGTGCACATGTATCACGAGATCGCCCAGCCCTTCGGGCTCCTGCACAACCTCGCCCCGGCGATGCGACCGGGCGGCCGGGTCGGCATCGTCGACGCCGACGACATCCCGTCGCGGCACGGCACCCCGCCGACGCTGCTCCGCTGCGAACTGGCCGCCGTGGGTTTTCGCGAGATCGGGTTCCAAACCTTGAGCGGCGGCGCCTATCTGGCGATCTTTGCGGCGCCCGCGCCGGACGAGCGGCCGCGCCCGGAGTCGATCCGTCCGTGCCGGGATGCCGCGACGCCCCTCTGAGCGGTTCGGGTCGCGCGGTCAGGACGCATCGCCGGTACCCAGATGGGCCGCGAAACCGGTGCGATCCGGGACCAGGTCAGGCCGCAGCTCCATGGACGGGATCGCGTAAGCGCCGCCGTTCTGTCGCCGGAACGGGATGGGATCCGTGCTGAACAGGGCGCGCATCCGGGCCCGCAGGCTTTCCGCGGTGGCCGCGAAGCCGGTCTCGCTCAGGCTGTCGGCCCGATACATGACGAAGGGCGGGAGCACGGCGTAGCCCGGGTAGAACAGCACGCCGTGCTGGATCGGGAACAGCAGGTCCTCGATCGGGCCGTTGATGCCTCGGGGACCGTAATGCGTCTCCCAGCCGCCCGCCATCACTATCAGCATCGCGCGCTTGCCGGCGAGCGTGCCCTCGCCGTAGCGGTCGCCCCAGCGGGTCTCGCTGTGCTCGCCGACGCCGTAGGCGAACCCGTAGGCGTAGACCCGGTCGATCCATCCTTTCAGGATCGCCGGCATTGAGAACCACCAGAGCGGGAACGCCAGGATCAGCGCATCCGCCCACAGCAGCTTGGCCTGCTCGGCGGTCACGTCGTCGGTCAGGGTCCCGGTGGTGAACGCCGCGCTGGACGCGGCCGGAACCCGCAGGCGCGTAGCGTCCGGCAGGGATGGGAAGTCGGTCCGATCGACCGCACTCTTCCAGCCTGCTGCGTAGAGGTCGGTGACGCGGACTTCGTGTCCGTCCGCCTCCAGTTGGTCCACCGCCACGCCGCGCAGCGCGTTCGTCAGCGATGCCGGATCCGGATGGGCCGAGACGATGAGGATCTTCATGGTGCG
The DNA here is from genome assembly GCF_022829515.1 of Methylobacterium sp. J-048. Classification (GTDB taxonomy): domain Bacteria; phylum Pseudomonadota; class Alphaproteobacteria; order Rhizobiales; family Beijerinckiaceae; genus Methylobacterium. Next base: position 18,778 of record NZ_JAKSYL010000227.1, read on the forward strand.
AGCTCGCTGGGGAGGAGGAGCCGCGAAGCTAGAAGCCCGTTCGGCCATCCGATAGATGGCATGGCGAGATAGGATCGTTCCGCGCAATGGATCAATCGAGCGTCACGTTGGAGCGGATGCGCAGCTTCGTCCGCGTGGTCGAGCGCGGCAGCCTGTCGGCCGTGGCGCGCGAGCAGGGCGTCGGTCAATCGACCGTCAGCCGGCACGTGGCCGAGCTCGAAGCCGCCCTCGGGGCCACCCTGCTGAACCGGACCACGCGGCGGGTCACCCTGACGGACGAGGGCCAGCGCTTTCACGCGGAGGCGCGTACCATCCTGCGGTTGGTCGACGAGGCCACGGACGGCGTCCGGAACGCGGGCGGCGGCCTGACCGGCACGGTGCGCGTGTCATGCACGGCGGCCCTGGGCGTTCGCCACGTCTGCCGGGCGTTGTTCGCAGTCCAGGATCGCTATCCGGGAATCAGCGTCGATCTCAGCCTCACCGATGAGCGCATTGACCTGGTGCGCGAGGCGATGGATGTGGCGATCCGGCTCGGCCCGCTGGCGGAGAGCAGCCTGCAGCGCAAGGCCGTCGGTCGCTCGCGTCGGATCCTGGTGGCGTCGCGGCGCTATCTCGCGGAACACGGCCGGCCCGAGAAACCGGACGACCTAGTGCGGCATCCGGCGATCCGCATGAGCAACGTTGCCGGCAGCGACACGCTGTGCCTGTACGGGCCGGACGGCGCGACATCCCGCATCCCGGTGGACGGCCGCCTGCTGGTCGATCACGGCTTGGCCGCCCGCGAGGCCCTGGCGCAGGGGCGCGGCATCGCGGCCGCTCATATCTGGCTCGTCGACGATCTGCTGGCGGCGGGCGCGATCGAGCAGGTCCTGCCGGACTACGCGCCCGAGCCCGTCCCGCTCTCGATCCTGGTCGTGCCCGGCCGCATCCGCATCCGGCGCGTCCGGCTCGTCGTGGATGCCCTGGCGGCAGCGCTGACGGAGCTTCCCGGCATCGCCGGGCCGTGAGCCGGACGGTCACACCCGCGCTGGGACAGGGGTGTCAGCCCGGATCGTCGGCGGGCTTCTCGCCGACCGGCGCGAAGAAATCCTCCGGCAGGACCACGGTGACGCGCCGCTGAGGGAGGTCCAGGACCGGCACGAAGGCCTTGGTGAAGGGCAGGAGCGCCGTGGCGCCGCCCGCGACGGGGCGGAGCTCGAGGAGGTCGCCGCCGCCGTAATTCGGCACCGCCACGACCGTGCCGACGACGGTCCCGGCCTCGTCCATCGCGGTGGCCCCGACCAGGTCGGCCGCGTAGACCTCGTCGTCATCCTCGGGCTCCGCCAGGCGGTCGCGGGGGACGAACAAGGCGACGCGGTTGAGCGTCTCGGCGGCGCTGCGGCTGCCGATATCCTTGACCCTGGCGACCAGGATGTCGGGGGAGGAACCAGGGGCAGTGCGCACGCCCGACAGGGTCAGCGTCCGACCGTCGGAGGTCAGGAGCGGGCTGTAGCCGGCGATCGCCAACGGATCGCCGGTGTGGGATTTGAGCCGGATCTCGCCGTTGAGCCCGTGCGCGCGCCCGAACTCGCCTAGGAGGACGAGGTTCGGGTCGGACGGCAAAGGCGGCACCACCGGCTTCGGGGCCGGTGCCTTGGACGATGTCGCGGCCTCGGGCGCGATGGCACCGATCGCCGTGCCGGCGCGGCCGCGGCGACCGCCGTCGCGGGAGAATGAACCTGCGGGGCGGCGCGCCATGGCGGGGCCGCCTTACGCCGCAGCGTCCTCAGCGGGCGCGGCGGCCTTCTCGGCGCGCTTGGTCGCACGCTCCTTGGCCTTCTCGCCGGGCTCGGCCTTCTGCGGGTTGTTGCGCGTCGGACGCTTGGCGAGGCCAGCCTGGTCGAGGAAGCGCAGGACCCGGTCGGTCGGCTGCGCGCCCTTGGCGAGCCAGCCCTGGATCTTCTCGGCGTCGAGCTGGATCCGGGCCGGATCGTCCTTGGGCTTCATCGGGTCGTAGGCGCCGACCTTGTCGATGAAGCGGCCATCGCGGGGGGCGCGGGCGTCGGCGACGACGATGCGGTAGTACGGACGCTTCTTGGCGCCACCGCGCGTGAGACGGATCTTCAGGGCCATTGTCTTAGGACTTTCTCTGTTCTTCGACCGACGGCGCATGGTTGGCCGCGATCGTCTGGTGGTGCCGAATCACTTCCTTGACCACGAAGGCCAAAAACTTCTCGGCGAAATCGGGGTCGAGCTTGGCGTCGACCGCGAGCTTGCGGAGCCGGGCGACCTGACGGGCCTCCCGGTCCGGATCGGAAGGGGGGATCCCCTTTCGGGCCTTGAGCTCGCCGACCCGCTGCGTGCAGCGGAAGCGCTCGGCGAGCAGATGGATCAGCGCCGCATCGAAATTGTCGATGCTGTCGCGCAGGCGCGCGAGTTCGGGATCGACCGCCTGGGCCGCCAGCACGCTCATTTCTTCTTCCCCGGCATGAAGCCGCCGAGGCCGGGCAGCTTCGGACCGCCGAGGCCCGGAAGCCCCGGCATCTTCGGCATGCCACCCAATCCGCCCCCGCCCAGGCCCGGCGGCATCGGCGGCAGCTTGCCGCCGAACTGTTTTTCGAGTTGGGCGATCTGCTCCGGGGTCGGCTCGGGCATGCCGGGCGGCAGGCCGCCCATCCCGCCGCCGCCGAGCCCGAACATCGAGCCGAGCGCCTGCCCGATGCCGCGCTTGCCCGAGCCCATCGCCTTCATCATGTCGGCCATGGTCCGGTGCATCTTCAGGAGCTTGTTGATCTCCGAGACGTCGACGCCCGAGCCCGCCGCGATGCGCTTCTTGCGGGAGTTCTTCAGCAGGTCCGGGTTCTTGCGCTCGTGCGGGGTCATCGACGAGATGATCGCCCGCTGGCGCTTGAACATCTTCTCGTCGAGTTTGGCGCCCTCGACCTGCTTCTTCATCGCGCCCATGCCGGGCAGCATGCCCATCAGCCCGCCGATGCCGCCCATCTTCTCCATCTGGGCGAGCTGCATGGACAAGTCTTCGAGATCGAACTTGCCCTTGCGCATCTTCTCCGCGGTGCGGAGCGCCTGCTCGTGGTCGATGGTCTCGGCGGCCTTCTCGACCAGGGAGACGATGTCGCCCATGCCGAGGATGCGGTTGGCAACGCGGGCCGGGTGGAACTCCTCCAGCGCGTCGACCTTCTCGCCGGTGCCGACGAGCTTGATCGGCTTGCCGGTGACGGCGCGCATCGAGAGCGCCGCGCCGCCGCGGGAATCGCCGTCCATGCGGGTGAGCACGATACCGGTGACGCCGAGGCGTTCGTCGAAGGCCCGGGCGGTGTTGACCGCGTCCTGGCCGGTCAGCGCGTCGGCGACCAGCAGCACCTCGTGGGGCCGGGTCGCGGCCTTCACCTCGGCCGCCTCGACCATCAGGGCCTCGTCGACCGTGGTGCGGCCGGCGGTGTCGAGCATCACCACGTCGAAGCCGCCGAGCCGGGCCGCTTCCATGGCGCGCTTGGCGATCTGCACCGCCGACTGGCCGGCCACGATCGGCAGGCTCTCGACGCCGACCTGCTTCGCGAGCACCGCGAGCTGCTCCATGGCGGCCGGGCGGCGGGTGTCGAGGGAGGCGAGCAGCACCCGCCGCTTCTCGCGCTCCGACAGGCGCCGGGCGATCTTGGCGGTGGTGGTCGTCTTGCCCGAGCCCTGGAGGCCGACCATCAGGATCGGCACTGGAGCGGGGGCGTTGAGGTCGATCACCTCGGCATCGGTGCCGAGCATCGCCACCAGCTCGTCGTTGACGATCTTGACGACCATCTGGCCGGGGGTGACCGACTTGAGCACGACGGCGCCGACCGCCTTCTCCTTCACCCGGTCGGTGAAGCCGCGCACGACCTCCAGGGCGACGTCGGCTTCCAGCAGGGCGCGGCGGACCTCGCGCATCGCCGCGGTGACGTCGGCTTCGGTCAGGGCGCCCCGGCGGGTGAGCCCCGAGAGGATGCCGGAGAGACGGTCGGACAGGCCTTCGAACATGGTTTTTCGGACCCGCGCTTACTGTTCGAGCCCGGCGCGCTCGACGCGGCGCGCCTGCAGGGCGGCCTCGAAGCTGCGCACGGCGCTCGCGAACTTGTCCCGGCAATCCGGATTGCAGAAGCCGACCACGGCGCCGTTATAGAGCGTCAGCGAATCGGCCGAGATCGGCTTGCCCGACCAGGGGCAAGTCTCGTTGATCGCGTCCGCAATGTTCAATGCGGCTTGGGTCACGGCGACTTGGGGCATGCAAAGGCCTCGACCGGCGGATTCCGGCGCGGCGGATCGGCCCAACACAGATCGCGCCCGAGGGCGCGGACGCGCTGTCGGGCGTTGACCTCCGGTCTCGGGGACCGGTCGGCTTCGTGTCGAGGCGATCTGCTACGGATCGGAGGCGCGGGGGTAGCGGCAGCGGCCGCGAAAGTCAATTTTCGGTGTCCTCGCCCGGGAACTACCTCAGGGTTGAAGCCGCCCATTAACTTTTACGGATCGTTAAGCATGTTGGGACTCTGATCGGGCAGCACCCGTTCAGGACGACCGCCGATGTCGGAACCCGCCCGCACCTTGCCGCCGCACGAGATCGGCAGCCGAATCGCCCCCGGCCCCTTGCGGGACTGGCTCGCGACGATGAAGACCCACAGCCCGGCCGAGCCGCGCGGCGACGACCGCCCGCAAGAGGCCGCGCCGGAGATCCAGGCCCCCCGCGGTGCCGAGGCGGCGTGGTCGCCCCGGCTGGTGGCTCAGCCCGACGGGGTCGGCGCGGTCGCGGAGGATGCGGACGTGTCCGAGCTGATGGCCGAGAACATGATGCTCAAGGCCAAGCTGCGGCTGGAGGCCGAGCGTCAGGACGAGCTGCAGGCGATCCTGGCCGAGGAGATGCGGGCGCTCCGGGAGCACATCCGCGAGGAGATCGGCTCGATCGAGGATCTGCGCGCCGAGCAGGAAGAAGTCCGCGCCGAGCGCGAGGAGTTCCGGAACGAGCGCGAGCGGTTCCGCCAGGAGCGCGAGCACATGCGGGCCGAGCGCGACCGGGCCGTCGCCGAGCGCGATGGGCTGCGGGCCGAGCGCCACGCCATCGCGGCCGAGCGCGATGCCCTGCGCGAGGAGCGCGACCTGTGGCGGGCGCGGACCGAGGCCCTGGCCCAGCCGCTGTTCCAGGCGCCGAAGCGCTGAACATTCAAGGCTTAAAAAGCCGAAGGGCCACCCGTGAGGGTGGCCCTTCCATTGCCGAACCGTCATGTCCGGCGGAACTGTCCCGAAATCGGGGCTCAGACGCGTCTTAGATCGACGCGCCGGAGGCGACGGTCCAGGTCCGGTAAGCCGAGACTGACGGCTGATGACAATGAGACACTGGATCACCTCCTTTCGTTCGTTGCGGGTGAAGCGAAGGTAGGTGGCTCCGGCCCGCTTGTGAAGCCCCGTGGCTGCGCCCGTTTGTCCTCCCCGTGCCGGCGCCCGCACCCGTGCTTCCCCGCCCCGGCTGTCGGGCGTATGACCGGCGCACCGAGGTCAGCCCGAACCCCCTTTGAACGCCCCCGTCACCTCCCTGCCGCGTCAGCCCGAGGATGCCGCCCTCGACCCGGAGGCCATGCGCCAGCCGCTCGGCAACGCGTGGTACTGCGTCGGCCAGTCCCGCAGCCTCGGCCGCACTGGGCTTCGCGCCGTGGAGCTGAACGGTGAGCAGATCGTGCTGGGCCGCGCTCCCGACGGCACCCCGTTCGCGCTCCGCGACCGTTGCCCGCATCGCGGCATGGCGCTGTCCAAGGGCCGCTTCGACGGCGATACGCTGATGTGCCCGTTCCACGGCTGGCGCTTCGGCACGGATGGGCGCTGCCGCGACGTGCCGACGCTGTCCGAGCATGACGCCGCGGATTTCTCCCGCATCCAGGTCCAGCGCTTTCCCGTTCAGGAGAGCGCCGGCTTTTTGTGGGTGAACCCGCATCTCGGGCCCGCGGCCGGCGCGGTGCCGGCGGTGCCGGAGCTGGATTTCGAGCCGGCCGGGTCTCTCGTTGTCGAACTCGTGGTCGAGGCCTCCTACGATCTCACCACCTTGAGCCTGGTCGATCCCGGCCACGTCGCCTTCGTGCATGACAGCTGGTGGTTCCGGCCCTCGAAGCAGCTGCGCGAGAAGGTGAAGACGTTTCAGCCGGTGCCGCACGGCTTCGTCATGACCAGCCACGCCACCACGACGAGTTCGCCGGTCTACCGCCTGCTGGGCGGCGTGCCCGAGGTCGAGATCGAGTTCCGCCTGCCCGGCGTGCGCCTGGAGCGCATCCGCGCCGGCGAGAAGCGCGTGGCCAACTACACCTTCGCGACGCCGCTGACGCCGGACCGCACCCTGCTCACCAACGCCCTCTACTGGAGCATGCCGGCGCTGAACCTGCTCAAGCCCATCGCCCGCCCGCTAATGCGCCAGTTCCTGACCCAGGACCAGCAGGTGCTCCAGCACGCCCAGGACGGCCTGGACCGCAAGCCGACCATGGTGCTGTTCGGGCAGGGCGATCTGCCCTCGCAATGGTATTTCCGGCTCAAGCGCGAGGCCCTGGAATCGGCCCGGGCCGGTCGCGCGTTCGTGAACCCGCTGGAACAGCGCGAACTGCGCTGGCGCTCCTAATTTGTAGGACAGTTATAAGCAACTATTCGAGGCGGTTAACGCATCATTAACCACAATTTGCGCACTCCTATTGGAGAATTACCTCCCTTGAGACGCTGTGCGCCAATGCCCCGCTTCTTCATCGATCTCCATGACGGTTCCCAGCCGGTCCACGACGAGGTCGGTTTCGACCTGCCGGACCTGCCGGCCGCGCGCGCCAAGGTCACCCGGATCATGTCGGCGATCGCCCGCGACATGCTGCCCGATGTCGAGCGCCAGGATTACGTCGCCTGCGTGCGCGACACGGTCGGCAAGGTGGTGTTTCGCGCGCGCCTGTCCCTCGCCACGGAAGCCGTGGAGTGAGGCGAGGACCGACATGAGGCTCCCCGTCGCGGTCGGGGGAGCTTGACCACGGCGCCGTGCCGGCCATCTCCCCTCCATGAAACGGCGCAGCCTGCTCACGGTCGCGAGTGCGGCCACGGTCATGACGCTCGGCGGCGTCGGCTATGCCGCCCACCGGCGGGGCAAGAACCCGTATTATCGCGGGCCGAAATCCGACCATTTCGACGGACTGCGGTTCTTCCTGCCGGACCAGGCCACCGACAAATCGCTGCCGGACGTGCTGCGCTGGCAGGCCAAGCGGCAGCGCGAGCCCTGGCCTAAGAGCTACCCGAGCCCGTTCCCGGCAGACCGGCCGCCCGAGCGCAGCGGCTCGCTGCGCGTCGTGCTGATAGGCCATGCGAGCTATCTGGTGCAGGTCGCCGGCCGCAACATCCTGATCGATCCGGTCTTCGCCAAGCGCGCCAGCCCGGTCCGGTTCGCCGGACCCAAGCGGGTCAACCCGCCGGGGATCGCGCTCGGTGACCTGCCGCCGATCGATGCGGTGCTGATCACCCACAACCACTACGATCATCTCGACGGGCCGAGCCTCGCCCGGATCTGGCAGGCCCACCAGCCGCTGATCGTGGCGCCGCTCGGCAACGACACGATCCTGCGCAACTACGACGACACGATGCATGTCGAGACCCGCGACTGGGGCGAGTCGGTCGATCTCGGCGACGGGCTGGCCGTCCACTTGGTGCCGGCCAACCACTGGTCTGCCCGCGGCGTGAAGGACCGGCGCATGGCTTTGTGGTGCGCCTTCGTGATCACCTCGGTCCAGGGTGTCCACTACCATGTCGGCGATACTGGCTTCGGCGACGGCGGCCTGTTCCGCGACATCCGCGCCCGGTTCGGGGCCCCCCGGCTCGCGACGCTGCCGATCGGCGCCTACGAGCCGCGCTGGTTCATGCAGGCGCAGCACGTGAACCCGGCCGAGGCCGTGGAGGCGCTCGTACTGCTCGGAGCCGAGCAGGCGCTCGGCCACCATTGGGGCACCTTCCAGCTCACCGACGAGGGCATCGAACGTCCCCCGGAAGCGCTGGCGGCGGCGCTGGAGGCGCACGGCATCGCGTCCGAGCGGTTCCTGGCGCTGAGGCCCGGCCAGGTCTGGGAGGTCTGAAGCTCCGGATACCGGGAGCCGCAGCGTTGGGCACGATGCATGCAAGATACCGTATGCAGCCCGCAAGCGACACTTCTCGACGGAAGGGGCGCTGACGGGCCGCGCGTCCCCTTCTGCCGAGAGACACGATGGACCTGATCAAGCCGACACGCCGCGCGCTCATGGCCGGGGGCGCCGCTCTGGCGGCGTTGGGCTCGGCGGGACGAGCCGGCGCGCAGGGCGCGGGTGCCGGCAGCCTGACCTACGGCATCTCCATGACCGACCTGCCGCTCACCACCGGCCAGCCGGACCGCGGCGCCGGCGGCTACCAGTTCACCGGCCTGACCCTGTACGACCCCCTGGTCGCCTGGGACCTCGGCATCGCCGACCGGCCGGGCACGATCGTTCCCGGGCTCGCCACGTCCTGGGAGGTCGAGAAGGCGGATCCCAAGGTCTGGATCTTCCACCTGCGCGAGGGCGTGGCGTTCCATGACGGCTCGGCCTTCGATGCCGACGCGGTGATCTGGAACTTCGACAAGGTCCTCAACAAGGAGGCGCCGCATTTCGACCAGCGGCAGGCCGCCCAGGTCCGGCCACGGCTGCCGGGCGTCGCGAGCTACCGGAAGCTCGACGCCAAGACCGTCCAGGTGACGACCAAGAATCCCGACAGCCTGTTCCCGTACCAGATGCTGTGGTTCCTGATCTCCTCGCCCGCACAGTACGAGGCGGTCGGGCGCGACTGGGCGAAGTTCGCGTTCCAGCCCTCGGGCACCGGTCCGTTCAAGCTGGGCCAGCTGGTCCCCCGGGTCCGCCTCGAATTGCTGCCGAATGCCGGCTACTGGAACTCGAAGCGGGTGCCGAAGCTCGCCAAGCTGACGCTGACCTGCGTGCCCGAGGACCTCGCCCGGGTGAACGCGCTGCTCTCCGGCAACGTCGATTTGATCGAGGCGCCGGCTCCCGACGCGGTGCCGCGCCTCAAGGCGTCCGGCATGCGCGTGGTCGGCAACGACACCCCGCATGTCTGGAACTACCACCTGTCGATGCTGGAGGGCTCGCCCTGGCGCGACCTGCGCCTGCGCAAGGCCGCCAACCTCGCCATCGACCGCGAGGGCGTCGTCCAGCTGCTCGGCGGCTTGGCGCAACCCGCGGTCGGCCAGATGCAGACGTCGAGCCCGTGGTTCGGCAAGCCGAGCTTCCAGATCAAGACCGACGTCGATCAGGCGCGCAAGCTCGTGCAGGAGGCCGGGTTCTCGGTGCAGAACCCGGTGAAGGCGACGATCATGATCCCTACCGGCGGGACCGGGCAGATGCTGTCCCTGCCGATCAACGAGTTCGTCCAGCAGAGCTGGGCGGAGGTCGGCATCCAGGTCGAGTTCAAGACCGTCGAGCTGGAGGTGGCCTACACGGCCTGGCGCCAGGGCGCGGCGGATCCGAGCCTGAAGGGCGTGACCGCCGGCAACATCGCCTACGTCACCTCGGACCCGTTCTACGCGATCCTGCGCTTCTACGATTCGAAACAGATCGCCCCGAGCGGTGTGAACTGGAGCCACTACCGCAATCCCGAGGTGGATGCCCTCTGCGACAAGGTGAAGGCGAGCCTGGACCCGGAAGAGCAGAACAGGCTGCTGGCCCGCATCCATGAAATCGTCGTGGACGACGCGGTGCAAGTCTGGGTGGTGCACGACACCAATCCCCACGCATTGTCGCCGCGGGTGAAGGACTATGTCCAGGCGCAGCACTGGTTTCAGGACCTGTCGACCCTGGCTTGAGCCCGGCCGGATCCCTGCGATGCGGTGGGGATAGCCTCGGGCGAATCGGGAACGATCCTCTCGAGACTGTGTTGGACCCCCAACGCACGAAGGAGTGTCCCATGAAGACCCTGCTCGCCGGCGCCATCCTGGCCGCCTCCCTCGCGACCGTCGTTCCCGCTTCGGCTCAGCGCATCGATATCGGACCCGACGGTCCCAGCGTCGATCTGCGCTCCCGCGGCCAGCGGGAACGCGACTTCCGCCGCGAGGAATACCGCCGGGATCGCGACCGCGCCGACGATGACGACCGGATGTATCGCCGTCAGCGTTTCGAGGACGACCGCCCGGCGGTCCGCCGCGGCTACGGCTACTGATTCGGTCCGGCAACCGCGTCACATGACTGGATGATCGTGAGAGGGGTCGGCATGTGCCGACCCCTTTTTCCACGTCTTCATCTCCCGAGAGCCACGCTGCCCGGCCAACTTCGCACTTGCGGCAACACCGGGGCGCGACTAGGAAGATCACGCATCATGTTTCGGGAGAATTTGGCAATGACCCTTCGTTTCATCAGTGGCTTCGCCGCAGTTGCGTTCGCCTTCTCCGGCCTCACGGTCCCCGCCGCCCTGGCCAAGCCGGTGAGCGGCGCCAGTGCCGTCAAGATGATCGACACCGACAACGACGGCACCGTCGACCTCAAGGAAGTCGAGGCCGTGGCCTCTGCGACCTTCGATCGCCTGGAGAAGGATTCCGACGGCACCCTCGACGCCAAGGAGCTCAAGGGCCGCCTGAGCAAGGCCGGGCTGAAGCAGGCCGATCCGGACAATGACGGCACCATCGACAAGAAGGAATACCTCGCCGCGGTCGACACGCGCTTCAAGGCCGCCGACCCGGATAGCGACGGCACCCTCGACGCCAAGGAGCTGAACTCCAAGGCCGGCAAGGCGCTGCTCGCCCTGATCAAGTAACGCTGCCCGGGCGCTCTTCGAGCGCACCGACAAACGACCTCGCCCCTGCGGATCTATCCGCGGGGGCGTTCCCGTTTTCAGGCGCGAATGCCTGGCCGGCGCACGCGAAACGCCTTCGGATGCTCTTGCATCTGTTGGTTGTGGCGCCGGCGTCTTGAATGCTGCATTCGGGATCTCGCGCTTGTCGGACAGCGTTATAAACCCGCGATGCCCGGAAGATGTGCAGGTAAACGGTTGACGGATCGCAACCTGTAGGTGCAGTTTGGGGTCAGTTGGGGGCCGGCACCATGCACAACGATACGCCCGAAGACGCCACAAGCCTGGAACTGCTCGCGGAGATGCGGGCCATGATCGACGCGGCGCGCCAAGTCATTGAGGTGTCGCAAGCGACGCACGCACGACCGGCCGCTGCACCCGCGCCGGAGCCGCTCTCCGCCGAGGCTTTGAGCGATTCGTCGGATCTGCTCGGTGACATCAGCGACAACCTGCTCGTCGCCTATCATCTCGCGAAGCACGACGGCGATCCGTTGACCGTGGCGCTGATCGAGAAGGTCCTGTTCCATGTCGGGCGCCGACTGGCGCGCGGCATGTCGCCCGCAGATGCCGGCATTCCCTGTCATTAGAGCATCATCCCGAAGAGCCGGGTCCGGCTTTCGGAAAACGCCGATGCTAGACCAAAGACCTGGCGCCTCACCCTGGCTCCGAGATCCGGGACGGGGCGCTAGAGTGCCGGCGTTAGGCGGCGGCGGACCAGGACAATCGTGGCGGCGACCGCCCAGGCGGCGCAGGTCGGCGCCATCCATTGCTGGAGGTTGGGCAGCGACCAGCCGTACAGGAATTCGGCGCCGAGATGCGCCTGAACGGCGTCCCAGCCGGCATGCTTGATGTCGTGCTCGCGCTGCCCGGCCTCCCGGCCGAAATAATAGGTCGAGACCACCAAAGCCGCGGTCGCTTCGGGGCGCGGCGCGCGCAGCAGGATCATCGCCGCCGCGACCCCGGTCGTCTCAAGCAGTGCCGTGAGGGCGTGGCTCGTCGCCGGGTTGGCGATCATGAAGCCGAGGAGCATGTCGAGCATCGGGTCGAGCTTACACGATCCGCCGCGGCGCGTCGGCCGCGCGCGCATCCGAACGGCTGCCACCGGGTTGTTTCCGGGCAGACCGGAGCGGGACCATGGCCGAACCGTACCATCTCAAGCGTTTCGTCGCCGCGCAGGAGGGCGTCCACGAGCGGGCGCTCGCCGAGCTGCGCGCCGGGGAGAAGCGCAGCCACTGGATGTGGTTCATCTTCCCGCAGATCGCCGGCCTGGGCTCCAGCGCGATGGCGCAGCGTTACGCCATCGTCTCCCTCGACGAGGCTCGGGCCTATCTCGCCCACCCGGTGCTCGGCCCGCGCTTGCGCACCTGCACTGCGGCGGTGAACGGCGTCACCGGCCGCTCGGCGCACGCGATCTTCGGCTCACCCGACGACGTGAAGTTCCGTTCCAGCATGACCCTGTTCGCGCGCGCCGCACCGGAGGAGCCGGGCTTCGCTGCGGCGCTGGCGCGCTACTTCGGCGGTGAGCCCGATCCGCTGACCCTGGCCAAGCTCGGCCACGATTAAACGGTCACCGTCCCCATAGCCCGACGCGCTCGGCCCGGGCTTGCTCCTCGGCGCCGAGGAGGTCGGGTGGCGCATCCTCCGCAGCGCGCGCGCCGCCTGCCGTGAGGATCAGGGCGGCGAGGTCGTCGCCCTCGATCCGGCAGCGGCCCGTGGCCCCCTCGGAGACGCTGCAGACCACCTCGCGGCGGCGCAGATAGTTCGCGAGCTGGCGGGCGAGGTGGCCGCGCTCGCCCACGACGCCGAGGAGGCGCACGGTCCGCCCGCGCAACGACAAAGTCCCGGTGTCGAGCACCTCGGGCACGCCCCGGATCTCGGCGGACGCGACCGGCGCCGGCGGCTGCACCGGCGCGGCGGCCGGTGCCGGCTCGGCCCGTTCGGCCGACGGGCGCGGCCGGCCCTTGGCGAGTTGCGCGGAGGCGCGTTGGACGAAATCGTGGAAGATGCCGGCCGGCATTTCGCCGCCGAACATCCGGTTCATCGGGCTGTCGTCGTCGTTGCCGATCCAGACCCCGACCACGAGGTCCGGGGTCATGCCGACGAACCAGGCATCGCGGAAATCCTGGCTGGTGCCGGTCTTGCCGCCGATGATCTGGCCTGGCACCCGGGCCGCCCGGCCGGTCCCGGATTCGACCACCGCCTGGAGCGAATCGAGCATCATCTGCCGTGGCTCCTGCGCCAGGGTGGCGGTCGGCGCCGGTTCGGGCCGGACGTAGAGCGGCTGCGGGGCCGCGCCGCGGATCGCATGGATGCCGAAGCTCGCGAGCGGCGCGCGGCCGGACAGCACGGAGCCGTAGGCGCGGGTCATCTCCAGCAGGCTGACGGTGCCGGAACCGAGGACGAGGCTCGGCACGTTCGGCAACTCGGACTGGATCCCGAGCTTGCGCGCGGTGGCGATCACCGCCGGGATGCCGACATCCTGCCCGAGCTGGGCCGCCACCGTGTTGATCGAGAGCGCGAAGGCGGTCCGCAGCGGCACGGATCCGCGATAGCGGCCATCGTCGTTCTCGGGCTCCCAATCGCCGATCCGCACCGGGCGATCGTCCACCACGCTCTCGGGGGTGAGCCCCTGCTCGTAGGCCGTCAGGTAGACCAGCAGCTTGAACAGCGAGCCCGGCTGGCGCTTGGCCTGGACCGCCCGGTTGAACTGGCTGTCCTCGTAGTCCCGCCCGCCCACCATCGCGAGGATCGCGCCGGCCTTGGACAGCACCACCATGGCGGCCTGGCCGACCTTGCGCTTGGCGCCGTCCTTGTCGAGGCGGCGGGCGACGACACCCTCGGCGAGGCTCTGCAGGTCGAGGTTGAGGGTCGAGCGCACCGTCATGTCGCCGTCGGTGCCGGCCAGCCGCTTCACGTCGCCGGCGATCATGTCGAGGAAGTAGTTGGTTCCCGGCGGCGCCTCGGGCGGCGACTTCAGGGTCACGCTCTGCTTGCGCGCCGCGTCGGCGTCCTTCTGCGTGATCGCTCCGGTCTCGACCATGGCCTGGAGCACCACGTCGGCCCGCTCCTTGGCGCCGCCGAGGTTGCGGGTCGGGGCGAGCTGCGAGGGCGCCCGCACCAGCCCGGCCAGCATGGCCGCCTCGGGCAGGGTCAGGGCCTTGGCGGGCTTGCCGAAATAGCGCCGGGCCGCCGCGTCCGCCCCGTAGGCGCCGGCGCCGAAATAGGCGGCGTCGAGATAGCCGAGCAGGATCTCGTCCTTGCTCATCGTGGTCTCGACCCGGAGCGCCAGGAACGCCTCCTGCACCTTGCGCCAAAGCGTCTTCTCCTGGTTGAGCGAGGTCAGGCGGACATATTGCTGCGTGATCGTCGAGCCGCCCTCGCGCACCCCGCCGCCCGCGGCGTTGCGCCAGGCGGCGCGGGCGAGGCCGCGCAGGTCGATGCCCCAGTGGCTGTAGAAGCGCCGATCCTCGATCGCCACGATCGCCTGGGCGAGGTGCTTGGGCAGGTCGGCGGCGGTGAGCTTCTGGCCGCGGAAGCTGCCCCGCGTGGCGAAGACCCGGCCGTCATCGGCCTCGACGGTGATCGCCCGCTGGCCGGTATCGACGATCGCCCCGCCGAGCGGCGGCAGGGTCAGCAAGGCGGCGAGCAGGTAGATCGCTACGGCCAGGGCGGGCAGCAGGATCGCGAGGCCCGCCGCGAGCAGCGCGGGCCGGCGCCGGGGGCGGCCGAAGCGCCCGGGGGCGGCAGTGAAGCGCTCGGCCGGTTCCGCCGGTGCGGAGGGTTCGACCGCGACCGGTCGCACGCGGTCACGCTTGCGCGCCAGGACGCCAGCGGTTCGCGCGAAACCCTCCTGTCCGAAGCGTAGGAAGCCGCGCCCGCCGGCGACGATCAGGATCCACAGATGGCGGAACAGATCGCGGGCGGCGCGTCCGGCCTCGCGGGCCGCCTTGCGCGGGTCCGGCGTGTCGGATCCGGGATGCTGTGCGGGACCCGGATCGGTCGGGGCGCGCTCGGGCGCGTCAGGCGTCATCGCGATGCGTGTTCCGGGACCGGACGTTCCGGTCGAGGGAGCGTTCTAGGCCGCATTCGGCGGCAAGTCCCGCAGTCAAAGGGATGACGCCCGAGTCCGGCAACGATCAAGGCTCGACCGTGTGACGCGGGCCACGCGGCCCGGTCCCGAAACCGGACCGGGCCGCCGCGCCGGTTTAGCGCCCGGCCACCTGTCCGGCGGCCCCGTGCCGGCTGCGCAGCTGGAAGGCGAGGATCAGCAGGAGCACGCCGAACGCGAAGCTGTAGGCGCCGATCCACCAGGTCAGCACCAGGGCCGACATGCCCGGCTCCAGGATCAGCGCGATGCCGAACAGGATCGAGACGAGACCGCCGAGCCCGAGCCACCAGCGCCCGTAATGCAGGTGCAGCCGGAAGGCGGCGGCGATCATCAGGCCGCCGGTCACGAGCGCCCAGGCGGCGAGCAGCAGCACGAACGCCCAGACCGCGGCGCCCGGCACGAGCACGGCGGCCACGGCGACGATGATGTCGACGATGCCTTCGAGGAGCAGGAAGCCCCAGCGCTCGTGCCGCTGCGCGGCCCGGACCGCGCCGACGATGGCGAAGAGGCCGTCGACCAGCGTGTAGGCGGCGAACAGGAGCACCAGCGAGAGCACGAAGGCGTCGGGGGCCGCGAAGGCCACGATGCCGAACAGGATTGCGATGACGCCGCGCAACGCGACGAGCCACCAGTTCCGGGCGAGCGACGCGCTCATCGCGTCGAGGCGGGCGGCACCGGTGAGCGGGATACCGGAGGGCGACGTCGCGGTGGAACCGAAGCCTGAGCCCTGCGGTGTCGGTGATGGGGTGCTGGTCATGGCGGAACTCCGAAACGCGCCGGGCGCGCGTGCCCGGCCTGTCCGCCCGCAGAACGTTGCACTGCGACAAGCGTTCCTGAACGCAGCCCTGCACCCATTGGAACCTTGCCGCGGCCCCCGGCTTTTGCTGACCGAGGCGGGCATGAGTACGGCCCGGCCGCCGCGCGGCGGCCGGCCCATCCGATGGTGATGAGACGCCATGTTTGACGATCACCGGCAGGCCGCCGAGCCTGCGTCACGCCCTCTGCCGGTCGAGGGCCAAGCCGGGGGCCAAGCCGAGCCGCCCGATCGCGACATCTTGGATCTCGGCCGCAGCGGCTCCCACCCGGAGGGCGAGACTGCGCGCAAGCCCGCCCAGGAGGGTGAGAGCGAGAGCGCCCCGGACGACGATCCCGAGCAGGAAAGCGAGCCGGAGGACGAGGAGCAGCGTCCGAATATCCTGCGCCGCCACCCGGTCGCGTTCCTCCTGGGCGGGCTCGCGGTGGTCGCCCTCTGCATCGGCGTGTTCTTCTACTGGCTCCTGTACATGCACCCCTACGAGAGCACCGACGATGCGTTCGTCGATGCGCGCAGCATTTCCGTCCAGCCGAAGGTCGGCGGATATCTGGTCGAGGTGCCGGTCACCGACAACCAGCATGTCGAGGCCGGGCAGATGCTGTTCCAGATCGACCAGCGCGACTACCGGATCGCCCTCGAACAGGCCAAGGCACAGGTCGTGGCCGACGAGGCGGCGATCAAGAACATCGATGCGCAGATCCAGGCCCAGTACGCCAATATCGACGTGTCGAAGGCTCAGGTCGCCACCGCGGAGGCGGCGCTGAAGTTCGCCCAGGAGGATGCAGCCCGCTACAAGGACCTCGCCGAGCGTGGTTCGGGCTCGGTCCAGCAATCCCAGTCGGCGACCTCGACGCTGCAGCAGCGCCAAGCCGCGTTGCAGAGCGCCAGTGCCAGCGTCGTCGCGGCGCAGAAGCAGATCGGCTCGCTCGAGGCCCAGAAGGCATCGACCCAGGCGCAGATGGCCCGCGACAAGGCGCAGGTCGAGCAGGCCGAATTGAACCTCGGCTACACGACGATCCAGGCCGTGCAACCCGGGCGCGTCGTGCGGCTGACCGGCGGCATCGGGGCGCTGGCGCAGGCCGGGCAGAGCCTGTCGATGTTCGTGCCGGACGACATCTGGGTGACGGCGAACTACAAGGAGACCCAGATCACCGACATGCGTCCCGGCCAGCCAGCGGACCTCGTGATCGATTCCTATCCGGGCCGGACGATCCACGGCACCGTGGCCTCGGTCCAGCCGGGTTCGGGGACCGCTTTCAGCCTGCTTCCGGCCCAGAACGCCACCGGCAACTACGTGAAGGTCACGCAGCGCATTCCGGTGAAGATCGTCGTCAAGGACTGGCCGACGGATGTCGCGATCGGCCCCGGCATGTCGGTCGTTCCCACCATCACGGTGCGGTGACCGCGATGGCCGGTCCCGGCCGGGCCTCCGCCGGCAAATCGTCCGCCGCCAAGGCGCCGGGCGGCCACAATCCGTGGCTGATCGCCGGCGTGGTGGCGCTGGCGACCTTCATGGAGGTGCTCGACACCACCATCGCCAACGTGGCGCTCCGCTACATCTCCGGTGGTCTCGCGGTCGGGCCCGACGAGGCGGCCTGGGTGGTGACCAGCTACCTGGTGGCCAACGCGATCACGCTGACGGCGTCGAGCTTTCTCGCGAAGCGCTACGGCCGCAAGGCGTTCTTCATGTGGTCGGTGGGCCTGTTCACCATCGCGTCGATCCTGTGCGGCTTCGCCTGGAGCCTCGAATCGCTGCTGCTGTTTCGGGTGCTGCAAGGTCTCGGCGGCGGCGGCATGGCGCCCCTGGCGCAGTCGATCCTGGCGGATTCGTTTCCGCCTGAGAAGCGGGGGCAGGCCTTCGCGCTCTACGGCGTCGCGATCGTGGTTGCACCGGTGATCGGCCCGACGCTGGGTGGCTGGCTCTCGGACAACGCCTCCTGGCACTGGTGCTTCCTGATCAACGGCCCGATCGGCGTGATTGCGCTGGGGCTGATGTACTGGCTGATCGAGGACAGCGAGGCGGCCAAGAAGGAGCGCCGCGCCCTGGTGCGCAAGGGCATCCGGTTCGACATCGTGGGCTTCCTGCTGGTCGCCCTGTTCCTCGGCTCCCTGGAGGTGATCCTCGACGAGGGCCAGCGGAAGGACTGGTTCGGTACCTCGACGCTGATGAACGTGTCCGGCGTGCTGATGGTCGTCTCGTTCATCGCGATGATCCCGTGGCTCCTGAACCAGAAGAATCCCGCGGTCGATCTGCGCCTGATCGGCAATCGCCAGTTCGGCTCCTGCTTCCTGGTGATGATGTTCACCGGGGCGATCCTGATCTCGACCACGCAGTTCATCCCGCAGATCACGCAGGAATATTACGGCTACACCGCCACCCTGTCGGGCCTCGTGCTCGGGCCAGGCGGCATCGTCACGGTGGTGATGATGTTCCTCACCGGCCGCGCCTCGGCCTACGTGCAGCCGAAATGGCTGATCGCCGCCGGCATGACCATCGTGGCGTTGGGGATGTACGACCTGACGCGGCTCAACGGGACGACCACCTTCGCGTTCTTCGCGTGGTCGCGGGTCTATATCGGCATCGGCCTGCCGATGGTGTTCCTGTCGATCACCTCGGCCTCCTACGAAGGCCTGCGCAAGGACCAGACCGACCAGGCCTCGGCCCTGATCAACGTCGCCCGCAACGTCGGCGGCTCGCTGGGCGTCTCGCTCGCCCAGAACATCCTGGCCTATCGCAGCCAGTTCCATCAGAGCCGGCTGGTCGAGAGCGTCAACCCGTCGGCGCCGGCCTACCAGGAGACCATGCGCCAGGCGACGCAGTACTTCTCCGAGCATGGCTATGCCGGCGTCGAGGCCCAGGGCCAGGCGACCGCCTGGATCGGCAGCGTGCTGCAGACCGAGGTGGCCTACTGGGCCTATATCGACGTGTTCTGGGTGCTGGGCCTGGTCGCAGCCTGCGCGGTGCCGCTCGCCCTGAGCCTGAAATCGGTCAAGCTCGGCGGCGGCGCACCGGCGGGCGGGCACTGACGCGCGCTGGCATCAGACGCCGTCCGGAGGCAGCGCCTCCGTCACCTCGATGCGACGGCTGTCGAGAGCCTGTCCGGCCTCGTTGGCCGCGGTCTCGGTCGGGGCGGGGGCCTTGTCGGCGGCACCTGCCACCGCGACGACGCCCTGGTAGCGGTTCAGGCGGCGGTCGATCATGCCGTCGATTCGACCGTGCAGCTCCGCCACCGTCAGGCTGCGGCGCTTGCCGCCGGACTTCTCGGTGAACAGGCTGCGATTGGCCCGGGCAGCGCTGCGGAACTCGCGCCCCGCCACCTCGTCGGGCTTCTCGGAAGACAGCGACAGGAAACGTCCGGCGCTAGCGCTGCCGAGGAAATGGGCGAGGTACAGCTCGGTGGTGGTGAGCGCCCGTCCAACCTTGGCCTCGATCCGCTCGCGGTCGCGCTTGATCAGCTCGGCTGCCATCAGCGCGGCGACGCGGGGGTCGTTGCGCAGGCCGAGCACGCGGGCGCGCATCGTACCGGCGACGGTGATCGCCGTGCCGCGGCCCTTCACGGCGGCGGCCTCCTCGCCAAGGCCGTAGCGGGCGCCGTAATCGCGGATCATCTCCAGCCAGGTCCGGGCGACGAACTGGAACAGGCCCTGCGCCGAGGAGGTCCCGGCCTTGGCATCGGTGTCGAAGCTCGATTCCTTGTCGGCCAGCGCCATCATGTAGACCGGGTCGACGCCGGCCTCGTCGGAGGCCTTCACGATCGTGTCGACCACCTTGCGCGGCACGCTTCGCTCGCCGAACCGGACCGAATCCTCCCCCTGTTCCTGGGTCACCCGCGGCAGGGTCGCGAGGTCGTCCTGGATCAGTGCGGTGGTCGCCGGCTCCTGATCCTCGATCGGCAAGCCGGTCCAGGCGTCGGGGCTCTCCGCCGGGGTGGCGTCCGAGAAGGCGGCGCGTAATCCCTGGTGCGAACCGCCGGCGAGCATCCAGCCGCTGTCGGCCTCGGTGGCCTGCACCTGGGCCGCGCGCGGGCTGGTGTCGATCCGGTCGTGGGCCTGCGCGGCGGGCGCGAAGAAAGCCGGCGCGAAGGCCGATTGCGGCAGGACCAGCCCGGCGGCGACGCTCAGGGCCAAGGTTCCGATCAGGCGGCGCAGGCGGATGTGGCCCGTGCGGCGAAGTGACCGGCCTCCGGCTTCGCGGTGAAATCCATCGGTTTGCCGCAGCAGCCAGGCCACGGTCTCGGTGTCGAAACAGCCCGTGCCATTCGGTGCAGTCGGCACGAGTCGGCTCACGTCGTCGGCGCAACGCGCCGGCTCCGGGAAAACCCCCATCATCGGTCCTTTTCTAGATCGTCCCTCGTATCGGCCCGGCGTCTGGCGGCAGGGTTCCTGGGAGCGGCGGCCCTATCGGCGCCGGCCGTGACCAGAATGGGACGGCTCCGTGATTCAAGCGTGGCACGGTCAACGAAGGGTTAATCCGGCTTCTCGGGGCCGCCGCCACGCCCTGATCCGGCCACTGATCGGGCCGACCGGGCGCAACGTTGTCGCATTCGGGTTGGAACGGGCCACGATCGGGCCAGTTAAATAACGCCCCGGGGATCGACTAATCGTTTCCAAGACGCGACCCGCCCAAGACGCGACCCGCCGAATACGCGATCCGCGTCCCCACAAGGACAGTTTTTACCAATGAGCATGCAGACCGGTCGCCGTGTCGGCGTCGCCTTCGTTGGCATGGGTGGTGCCGTCGCCACCACCGCCATCGCCGGCATCGAGATGATCAAGTCCGGCTCGAACCGGCTCGACGGACTGCCGCTCGCCGGCCTCTCCGTGGCGGGCATGGCCGACTACAAGGATCTCGTGTTCGGCGGCTGGGACCTCAACGGCGACGATCTCGCCTCGGCCGCGGCCGGTCACGGTGTGCTGTCGAAGGACGACATCGAGGACGGTGCCCAGGCGCTGAAGGGCATCACGCCCTGGCCGGCGGTTGGCAGCGCCAAGTTCTGCAAGAACATCGACGGCAGCAACCGGATCGTCGCCGCCGGCCACCGCGAGGCGGTCTCGATCATCGCCAACGATCTGCGGCGCTTCCGGCAGGAGAGCAACCTCGACGAGGTCGTGGTCGTGAACCTCGCCTCCACCGAGCGCTGGCCTGACCTGTCCGACCCGACCTTGAACTCCTCGGACGCCTTCGAGAAGGGGCTGGATTCCAGCGACGAGTCGATCTCCCCCGCGATGCTCTACGCCTATGCGGCGATCAAGAGCGGCATCCCCTACGCCAACTTCACCCCGAGCATCGCCGCCGACGTGCCGGCCTTGCTCGAACTGGCCAAGGAGATGAACGTCCCGGTGGCCGGCAAGGACGGCAAGACCGGCCAGACCATGATGAAGACGGTGCTGGCCCCGGCCTTCAAGGCCCGCGCCCTCCACGTCAATGGCTGGTTCTCGACCAACATCCTCGGCAACCGTGACGGGCTCGCTCTGAACGACCCGAACTCGCTGCAGTCGAAGCTCAACACCAAGGGCACGGTGCTCGACTCGATCCTTGGCTACCCGGTCGAGGACCACCTCGTGCACATCCACTATTACCGCCCGCGCGGCGACGACAAGGAAGCCTGGGACAACATCGACGTCACTGGCTTCATGGGCCAGCGCATGCAGATCAAGGTCAACTTCCTCTGCAAGGACTCGATTCTGGCCGCGCCGCTGGTGATCGAGATCGCCCGTGTGCTCGACTTGGCGAAGAAGCGCGGCGACGGCGGCGTGCAGGAACAGCTCTCGACCTTCTTCAAGGCGCCGATGGTGAAGAACGGCCGCGGGCCGGAACACGCCTTCGGCAAGCAGGTGACGATGCTGCTCGACTGGCTCGGCGTTCACTGATGTCCGATGCCGCGGCGCCGGTTGCCTTGCGCGAACTCTTCGTCGAGATGAACGATCTCAAGCGTGTCCGCTCGGCGGGCCGCGACGGGTCGATCGCCGAGCGGTTGTTCGCGCAAGGGTGGAGTTTGCTCACCGGTGGCGCCTCGGCCGAGGATGTCGCCCTCGACATCACCGCGACGACGCTCGCGGCAACCCGCCTGTGCGACCTCGACGCCGCCTTCCTGGCGGCCGCGGGCCTCTCAGATGCGGCCGCCTCCGCCGTGCTGGTCGCTGGTTTCGACGCCGTCACCGGCGACCTCGATCCGATGCTTCGGGATCGCCTGCGCGGCCGGCTCGCGCCGCGTCCGCCCGGCCAGCCCGGCCCTCTGCCGGCCTTCGTGGCGGCGCTGGCCCAGCAGCCGCGGGCTGGGGTGACCTGTCCCGGCCGGGCCCGGATCCTGCTGGAGCCCCCCGAGAACCACGCCGAGCATTGCCTGATTGTGGCGGTCTACGCCGTTTGCCTCAGCCCATTCTACCGGGCGGATCCCGGGACCGTGTTTCTGGCCGCGATGGCGCATCACTTTCACAACGCGGCGATGCCCGATGCCGGCTTCACCGGCGAGATGCTGCTCGGCGACCATCTCGGCCTGATCATGGCCGTCACCACCGGCTGGGCGATGGCCGAACTCGACGCCCCCCTGCGCGGTCACGTCGAGCGCGCCCGTGCGGTGCTGCCGGACGACGCCACCGCCGAGGGCCGCGCCTTCCATGCCGCGGATTGCGTCGACCGCGTCCTGCAGATCGCCCAGCATCTGCGGGGCGCATCGACCACGATGGCCGCTGTGCTGGATAAGTGGGAGCTGGTCCATGCCGGACCGGTGAAGGGGTTCCACGACCGTGTCCTGCGCGACATGCGCATCCCTTAGGACCAGAGCCGCGTTGTCCGTCAGACCAGGTCGCCCATCTGGCGGGGCGGTTCCGAGAGCCCATGATCCCGTTCGAACTCATATCGCCGTCCACCGGCAACGCGCTGAAGCCCGACGCGCCGCACGCCCTGCGGGACGCCGGCACCGGCGCGCGCTGGCCCGTCATCGACGGCATTCCCTACCTGCGGGTCGGCCGCGAGGCGCTGGTCGAGCGGGTGCTGGCCCATCTCGACGCGGGTGAGCCCGACGAGGCGCTGGCCGCCCTGCTGACGGATCAGGATGACTGGTGGAACGGTCCTCCGGCTGACCCGGCCGGGATCATCCAGCTCATCAAGGACCGTCGCCACGCGACCCTGAGGGACGCGGTCGACCGGCTCGGCTGGGGCCGCGTCGGCGATTATTTCCTGCACCGCTGGAGCGACCCGACCTTCCTGGCCGGTCTGACGTTGCTCGAAGCGCATTGGAACGAACCGCGCTGCGTCTTCGAGTTCGCCTGCGGGATCGGCCATTACCTGCGGGAGCTCGAACGCCGCGGCTGCAAGACCGCAGGCGCCGACGTGGTCTTCGCCAAGCTCTGGGTCGCCCGCCACTGGGTCGTCGGCCCCAAGCCGCAGCTCGTCTGTTTCGATGCCGGCTCGCCGCACTGGCCGATCCCCGGTGCGCCCGTCGATCTCGTGGTGTGCAACGACGCCTTCTACTTCCTCGACGACAAGGCGGCCCTGCTCGAGAACCTGCGCCAGAACGCCGGCGACGACGGCTGGCTGGCCCTCAGCCACATCCACAATCGCGAGTGCCCGGGCTTTTCCGCCGGCCGGGCTGTCACCGCCGAGGAGATCGCCGAGCTGTTTCCCGACGCCCTCGTGTACGACGACGCGGAGCTGACCCGCGCCCTGGTCGAGGCTCGGGCACCGGTGCCCCAGGAGCCGGCTGCCCTGCAGAGGTGCGAGGCGTTCTCGGTGGTGGCCGGCCCCGGCATGCGCCCGGCGCCCCGCGCGGTCGTGGATGGCCTGACCCTGCCCAAGGCCGGGACGATCATGCGGCTCAACCCGCTGTACCAGCCCGAGGGCGACGGCCACGCGATCCACTGGCCCTCCGACCGCTACCGCGAGGAATATGCCCCCCGGGCCACCTACCCGCTGCAGACGTCGGCGCCTGAGCAGATCACCTTCGACGGCCGCATCGACGGTGCCGAGACGCAGCGGGTCCGGGCCCGGGAATTCGTCGATCTTCCGGAGCGCTGGTGATGGATGCCGTCGGCTGGGGAATCGTCGGCTACGGCTGGGTCGCCCGCGACTACATGGCCCCGGGAATCCGGGCCGCCGGGCATCGGCTCGTGGCGGTCTGCGATCCCGACCCGGCCAGCCGGGCGGCGGCGGAACGCGAGGGCGCCCGCACCCATGCCGACCTCGCCGGACTCCTCGCCGAGCCGGACGTCGAGGCGGTCTACGTGGCGACCCCGAACCACTTGCACTGGGGCGCCGTCGAGGCGCTCGCGGCCGCCGGCAAGGCGATCCTGTGCGAGAAGCCGATGGCGGCCACCCTGGCCGACGCCGAGGCCATCATGCAGGCGGTCGAATCCAAAAAGATCTTCTACGGCACGGCCTTCGACCAACGGCACCATCCGGCCCACCGGGCGATCCGTGCCCAGATAGAGGCCGGCCGGCTCGGCACCGTCACGGCGATCCGGATCGTCTATGCCTGTTGGCTCGGGCGCGACTGGTCGGAGGCCGGCCAGCCCAACTGGCGGATCGACGCCGCGCAGGCCGGCGGCGGCGCGCTCATGGACCTCGCCCCCCACGGCCTCGACCTCGTGGATTTCCTCCTCGGCGAGCCGATCGCCGACATCGCCGCCCTGACCCAGAGCCGCGCCCAGGATTATGCGGTCGATGACGGCGCCCTGCTGATCGGCCGCACCGCCGGGGGCGCCCTGGCGAGCCTCCACGTCGCCTACAATTGCCCCGACGCGTTGCCCCGCCGCCGCCTGGAGGTGGTCGGAACGAAAGGCATGCTTGTCGCCGAGAACACGATGGGCCAGACCGCCGGCGGCTCCCTGGCTTTCACCGATGGCTTGAGTGGACGCACGGAGCCGGTGGCCTTCGATACCGAATGCTCGCCCTTCACCGAACAGGTGCGCGCCTTCGGCTCGGCCCTGCGCCGGCCCGAGGAGCGCAGTGCCTATTCCGCCATGCGCGACCTGCACACGATGCAACTTGTCGCGCGTGCCTACGGGCTTGGGTAGCGAGCACACGACAGGATGACCGATCGCCGAGCCAACCCCTGGGATTTCCCACCCCCACCCTCATCCTGAGGTGCCCGCGTCAGCGGGCCTCGATGGAGGGCTCCAGGGGGCGCTGCGCTGTCTTGGAGGGCTCCTTCGAGGCCTCTGCTGCGCTCCGGCACCTCAGGATGAGGGAGATGGGTGGGATGGGGTGGCGAAGCGGTCCGAGGTAGACGGGAACACGACTTGACCAACGCAGACGCCTCTCACGACCAGGACGACCGCGCCCGCCACGACCGGATCAAGGCGCCGCGCCCCTACCGCTTCGGCGCCAAGCGCCGGATCGAGGGGCTGCCGGCGTCGCTGCCCGACCCGGTGCGGGCCTATCTCGACGTGCTGCCGGAGGGGCGGATCGTCGGCTTCCCCCTGGCGCCGCTGGATCGCACCGGCATCCCGGTCTGGTTCGTGGCCCTGTTCCTCGACGATCCGTTCTTCGTCGGCGCCATGCCGTCGGGTATCGGCTACGGCGCCACCGACGACGAGGCGCTGATCGGCGCCGTGGCGGAGATCGCCGAAAACCTGATGCCGTCATTGGCAGTGCTGCCCCGGGCCAAGGAGCGGGCGAGCTATTCCGAGCTGGTGCGGGTCTACGGGGCGAAGTCGGTCGCCGACCCGCTCACCCTGTGCCTTCCGGCGGGCTCGCCGGTCGGCCGGGACACGGTGCTCGAATGGACGCCGGCGGTCCGGCACGGGACCGGCGAGATCGTGTTGATGCCGCTCGATATCGCCGCCACCGATTATTTCGAGCTGTCCGAGGGCTACAAGCCCTTCACCAACCTGATCACCAACGGCCTGGGCGCCGGGCCGGACGTGCCCTTCGCGCTCGGCCACGGCGTGCTCGAACTGCTCCAGCGCGACGGCAACGGCCTGCTGTTCCGCGCCCTCGACCAGGGCGTGATGCTCGATCTCGACGGGATCGGGCCGGAGAACGCCGCGATGCTGGCCCGGCTGAACGAGCTGGGCATCCGCGCCCTGCCGAAATTCGCCACCGACCAGTTCGGCCTGACCAACCTCTACGTCGTCGGTTACGACGCGGATCCGGCGCGGGCGCCCGCGCCGATTGCCCTCTCGGCCTGCGGCGAGGCCTGCGATCCGGACCGGGAGCGGGCCCTGCGCAAGGCGCTGCTCGAATTCCAGGCCGCCCGCGTGCGCAAGACCTTCGGGCACGGGCCGCTGGACCTCGCTGCCACGGTGACGCCGCCCGGCTACGTCGATGCGTTCATCCAGAAGGCGCTGCCGAGCCTGGACCTCGAAGAGAGCCGTGCCCTCCAGGCGATGCTCGACTGGATCGCGATGCCAACCGCCGATCTCCGGACCGTGCTGGCCGACACCGTGTACAGCCAGCGGAGTACCAAGCGGTTCTCGGAGCTGCCCTCCACCGAGGCGGCCGACGGGCATGCACGGGGCAAGATCGCCTGCGACCGGCTCACCGAAGCCGGGTTCGACCTGCTCTACGTCGATTGCTCGCCGCTCGGCGGCAGCGTCGGCGTGGTCAAGGCGATCGTGCCCGGGCTCGAAGTCGAGACGATGAGCTACTACCGGATCGGCGAGCGCAACACGCGCAAGCTCATCGAGCGCGACCACCCGCTGATCCGCTTCGGCGCCGAGAGCGAGACCCTGCGGCCGGTGCGCCTCACCCCGGAGGCCCTGGAGCGCTTCGGCGGCCAACCCCTGTTCGACATCGCGCTGGCCGAGCAGATCGTCGGTCGGCACTATCCGCTCTACCGCGAACCGGAATCGCACCACGCGCCGTTCCGGCTCGCCCAGAAGCAGGGGAGGGCGGCGTGACGCTCCGCTTCGCCTACAACACCAACGGCGCGGCCAACCACCGCCTCGACGACGCGATCCACCTGATCAAGGCGGCGGGCTACGACGGCGTCGCCCTGACCCTCGACATTCACCACCTTGACCCGTTCGCCGAGAGCTGGGCCGCCGAGGCTGGCCGGGTCGCGAGCCTGCTGGAGAGGCTGGAGCTGGCCTGCGTCATCGAGACCGGCGCCCGTTTTTTGCTCGACCCCAACGCCAAGCACGAGCCGACCCTGGTCACGGCGGATGCAGCCGGGCGCGCCCGGCGGGTGGGATTCCTGAAACGCGCCGTCGAGATCGGCGCGATCCTGTCGGCTGAGGCGGTGTCGTTCTGGGCCGGCGTGCCCCAGCCCGGTGTGGATCATGACGAGGCCCGCCGTTGGCTGGTCGACGGGCTGCACGAGGTCGCGGCCTTTGCCAGCCAAGCCGGCGTGGTGCCGTGCCTGGAGCCCGAGCCCGGCATGCTGATCGAGACCCTGGACGATTACGCGGCTCTCGACGTTCCCGGGCTGAAGCTCGCCCTGGACACCGGCCACTGCCTCGTCACCGGCGAGCGCGAGCCGGCCGCGGCCGTGTGCGAGTTCGCCGACCGGATCGGCACCGTGGCGATCGAGGACATGAAGCGCGGCAGCCACATCCACCTGCCCTTCGGCGAGGGGGACATGGACGTGCCGGGCGTGCTCGAGGCGCTCGAGGAGATCGGCTTCGGCAAGCTGGTCTGCGTCGAGCTCTCCCGCGAGAGCCACCGGGCCGACGTGATGATCCCGCAGGCGCTGGATTACCTGCGCGGCTGCCGCCGCCCGGGCCCGGAACTCGCCAGCGAGCAGAAGACGCGGCGGCAATGGCAGTGATGGGACACGCGCCTCTCTCCTCCCCCTTGCGGGGAGGAGCCGGAGGTGGGGGTGGCGCAGGATCGAGCGACACGGTGCCGTCTGCGCCACCCCCACCCCTACCCCTCCCCGCAAGGGGGAGGGGATCCTGGTCATCCGGCGTCCCCCGATGAGAATCCTCTTCCTCAGCCGCCGCTACTTCCCGGCGATTTCCGGCATGAGCGTCTACGCGCAGAACCTGCTGCGCGAGCTGGTCGGGGCCGGCCACGACGTGACGATGATCTCGCAGTACCGGGGCGATGCCTTCGGGACCCGGGTCTATGGCGGCGGCCCGCCGCCGGCCGTGCCGGGCGTGCGGGTGATCGGCCTGGAGCAGCTCGGCGAACAAACATCGGGCGATTTCGAGCGCGATATCGCCACCATGGTCGAGGCGATCGAGCGGGAGCACGCGCAGGCGCCGTTCGACCTGCTGCACGCGCAATACGGCTATCCCACCGGCTGGGCGGTCCTGCTCGCGGCCAGAAAACTCGGGGTGCCGAGCGTGGTCTCGATTCAGGGCGGCGACGGCCATTGGGTCGGCTCCTGCTGCGAGACCCACCGGGTGGCGATGTGCGAAGTCCTGGCCCACGCCAACGCGTTGCTGATCGGTGGCGCGTCTTTCGTGGACGAAGTCTGCGAGCGCCTCGGCTCCGATCCGGCCCGCTTCACCATCGTACCCGGCGCGGTCGACACCGAACGGTTCGCGCAAGGGACACAGGACGGCTTGCCGGCGCCGCATGCCGGCCCGATCCGGCTGTTCTACCACGGCCGGGTCGACCGCCGGAAAGGCGTGCTCGACTTCATCAACGCCCTGGCGATCCTGCGCGAGCAGGGTACGCCGTTTGCCGCCACAATCTCGGGGATCGGGCCGGACGTGGAGCCGGCCCAGGCGCTGGCCGCGGACCTCGCCTTCTCGCCGCGGGACATCGCTTTCACCGGCTACGCCGAATACGGCCGCGTCCCGGATCTCTATCGCCGCGCCGACGTGTTCGTGTCGCCGACCTATGCGGAAGGCTTCTCCAACACGATCCTGGAGGCGATGGCGGCCGGGCTCGCGGTGGTCTCCTGCCACGCGGTCGGCGTCTCGGATTGCCTGCGCGACGGCGAAAACGGCCTGCTGGTCGATCCGGGCGACATCCCTGCGCTCGCCGCCGCGCTCACTCGCATCGTCACCGATGCGGAACTCCGCCACACGCTGGCGACGGCCGGGCTGGAAGAGTGCCGCCGGGTCTATTCCTGGAGCGCCGTTGGCCGCCAGATCATGGAGGTCTACGCGGGCGTGCGCCACGAGCGTCCGGCCACGGATTTTTCCGTCGACCTGCCCGAGGACCCGACCTGCCGCTTCCGCGCCGAGCCGCATCTGCTCTGAAGGCCGGCCAAATCCGCGATACGCCAATCCTCCCCCTCATCCTGAGGTGCGGCGAAGCCGCCTCGAAGGAGCCCTCCCGCCGGCCGCGCGATCCCCGGAGCCCTCCTTCGAGGCCTGTGCTGCGCTCCGGCACTTCAGGACGAAGGGGAGGGTGGGACATTGCAAGCCGATAGGCGCCAAACCATGCCCACCGCCCTCGCCCTCTCGCCCCATCTCGACGATGCGGCCTTCTCCTGCGGTGGCCTGCTGGCCAGCCTGGCGCGGGAGGGCTGGCACGTGGTGATGGCGACGTTGTTCACCGAAAGCGTCGCCGGCCCGAAAGGCTTCGCGCTCGCCTGCCAGCTCGACAAGGGCTTGCCGGCCGGGATCGACTATATGGCCCTGCGCCGCACCGAGGATGTCTGCGCCGCCACGGAACTCGGGATCGCGCCGCTCCGGCATCTGCCGTTCCGGGAAGCGCCGCACCGGGGCTACGGCTCCGCGCCGGAGCTGTTCTCGGAAACCCGCACCGATGACGGCATCGCGGCCGCGTTGGCGCCGGCATTGGCCGCACTGATCGCCGCGGAGAACCCCGATCTCATCCTCGCACCGCAGGCGGTCGGCGGCCATGTCGATCACGTCCAGGCGGTTCGCGCCTTGACCAGCCTCGCCGTGTCGGCGCCGATCCTGTGGTGGCGCGATTTTCCCTACACGGTCCGCGAGGCCGCGCCCCGGGAGCCCCTGGCCGAGCTGTTCGCCGCCCTGCCGACACAACGGATGGTCCTCGATCCCGAGGCCCAGGCGCGGAAACGCGCCGCCTGCGCCGCCTATGCGAGCCAGATCGGCTTCCAGTTCGGCGGCGTGGCCGGCCTCGACGCGCGGCTCGCACGGGAGGAGGGGACCGAGCGCTTCCGCCTCACGGGCCGGCTCGACGTGGCGATCCCAGGCCTCGATGCCGCTTGAGCCGCGGGCGCCGAAATCCCTGGCCGATCCGGGGGCACTGGCCGCCCGCCGCGCGCTGATCGCCGCGCCGCATATCGCCCCGATCCGGGCGCTGGCCGAGCGGATTTCTGCAGAGCGGGGCGCGCCGGTCCCGGTCCCCGATCCCCTGGACGGCGGCGTCGCAGCGCGGATGCTGCTGCTTTTGGAGACGCCGGGGCCGGCGGTGCTGCGCACCGGCTTCGTCACCCGCGACAGCGCGAACGGCACGGCAGCCAACCTGTTCCGCTTCCTCCAAGAGTCCGGCATCCCGCGGGGCGACACACTGATCTGGAACGTGGTGCCCTGGCTGATCCACGCAGAGGGCGCCCTGAACCGGGCGCCGCGCCGGGCGGAAATCATTGCGGCCGCGCCCTATCTCGCGCCGCTCCTGGACCTGCTGCCGCGGCTGACCGTGGCGGTGCTCGCCGGCCGCTACGCCAATGGGGCGGCACCGGCGATCGCGGCCCTACGCCCGGGCCTGCCGCTGATCGCGATCCCCCATCCGAGCCCGACCTATGTCTGCACTGCGCCGGAGGTGCCGGCGCGGATCCGTCGCGGGCTGTCGGAAGCGGCGGCGATCCTGCGTCGCGGATAGCGTCCCCGCCTCAGACCAGGCCTTCCCTGGCCTTGAGCGCCCGTTCGGCCTACATGCGAGGCAACGGGCCGCGGTCCGGGAACATCCGGCACCGGCGCGGGCCTTCGGCTGGACCGCGCAGCCGGCAGGGCGGACGCCGAACGGCATGAATTTTCAGGGACAGCACCGGGGGCCGGCGGAACCGGTCGAGCCGGTCGAGCACGACGACACCGTAAGCACGGCGCGGAAGAGTTGGCGCGGCCGCTATGCCTGGATCGGCACGGCCGCGAGCATCGTGCTGTTCGCGGTTTCGCTCGGGGTGCTGTGGAAGCTCGTCCAGAGCGTGAGCTGGGCGGAGGTGCGGGCGGCCGTCGCGGCGGCGACCGCCGAGCAGCTCGGCCTCGCCTTCCTGTTCGTCGGGATCAGCTACCTGTTCCTTACGGGCTACGACGCGCTGGCCCTGCGCCAGCTCCGGATCAAGGTGCCCTACCGCATCACCGCGCTGGCCTCGTTCACCAGCTACGCGGTGAGCTTCACCCTCGGCTTCCCGCTGCTGACCGCCGGCACGATCCGCTACTGGATCTACGCCCGGCAGGGCCTGTCCACGGCCAAGATCGCGGCGCTCACGGTCATCGCGGGCTTCACCTTCTGGCTCGGCATGGGCGTGGTGCTGGGCCTCAGCCTGATCATCGAGGCCGGCCAGCTCGCCGGGCTCGCCTTCACGTCGATCCGGATCAACCAGGGCGTCGGTCTTGCGGCGCTTGCCATGGTGCTCGGCTACCTCGCCTGGGTCTCGGCCAAGAAGCGCAGCATCACCGTCAAGCAGTGGCGGCTGGAACTGCCGGGCGCGTCGGTCTCGATCGGCCAGATGCTCGTCGGCATCGGCGATGTCTGCGCGGCGGCGGCCGTGCTGTACGTGCTGATGCCGCAGGGGATGAATCTGGGCTTCACCACCTTCCTGGCGATCTACGTCCTGGCTGCCATGCTGGGCATCGCTTCGAACGCCCCAGGGGGGATCGGGGTGTTCGAGGCCACGGTCCTGCTCGCCCTGTCGAGCCTGCCGCGCAACGAGGTGCTGACCTCGCTGCTGCTGTTCCGGGGCTGCTACTACGTCGTGCCGTTCATGACCGCGCTGGCGATGCTCGGCCTCTACGAGATCGTGAAGCGTGCCGGCGGCGCGCGCGATCCCGGACCGCCCGAGGGCGTTGCCGGCCCGTCCGGGCGCCCACGGCCCGACGATACCGGCTCCCGCTGACTGGTTCGGTACGGCGTCGACCATGTCCGACCGCCCGCGCAGTTCCCAATCCTGGATGGGCGCCGCGATTGCCGCCGGCCTCTTCGGCAGCGCCGTCGCGCTGTCCGGTCGTCTCGAACTTCCGCTGATCCTCGCCGGCCTCGGCGCGGTCTGCCTCGGGGGCTGGCTCGGAGGGCGCGGCCGCGAAACCCCGCCGCCACGGCCGGCGGCAACGGCCCAGCGCCACGCGATCGCCGAGGCGCTTCTGGCGCATGTCCCGGACCCGGTCATCCTCGTGGACCGGCGCACGCTGGTGGTGGAGGCCAATCCGGCCGCCCGCGCGCTGCTGCCGGCCCTGCATCAGGCCCGGCCCCTATCCTTCGCGCTCCGCAGCCCGGAGGTTCTCGACGGGGTCGAAGCGGTCCTCAGTTCCGGCTTGCCCCGCCGTGTCGCGCTCTCGACCCGGGTCCCGCTGGAGCGCACCTTCGAGGTCCAGATCGGCGCCCTGCCGATGCCGGACGGGTCGGGGGTCAGCGCCGTGCTGTTCCTGCGCGATCTGACTTCGGCCCGCCGCCTCGAGGCGATGCGGGTCGATTTCGTGGCCAATGCCAGCCACGAGCTGCGCACGCCGCTGGCCACCCTGATCGGGTTCATCGAGACCCTGCAGGGGCCGGCCCGCGACGATGCGCAGGCGCGCGAGCGCTTTCTCGAGATCATGCGCGTCCAGGCGCTGCGCATGACCCGGCTGATCGACGACCTGCTGTCGCTGTCGCGGATCGAATTGCGCGAGCACGTGGCCCCGACCACCGTGGTCGATCTCGGTGCGCTCGCCCGTCAGATGGTCGACGCGCAGGGGCCACCCGCCGAGGCGCGGGGCGCCACGGTGCAGTTCGCGGACGGCGACGGCCCGTATCCGGTGCCCGGGGATGCCGACGAACTCGCTCGGGTGATCGAGAACCTGATCGAGAACGCCGTGAAGTACGGCGGCGGCCATGTCGGCGTCGGCCTGAGCCGGGAGGACGATCCCCGGCTCGGCCGCCGGATCGTGCTGTCGGTGACGGATGACGGCCCCGGCATCCCACCCGAGCACATCCCGCGCCTGACCGAGCGCTTCTACCGGGTCGACGTGGCCTCCAGCCGTGCCCGCGGCGGGACGGGGCTCGGCCTCGCCATTGTCAAGCACAGCCTCAACCGCCACCGCGGCCGCCTCGCCATCGAGAGCACGGTCGGCCAGGGGACCATCGTGCGCGTCAGCCTGCCGGAATACGGCGCCGTCGCCGAGCTGCCGCGCGCAGCCGATCAGAGGTAGGGGCCGATCCCGAGTCCGGTCTCGACGCGGGTGATCCAGGGACGGAGAGCCGGGTATGGGGCGAGGTCGAAGCCGCCTTCGTGGGCCATGCGGGTGTAGGCGACCAAAGCTACGTCGGCGAGCGTCAGCGCGTCGCCAACCATGAAGGCGGAGCGTTCGAGCGTCCCCTGCATCAGCCGCAGCGCGTCCTCACCGCGTTCCGCGAGCTTCGGGTCGAGCTCCTCCGGGGCGCGCTTGAGGTAGAGGAGCTGGTAGCGGCGGACCGCGATGTAGGGTTCGTGGCTGTACTGCTCCCAGAACATCCATTGCAGCATCCGGGCGCGGGCGCGCGCCGCCTCAGGCACCAGCGCCGAGCCTTCGGCCAGATGGATGATGATCGCGTTCGACTCCGACAGCGTCTCGCCGTCGGGGAAGACGACCAGCGGCACCCGGCCGGCGGGGTTGAGCGCCAAAAACGCCGGTTCGCGCGTCCCTCCGCCCGGCACATCGACGTCGCGCCAGACCGAAGGAATGCCGAGATGGGCGGCCACCCATTTGACCTTCAGGCAGTTTCCGGAGCCGGGATCGCCGTAGATGGTCAGGGGTTCGGTCACTGGCACCCTCGCAGACCTGGGTGGCACGGTTCACATATCGCCTTGCATACGATGTGATCGATATCCTGTCCTGCACGGGCTGCGATGTTCACACAACGCGTTGAGCGAGGCTCGACGCGCCCCCTCTCCCGTGCGGGGGAGGGCTGGGGTGAGGGGCCAGGTTTGTCCGGAGAGGTCGCATCCCTCACCCTGTCCCTCTCCCGCACGGGAGAGGGGACCTGCGCTACACCTGCCCGCGTGTTGGCCCAGCCCGATAGGCGAATCCGGTTGCGGGCCTGCGACAGTCAACTCTGTCGGGCGCATCGTGATTCGACAATGTGCGTCGGGCAGCCCTTGACCTTCCCATGATGGGAAGCCCCATCTGAGCCGGCATGGCTGCTTCGATCGGAACCGCCCCCGTGCCCGAACCCGTCTTCCTGAGCTTCCCCGTTGAGGGGATGTCCTGCGCGTCCTGCGTCGGCCGGGTCGAGCGCGCCCTCAAGGCGCTGCCCGGCGCCCGCGACGTGGCAGTCAATCTCGCCACCCACCGCGCCAGCCTCGTTCTCGGCGGCGGCGCAAGCCCGGCTGATGCCGCGGCGGCGCTGGCCGATGCCGGCTACCCGGTCCCGGAGACGCAGAGCCGGATCGCCATCGAGGGGATGTCCTGCGCCTCCTGCGTCGGCCGCGTCGAGCGGGCCCTCGCTGCGGTGCCGGGCGTGAGCGGGGCCAGCGTCAACCTCGTCACCGGCCAGGCCGCGATCCGCCATCCGGAGGGGGTGTTGACGGTCGCCGATCTCGTCGGGGCCGTGGAAGCGGCGGGCTACGAGGCCCGACCCCTCGACGATGGGCCGCGGATCGACCCGGCCGCCCGGCAGGAGGCCGAGGGCCGCGCCCTGCGCCGCGACCTCATCGTTGCGGCGCTGCTCTCCGCACCCGTGGTCGTGCTCGACATGGGTGGTCACATCCTGCCGAACCTGCACGGCGGCGCGGTCACGGCCCTGGTCCAGGCCGCCCTGGCGACCCTGGTCCTCGCCTGGCCCGGCAGACGGTTCTTCCGGCGCGGGGTACCGGGGCTGCTGCGCGGCCACCCGGACATGAACGCTCTCGTCGCACTCGGGGCCGGGGCCGCCTACCTCTATTCGCTGGTCTCGACCCTGGTCCCCGGCCTGCTGCCGGCCGGCGCGGCCCATCTTTATTTCGAGGCCAGCGTATTGATCGTGACGCTGATCCTTCTCGGTCGGACGCTGGAATCCCGGGCCAGGGGCCGGACCGGACAGGCCATCGCCCAGCTGATGGATCTCGCGCCCAAGACCGCTCGGGTGATCCGAGACGGTGCCGAGGTCGAGGTGCCGCTCGCCGCGCTCCGTGTCGGCGACGTCGTCCGGGTCCGCCCCGGGGAGCGGGTCGCCGCCGACGGCTTTGTGGTGTCCGGCACGAGTCATATCGACGAGAGCATGGTCACGGGTGAGCCCGCACCCGTGCGCAAGTCGCCGGGCGACCGGATGGTCGGCGGCACCCTCAACGGCCGCGGCAGCCTCGACCTGCGGGTCGATGCGGTCGGCGCTGGCACCGTGCTCGCGCAGATCGCCGCCCTGGTCGAGCGCGCCCAGGGCGGCAAGCTGCCGATCCAGGCTCTGGTCGACCGCGTCACCGGGCGCTTCGTGCCGGCGGTGATCGGGATCGCCTTGGCGACTTTCCTGGGCTGGCTCGCCTTCGCCCCGGCGCCAGCCCTCGGGCCGGCCCTGGTCAACGCCGTGGCCGTGCTGATCATCGCCTGCCCCTGCGCCATGGGGCTGGCCACGCCGACCGCCATCATGGTCGGGAACGGCCGTGCTGCGGGCCGTGGCATCCTGTTCCGCGACGGCGCGGCGCTGCAACGCCTGCGCGACGTGCGCGTCGTGGCCTTCGACAAGACCGGGACCCTCACCGAGGGCCGGCCGCGCGTCACCGATTTTTTCGTCGGCGCGGGCGTTGCGGAGGGCGCGGTGCTGGCGCTGGCGGCCGGCTTGGAAAGCCGGTCCGAGCACCCGCTGGCCGGCGCGGTGGTTGCAGCCGCGCGGGACCGGGGCCTCGCCGTACCCGATCCGGAGCAATTTGAAGCTTTGGACGGTTTCGGCGTCTCCGGCCGGGTCACGGGCCGGAGCGTCGCCCTCGGCGCGCCGCGCTATCTCGATCGGCTCGGGATCGCGCGGGACCCGGGCTTGGTCGCAGAGGCCGAACGTTTGGCCGGCGCGGGCAGGAGCCCCATCCATCTCGCCCTCGACGGCCGCCACGTCGCCTTGCTGGCCGTATCCGACTCGGTGAAGGTGGGTGCCCGCGAGGCCGTGGCGGCGCTGAAGGCTCAAGGTCTCGTGGTCGCGATGGTGACGGGCGACGACCCTCGCGCCGCCGCCGGAATCGCCAAAACTCTAGGTATCAACGCGGTCGCGGCCGGGATCCTGCCGGGCGGGAAGGTCGAGACGCTCAAACGGTACCGGACGGCGCACGGGCCCGTGGCCTTCGTGGGCGACGGCATCAACGACGCGCCCGCTTTGGCTGAAGCCGATGTCGGGCTTGCCATCGGCACCGGTACCGACATCGCCGTCGCTAGCGCCGACGTGGTGCTGATGTCGGGGGATCCGCTGGCGTTGGTCGAGGCGATGGCGCTGTCGCGGGCGGTGATGGCCAATATCCGCCATAACCTGTTCTGGGCCTTCGCCTACAATGCTGCGCTGATCCCGGTGGCCGCGGGGCTGCTGGTGCCGTTCGGCGGGCCGCCCCTGTCGCCGGTGCTGGCGGCCGGCGCCATGGCGTTCTCGAGCGTCTTCGTCCTCGGCAATGCTCTGCGGCTGCGCCGGGCCGGCGAAAGGGCCGCACCCGCCGAGGCGACCGCGCTTGCGCCGAGGCCCGCATGAGCGCGATCACGATCGGCGAGGCGGCGCGGCGCACCGGCGTCTCGGCCAAGATGATCCGCTGGTACGAGGCCACCGGCCTGCTGCCGCCCGCGACCCGCTCCGAGGCGGGCTACCGCCACTACGACGACTCGGATCTGCACACCCTGCGCTTCGTCCGCCGCGCCCGCGACCTCGGCTTCAGCGTCGAGGCCATCGCGGACCTGCTGGCACTCTGGCGCGACCGCGCCCGGCCGAGCGCCGGCGTAAAGGCGATCGCCGAGGAGCAGATCGCGGATCTGCGCCGCCGCATCGCCGAGCTGGAGGGCATGGCCCGGACCCTGGAGCGCCTTGCCGAGAGCTGCTGTGGCGACGAGCGGCCCGAATGCCCGATCCTGGATGATCTTGCGACGGAGGACCATTCACCTGTGCCGCGGCGAGCGATGCGCGGCTTGTCTGAGCGGCGACGTGCGCGCGGGATGGTGTAATCTGCTTCGGAGGGTTCGGACTCATGACGACGGTTCAGTTCGCCAGCCTCCTCGCCGTGCCGCTCGCGGGCCTCGCCCTTGGTGTGGGGATGCTGTGGCTGACCGGGAAGACCGGTCGAACTGATACACCGCACGACAAGCGCGGCCGTTGACGCCGCGTCTGGCCCCGGCTTTGCTGGGCTGGCCGAGACTTGATGGCCACGAAAGCCCCGGACCCATGCCCGTCCTCGAACGGATCCGCGACTTCGCCGACACCATGACCGCGTGGCGGCACGATCTGCACGCCCACCCGGAGCTGCTCTACGACGTGGAGCGGACCGCCGGGTTCGTGGCCGATCAACTGCGGGCCTTCGGCTGCGACGCGGTGGAGACCGGCATCGGGCGCACCGGCGTCGTCGGGGTGATCCGCGGCAAAGGTCGGAGTTCGAACCGCGCCATCGGCTTGCGCGCCGACATGGACGCCCTGCCGATCCAGGAAGTCCGGGACCTGCCCTACCGCTCCACGGTGCCGGGCAAGATGCACGCCTGCGGCCACGACGGGCACACCACGATGCTGCTTGGGGCGGCCAAATACCTCGCCGAGACCCGGGACTTCGACGGCGCCGCCGTGCTGATCTTCCAGCCCGCCGAGGAGGGCGGCGGCGGCGGCGAGGCGATGGTCGAGGATGGCCTGATGGAGCGGTTCGGGATCGAATCGGTCTACGGGATGCACAACATCCCCGGCATGGCGGTCGGCACCTTCGCGATCCGGCCGGGTCCGATCATGGCGTCCACCGACCGCTTCACCCTAACCATCGAAGGGCGGGGCGGCCACGCGGCCCTGCCGCAGAACGCCGTCGACAGCGTGCTGGTGGCGAGCCACGTGATCATCACCCTCCAGACCATCGTGTCGCGCAACCTCGATCCGCTGGAATCGGCCGTGGTCTCGGTCTGTGCGCTCGATGCCGGCGAGGCGTTCAACGTGCTGCCGCAGAGCGTAACCATGCGCGGCACCATGCGCACCCTGTCCCAGGCGGTGCGCAGCCAGATCAAGGCGCGAATCGAGACCCTGGTGGCGGAGATCGCGGGTGCCTTCGGTGCCACCGGCGTGGTCGCGTACGGCTCGAGCTATCCGGTGACCGAGAACCATCCGGCCGAGACGGATTTCATGGCCGGCGTGGCCGAATCCCTGGTCGGTGCGGACAATGTCGACCGGACGGTGGCGCCGATGATGACGGCGGAGGACTTCTCCTACATGCTCGGTCGCCGCCCCGGCGCGTACATGTTCATCGGTAACGGCGACAGTGCCTCGCTCCACCACCCGCATTATGATTTCAACGACGCCGCGGCGCCTTACGGGGCTTCGCTGTGGGCGCGCCTGATCGAGACCGCGCTGCCCCTGAAAACGTGAGCCCGGCGGGCGCCTCCGGCGTCTCGCTTCCGACCCTCCGTCAGACCATTCCGGTCTGGTTTCGCGTGGCGGCCCTGTCCTTCGGCGGCCCCGCAGGCCAGATCGCCGTGATGCACCGCATCCTGGTGGAAGAGCGGCGCTGGATCTCCGAGCGGCGCTTCCTGCATGGGCTCGGATTCTGCACGCTCCTGCCGGGGCCGGAGGCGCAGCAACTCGCGACCTATATCGGCTGGCTGATGCACGGCCCTGCCGGAGGGCTGGTCGCAGGCGGGCTCTTCGTGCTGCCGGGCCTGCTGGCCCTGATGGGCCTGAGCTGGCTCTACGTGCTGTACGGCGCGGTCGAGTGGGTCGCCGGTCTGTTCTTCGGGCTCAAGGCTGCGGTGCTCGCCATCGTGCTGCACGCGCTCTGGCGCCTCGGCGGCCGGGCCCTGCGCGGGCGGGCCGACCGGCTGATCGCGGTCGCCGCCTTCGGGGCGATCTTTGTGCTCGCAGTGCCGTTCCCGCTGGTCGTGGTCGCGGCGGGCGCCCTCGGCCTCGTGCTGGGCCGCAGGCCCGCGCCGACATCCGCGGAGGCCGAGGCGGGCGGCGAGGCCGGGTTCCTGATCGGCGCGGCGATGCTGCCGCGGGAGCACGCGGGACCGGCGGATTCCCTGCGCATCGGCGCGCTCTGGCTGGCGATCTGGCTGTTGCCGGTCGCCGCCCTGCTGATCCTGCCCGGGCCGCCGCCGGTCTTCGGGCAGGTGGCTCTGTTCTTCGCCAAGATGGCGATGGTGACCTTCGGGGGCGCCTACGCGGCGCTCGCCTACGTCGCGCAGCAGGCGGTGGAGCATTACGGCTGGCTGCGGCCGGGGGAGATGCTCGACGGGCTCGGGCTCGCCGAGACCACGCCGGGCCCGCTGATCATGGTGCTCCAGTTCGTCGGCTTCCTGGCCGGCTACCGGGCGCCCGGGGCGCTGCCGCCGCTGCTGGCGGGGACGCTCGCCGGCCTGCTGACCACCTGGGTCACCTTCGCGCCCTGCTTCCTCTGGATCTTTGCCGGCGCGCCGCTGATCGGGCGCCTGCGCGGCAGCCGCCTCCTGGCCGGCGCCCTGTCGGCGATCACCGCCGCGGTGGCGGGCGTGATCCTCAACCTTGCGGTCTGGTTCGGGCTGCGGACGCTGTTTTCCGAGGTCCGGACGGTGCCGCTCGGGCCGCTGCGCCTCGACCTGCCCGTGCTCGCCAGCCTCGATCCCGCCGCCCTGGGGCTGACGCTGCTGGCGATCCTGGCGGTCTTCCGGCTCGGCCTCGGGGCGCTGCCGACCCTGGCGCTGTGCGCCGGGGCCGGTATGCTGCTGCGGCTGACGGGGCTGGCCTGACCCGGCCGGTCAGGTCCCGTAGCGGGCCTTGAGCAGCGCGTAGGTCAGGCGCGCGGTCTGCACCTCGCCGCCCTCTGGCCGGCCGGGCTTGGTCGAGGGGTTCCAGCCGTAGAGATCGAAATGGCCGTGCGCCTTGGTCTTCGGGGCGAAGCGGCGCAGGAACAGCGCTGCGGTGATCGCCCCGGCGAAGGGGCCGCCCGAGACGTTGTTGAGGTCGGCCACCTTGGAATCGAGCAGGCTCGCATAGGGCGCGTGCAGCGGCATCCGCCAGACCGGGTCGATCGCCGTTCGCCCGGCCTCCGCGACGGCGCTCGCCAGCGTATCGTCCTCGGTGAAGAACGCCGGCAGGTCCGGCCCGAGCGCCACCCGGGCCGCGCCCGTCAGCGTCGAGAAGTCGAGGATCAGCTCGGGCTCCTCCGCGTCGGCGAGCGCCAGCGCGTCCGCGAGGATCAGCCGGCCCTCCGCGTCGGTGTTGCCGATCTCGACGCTGAGCCCGGCCCGGCTGAGCAACACGTCGCTGGGGCGGAAGGCGTTGCCCGAGACCGCGTTCTCCACGGCCGGGATCAGCACGCGCAGGCGAATCCTGAGGCCGGCGTCCATGATCATGTCGGCGGTGGCCAGCGCCACCGCGGCGCCACCCATATCCTTCTTCATCAGCAGCATCGCGGACGACGGCTTGATGTCGAGCCCGCCCGTGTCGAAGGCGACGCCCTTGCCGACCAGGGTCACCTTCGGCGCGTCCTCCGGGCCCCAGGTCAGGTCGATCAGGCGCGGCGCCCGCGGCGAGGCGACGCCGACGGCGTGGATCAGGGGAAATTCCTGGGCCAGCTCCTCACCCCGCGTCACGTCGATCGCGGCGCCGTGGCGCTCCGCGAGCGCCCGGGCGGCGGCCTCGATCTCGGCGGGGCCGAGATCGTTGGCCGGGGTGTTGATCAGGTCGCGGCCCATCGCCACCGCGGCGGCGACCCGCGCGACTTCTGCGCCGTCGATCCCGGCCGGGGCCGCCAGCCGGGCCTTCGTGCCCCCGGCGGATCGGTAGCGGCCGAAGCGGTAGCTCCCCATCAGCCACGCGAGCGCGGCCTCGGCCGGGTCGGGGGCATTCTCCAGGCGAAACGTCCCTTCCGGAAGCAAACCGGGCAGCTTGCCGGCGATCAGGCGGTCGTAGGTCGGCGCCTCGGGATCGCCGAGGCCGAACAGCACCCGGGCGAGGCCCCCGTCCGGGCCCGGCAGCAGCGCCAGGCTCCCGGCCTTCGGCTTGAAGCCGAGGGCCCGGGCGAAGCTGCCATGCGTCGGGTCCAGGGCGGCTTCGGCTTCGCTCCAAGACGCCGTCGTCACCAACGTGACCGGCACGGAGGGCGTGTCGCCCGGCAGCAGGGCGGGCGTCGCGGAAGTGTCGGCCTGGGTCATGTGCCTCTCGTGCGCCGGTCGGACCGGCAGCGGCTTAACCGGTGGTTAGGGTTAACGCTCTATCACCGGCCAGCCGGGAGCGTGAAGCGCGAGCCAGAGCCCGCCCGGCCAGTGCCGGCGGAGCGTATCATGAAGACGGCCCCGATCCGGGTCACCACGACCCCGGCTTCCACCCGCCGCCGCGCCGGCCTCGCCGCCGCGGTCCTCGTGGCGCTGGGCCTTGCCGGCTGCAACACCCGCTCCCCGGAGACCACCGGCTCGATCGGTGATGTCAGCGCGCGCCAGACGGCTTCACGCCAGGACGTCGACGCTCTGGCCGAGCGCTTCAACGCCAATCCCGGCGACGGGCGGGCGGCCATCGCCTACGCCCGGGCGCTCCGGTCGAACGACCAGGCAGCCCAGGCCTCCGCGGTGCTGCAACAGGCGGCCCTGCGCAACCCGCGCGACACGTTCATCCTCGGCGCTTACGGCAAGTCGCTGGTCGAGGCCGGCCGCTACCGCGAGGCGATCGACGTGCTCGCCAACGCCCATTCGCCGGCCTCGCCCGACTGGCGCATCCTGTCGGCGCAGGGCTCGGCCTCGGCGCAGCTCGGCGAGCAGGCGCGAGCCCAGAGCTTCTACGAGGCCGCGCTGAAGATCCGGCCGAACGAGCCGTCGCTGCTGTCGAATCTCGGCCTGTCCTACGCGCTGTCGCGCAATCTCGACCAGGCCGAGCAGACCCTGCAGCTGGCCGCTGCCCAGCCCGGCGCCGATGCCCGCGTCCGGGCGAACCTCGCCCTCGTGCTCGGCCTGAAGGGCCGATTCGCCGAGGCCGAGGCGGCCCTGCGCCGGGACATGAGCGCCGAGGAAGCCGCCGCCAACGTCGCGTCCCTGCGCAAGCTCGCCGCCCAGCCGAATCGCTTCAAGGCGCTGACGGGGGCAGGGGCGCCTGGGCAGGGGTGACGAGCATCCCGCGACGGTGATCGTCCGGATCTGCCACGCGCCGTTTGAATCCCTTCGCAGGCTATGACGTTCCCAAGTCGCTGACGGATGAGGGGATCGGCCGGACCTCGCGCTCCCTTCCCCCTCTGCGGGCTGCCGAATACACGCATGGGTGTCGGCAGCACGGGTGTAGGTTGGAGCGCAGGTCCCCTCTCCCGTGCGGGAGAGGGATAGGGTGAGGGATCAGGTCTTTCCGGAGAGGTTGCATCCCTCACCCCAACCCTCTCCCGCACGGGAGAGGGGGCCGATCGCGTTCCGTCGCAAACGGCGGTGTCCGACGCAGATATGTGAACATCTTAGCCTTTGCCGGGTCGGGAGAGGGGAGCCCGGCGTCCGGGAGAGGCAGAGTCTGCGTGACGGCCGGAGCTGTCTCCTGCACCGCCGCTCCCCTCTCCCGACCCCTGCTGACGCGGGGGCCACCCTCCTCCCAAAGAGGGGGGAGGGGAGACGTGCGTGGCAAGCTGCCTGCTTCCCGGACAAAATGCGAGCCTTCGCCGGGGATGCGACCGAGCGGCACGCGTCCCGGCGCCCGACAGGGCTACGCAGCTGTCATCGCAACCCGGTAGCGGCCAGATTCGAAAAGTTCTATATCATCTCCTGGCTGCGCCGCGCGGCACTACGGGCGTCCAAATCGCCCCCGCGCATCGTCTCCTGCCCGGGCACTCCCGGGGCGGCGCGCGCCCGTCGGGCGCTACACAGGCCGAACACAGACTTCCTAGCGCAGGTCTTGCCTGCGCGTGTTCGACAACCCGCAGCGAGGATAGAACCAGCCGTGCCATCACTCGACAGCTTCAAGGCCCGCCAGACGCTCGAAGCCGACGGCAAGACCTACACCTACTACTCGATCCCCGAGGCCGAGAAGAACGGCCTCGCCTCCGCCACCGCGCTGCCCTTCTCGATGAAGGTCCTGCTCGAGAACCTGCTGCGCTTCGAGGACGACCGCTCCGTCCGGAAGGCCGATATCGCGGCGACGGTCGGATGGCTCGCCGAGAAGGGCAAGGCCGAAGTCGAGATCGCCTTCCGGCCCGCCCGCGTGCTGATGCAGGACTTCACCGGCGTCCCGGCCGTGGTCGATCTCGCGGCCATGCGCGACGCCATGGTGGCCCTCGGCGGCGACCCGCAGAAGATCAACCCGCTGGTGCCGGTGGACCTCGTCATCGATCACTCGGTGATCGTCGACGAGTTCGGCACCCCGAAGGCGCTGGCCGACAACGTCGCCCTAGAATACTCGCGCAACGGCGAGCGCTACACCTTCCTGAAGTGGGGCCAGTCGGCCTTCGACAACTTCTCCGTGGTCCCCCCGGGCACCGGCATCTGCCACCAGGTGAACCTGGAATACCTGGCCCAGACCGTGTGGACGAAGGCTGAGGACGGGACCGAGATCGCCTATCCGGACTCGCTGGTCGGCACCGATTCGCACACCACCATGGTCAACGGCATGGCCGTCCTGGGCTGGGGCGTCGGCGGCATCGAGGCCGAGGCGGCCATGCTCGGCCAGCCGCTCTCCATGCTGATCCCCGAGGTCGTGGGCTTCAAGCTGTCGGGCAAGCTGCCCGAGGGCACCACCGCCACCGACCTGGTGCTCACCGTCACTCAGATGCTGCGCAAGAAGGGCGTGGTCGGCAAGTTCGTGGAGTTCTACGGCCCCGGCCTCGACGACATGGCGGTCGCCGATCGGGCCACGATCTCCAACATGGCCCCGGAATACGGCGCCACCTGCGGCTTCTTCCCGATCGACCAGAAGACCATCGACTTCCTGAAGGTCACCGGCCGCTCCGACGACCGGATCGTCCTGGTGGAGGCCTACGCCAAGGCGCAGGGCATGTGGCGCGACGCCAAGACGCCCGACCCGGTCTTCACCGACACGCTGCATCTCGACATGGGCGAGGTCCGGCCGTCGCTCGCCGGCCCGAAGCGCCCGCAGGACCGCGTCCTGCTCGACGCCGCCAAGCCCGGCTTCGCGACCTCGATGGAGACCGAGTTCAAGAAGGCCGCCGACCTCGCCAGCCGCTATCCGGTCGAGGGCACCAACTTCGACATCGGCCACGGCGACGTGGTGATCGCGGCAATCACCAGCTGCACCAACACGTCGAACCCCTCGGTGATGATCGGCGCGGGCCTGCTCGCCCGCAACGCCGTCGCCAAGGGCCTGCGCTCGAAGCCCTGGGTGAAGACGTCGCTCGCCCCCGGCTCGCAGGTCGTCGGCGAGTATCTGGAAAAATCCGGCCTGCAGGAGCCCCTCGACGCGCTGGGCTTCAACCTCGTCGGCTTCGGCTGCACCACCTGCATCGGCAATTCCGGCCCGCTGCCGGAGGCGATCTCCAAGGCGATCAACGACAACGACGTCGTCGCCGCTGCGGTGCTCTCGGGCAACCGCAACTTCGAGGG
Organism: Methylobacterium sp. J-048; assembly: GCF_022829515.1. Lineage (GTDB taxonomy): Bacteria > Pseudomonadota > Alphaproteobacteria > Rhizobiales > Beijerinckiaceae > Methylobacterium. The sequence continues at coordinate 63,153 of NZ_JAKSYL010000227.1, forward strand.
CCGGGTGAACCCCGACGTGCGGGCGAACTACCTAGCCTCGCCGCCGCTGGTAGTCGCCTACGCGCTCGCCGGCTCGATGCAGATCGACATCACCACCGAGCCGCTGGGCCAGGGCTCGGACGGCAAGCCGGTCTACCTGAAGGATATCTGGCCGTCCTCGGCAGAGGTGCAGCAGTTCATCGAGGAGAACATTACCTCGGAGCTGTTCAAGCGCCGCTACGCCGACGTGTTCGGCGGCGACCAGAACTGGAAGGACGTCGAGGTCACCGAGGCCGAGACCTTCGCGTGGAACCCCGGCTCCACCTACGTGCAGAACCCCCCGTACTTCGTCGGCATGGAGAAGACGCCCAAGCCCGTGGAGGACATCGAGAACGCCCGCATCCTCGGGCTCTTCCTCGACTCGATCACCACCGACCACATCTCGCCTGCGGGCAACATCCGGGCGGCCTCGCCGGCCGGCGAGTACCTGCAGGCGCATCAGGTCCGCGTGCAGGACTTCAACCAGTACGGCACGCGGCGCGGCAACCACGAGGTGATGATGCGGGGCACCTTCGCCAACATCCGCATCAAGAACCAGATGGTCCGGGACCCGTCCGGCAACGTGGTCGAGGGCGGCTGGACGCTGTTCCAGCCGTCGGGTGAGAAGATGTTCATCTACGACGCGGCGCAGAAATATGCCGAGAGCGGCACGCCGCTCGTCGTCTTCGCCGGCAAGGAATACGGCACCGGCTCGTCGCGCGACTGGGCGGCCAAGGGCACGAAGCTGCTCGGCATCCGCGCCGTGGTCGCCGAGAGCTTCGAGCGCATCCACCGCTCGAACCTCGTCGGCATGGGCATCGTCCCGCTGGTGTTCCAGGGTGAGACCTCCTGGGCGTCCCTGGGCCTGAAGGGCGACGAGACCGTCACCATCAAGGGCCTGTCGGGCGAGCTGAAGCCGCGCCAGACCCTGGTCGCGGAGATCACGTCGGCGGACGGATCGAAGAAGGAGGTGCCGCTCACCTGCCGGATCGATACGCTCGACGAGCTGGAATATTTTCGCAATGGCGGCATCCTGCCGTACGTGCTGCGCTCGCTGGCGGCCTGAGCCCTGCCCGGGTGGCGCCTCCGGGCGCCGCTCCACCCGTTCCGAGGCGGCGCCGACCCGGCGCCGCCTTTTTCATGCGCGCCGTCCGGCTGCGCATCTTACGATTGTTGTCTTGCGCGCAATCTTGTTTTCGCCGTCCGGAACCCCATAACCCGGCTCCTGTAGCCAGGATGGGATCCCCATGAAGCACGCCACACAAATCCTCGCCGCCGCCGGACTGACAGCGCTGCTGTCGAGCACGGCCTTCGCCGCCCAGGTCGAGCGCGTCCGCGGCACGATCGACAAGGCCGAGGGCAGCACGCTGACGATCAAGACCGACGACGGCAAGTCCGAGACCGTCGATGTCGGCGGCGCCAAGTTCGCCTGGGTCGTCCCGTCGAGCCTCGACGCCATCAAGGACGGCGTCTTCATCGGCACGGCCACCAAGGGCGAGAACCCGATGACGGCGCTCGAAGTGGTGCTGTTCCCCGAGTCGATGCGCGGCACCGGCGAAGGCCATTACGGCTGGGACTCGATCACCGACCAGACCGGCGGCGCCGGCTCCAAGGTGAAGAGCGCCATGACCAACGGCACCGTGAAGGCTGAGAATGCCAACGCCCCGAAGGTCAAAAGCGCGATGACCAACGGCACCGTGAAGGCCGACAAGGCGGCATCGGGCGGCGAGCGCACCCTGACGGTGAGCTACGGCAAGGACGGGTCCAAGGAGATCGTGGTGCCGTCCTCGGCGCCGATCGTCGCCTTCGAGCCGGCCGACAAGGCGATCCTGGCCCCCGGCTCCAAGGTCTTCGCCGTGGTCGCCAAGGATGGCGCCAAGGCCGAGGGCAAGCTCGTGGCGGTCGGCAAGGACGGACTCACCCCGCCGATGTGAGGTAGGAATTCTCGCGCGCCGCGGTCGGCAGGGCCGCCTGCGGCGCGCGGACCTGTCGTGGAATGCGTGGGCCTTCGTGTCGCGGAGGTGCCCGCCTCCGATGACAAGCAGCGCGCCGGTGCATGAATCATAGGCACCCTCGCGGGTCGCGGGTGGGGTGATCGCTGGATCTTCCCTGTCCGGGCAGGCAGGCGCCCGCCAAAATGCACTGGCTTATCGCGATCCTGTCCAGAGGAAATCAATTCGTCTGGGACCGAAGCTGTAAATTGGCTCCGAATTCTCCGCTATTATTTTGATCTTAGCGGCACGCAATAAGGTTGTTATAGAAATAGATGCGGGGCGTCTATTTTGTGGGCGGCGCATAGCCGTCTGTTTTTGACGTTGAGGTTTCCAGAAACATGCTAGAGTGCCGAAGGTCAAAGTTCTAAAAAGCGGGCTGGCGCGATGAAGTTCTTGCGTGATGCAAAAATTCTCGTGAAACTTGTAATCCCGTTGGTCATCATCGCTTTCGCCGCTGGAGGATTGATCCTCTATGCACGTTCGAGCCTGATCGCTCAGTCAGAACAGACACGGCAGATCGTCGACGTACAGGCCAAGCGCCTCGCGCTGACCCTCGGCCTCCAGATCGATGTCAGTGAAATCTCCGTCCAGGCTCGCAACCTCGTCCTCGAGACGCGGGATTCGCAGATGGCGGGATACGAGACGCGCATCAAGCAGGCCAAGGCGCACGCCTTCGGCCTGATCGACGCGCTGGGAAAGCTGGCCGACACGGCCGAGCGGCGCGCGACGGACGAGGTGTTGCGTGAGACCTTGATGGCGCTCGGTGCGGTTGTCGATCGGGTCATAACCAGCGCGGAGCAAGGCGACAGCGAACTGGCTCGCGACATCCTGCTGGGCGATGGCAATCCGCTGCGCGCGAAGCTGTGGGAGTTGGCGCAATCTCGGGTCGATGTCCTGACGGGCGAACTCCAGCAGGAGCGCGATGCGTCCGAGCAATCCGCCTCCCGTGCTACCCTCACGCTGGTCGTCGCGGCCTCCATCGGTCTCGTCGCCGCCATCGCCGCCGGTGTCGCCGTGGTTGCCCGCGGCGTCACGGCCCCCCTCAGAAAGCTGGTCCAGACCCTCGAACGGATGGGACGCGGGGAGATCGACAGCGAGATCCTCGAGGCCACCCGCGGCGACGAGATCGGCGCGGTCGGGCGCGCGGTCGAAGGGATCAAGCGCATGGTCGCCGAGAAGGCGGCCGAGCAGGCCGAGCTTCGCCGCCGCGCCGACGCGGAGGCCTCGGCCGAGCGCAGGCGCGCCCGGGCCGAGCTGGCCGAGAGCTTCGAGCGGACCATGGGCGGCATTGTCGGCGCGGTGTCGAACTCGGCCATCGACCTGCAAAACGCGGCTCAGAGCATGACCGATACGGCCAGCCTCGCCGCGATGCAGGCCGCCACCGTCGCGGTGGCGGCCGAGGAGGCCGCGAGCAACGTCCAGACCGTCGCTGCGGCCGCGGAGGAACTTGGCAGCTCGGTCCAGGAGATCGGACGTCAGGTCACGGGATCGGCCGGCCTCACCCGGATTGCGGCCCGGGAAGCCGGTGAGACGACCCAACTCGTGCAGGCGCTGAATCAGACCTCTGTGAAGATCGGCGAGATGGTCGGCCTGATCGCCAACATCGCCAGCCAGACCAACCTGCTGGCCTTGAACGCCACCATCGAGGCGGCCCGGGCCGGCGAGGCCGGGCGGGGCTTCGCCGTCGTTGCCTCGGAGGTGAAGGAGCTTGCCGGCCAGACCGCCAGGGTCACGGACGAGATCACCGGCCAGATCGGCGCGATCCGGGCCGTGACCGAGAATGCCGTGGCGGCCATCGGCGGGATCACCAGCCGGATTGGGGAGATCGACGGGGTGACCGCCAGCATCGCGGCGGCGGTCGAGGAGCAGGGCGCCGCGACTCAGGAGATCGTCCGCAACGTCGCCCAGGCCGCGTCGGGTACGGGCGAGGTCACGAGCAACATCGTCGGCGTCGCCGCAGCGTCCGAGAAGACCGGTACGGCCGCGGCCCAGGTGCTGGGCGCGGCGGCCATGCTCTCGGACCAGTCCGGGCGCCTGAACGCCGAGGTGGCCCGGTTCCTCAACGGCATCCGGGCCGCTTAAGGCAGTTCCGTCAGGCCGCGAGGGCGACGGTGTAATCGGCTTCCGTCTTCTTGCGGATCTCGTCCTCGGTGACGCCGTCCGCGAGCTCGATCAGCGTCATGCCGCCGTCGCCCTTCTTGTCGATCTCGAACACCCCGAGATCGGTGATCACGAGGTCGACCACCTGGGTTCCGGTGAGCGGCAGGTCGCAGGCCTTGAGCAGCTTGGGGCTCTCGGTGCCGTCCTTGTTCCTGGCGACATGCTCCATCACCACGATGACGCGCTTCACGCCGGCGACCAGGTCCATGGCGCCGCCCATTCCCTTCACCATCTTGCCGGGGATCATCCAGTTGGCGAGGTCGCCGTTGCCGGCGACCTGCATCGCGCCGAGGATCGACAGGTTGATGTGGCCGCCGCGGATCATCCCGAAGGAATCCGCCGAGGAGAAGTAGCTCGTCGTCGGCAGCGCGGTGATCGTCTGCTTGCCGGCGTTGATCAGGTCCGGGTCCTCCTCGCCCTCGTACGGGAAGGGGCCCATGCCGAGCATGCCGTTCTCGGATTGCAGCTGCACCGACATCCCCTCGGGGATGTAGTTCGACACCAGCGTCGGGATGCCGATACCGAGGTTCACGTAGAAGCCGTCTTCCAGCTCCTTGGCGGCGCGCGCCGCCATCTGCTCGCGGGTCCAGGCCATGGTCGTCTCCTGATAGCGTAGCGCGCTCAAGCGCGGCCGGATCTGTCTGTTTCCCTCCCCCTTGCGGGGAGGGGTAGGGGTGGGGGTGGTGCAGAAGGAACCGCAGAGCCTTGTCCGGCACCACCCCCACCTCCGGCTCCTCCCCGCAAGGGGGAGGAGAGAAGCGTGGCCTAGTGCGTGCCGCCGCCGGCGGCGGCCGCGGGCGTGGTCTCGGAGCGCTTGCGCGTGGTGCGCTGCTCGATGCGCTTCTCGCGCACGCCGACCTCGATGATCCGCTTCACGAAGATCCCAGGCGTGTGGATCGTGTCCGGGTCGATCGCGCCCGGCTTCACGAGGTGCTCCACCTGCGCCACCGTCACCTTGGCGGCGGTGGCCATCATCGGGTTGAAGTTGCGAGCGGTCATCCGGTAGCGGAGGTTGCCCTCGGAATCGCCGGTATGGGCGTGCACGATAGCGAGGTCGGCGAACAAGCCGCGCTCCATCACGTAGTGCTCGCCGTCGAACTCCCGCACCTCCTTGCCCTCGGCCACCTTGGTGCCGACGCCGGTCTTGGTGAAGAAGGCCGGGATGCCGGCGCCGCCTGCGCGGATGCGCTCGGCGAGCGTCCCCTGCGGGTTGAACTCGATCTCCAGCTCGCCCCCAAGATATTGCCGGGCGAACTCCTTGTTCTCGCCGACATAGGACGAGATCATCTTGCGCACCTGCCTTGTGTCGAGAAGCTTGCCGAGGCCGACTCCGTCGATGCCGGCATTGTTCGACACGATGGTCAGGCCCTTGACCCCCGAGGCGCGCACCGCCTCGATCAGCTCGTCAGGGATGCCGCAGAGGCCGAAGCCGCCGCACATCACCATCATGTCGTCGCGCAGCAGGCCGGCCAACGCCGAGGTGGGATCCGTATAGACCTTCTTCATCGAACCGTCCTTTTCCCGCCGGGTCTGGCCCGGCCGAAATCTTGGGAAGCGCGTTTCCTTGTGCCTGCTGTCCCTGATTCCGCGGCTGAAATCCAGTACCGCCCTCCGCAGGCCATGTGGCGTCCGAGGCGATCCGTAACCCGCACCGGCCTGGGGAGGGCGGGGCCGCCGGGCTGGAGCCCCGCAGACAAGCCGTCCGGAGCACGCTATGAGGTGAACTCGACGGGGAGACCCGACCGGGCCGCGACGGCTTGAGGGGGCTGGCGCGGCACCCGGCCCGCGGCCGCCCCCGCGGCTCGCCTATCCGGAGCATGATGTCACCGCGCCGCCCGATCTTCGTTCTCGTGCTCGGAGGTTTGATCCTCGCGGGCCTCGGCCTGCAGGACTGGCCGGTCGACGGCGGCCGGGCGATGACCTTTGCCGGCCATGCGTTGGACGATTACGGCCTGGCCTTGACGGCCGAGGGACCGACGCGCCTCACGCTCCTGCCCCTCCCGCGCCTGACCCTCGGCCGCGTCCGCCTTACAGCCGGTCCCGACGGGCCGACGCTGGCGGAGGGCGGCCATCTGACAATCGATCTCGATCCGCTCGGGTTGCTAGGCGGCCGGGCCGAGCTGGGTGGTCTCCGCCTCGACGAGGCGCGCCTGTCGCCGGATGCCTCCGCCTGGGGCGGGCCGCTGGCGCAGCTCGCCGCGTGGACGCGGTCCGGCGCGACGCTGCGTCCGCGATGGATCACCGTGAGCGGCGCCCGCATCGCAGAGGGCGACGAGGCCCGGGACATCGACATCGATCTCGCCTGGCCATTCTGGAGCGCCTCCGCCGAGGCTCATGCAAGCCTGACGTGGCGGGGCGTGCCGACGCGGATCGTGCTGACTCACCTGCGTCCGGCCGAGATCGCGCAGGGATTGCGCAGCCCGTTCACCGCTTCGGTGACCTGGCCGGACGGCAGTTTGGCAGCCGAGGGGAGCGCAGGTCCGCCGCCCGACGGCGCTGCCTGGCCCGCGCTGGCGGGGCGGGCCCGATTCGAGAGCCGCTCGCTTCCCAGAACCCTCGCCTGGCTCGGTCGCGACGCGCCGCTTGCCGCGCTTGCCGGCGCGTTCTCGCTGGAGGGACGGTTCGAGACTGCGGACAGATCTGTTTCGTGGCCGAGTCTGCGCGTGGGGCTCGGCGGCGATGTCCTGGATGGTGCCGGCGCCGCGACCCTCGGGGCCGGGGCCGTCCCACGCCTCTCGATCCAGGCGACGCTGGCGGCCGACACGGTCGACCTCGCACCGCTGATGGGCGATCTGAACACGCTGTTCGCGTCGGAGCCGACGCCTCTGGCTTTGGCGCCTCTCACCCGAGGCGATCTCGATCTGCGCCTGTCGGCGGCCGAGGGTCGGGCCGGCTCGGTCCAGGTCCAGGATCTCGCCGCCAGCATTCTGGTCCGGGACGCAGCCGTGGAAGTGGCGGTGAACCGGGCGCGTCTTCAGGACGGCACACTCAAGGGGCGTGTCACCCTGGCGAGCGGAGCGGATCCGGCCGAGACCGAGGTACGGATGCAGGGCACCCTGGATCGGGTCGACCTGGGCTCGCTGCTCGCCGATTTCGGGAGCGGGCGCTGGATGAGCGGGCCGCTTCAGGGGCAGTTCTTTCTAGAGGGCAGTGCGCATGACAGCGCCGGCCTGCTCGCCCATCTGGGTGGCCGGGCGACGCTTGCCGTCGAGGGGGGCGTGATCTCGGGTCTCGACCTGGCCGAACTCGTCCACCGCAACGGTGTCGTTCCCGCGGGAGCACTCGCGCGTCGCAACGGCCGGACCGCGTTCGAGCGCGCCGCAGTCACGCTGCGCTTTTCCGACGGGATCGGCGAGTTTTCCGAATCCGGCCTGCGCGGGCCAAGCGTCGGGGCCAACCTGCAGGGTCGGGTCTCGCTGCCGAACCGGCGGATCGAGGCCCGGGGCGACTTGGCGCTTCGCGCCGCGGCCGATGCGTCCCGCGGCCTCGTGTTCGAAGTCTCGGGTCCGTGGGATGCGCCGACCGCGCAGGTCGTCCCTCCGGGCGAGGCGATCCTGCCAGATCCGTTCAAGGTTCCAGCCTCTCTTGGATGGAGCGGTAACGCCCGCGCCTACGCGCCCTGACGTTGGTTACCGCGCCCGATTTCAAGCTCCGGCTCCAGACCTGTCCGTGACACCCATGCGCCGCCTGCTCATCGAGGAACCCGTCACCCGCGCCGGGCCGCTATCGCGGCAGCTCGCCGTGTTTGCCATCATCGCGACGGGGCTGGCCCTGATCGTGGTGCGCGATCCGCGTTCGGATACCGATGCGGCGCTGGTGGCACTGGTGGCCGGGCTCGGCATTGCCCTGGCCGCGGCGGTCGCAGCCATCTGCGCATTCGTGCAGATCTGGCGCGAGGGTGCGCGGGGCCTGGGTGCGGCGCTGGCCGGATTGATGCTGGCGCTGCTGCTGCTGGGCTACCCGGCCTATCTGGGCCTGCGCGGGCTGCGTCTTCCGGTCCTGTCGGACATCACTACCGATATCGAAAACCCGCCGGCCTTCTCACGCTCGCGTGCCGCCTATGCGGCGCGGAGCGGGCGCTACCCGCCGGATCCGAGTTCCGCCATCCGCGAGCGCCAGCGCGACGCCTACCCGCAGATCGCCCCGCTGACCCTCGATATCGGCGCCGACGAAGCGTTCGAATTGGCCCGCAAGGCGGCTCTGAACCGGCATTGGCAGATCGTCGAGGCGATCCGTCCGGGGGGGCGCACCGGCAACGGCCGGATCGAGGCCGTGGCACGCGGGCTGGTCCTCAACCTGCCCGACGACGTGACCGTGCGAATCCGCCCTCGGGCCGACGGCGCCCGGATCGACGTGCGCTCCGCCTCACGGCTCGGAGGCCGCGACTTCGGCAGCAATGCCGATCGCATCCGCGCCTATCTCGATGACGTCGCCAACCTGGCGCTGGCGGTGAAATAGTCGGGTCGCCCGTCAGGCGGGCGTGTAGGTGCTGTCGAGGCGCGGCGGTCCATCGCAGCCGACGAGCCCGCGCTCGACGAGATCCTCCAGATGGGCGAACACCGACAGCGCGGCCGCACCTCGCAACCGCGGGTCGAGGCCCTGGTAAATCGCAGCCACCACCTCCGGGATGCGGACATCCCCGGCCGCCAGACGGGCGCGGATCGCGGCCTCGCGTTGCCGGCGATGGCCGACGAGGCAGCGGACCAGACGGGCAGGCTCGCGCACGGGGCCGCCATGGCCCGGCCAATAGATCGTCTCGCTACGCCCCCGCAGCTTCTCGAGCGAGGCCATGTAGGCCCGCATCTCCCCATCCGGGGGCGCGACGATCGTGGTGTTCCAAGCCATCACGTGGTCGCCGGAGAACAGAGCCTCCGCCTGCGGCAGCGCGAAGGCGAGGTGGTTCATCGTGTGGCCGGGCGTCTCGACCGCCACGAGGGTCCAGCCCGGACCGGAAACCGTATCCCCCTCGGCCATCACGCGTTCGGGCGCATGCGCTTTGTCGGAACTGGCGTCGAGCATCGGAGCCTCGCCGTCCGCCAGGGGACGGGCAGCCCGATGCGGTCCACAGCCGACGATCGGCGCACCGGTCCGGGCAGCCAGGAGCCGCGCCCCGGGCGAATGATCCCGATGGGTGTGGGTGACCACGATGGCGTCGACCTGCTCTCCGGCGAGGTCGGCCAGCAGCGCATTGATATGGCTGGAATCGTCGGGACCGGGATCGATGATCGCGACGTGTCCGTCGCCGATCACGTAGGTGCAGGTGCCGGTTGCCGTGAAGGGACCGCCGTTCGGGGCGATCCGCCTGCGGATCAGCGGAGCCACGCGCTCCAGGCGTCCGCTCTCCGGCAGGGACCGATCGAAAGTCGGCCCGTTCTCGTCTTCGTTCGCCATCGCCGCCCCGTCCGATCGTGGCGGCTTTTCTAGAGCGGCGCCCGTATGCGGTGCAAACAGGCACGATTTTCAGAGATTTTTCCGAAAGGCAGACCGTCTCCGGACCCCGATTTCAGGCTCAGCCTTCGCGTCGGGCGCGGCCGGACCGCACGCGAACCGGCACTGGAACAGGGGCGGGCATCACCCCGAGGCCGAGGGCAGCCGCCCGTGCCACGTCAGCAGCACCATCGACGATCTCCGTCGCACGGGCCGCGAGAGCGGCGACTTTGGATCGAACGGCATTCTTTGCAGCTTGCAGCATCTCGGATCCTAGCTCGGACCTAACAACCTACCATCGAACGCTGCCGTCCGGGTCCCGTTCCGTCACGGATCGTCGCGGGCAGATCCGTAAGCGAGACGAATCGGAAGCGCATTGTCAAGTGCGCGGAACCAGAGCGAAACCTTGGCGTTTTCGAGTCCAGAACGACGCGGCCGCCCGCGCCGGTACTTTCAAAGGATAAGCGCAATGCTCGGTTGGGCCGTAACTTTCCTCGTCGTCGCTCTGGTCGCCGCTCTGCTCGGCTTCGGCGGTATTGCCGGGACCGCCATGGAAGCTGCCAAGCTGGTGTTCTTTGTCGCGATCGTCCTGTTCGCGATCTCCGCGGTCGTCGGCCTGATGCGCGGCCGCTCGCCGACTCTATAAAACGTTCGTAACGCCTAGCGCTGGCGCCAGGCTGACGCACAACTGACGGAGAACCGCGGCCATCAGCAGCGGCTCTTCCATCTTGTGGACCTGTGCGGCTGCCGAAACTGTCGAAAGGCCTTCTTGCATCAGGCCTTTTCGCGGTCGCCGCTATCGAGCTTCGCGATTAGTTCGGCAAAGCGATCCGGCACTGGCTGCTGAGCCACCGTGTCGTACATCGCGCGCAATTGGGCGGCGAGGCGATTCCGGGTGTGGTCGCTCAGGCCGCCGCGGGCGACCGGCGTGTCGGCTTGGGTCAAGGCAGAGCTCGAAGCTTCACCGGATGCGCCCATCGGTGCGCGGACTCGGCGATCTGAGGCTTTCCCGGCATACGGATCTCCGGCGTGGAGTTCCGCATCCTTGCCCTGATCCGCCATTCACACGCCCCTTGTTGCCGAAGTCTGTCGAGCCACATTGTACTGTGGCCCGACATACGCCATGGCTGCGGCTGCAACGCCCGCCCGCCGGATCGGTTCCGCTGCGGGCGGAACGGAGTGCGGGCCTCCGCGTTGGGCGGTAGGCTGCGCGGGATACAAGCCGGCCCCGGCACGATTTCGGTCGAGGACCGAGGTATCGCGGCTGGGCAACACGGCGAGGCACAGGGGATCGAATGTCGACATCGCAACTCGTGGTACAGCACCTGCCGTACCTGCGCCGCTACGCGCGGGCGCTCACGGGGAGCCAAGTGGCGGGCGACGCCTATGTCGCCGCCACCCTGGAAACCCTCGTCAATGAGCCGGATACGCTCGGCCGCAGCACCAACATCAAGGCCGATCTGTTCCGGGTCTTCACCCGGATCTGGAATTCCCTGTCGGTGAACGGGCGCAGCGAGCAGGTCCAGCACGACCTGCCGGCCGAAGTCCGCCTCGGCCAGATCACCCCGCTGCCGCGACAGGCGTTCCTGCTCTCCTGCCTCGAAGGCTTCTCGGAAGAGGACGCCGCCATCATCCTGGCGGTGGATGTCTCCGAGGTACGCGACTTGGTCGACGAGGCCGGCCGCGAGCTCGCCGCCGACATGGCCACTGAAATCCTCATCATCGAGGACGAGCCGCTGATCGCCATGGATCTCGAGGCTCTGGTCGAGGGCCTCGGCCATAACGTCATCGGCGTCGCCCGCACCCGCACCGAGGCGATCAAGATCGCCAGCGAGGGCAAGCGCCCGGGCCTGATCCTGGCCGACATCCAGCTGGCCGACGGCTCCTCGGGCCTCGACGCGGTGAACGACCTGCTGAAGACCTTTGAGGTGCCGGTGATCTTCATCACCGCCTATCCTGAGCGCTTCCTCACCGGCGAGCGGCCCGAACCGGCCTTCCTCATCGCCAAGCCGTTTCAGCCGGCGAACGTCTCCGCGGTGATCAGCCAGGCGCTGTTCTTCCAGCAGACCGCGCGCCGCCGGGAAGCGAAGACGGCTTGATCCGTCGATCTTCGGAGCGGTTCGCAGCTCCGGACCAGCCACGACCGTCGAAAAAAACCCCGGCTCGAGCCGGGGTTTTTTGTTGCCGTGGTCCGGTCGACCGCGCGCAAAAAAACGGGCTGGAGATGGCTCCAGCCCGTCGAAAAGGTTCCGGCCGATGCACAAGGGGAATGCGGGGAGGACCAGGTGGCCGGGTCTCGATGAAACGAGCGCCGGGCTGGGAGGTTCCGGAAAGTGCGCTTTTTAGGCGAACGTGACTTTTTCAGCACATAGGACGGTTGTGGATGACGGGGGTGCGCCGTCGCACCAACAGCCGGTTCGTCAGCGAATACTCAGGAAGCACAGAGACGGGACAGTCGTGGAACCTGCGATTGCAGGCAGCGTTGTGTAAACATCCTGTCAAGCTCTCATGATGAGGTTGGGGTGATGCTGCGGTCTGGTTTCATTCTGGGCGTGAGTGCTCCCGCGGCTCTTCTCACCGTGCTGCTCCAGCCGGTGGTGCGTGAGACGGCCGACCATTGGACGCCTCCGGTCATCGCCGCTGCCTCGGCCGTGCAGGCGCCGCTTCCGGGCATGCGTCCAGTCTCCCTGGCTCTGAACCCGACGCGGGTCGCCGGCGTCCAGCGTGTCGAAGGCCGTTCCGTCCCGGTCGCCGAGGAGGGGCAGGAGATCGGTATTCGCCCCATCCTGAAGCAGTCGCCGCAGCCGCGACGGCTGGTCCGCGAGGGTTGCGAGACGGCTCTCAGCTCTCTGGTCGGCCCCGAGGCGCGCCGCATGACCCCGGGCCGCTGTATCTCCTGATCGGCGCTCTCGACGAAGCATTGAAAGCAAAAGGCCCCGCTATCCCAGCGGGGCCTTTTGCTGTTTCGGCGCTGCCCCAAACGAAAAACGGCGCCGGTCCTGGGGACACGACGCCGTTACGCGACTCGATCGGGGCAGCGTGTCACTCAGTGCGGCCGGTCCCCGTGGATTGGCCGCCCTTGCGACCGGCCGACGAGGCCAGTTCGCGATCCTGCGAGAAGGAGCGCTTCTCGGCCGGCACGCTGCGTCCGCCCTTGCTGGCGATCTCGCGCTGCCGCGACAGGTCCATCGAGGCAAAGCCCCGCTTCGAGGTTGAATTTCCGGATGCCATCAGTTCCTCCTCAGGCTTCGCTTCACCCCGCAACAACCTTCAGCAATAACCAAGGTTCCTGTGACGAGACGTGGCCAAGTTTGGCAAAGCTAAGCTTGGCAGCAACCGCCGGCTGTGTGCGGCGTTGGTCCCCGGTTGATCTGCGCGTTCCTCCACGGGTGCCCGATGCGGACCGGCATGAGGCCGGCCTACTCTCGTGCCGCACCCCTCTGGGGATCCGACGATGCGGACTTGGAATGAGAGGTTTCGGCAGTGACGAACCGCAATATGGTCAAGGTCGGGTCCGGAACGGGTCCGGTCGTAGGCCCGAACACGCCGCCGCTGCCGCCGATGCCGGCGCCCGAGGATTCGCCGACGCCGACCACCCGCGAGGAGCCGGTCGATTCGCCCCACCTGAATGCTAGCCTGAAGCGAGCGGCTCCCGGTCCCGGCGAGCAGGGCCTGTCGACCAAGCGTTGAGACGGCGCCCGTCAGCCGGACCGCAGGCGGGTCCGGCGGGACAGGCCGAGGAGGAGCAGGCCGATCGCGAGGATCGTCGCGAGACCAGCCACCATCAGGATCCGCTCGACGAGGGGCGTGTAGATGCCGCGTGCGGCATCGTAGCCGTAGCACAGCAGGGCCAGGCGATCCGCCAGGCCGCCGACCCGCCCCTCGCCAGCTTCCGTGAGGGCGAGGCGGAGGTCCCGGCCGGTCAGCGCGAGCGGTGACAACACCCGGGCCACCTGTCCGTCGCGGGTGAGCAGCATCGCGGCGGCGGGGTGGGCGAAACTATCCGTCCCGCGATCGTAGACCGCCGTGTAGCCCAGGGCGCCGGTCAGCCGGGCGAGGGCGGTGTCCGAAACGATCAGGGGCGTGACGCCGGCCGTGCGTGCCCCGAGCGTCTCATGGATCATGCGGCGTGCGGCCGCGGCATCGTCGCGGGGGTCGATGCCGACCAGCACCCATGCGTAGTCTTCTTGGGCGAGGCCGGTCGCCGCCAGCGCATCCGCAGCCATCGATACCATCGGGTCGCACACATTGCCGCAGGTATAGTCCACTGGCAGCAGAAGGGCGGCCCGTCCGCCGAGCGCCTGTCCCAAGGTGGTGGCTTCTCCCGTCCGGGCATCCGTGACCGTGACGGAGAGCGGCACTTGGGCGCCGGGCGCGGGGGCCGCCGCGACCCGGGCGAGGTCGGCCTGAACCAGCCGCGCCTCGACGGCTCCGGAGCCTGCCAGGCAACTGCAGACAATCGTAAGTACGCTGACGATCAGGTACCGGACCGCGCGCGCCGCATCGTGCGTGGGACTGGACAAGGGCTTGATGAACCGCATGGATGTGTCGGCCTGTCCGGCCCTCTCAAGTCCACCCATGCCCGCGAGGGCGTGAAGCCCGTCGCGGAGCCAGCGCATGACCCTCGACACCGAGGTTTCCTCTCTACGGCAAGTCCCGCTGTTCCGCGAAGTGGAGCCGGCGCGCCTGAAGCTTCTGGCGTTCACGAGTGAGCGCGTGCATTTCGAGCCGGGACAGCGCTTCTTCGCCCGGGGCGACGTGGCGGATGCCGCCTACGTGATCCTCAAGGGCAGTGCCGAGGTCAGCATCGACGGGCCGGCGGGCCCGATCCGGCTCGCTTTGCTCGGGCAGGATGCCCTGGTCGGCGAGATGGGCATCCTGGCCGACCAGCCCCGCTCGGCCACCGTGATGGCGGAATCGGCCGTGACGGCGCTCCGCATCGATCGCGGCGTGTTCCTGGAGCTGCTGGCGCAGTTTCCCCAAATCAGCATCGCGCTGATGCGGGTCCTGGCGCTGCGGCTGGAGCAAACCAACCAGGCGCTCGCCGAGAGCCGGGGCTGACCTCATTCGGTTGGGTAGGTGATGAATTCCAGGAGCGAGCCGTCCGGGTCGCGGAAATAGATGCTGAGGCCGGCCCCGGCCGCACCGTGCCGTTCGACCGGGCCGAGTTCCACCGGAACGCCGACGGCTTCCAGATGCGCCATCGCGCCCTCGATCGGCCCCGACCAGCGGAAACACAGGTCGCTGTTGCCTGGCAGCACGGGTTTCGCCGCGACCGGTTCGGCCTTCACGCCCGGCCCGTGGCAGTTGAGCTGCACGCCGCCGAACCGGTAGGCGAAGCCGCTCCCCCGCTCGATCAATTCTGCGCCGACCACGTCCCGGTAGAAGGCGTTGGACTTGGCCCAGTCGGTGACGTGGATCACGCAATGGTCGAGGTGGATCGCCGGACGTAGCGGCACCTCGGGCGCAGCCATGGCCTCGATCGGAAGCGTCTCGGTCTCGGCCATGATTCACCTCCGGGGATGCCGCATTCAGCTTGGGTCTGCCATTCTGAATTAGGGCGCAATTATGGCCGCGGCAGCAGCCGCCCGCGCGTCCGTGCGGCGCAAAAGCTACATCGTCGCAGACTGCGAGACGGTAGGCATAGCACCCAGGACCGTATCCCGTATGTCAGGACCCATGATCGCACCAGACCGATCGGCCTGGAGCCGAATTCGCCAGCTCCTGCTCTCGCGAATTCTGCTCGCCGTCGTGGCGATCGCGCCGCTGGCCGCCTGCCAGACGCGCCCGTCCCAGCTCGCGCAGGACGATGAATCGGCCTGGTACATCGGCACGAAGGCCGACAAACCCTACGACATCCCGCTGGTCGACACCGCCCGGCTCGATCCGAAGTACCGCCGCCAGCAGGTCAGTTACAACGGTCCGGAGAAGCCCGGGACGATCCTGGTCGATATCGACCAGCGCCAGCTCCTGCTGGTCCAGGCGGACGGCACCGCGATGCAGTACGGCGTCGGTGTCGGCAAAGCCGGCTTCTCCTGGAAGGGCGAGGCGCGGGTCGGCCGCAAGGGCGTCTGGCCGGATTGGAGCCCGACCGTCACGATGGTCTCGCTCAACCCGGACCTGCCGCGCACCCGCAAGGGTGGCGTCGACAACCCGCTGGGTGCCCGCGCCCTCTACCTGTACCAGGGCAACCGCGACATCCTGTTCCGCATCCACGGCACCAACGAGCCCTGGAGCATCGGCGAGCAGATGTCGTCGGGCTGCGTCCGGATGCTCAACGAGGACATCGCCGACCTGTACGAGCGCGTGCCCGTGGGCACACGCGTGCTGGTGAAGCGCAACGGCAAGTACCGGGCCTGACGCCCGGTCGCCGTGGGAGCGGCCGAGCCGGCGCGCTCACGCCGCCCTGTCGTGGCCCTCGGTGAATTCCCGCCAGAGCAGGACCAGGGCCGCCATGACGGCCGGGCCGACGAACAGGCCCAGCAGGCCGAAGGTCTCGACGCCTCCGAGAATACCGAGCAGCACCCACAGGAACGGCAGTTTCGTGGTGCCGCCGATCAAAGCCGGCCGGACGAAATGGTCGGCCGCGAAGGTGACCACCAAGCCCGCCACCGCCACGACGATCGCCGCCTGCACCGAACCGGCCGCGACAAGCAGCAGCGCCGCGACCGCGATGGCGATCGCCGCGCCGAACGGAATCATCGCGGCCACGGCCGTGAAGGCGCCGAGCAGCACCGGGTGCGGCACGCCGGCGAAGTAGTAGACGACGCCGAGGATGAACCCCTCGCCGAGGCCGACCAGCACGAGGCCGTCGACGGTGCCGTGCACCGAGGCCACCATCTGGCGCGCGACGCGCTCGCCCCTCGGGCCGAACAGGCGATCGCAGGCGACCCGGACCTGCTCGGTCACCGTGCGCCAGTCGCGGAACAGGAAGAACAGGGCCACGAGGCTGAAGCCGAACAGCACGATCCGGTGCACCACCTCGCGTCCGAAATTCCGCGACGCGCCGACCACAGAGTGGTTCTCGAACCGGTGCAGCAGGTCGGAGCCGGCCTGGGCATGGCCGAGATTATCGTTCCACCAGGCGGTGGCCTGGGCCGCGCCGTAGGGCAGGTGCTGGACGAATTCGGGAGCCGGGATGCCGTTCGCTTCGGCGCTGCGCACGAACTCGGCGACGTCGTGGGCCTCGCGCGCCGCCTGCACGCCCAGGATCGCCAGGGGGGCGAGGAACACCAGAGCCACCGCGGCGGTCATCAGCGTCGGCAGCAGCAGGTTGTGCCGGCCCGGGGGGAAGCGGTGTTCCAGGCGGGCGTAGAGCGGCCACAGCGCGATCGCCAGCACCACCGCCCAGGCCAGGGCCGGCAGAAATCCGTGCAGGATCCAGAGGCCGAGCGCGGACAGCGCGAGAACCAGCATGACCCGCGCCGCCCCTTGCGAGCGCGCCCGCTCCGGCGGGGGCGGGGGGGCGGCATGCGCCGGAACCGCGACGGGTTGGGCCGTGGGTAACATCGGTTTCGTCTCCTGAGCGCCGCGCGAAGGATCCCGCGCAGAGTAGCCGAACACTTCGCGGGGCGGCGCGTGGTCCCTGCGCACGTCTCGATGGACGATCCGGGACCAGCGCTGCAACGCACCGGGAACCGTTACGGTTGCCGCCTCCGACCCCCTCGTGTAGAGGTCGCGGCCGTCCGACCGGCCCGCGTCACAGGAGCCGGGATGCGTATTGGTGGCCGCGCGGGGCGTGAGCGCCGGGTCGCCCGGCGTCGAGGGGGCTCCCCGCCCGACCGATCCGGAAACCGAACAGCCCGCGAGAAGACATGTCCGACGAGCCAGCCCACGGCAGCGCCACCTTCGAGCGCGTGGCCGACATTATAGCCGAGACCGCCGACATCCCCCGGGACAAGATCACCCCGGAGAGTCACGCCATCGACGATCTCGGCATCGACAGCCTGGCCTTCCTCGACATCGCCTTCGCGGTCGACAAGGCCTTCGGGATCAAGCTGCCGCTCGAGCGCTGGACCCAGGAGGTCAACGAGGGCAAGGTTCCGGCCGAGCAGTATTTCGTCCTCAAGAACCTGTGCGCGCGCATCGACGCCCTGGTGGCCGAGAAGGCCGCCAAGGTCTGACGCGCCAGAGCCCGACGTAACCCCCCATGCGCCTCGAATATTTCGAGATGATCGATTCCGTGCGGCTCCTCGACCGGGCCGCCGGCCGGATCGAGGCGCTCGCCCGGGTGCCGCTGGAGAGCCCCGTGTTCGAGGGGCACTTCCCCGGCCATCCGCTGGTGCCCGGCGTGCTGCTGACCGAGACGATGGCGCAGGCCTCGGGCTACCTCGTGCTCGCCCATCTCGACTTCACCCGGATGCCGTTCCTGACCGGGGTGGACAAGGCCCGGTTCCGGTCCTTCGTGGGGCCCGGCGCCGAGCTCGTGGTCACAGCTACTCTGGAGCATGACGGCTCGGGCTACGCCGTGACCAAGGCCGCGATCAGCCACGACGGCAAGGCGCTCTGCGACGCCGAGCTGCGCTTCCGCACCATGCCGTTCCCGGACGGGCTCGACGCGCCGATGCGGGCGCGAGCCCGGGCGATCGGCCTGTTCTCGGACCCAGTGCAGTCATGAGCCGCCCGGTCCTCGTCACCGGTCTCGGCCTCGTCTCCTGTGCGGGCGAGGGGATCGAGGCGCATCTCGCCGCCCTCGACGCCGGCGCTGCGCCCCGGACCGACACCGAGACCTTCGCGCCCTATTGCGTGCATCCCGCGCCGCCGATCGCCTGGGACGGACAGATCCCCAAGCGCAGCGACCAGCGCCAGATGGAGGCGTGGCAGCGGCTCGGCGTCTACGCCGCCGGACTCGCCCTCGACTCCGCCGGTGTGAAGGACGATGCCGCCCTCAAACAGGCGCTCCATCTCGTGGTGGCGGCCGGCGGTGGCGAGCGCGACTATGCGGTCGACGGCGCGATCCTCACGGGCCTGCGCGATGCCGCCGATCCGGGCGCCTACCTGAACGAGCGGCTGCAGAACGACCTCCGGCCGACGCTGTTCCTGGCCCAGCTCTCGAACCTGCTCGCCGGCAACATCGCGATCGTGCACGGCGTCACGGGCGCCTCGCGCACCTTCATGGGTGAGGAATCGGCCGGCGTCGATGCGCTGCGGATCGCGCAGGCGCGGGTCGCCTCGGGGCAGATCGACGCGATCCTGGTCGGCGGATCCTACAGCGCCGAGCGGCCGGACGTGCTGGTAGTCCACGAAATGGGCGGCTACTTGGCCCGGGCGCCCTACCGCCCGGTGTTCGAGCGGGCCGATGCGGCGCCTGGCTTCATCCTGGGGAGCTGCGCCGCCTTCCTGATGCTGGAATCCGAGGCGCACGCCGCCGCCCGCGGGGCCCGGGCGCTCGCCCGGCTGGACCGGGTGGCGAGCGATCGCACGCGGCGCATCCCCGGCAGCGTCGCCGCCAGCCTCGAAGCGCTCTGGCCGCAGGCCGGCCTCACGGCGCCTGACCGCATCCTGTCCGGAGCCACCGGAGTCGCACCGATCACCTTGGAGGAGCAGGACGCGCTCGCGCGGCTTGCGCCCGATGCCGGCCTTCACGCCCTCGGTGACGTGATCGGGCACGGGCTCGAGGTCGTCGCCCCGCTCGGAGCGGCGCTCGCCGCAGGCCTCGTGGCGGCCGGATCGGCCCGCGAGGTGGCGGTGACGACGGTCGGCCATCGCCGGGGCGAAGGCGTGCTGCGCCTGGTTCCGGCCTGACCCGCGCCCGAAGCCGGGCTTGCGGATCGGCGCAGCCAGATCATCGACGATTCGGCGGCCCTGGCTATCTGTCTGACGGCGCGGATCTTCTGGCGACGTCACGCGTCTATGTCGGTCGATAATATCCTTGTCGCGTCGATCCTGGTTCCGGCCGAAATATTTCTTCGGACTTGCCAATGCGTCGCCGAAGGTCTATCTCAATTTCATCGGCACGTGTCCGGATATCTTGGACCGTTACGCCTTCGCAGGGCGGTTCTGACTTTCCTATCGCTATCGGTCGATACCGGCATTCGCTTCCAGAGCGGGTGCCATCTCTCACGACGCCTGCGAAGATCGAGGAATTCCATGAGCACCGGAACCGTCAAGTGGTTCAACGAGACCAAGGGCTACGGCTTCATCCAGCCGGATGACGGCGGCAAGGACGTGTTCGTGCACGTCTCGGCTGTCGAGCGCGCCGGCCTGCGCGGCCTGAACGAGGGCCAGAAGGTCTCCTACGAGCTGGAAACCGATCGCCGCAGCGGCAAGGAATCCGCTGGCCAGCTCCAGACGGTCTGATCGCCGCTTCGCCGGCCTTTGTCGAAGCCGCTCCTGAGGGAGCGGCTTCTTCGCATTCAAATTCGATTTCGGGACGACGGCGGCCCGCCGCGCCCAACTCAGGAGTGTCTGTGAGCTTTCCGAACAAGCAAGGCGTCGTCGATCGACTGGAGGCCGCCGCCAAGGCGCGGTCCGAGATGCTGGCCCGCTTCCGGGCCCGCCCGACTGCCGATGATCCGGCCGTTCTCGCCCGTCAGTCCGCACGCCGCGCCGTGGTCGATGCCCGTGAGGCCCGTGCGGCCGAGCGTGCCGCCCAGCGCGAGGCGGAACTTGCCCGTGCCGCCGCCCAGGCCGAGGCCGAGCGTCAGGCCGAGGCCGAGCGCAAGCTGGCGGAGCAGCTCGCCGCCCAGGAGCGTGCCAAGGCCCTCCAGGCCGAGCAGAAGCTTCAGCGCGATGCGCGCTACCTTGCCCGCAAGGCCAAGGCAGCCAAGAAGCGCTAAGGTCTCGACGCCGACGTGGCAGCCAATCCGGCACGCGGGCGGGTGAGAATTAAAGACATTGGGGGCCGGTCCGATCGCGACACGGTCGGACACCCTCGAGCGCCCCGTTCGAGACCCCGCCACAGGAGCTTGGCATGACCCACAAATTCAAGATCGGCCAGCGCGTCTGCCGGGTGCAGCTCGGACTTCCGGGCGACAAGGGTGGCGGCGAGGTCTTCGAGATTTTGCGGCTCATGCCGGAGGATCAGACCGGCGAGCGTTCCTACCGGATCCGGACGGAAGGCGGCGAGCGGGCGATCCGCGAAAGTGAGCTGGTCGCCGTCAGCCGTCTCTGATCGGCCATCGATTCAGAGCGCCCTGAACATAACCAGGGCGTCGACAGCGCCGAGCCCCGGATGCCGAAAGGCGCTCGGGAGCCGGCCGACCACATCGAAGCCGAGGCTCTGCCAAAGCCGAACGGCTCGATTGTTGGTCGAAACCACGAAGTTGAATTGCATCGCCGAGAAGCCGCGCGCGCGTGCCCGATCGAGGGCGTGTTCGCCCATGGCCCGACCGAGGCCGCGTCCGGCGGCAGCCTCACCGGTCATGAAGCCGCAATTGGCGACATGGGACCCGCCGCCCGCCTGATTGGCGCGCAGGTAGTAGGTGCCGAGTAACCGTCCATCCTGTTCCGCCACAAAAGTCTCGCGGTCGGTACCCGTCCAGTAGGCGACGGCGTCGGCCTCACTGAGCTGGGGATCGAGCGCGTAAGTCTCGCCCGCCCGGATGGTCGGCACGATGATCCGGGCAATCGCTGCGTGGTCCGATGCGTAGGCCGGCCGGATCTCCAGGCTCACCCGAATTGCTCCCGCAAAATGCGCTCGTCGAGGCTGTGCCCGGGATCGTGCAGCAGCACGAGTTCGGTGTTGCGATCGAGCGAGGTCTCCACCGTGCAGACCCGGCGGAACTCGGTATGGTCGGCCACCGCCGCCACCGGGCGATGGGGGGCGTCGAGCACGTCGATCCGGATCCGGGCGTAATCCGGCAGCAGCGCGCCGCGCCAGCGCCGGGGACGGAAGGCCGAGATCGGCGTCAGCGCGAGCAGCTTCGCGTCGAGGGGCAGGATCGGGCCGCCGACGGAGAGATTGTAGGCGGTCGAGCCGGCGGCCGTGGCGACCAGCACCCCGTCGGCGATCAGCAGGTCGAGGCGGACATGCCCATCGACGGCGATCTTCAGCTTGGCGGTCTGATGCGTCTGGCGCAGCAGATAGACCTCGTTGATCGCCCGCGCCCGGTGGCTGCGGCCCTCGGTGTCGACCACGTCCATCACCAGGGGATGGATGACGCTGCGCTGGGCGGCGTCGAGGTGCTCCAAAAGGTCGTCGTCGCGGAACTCGTTCATCAGGAAGCCGACCGTGCCGCGGTTCATCCCGTAGATCGGCTTCGGATGATCCATGAACCGGTGCAGCACCTGCAGCATCAACCCGTCGCCGCCGAGCGCCACGACGACATCCGCCTCTTCCGGCGGGACATGGTCGTAGCGCCGCATCAGGGCGGCGGCGGCTTCCCGGGCGTAGCCGGTAGGGCTCGCCACGAAGGCGATCTTCTTGGTTGACGGCATGGCGTCAGGCGCCGCTTGGCGGGTGCGTCGGGGTCGCGATGGGGGTCACGTCACGGCTCCAGTCTGATGAGCGAACCGCCCGGTTGACGTCGGTGCCCCGCATGCGTCTCACTCGTCCGGCACATGCGCGATCTCGGAGGCATAGCATGGAGCGTCCGCTCCTCGTCTACACCACCTTTCCCGATGCCGCCTCCGCGCTGAATATCGGCGAGGCCCTGGTCCGCGAGCGCCTGATCGCCTGCATCAACGTCCTGCCCGGGATGCTCTCGGTCTACAGCTGGAAGGGCGCGGTGGAGCGGGGCGAAGAGGTCGCGGCGATCCTCAAGAGCCGCGAGGGCCTGGCCGACATCCTGTCGGCCGCCCTGAAGGCGAGGCACCCCTACGAGACGCCGATCATCCTGCATCTCCCGGTCGCCGGTGCCGATGCCGACACGGCGGCCTGGATCCTGTCGGAGACCGGAGCCGGCGGACCTGGCCGTCCGCCTCAGCAGCCCTGATCGATCAGCCCGAGGCGCGGCACGATGGCGTGTCGGTCGATCACCGCGCCCGGGGCGATCACGGCATTGGCGCCGATCTGGGCGCCGTCGCCGACCAGCGCCCCGAACTTGCCAGTTCCCGTCTCAATCAGCCGGCCGCCCAACCGGAGGACGATCGGGCGGTCCGGCGCCTCATTGCGGTGATTGGCGATGATCGCGCCGGCTTCGACGTTGACGTTGGCGCCGAGGATGCTGTCGCCGACGAAGTTGAAATGGGCGGCGGCCGCGCCGGCGAACAGAAAGGCGGATTTCAGCTCGGCACCGGGGCCGATCGTGCAATCCGCTTCCAGCCAGCAGCCACCACGCAGGTAGGCGCCGGTCGCCACGAGGCAGCCCGGCCCGATGATCGCCGGCGGTTTCACGGTGGCGCCGGCTTCCACGATCGCCTGTGCGTGGATCGCCACGCCGTTCCCGACCCGGTAGGTCTCGTCCAGGCCGGCGATGCGTTCGGCGATCAGCGTCGCCGCCCGGGCCGTGATCGCCCAGGGCGTCAGGCCAAGCGCCCGCAGCCATGAGGCGGGGTAGCACGCGATGAGGTCGCGCAGGTCCGGGATGTCGTCAGCCATGGTCGGTCCTGGAGTCGCGGCGGTGAGGATCCGCGGCTTGGCCCCCGATCCTGTCAGCCTGCGTCCGATGATGCCAGCCGCCTGCGCCGGGAGGATGAGTGAAGATCTGAGTTCATGGGGACGCGCGCCGCCACGAACACCCTGCGAAGCCCGACAAGACATGATTTGATAAGACTCGGTAGATTTGAGATAATATTGTCATTTATTCCTTGGTATTACAGCCAAACAATTTGGCTCTGGTGGCGGCTGCGACTATATGGTCTATGGCGTCGTCTTCGACGTCGTGAACTCTGGGACGTCGAAACCATGATGTCATTCAAGAAAGCCTGCCGCATCGCGATGGTGCTGCTGGCTTCCGTCGCGAGCGGGACGAGTGCCTCCGCGGCCGGGGGCAGGCCGAACGAGCCGCTGATGACCATCGAGGCGGCCCCGTCGGGGCCGGCCGGCCTCACCGCGTCCAACCCACCCGCCCTCCGCTACGGCACCCTCTACGCGGATGCCAAGGGCCAGAGCCACGTCCAATATTGCGACCTGAAGAACTTCATCTTCAAGAGCTACGCGCCGCCCGCAGCCCCGCAATATGTCGGCTTCCCGCCGGGCGAGGTCGCGTCGATCAAGTACGCGATCCTGCCGGTCGGCTATGTCGGCACCTGGCACACCGCCCCCGGGCCGCAATGGGTGATCACCCTGTCGGGGCGCTGGTCGGTCGAGGCGACGGACGGCTCCGTGCTGGAGCAGGGGCCGGGCGAGGTCGAGTTCAACGCCGATACCGGGTCGACCCCGCAGGGGCCGGAGGGCCATGTCGGCCACCTCACCCGCCAGGTCGGCGACGTGCCCAACGTCCAGCTGATCGTGTCGCTGAAGCCCCGCAAGGGCAAGCGCTCGGTCGAGCCATGCCAGCCGACCGCGCGGTGATCGTCCAGCTTGCCTGAGCGCCGACATGAGCCATCCGGCGGACCCGCTCCGCCGGACCATCAAAAAAAAGTTCAGGCGCCGCTGACCGGGTAGGTGCGGCCCTTCCAGGTGGCCGCGCCGGCACGTCCGCCCCGCAGCAGCACGTTCCACTGGATCGCCAACGCCACCAGCACGGCCGCCGGGTGGAGCGGGATCGTCGCCAGCGGCGCGCGGACCGCGACGGTGATCGCCGTCCGGGTCGCGAGCGACAGCGCGAAGGCCGCGGCGGACGCTGTCAGGGCCGGGGGCGGGATCAGGCCGAGCAGGCCCGCCAGCACGAGGAGCGGGGGCAGGATCTGACCGCAGCCGAGAAGCACGGTCCAGACCGGCAGGGCTCGGGGTGTGGCCATGCCCTCGTGCGCGTTCTTGGAGAACCCCGCCCAGGCCTCCAAAAAACCCCGATACATCCGGCAAGTCGCAAGTCCAGCTGCGGCCACCAGATCGGTCCGGTAGCCTGCCGCGCGCAGGAGCCGCGGCAGGCGCACGCCGTCGTGCAGGAAGGCGCGGATCGCGCCGTGGCCGCCGATCGCCGTATAGGCCGCGCGCTCGAACAGGATGAGCTGGCCGCAGGCCGCGCCCAGGGCCGGATCGGACCGGCGGCGCATCAGGGGAACGGGCAGGAAACCGACGAGCAGGAAGTCGATCATCGGCACGGTGAGCAGCTCGCCCGGGGTCTCGGTGCGCTGCCGCGGTACGCCGCTGACCAGGGCCGCGCCGACGCGCCGGGCCCGGGCAGCGAGCGCTGCGGCGGCCTCGGGCTCCAGGCGGACATCCGCGTCGATGAACAGGAGATGGCGGCCGTTGGCGAGCCCGGCGATGTGGGCGCAGGCGTGGTTCTTGCCGGTCCAGCCCTCGGGCAGCGGCGGCACCGGGACGACGCTCAGGCGCGGGTCGCCGATCGCCCGCACGATCTCGGCGGTGCCGTCCATGGAATGGTCGTCGCCGACGATCACCTCCACGGGCACGTCGGTGCTGGCGAGCGCGGCCCGCACGGTCCCGGCGATGTTGCCCGCTTCGTTGCGTGCCGGGATCAGGATCGAGACCAGGCCGGGATCCGCTTCCGGCACCGGCCGACGCAGCGCGAACAGGTTTACCGCCGTCAGCACGGCGGGGAGGAGGGCGGCGAGCAGGCACAGCGCGGCCAGGGCCGTGAGGATCAGGTCGGTCATCGCCTCCGCCGAAGTAAGGCATCGTCGGCATCCGGCCGCGACGCGCCTGACATAATCATGCGGCGCGATCGTGCCCATCGCCCGCGTGATGGGCCGGATCGAAGCGGCGGCCGGCCAGCCGGGCCGCGAGGCGCCGCCAGAGGTCGTAGACGCCGCCGACGCCCTTGCGGCCCGCGACCAGAGCCCGAAAGCGCTCCGGCTCGCGGCTGATCACGTCGCTGCTGAGCCGGTCGAGGGTCGCGGTCAGGTCGCCCTCCAGCCGGGCGAGCCGCGCGGGCCGCGGCAGGGCCGCCAGCTCGGCGCCTGGAATCCCTCGCCCGAAGGCCGCGAAGGCCTCGGCGCCGCGCTCGTCCCAGAACGCGTATTCGAGGGCGAGCGGCACGAACAGCGCGTCGGGGGCGAGTTCGGCGAGGCGGGCCACGCCCGGGCGCAGGCCGAGGGGCCGGACCCGGGTGTCCACGAAGCGGCCCTGCGCGGTGATCCAGAGGGCCGTGTCGGAGCGCGCCAGGATCGCCCGCGCTGCGGCCAGGAACTGGGCGGCGCCCCGGGGGGTGTCGAGATCGACCCCGAAGGCGCCGATCCGCTCGAACACCCGGTAGCGCGCCAGCATGGCGGCGTCGAACGGGGCCCGGTTCTCGCGCTTCGGATAGAGCTGGCCGGACAACACGATGATCACCGCGGCATCCCACCAGGCGGGGTGGTTGCAGTAGATCACCAGCGGGCCGGGATGGCTCGGGGCCAGCTTTTCGCTCCAGAGCGGCATCCGCAGGGCATCGAAGTGCCGGTGCAGGTAGCGCTCGAACCACGCCTCCATGAAGCGGCGGATCAGGGGGGAGACCGGGAGCAGGGGAGTGGCCGCTGCGGGTCGCCGCAGTTTTCCTCCCCCGCAGTGGGGGGAGGGGATGGCGATGCGGGTGTCACGCCGAGGCGCGCAGCGTTCCGCGCGCGTCCTGATCGTGCGCGTCCGCGGCGATCCAGCCGGACATCATCACCATCGGCATGCCGGGCCCGGGATGGGCGGCGCCGCCGGCGAGGTAGAGGCCGCGCACCTGCCGCGAGCGATTGCCCGGCTTGAACGCGCCCATCACCCTTCCATGCGAGGCAAGCCCGTAGATCGCGCCGTTGAGCACGCGGTAGCGCTCGTGGATGTCCTGTGGAGTCAGGTGGCGCTCGACGACGATGCGCTCCTCCAGGTCGGGCATCCCGGCGGTGCGCTTGAGCTTGTCCAGGATGGTCCGGCGGTAGTTCTGGAACAGGGGGCCGTCCGGGCGCCAATCGTGGTGTGGGCGCAGGTAGGGCGTGTGCACCAGGACGTAGAGCGCCTCGCCGCCCTCGGGGGCCACGCTCGGGTCGGTGGAGGAAGGGGCCGCCAGATAGGCGGTCGGGTCCGGGGCCGGCTCGCCCTTGTTGTAGATGTAATCGAACTCCTCCTCGGGGTCCCGGGAGAAGACGAAGTCGTGGTGGTTCAGGTGCTCGTAGCGCTTGTTCAGGCCGAGGTAGAGGACCACGCCGGAGCAGGCCGGCTCGGGGTTCTTCTTCGCGTAGGCCTTGCCGGCGGCGCCGCCGACGAGCTCGCGGTAGGTGCGGACCGAATCCATGTTGGAGATCACGGCATCGAAGGGCGTCACGCCTGCGGCGGTGCGCACGCCCCGGACCGCGCCGTTGGCGGTCTCGATCCCGGTCACCTCGGTGTCGGTCCTGCAGGTGGCGCCGAGCTCCTGGGCGAGCTTGGCCAGGCCTTCGGCCACCGCGCGGGTGCCGCCCATCGGGTACCAGACGCCGTCGGCCGTCTGCATGTGGGCGATGGCGCAGAGCACCGCCGGCGCGCCGTAGGGCGAGGAGCCGACATATTGCACGAAGTGATCAAGCATCTGCGCGAGGCGCGCATCCTTGACCTTGCCGCGGATGGTCGAAGCCACCGAGGCGTGCATGCGCAGGGACAGCACGTCGCGCAGGGTGCCGGGGTTCATGTTGGCGCGCAGGTTGATCGTGTCGAACAGGTCCTCGACCGGCTTCCAGAAGAAGAATTTTTCGGACACGCCGTGCAAGTGCTCGGAAATAGAAAGAAACTTCTTGTAGCCGTCGCCGCTGCCGGGGGCGAAGCGGTCCATGTCGCCGGCCATCCGCTCGACATCCTGCAGCAGGTCGATGTGGGAGCCGTCGTCGAAGAAGCAGCGCCATTGCGGGTCGAGGCGGCGCAGGTCCATGTAGTCGTGGACCGAGCGGCCGGCCTCGGCAAAAATCCGCTCCAGCACGCGCGGCACCGTCAGGATGGTCGGGCCCATGTCGAAGCGGAAGCCGCCCTCGTGCAGCACCGCCGCCTTGCCGCCGAGCCAGCCGTTCTTGTCGTAGACCGTGACGCGGTGGCCGCGCGCAGCGGCCACGCACGCGGCCGCGAGTCCGCCGAGCCCGCTGCCGATCACGGCGACCGTCGAATCCTGGCTCATCCTGAAAGGTCGCTCCCCGGGCCCGTCACAGCGTTACCCGCGTCTCGAAGCTAGACGCGAGACCCCGCGGGTCAACGCGCCACCCGGTCGCGGGACCGGCCGTTCAGGCCCTGTCTGTGGACAGCTGAGCCAGGAAGTTACCGATCTCCCGGCGGCGCAGGGGCGCTTCGAGCACTTCCGGGCCGAGGCCGTGGCGCCAGGCGAGGCGGCGCGCCGCCTCGGGATCGTCGCCCTGGAGGCTCGCGATCTCGTCGGCATAGGCCGCCACCGCCTCCGGATCCTCGGCGAGGCCGGCCTCGACGATCGCGGTGTCGCACAGGCGCAGCATCGCGCCGACTTCTTCAAGGTCGAGTTCCGGGTGGTACTGCGTGCCCCAGAACCAGCCGGCTCCGTGCCGGATCTCGATGGCCTGGACGCCCAGCACGCGGTTGCCCGCCAGCACCCGCGCCCCCGGGGGCGGCTCCAGCACAGCATCCGAGTGGATCGCCGGCGCGTCCCAGACCGCCGGGCGGCCAGCCAGCAGCGGATGGGTCCGGCCTTCCTGGGTCGGGGTGATCGCCCGGGCGAAGCCGTATTCCGGCCCCCGCGGGTTCTCAGCCGCGTGCCCGCCGGCCACGGTGGCGGCGACCTGAACGCCCCAGCAGGACCCGAACACCGCGAGTCCCGCCTCCAGGGCGCTCCGCATCAGGTTGAGCTGGCGGGTCACCGCCGGCGTCGCCTCGGAGACCTTCAGGGTCGAACCGGTGAAGATCAGCCCGTCGAACGCCGACAGGTCCTGCGGCAGGGCCGCATCGGCATCGGCCGGGTTGAGGAAGCGGCAGGCGGTTTCGGGGGCGAGGTCGTGGACCACCACGGCGTAGGATTCGGCCGAGGTCCGGCCCGTCGCCGCGACGTGCCGGTCGCGGGCCGCCCGATCGTTGCCGTCGGCGATGAGCAGGCGGAGCATAGATGTCTCGCAGTGCAGGAACGCGGACCCTGCCCGATCGGCTGGGCTGTGTCCGGGTACGGCTGGTCGCAGGCGCGGCGCGGATCGTCGCGGAGCCGGCCGCTCAGGCGGTCCGCCGGGCCACCAGACCGAGCGCAAGGCCCAGCCCGCCGAGCGTCAGCACGCTCAGCACCGCGAAGGCCGGCGCCGCGGAGCCGAAGCCCTCGCCCAGTGCGTTCTGATAGGCTTCGATCGCCCAGGCGTTGGGCGTGAGCCAACCGGCCTGCTGCAGCCAGGGGGGCATCAGGAAGCGCGGCACCATCGAGCCGCCGACCGCGGAGAGCAGCAGCACCCCGAAGGTCGAGGCGAGGTGCGCCTGCTGGCGGGAGGCGGCCAGCGCGCAGGCGGCGAGCGCCAGGCCCGCGGCCATGGCCGAGACCAGCAGGCAGGCCGTGAGGAAGGCCGGCCAGTGCGGGCCGATCTCGACCCCGTAGAGAAGCTCGGCGGCCAGAAAGATCAGGCCGGCCTGGACCATGCCCTGCAGCGTCAGAAAACCGAACTTGCCGAGCACCACCACCGGCAGGCCGCCGGGGCCGGCCATCAGGCGCTCGGCGATGCCGGTCTCCCGTTCCTCGACCAGCGAGAGCGCTCCCTGCATGGCGGCAAACAGCAGGAACACCGCGGTGATCGCGCCGGCGTAGTAGCTCACCCGGGCGTTGGCGGTGCCGGCGGCGGTGCTCTGCCGCTCGACCAGCGAGGCGAAGCTGAACGGCTCCTTCTTGGCCCGCTGCTCGGCAAACGCCTCGTCGAGGAAGCGCCGCTCGTCCGGGCCGATCTTGCCGGTGCGCTCCACGTCCGCGACGATGCGCGAGAGCACCACGTCGGGCAGCGCCTCGTTCAGCACGCGCTGGAGCTGGCCCAGGGCGATCGGCGTGGCGAGCGCCTTGGCGGGGTTCTCGACCAGCACCACCGGCTGATCGGCGGGGCTAGGCGCGGCGTCCGAAGGCGCGGCGATCAGGTCGCCCCGGAGCGCCAGGGCGACGTCGACCGCGCCGGAGCGGACCGCCTGGGTCACGTCCGCCAGGTTGCTCGCCGGCAGGCGGGTGACCCGCAGGGACGGGTCGGCCACCAGGGCGTCTGCGAGGCGCTGCGTGGCCGCCGTCCGGGCGAAGTCGGCGAGCCCGAGATGGATGCGAATCCGGTCGCCGGTCGCCCCGGAGAAGATCGCGGCGAAGATCGAGAAGATCACCGTGGGCAGCACGAAAGCCATCACCAGGGCGGCGCGGTCGCGCAGGAGGCTCAGCGCCATCACCCGGAACGCGGCGCCGATCATCCGGCGGCCTCCGCCCGGCGCGGCTCGGAGGCCCCACGGTCCGGGACCTCCCGGGGCCGGATCGCGTCGAGATACAGCGCCTCCAGCCGCGGGGCGCGGACCCGCACCTCGGCCACCGGCACGCCCTGCGCCCGCAGCGCCCCGAGCAGGGCCGCGCCGTCGAGGCCGGAGCGCTCGACCGAGCGCCAGACCAGGCCGTCCGGCTCGGCCGGGACGAAGCCGCCGCGGCGCAGCACCGCCTCCGCGGCCGCGTCCGCCGGCAGGGCGAGGCTCAGCTCCCGCTCCGGCGCGCCGACCCGCAGCTGCGCCAGCAGGTCGGCCAGACGCCCTTCGCGCACGATCCGCCCCTGCGCCAAGAACGCGACCCGGGAGGCGAGACGCTCGGCCTCGGCGAAATCGTGGGTGGCGATCAGGATCGCGGTGCCCGCGGCTTTCAGCCGGTCCAGCACCGCGTGGATCGCTGCCCTTGCGGCGAGGTCGACGCCGCTGGTCGGCTCGTCGAGCAGGACGAGGCGCGGCCGGTTCATCAGGCTCGCTGCGATGTTGACCCGGCGCCGGTAGCCGCCGGACAGGATCCCGACCGGGCGATGGGCCACGTCGGCGATGTCGGCCATCTCCAGGGCGGCCGCGACGGCCGCGCGCCGGTCGCGCCGGGGCACGCCCGCGAGCTGGCCGAAGACGCCGAGATTCTCGGCGACCGTGAGGCGCGGATAGAGGGCGATCTCCTGGGGGACCCAGCCGATGCTCCGGCGGGCGCGGCCCTCCCGGAACGGGTCGGCGCCGGCCACCCGCACCGTCCCGGCGCCGGGCGCCAGGCGGCCCGCCACGAGGCGCATCAGCGAGGACTTGCCGGCTCCGTTCGGGCCGAGCAGCGCCAGGGTCTCGGCGGGATCGAGGGCGAGATCGACCTGCTCCAGCACCCGCCGCCCGCGCAGGTCCAGGCCGACGCCTGCGATCCTGACGAGGGGGTCTTCCACCCCGTCACCGCCGCGGCAGGGCGCGGGCGAGCCACACCCGCACGGCAGCGCCGGGCTCCTGCAGCGCGAAGGCGGCGTCGGAAAAGTCCGGCCGCGCCCGGCGCGCGACGGCACCCGAGAAGCCGTAGGGCTCGAGGGGCAGGCCGAGTCCGGTCCGGTCGAGGCGGCCGTTGCCGTTGGAATCCTGGAAGGCCGCCACCGCGTAGGCACCCGGAGCCACGTCTCGGAAGGTGAACCGGGCCCGCCCCCCGGAGGCCGGTGCCTCGTCGCCCTGCGTGCAGAACGATTCGGCGAGACCACCCTGGCACAGAGCCACCCGGACTGGGCCGCCACCGGGCTCGATCCCGTCGACCTCCACCTGCAGGGTCGCGGCCATCGCGTCCGAGGCCGAGAGCACCGCGACGGCGCAGAGGCCGGCGGCCAGCGTCGTCCGGCCCGGCGGGCCGATCACGAGGCCTCGCCGGAGGTCGCCAGCGGCGCCGTGTCCGGGATGCCCGCCTGGGCTGCGGCGCGGACGCCGGCCAGCTCCTCGATCAGCAGCCGCGCGGTGATGCGGGCACCCTCGTAGATCACCGGCAGGCCTGAGCCCGGATGGGTGCCGCCGCCGACGATGTAGAGGCCCGGCCCGAAGCGGTTGTGCGGCCGGAAATACAGCATCTGCATCAGGTCGTGGGCAAGGTTGAAGGTGGCGCCCTCGTGGACCGCGAAATCCTCCTCCCATTGGGTCGGGTCGATGATCCGCTCGTAGCGGATCCGGGACTCGATATCCTCCAGCCCGAGATGCTTCAGGCGTTCCAGGATCAGGGCGCGGTAGCTCGCCCGGGTCGCCGGCCAGTCGATTCCGGCCTTCAGGTTCGGGACCGGCACCAGGACGTAGAGGGCGGTATGCCCGGGGGGCGCCATGCCGCCGTCGGTGTAGCCGGCGTGCTGGACGTAGAGGGAGGGCTGCATCGGCAGCGTCCCCTCGGTGATCTCGCGGATGTTGCGCTCGTAGCCGTCGGCCAGGAGGATCGTGTGGTGTCCCAGGCTCTCGGGCACTTTCCCTTCGAGGCCGAGATACAGCATGAAGGTCGAGCAGGAGAGCCGGGCCTTGTGGATCTTGGCGTCGCGCCAGCGTGGGCGGTGCTTCTCCGGCACCAGGGCGCGCATCACCTTGGCGAAGTCGCCGTTGATCAGCACCGCGTCGGCGTTGAAGGTCTCGCCGTCCACCACGACGCCGCTGGCGCGCTTGCCGTCGAACACCACCCGCTCGACGTTGGCGTTGAGCCGGACGTCGACGCCCATGCGTCCGGCCAGGCCGGCCATCGCCTCGGAGACCGCGCCGCAGCCGCCGACGGGGTGGTAGACGCCGTGCTCGTATTCCAGGAACGACAGGATCGTGAATAGGCTCGGGCAGCGGAACGGCGACATGCCGAGGTATTTGGTCTGGAACGAGAAGGCGAGGCGCACCCGCGGATCCGCGAAGTAGCGCTTCAGGTCGCGGTCGACGCTGCGGCCGGGATGCAGGTGGGGCAGGGCGGCCAGCATCGCCGGGCTCGCCATGCTGCGCAGGGTGTGGAAGGCCTGCTGCAGGATCGGCTTGAAGTAATCGAGCTTCGTCCGGTTCTCGGTGAAGAACGCCTGGACGTTCTTGGCGTCGTCCGGGGCCATCCGGGCGATCTCCGTCTCCATGCGGGCGATGTCGCCGGTCGCGCGGATCGTGCCGGAGATGCCGTCCGGACCCTCGAACACCAGGTTGTATTGCGGGTCGAGCCGTTCGAGCTTGACGTGGTCCTCAAGCCGCTCGCCGCAGCTCGTGAAGATGTCGGCCAGGATCTGCGGGTAGAGGAAGAAGGTCGGCCCGATATCGAACTTGTAGCCGCCCGGTGCCGTGACGGTCTTCGTGCGGCCACCGACTTGGGCGTCCTTCTCGAACAGGGTCACGTGGACCCCGGCGCGAGCCAGCAGCAGGGCCGAGGCCAGGCCGCCGGGACCGGCGCCGACCACGGCCACCCGGCGTCCGGTCAGCGCCCGCAAACCATCCCCAGACTGAAGCAACGCCGCCGACTCCCCTCGCAACCCCCGAACCCTATCGGCCAAGCTAGCCTCGCAGCGGCGCTCGGCAATTGCAGCCGTTTGTCGCGCGTTTGGCTCCGGAGCGGAAGGGAGGGGCTCAACCGGCCGGAACGAGCCGGCCCTGGCCGCGAGCGATCGTCTGAAGGGCGATCCCCGCAGCGGTTGCCACGTTGAGCGAATCGAAGCCCGGGGCCATCGGGATCCGCACCGGGCGGGCTCGACTGAGTGTCGTCGCATCGAGGCCCGGCCCCTCGGTCCCGAGGATCAGCAGCACCCGCGCCGGCACGGTGAGGGCATGCAGGGGTTCGGCAGCCCCGGGGCTGAGCGCCAGTGCTTCGAGGTTGAGCGCGCTGGCCAGGGCCAGCCAGTCCTGCCCGGCGCCGAGTCGCGCGAAGGGCTGGATCAGCGCGGCGCCGGCCGAGACCCGGATGCTCTTGCGATAGAGCGGATCGCAACTCGCGGCGTCGAGGAGCACCGCGTCGGCCCCGAAGGCTGCGGCGTTGCGGAAGGCAGCGCCGACATTGTCGTGGTTGGTCAGGCCCGCGAGCCCGAGCACCAGCGCCGGGGCGGGAGCCGGCGGCACGAGGGCGGCGGGTTCGGGCTCCGGTCCGCGCAGGCCCACCGCCAGGACGCCGCGATGAATCGGGAAGCCGGTCACCGCACTCATCACCGCCTTGGCGGCGAGATAGACCGGCGGCCTATTCGGGCAGGCGGCTAGGTCCGGGGCGAGACCCGGCCAGCGCTCCGGGGCGAGCAGGATCGATTCGGCCCGGAACCGGGCGCGAGGGCCGAGCAGCAGCCGCAGGGTGACTTCGCCCTCGACAATGAAGCGCCCGGCGCGGCCCACGAGGTCGCGCTCGCGCATCCGGGTGTAGGGTTCGAGGCGCGGGTCGTCCGGGTCCGCGATCGTCTCCGCGGCGATCGGCTCTCCGGCCTTGTCCACCTCAGCCCTGCTGGCGCTCGGTGCGGATCGCGAGCGGGTCGGCCTCGGCCTTGGTCGGCACCTTCACCAGCGCCTCGCCGTCGAGGACGGTCTCCCCGGCAACCGAACAGCGGCAGGCGAGGCGGGCGCGCCGACGCTCCGGCATCAGCTCGGCCACCGTGACGGTGACATCGACGATGTCGCCGATGCGCACCGGCGCGCGGAAGTTGAGGGTCTGCGAGATGTAGACCGCCCCGGGGCCGGGCAGCCGGGTGCCGAGCACCGCCGAGATCAGCCCGGCCGTGTACAGGCCGTGGGCGATGCGGGTGCCGAACGGCGTGCG
The DNA here is from genome assembly GCF_022829515.1 of Methylobacterium sp. J-048. Lineage (GTDB taxonomy): Bacteria > Pseudomonadota > Alphaproteobacteria > Rhizobiales > Beijerinckiaceae > Methylobacterium. The sequence goes on from NZ_JAKSYL010000227.1 coordinate 97,357, forward strand.
GGCGGCGAAGTGCTCGGACAGGTGGATCGGGTTGCGGTCGCCGGTGATCTCGGCGAAGCCGACCACGTCGGAGGACGCGATGGTCTTCGAGAGGGTTTCGGACAACCCGACCTCGAGATCTTCGAAATAGAGCACGCGCAGTTCGGGCAGCATGGCTCGACAGACCTCCGGTTCCGGCCAGCGGCATCTCGGGTGCAGCCGGCTCGACAAGACCGGTTCGCACGATCGCGCCGTCGAATCCACCCGGACGAAGGCGCAAGGTCCTTGGAACTTTCTTGAGGCGCGGACAGGGTTTTCTCAACATCCGCTCGACAGGCGCGCCGCACTCGGCGATGACCGCCCCGTGACCGCTGACAACGCCGCCCAGCCCGAGCCGCCCGCCCTGCGCCCGGTCGTCGTCCGCGTGGCGGCGCTGAACCTCGGCTATTTCGGCATCGAGATCGCGGTGGCGCTCGCCATCGGCTCGGTGGCGCTCATCGCCGACAGCCTCGATTTCCTGGAAGACGCGGCGATCAACCTGCTGATCTTTGCCGGCCTGTCCTGGAGTGCGCGCAACCGGGCGCGGCTCGGCACCGCCATGGCGTTCATCCTGCTGGTGCCGGCGCTCGCGACCGCCTACGCCGCCTACGACAAGTTTGCCGACTTCGTGCCCCCGGCGGCCCTGCCGCTGACGCTGACCGGCCTCGGGGCGCTCGCGGTGAACCTCACCTGTGCGCTGATGCTGGCCCGGCATCGGTCCGGCTCCGGCAGCCTGACCCGGGCGGCCTACCTCTCGGCCCGCAACGACGCCTACGCCAACCTGGCGATCATCGCGGCCGGTCTGGTCACCGCGCTCCACCCCAGTCCCTGGCCGGATCTCGTCGCGGCGGGCGGCATCGCGATCCTCAACGCCGATTCCGCCGCCGATATCTTCCGGGCCGCCGCGGCCGAGCGACGGGCGGCGAAATAGGCATCCCCATGCGCATCTTCCCGATCTCCGACCTGCATCTGGAGCGGCGGCGGCTCGACCTGATCGCGCTGCCTGCGGAGCCGTTCGACCTGCTCGCCTGCCCGGGGGACCTCTACGAGGGGCACCCCGAGCGGGGCCTCGCCGCCCTGGTCCACTTGGCGCAGGGCAGGCCGATCGTGCTGGTGCCGGGCAACCACGAGCGCTACGCCCCCACGGGCGACATGCGCACGGCCCCGGAACTGCTGGCGGCTCTGGAGGCGGATGTCGCCCGGGTGAACGCGCTGGGCGACCGCATTCACCTGCTCCAGGGCTCGCAGGCTTGCGTGATCGACGGCGTGCGTTTCATCGGCACGACCCTGTGGAGCGACTGGCACCTCGCCGGACGCTGGCTCGCCGCCGACGCGCCCGACCGCCCGGCGGATCCGGTCGCCTATGCCGCCGCGCGCATGACCGATCCGGTCACCGGCTCGCGCGAATATCTTGGGTCGATCCGCAAGTCCGATGGCGGGGCGTGGCAGCCCGCGGACGCCATGGCGGCGCATGCGGCCGAGCGCGCCGCATTGCACGCCGCGCTCCGCGTGCCCCATGACGGCCCGACCGTAGTGGTGACCCATCACCCGGCGAGCCCCCTGGCGGCGGATCGCTACCGGGACCAGCCCGGCGTGCCGTGGTGGGTGCCGGCCTTCTACGCCAGCACTGCGCTCGACGACCTCCCCGATGCCGAGCGCCCGGCGCTGTGGATCTCGGGCCATTTCCACGCCGGCCACGATTTGCGGATCGGCCGCTGTCGCTGGGTCTCGAACCCGGTCGAGGGCGACAGCTACCGGGCGGATTTCTGCGTGACGGTGGAGGCGGAGGGGTAGCGTTCAGACACACTCACCCCGTCATTCCGGGGCGCCGCAGGCGAGCCCGGAATCTAGAGCCGCCGACGGTGTAAGACTTTGATCCATCGGTGTTTCTGGATTCCGGGCTCCGCTTCGCGGCCCCGGAATGACAGGATGATTTCTCGAGCTGCCCCCTTCATCGCAGGTATCGTAGCAATGGTTCGGGCAATCTCGGCCCGACCGGCGAAAATCGCCGCCGGTCGGACCAACGCGATCAGTCCAAAAAAAGAATCAGGCGGCGCGGACGGTTGCGAGGAAATGCCGAACCTCGGCCGAGAGATGCTCGGACTGGCGCGACAGCGCGGAGGCTGCGGACAGAACCTGGGACGCCGCGGCCCCGGTCTCGTCGGCGGCTCCGGCCACGCCGGCGATGTTCGTCGTCACCTCGGCGGTGCCGCTCGCCGCCTGTCCGACGTTGCGCACGATCTCCTGGGTGGCCGCCTGCTGCTGCTCGACGGAGGCCGCGATCGCGGTGGCGACGCCGCTGATCTCCTGGATCCGCGCCGTGATGCCGCCGATCGCCGTGACGGCCTGGCCGGTCGAGCCCCGGACCTGCGCGATCTGTCCGGAGATCTCATGCGTGGCCTTGGCGGTCTGCTCGGCCAGCGCCTTCACCTCGGAGGCGACCACGGCGAAGCCCTTGCCGGCTGCGCCCGCGCGGGCGGCCTCGATGGTCGCGTTCAGGGCGAGCAGGTTGGTCTGCCCGGCGATATCCGAGATCAGTCCGACCACGTCGCCGATCCGTCCGACGACGGTGCTCAATTCCTGCACCAGCGCCCCGGTCTGGTCGGCCTCGGACACGGCCAGCCGGGCCAGCTGCGCCGAGCCGTCGACCTGCCGTCCGATTTCCTGGATCGACGAGCCGAGCTCTTCCGCGGCCGCCGCCACGGTGTTGACGTTGGTCACCGCCTCCTCGGCCGCGGCCGCCACTGTCGTCGATTGGCTGGCGGTCTGGGCGGCGGTGGCGTTCATCGTCTGGGCGGTGGACTGGAGCTCGGTAGCCGAGGCCGAGACCTGGCCGATGATGCCGCCGACCGCCGCCTCGAAGCTGTCGGCCATCTGGCGCATGCCGGTCTTGCGCTGCGCCTCCGCTTCCAACCGCGCCTGCGCGGTCTCCGCCTCCAGCCGGCGTGTCTGGATCATGTTCTCCTTGAAGATCTGGACGGCACCCGCCATCGCGCCGACATCGTCCCGCCGCCCGACGGCCGGGATCTCCGTCCCGGTATCGCCCGAGGCGAGCTGATGCATGGCCGCGGTCATGCGTCCGAGCGGGCGGCTGATCTCCAGGACCAGCATCACGACGGCCCCGATCGCCAGGATCGCGGCCAGTGCCAGGAAGCCCGTCATCTGCTGATGGGCGCGCTCGTAGGCGTCCTGTGCCTCCGCGCCGCTGGCCGCTGCCGCCGCACTCTGCTGGTTCGACATCGCGACGAGGGTGGCGATGGTCGCCCGGATCGTATCCGACATCGTGGTGTTGTAGTGTTCCTGGGCGCCGGCGAGGTCGCCGCCTTCGGCCCGCGCGAATCCGTCGGCCTGCTGTTCCAGATATGTCGCCCATTGTCGCTCGAAGGTCTTGTAGAGCTCGCGGGCCGCGTCGGTTTCCAGAAGGCTCGCGTAGCCAGCCTGGTAGGTCCGCAATTCGGCGAGGCGCTGCTGGATCGAGTTGAGGGCGTCCTTCCTGTGCTCGGCCGACTTCGCCGTCAGAGCACGGCTGCCGTTGACGCGGATCCGTAAGGTCACGACCTGGATGCCGGTGAGGGCCTGCGCGGCCGGCAGACGGCTGGCGCGCATCTCCGTGGCGACACGATTGATCGTTTCAATGTGGTAGTAGGACAGCGCGGCCAGGCTGCAGATCAGAGCAAGCATAACCGAAAAGCAGACGATCAGCTTGCCTTTGATTGACATGAAGTCGAGCATTATATTTCCAGAATAGAATCGCATTGGCGCCCTGGCGCTCTTCGAATGCTATATAATGATTTCTAAAAATTCCGATTAATCGATCGGCATCGTTTCGCCCGATCGGTCGCCCGGCGTCGTCGATCGCCGGCATTCCGCAGCCCGGCAGATGCTACAAGGCCCGATCCCGGCCATCCGCGCATCACCCGGTCGACGCCTCCCGAGGGGAAGCCGGCCCTCGTTCGAAAGACACGCATGGAAAGCGTCACCGTCGTCCTGGCCCTGTTGCTATCCGTGCTTGTGAGCGGCGCGCTGGGCCGCCTGGTCCCGCTGCCGCTGCCCTTGATCCAGATCGCGATCGGCGTGGCCCTCGCGCTGGGACCGCTGCCGAGCACGGCCCTCGATCCCGAGATCTTCTTCCTGGTGTTCCTGCCGCCGCTGCTGTTCCTCGACGGCTGGCGCATCCCCAAGCGTGACCTGTTCCGCAACGGACGGACCGTCCTAGCGCTTGCGCTGGGGCTCGTGGCGCTGACGGTGCTGGGGATCGGCATGCTGATCCACGCCATGATCCCGGGCATCCCCCTGGCGGTCGCCTTTGCGCTCGCCGCCGTCCTGTCCCCGACCGACCCGATCGCGGTCTCGTCGGTGGCCGCCCAGGCCCCGGTGCCGCGGCGGCTCATGCACATCCTCGAAGGCGAGGCGCTGCTCAACGACGCCACCGGCCTCGTCTGCCTGCGCTTCGCCATCGCAGCGGCGCTCACCGGGACTTTCTCGCTGTCGGAGGCCGCGACCACCTTCGTCTGGCTGGCGCTCGGCGGCCTCGGCATCGGCGCCGCCACGACCTTTCTGCTGATGGGCGCGCAGGACCTCCTGCGGCGGCGGACCGGCGAGGATCCCGGCCTTCAGATCCTGTTCAGCCTGCTCACGCCGTTCGGGGCCTATCTGGCAGCCGAGCACGTCCACGCCTCGGGCATCCTGGCCGCGGTCGCGGCCGGCATCGCCATGACCTATGTCGAGATCCAGGGGCGCAGCCTCGGCACCACCCGGGTCCGGCGCACCGCCGTGTGGGACACGGTCGCGCTGGCGGCCAACGGCTCGATCTTCGTCCTGCTGGGCGAGCAGCTGCCCGAGGTTCTCGGCCACGCGGTCAAGCAGGCCGACGTGCAGGGCGCGGGCTGGCTGGTGGCCTGGGTGCTGGCCATCACGGCCGGCCTGATGGCGATCCGGTTCGCCTGGGTCTGGGTCTCGCTCCACTTCGTCCTGGTGAAGGCGCATCGCCGGGGCGAGCGGCGCGAGGGCCTGACGTGGCGGCTCGTGGCCGCCACGACGCTCGCGGGCGTGAAGGGGGCGATCACGCTGGCCGGCATCCTGACCCTGCCGCTTACGCTGAAGGACGGCACGCCGTTCCCGGCCCGGGATCTCGCGATCCTGCTGGCGATGGGGGTGATCCTGACCTCTCTGCTTATGGCCAGCACGGTCCTGCCGCCGCTGTTGCGGGGCCTGCGCTTGCCAGCCGATTCCACCCACGATGCGGAGGAGGATTCCGCCCGCGCCGCCGCGCGTCACGACGCCGTGACGGCGATCGAGGCGCTGCAGCACCGCCTTGTCGAGGAGCAGGAGGACGCCTCCGTCGCCGTCGAGGCCGGCGCCCGGGCCATGGATCGTTACGAGGGGCTTGAGGCACCGACCGGCGCCCCCCGGGAGGAGCGGAGCCGCGCGCGCCAGCTCGCGATCATGGAGAAGCGCCTGCGGCTTGCCGGTATCGAGGCCGAACGCGAGGCGCTCTATCGTTTGCGCCGCTCGCGGGCCATCGACGACGTGGTCCTGCGCCAGCTCGTCCGTGAGATCGACCTGGTCGAGGCGCGGCTCCTGGCCTGGAACCCGGGCGGTCGGGAACTGCAGACGCCGCGCAGCTGAGGCACGGGTGAATTCGTCCCGGCCGCGCTGCCCCGCGGGTCACGCGCGTGTCATTCCGCACAACTTGATCGTAACGCCGGGATGAGCCCTGTGCGACCGAGCGTCATACCCAGATCGGTCCCGATTGCGGGGCTCTGTCTCGGGGTTCTGATGACCGGATTTAGCCTGGGATTACGCCGGATCGCCTCGGCTGCACTTGCCATTTACGGTTTTGGTGCTGCAACGTCTGCTCACGCTGCTTCGGCGGCCCAGCCGGGCCAGACCATCGGCCTGCCGGTGGGCGCGCAGCTTCCGGTCGGGCTATACTTCGTGAACCTGTCGAGCTTCGGCACGCGCAGCGCGCGGCCGGGCGACACCGCAACGAACGTCAACCTGCCGACCTTCGCCTGGTCCACGCCCTGGGACATCGCGGGCGGGCGCCTCCAGTTCTTCGTCACCCAGCCGGTCGTGGCCGCGACCCTCCAGGGCGCGCCCTATCAGAGCGGCATCGGCCAGCCGCTGCTCGCCGCCCAGCTCGCCTGGGATCTCGGCAACGATGTCGGCGTGAGCTACTTTTTCGGCGGCTACATCCCGATCGAGACGCGCTTCCTGACCCAATCCGCGTCGCTGACCCACCGTTTCGCGATCAGCTACACAGGCCAGAATTGGAGCCTGACCGCGAACCTGCTCCACGGGATCTTTCTCGACATGCGCTCGCCCTTCGGCACCCTTTATCCGGACTACCTGAACCTGGATCTCACGGCGGCGAAGAAGTTCGGGACATGGCAGGTCGGCGCCGTCGCGTTCGGGTCGAGCGACCTGCCGACCGGCGTGTCCAGCTACCGGCCGCAGGGCCAGATCGCGGTGGGCGGCCTGGTCGGGTACAATTTCGGGCCGGTGAACCTGCAGGCCTACCTTACCCGCGACGTGGTCGAGCGCAATTACCGCGGCCGCGAGACCCGCGGCTGGCTGCGGGTGATCGTGCCGCTCTACCAGCAGGACACGAACGAGGTCGAGCCGAACCGCACCCTCGTGACGCGCCGGCAGGCGGAGTAGCCGGGGCGCTTGCCCATGCGGGCTACGGTTTCCACAGGGCGCTGCCGGATGCGGGCCAAGGCCGGACCTAGGCGCGTCCCCCTCACCCCGCACAGGGGGGAGGGGGACGCACGTCGTGATCCCCACGCCTTCCGCAGGTGACGATGTGACCGCGGCCCCCGACCTCAGCCGTGCACGAGCACGTTGCGGAACTGCCAGGGATCGCTGGTGTCGATGTCCTCCGGGAACAGGCCCGGGCGGTCGGTCAGCGGGGTCCAGTCGGTGTAGACGCCGACGACCGGGCCGAGATACGGGGTCTGGACCTCCAGGCAGCGGCGGAAATCCATCTCGTCGGCCTCGACGATGCCGGCCTCCGGGTTCTCCAGCGCCCAGACCATGCCGGCGAGCACGGCCGAGGTCACCTGCAGGCCGGTGGCGTTCTGGTAGGGGGCGATCCGCCTTGTCTCCTCGATGGAGAGCTGCGAGCCGTACCAGTAGGCGTTCTTGGCGTGGCCGTAGACCAGTACGCCCAGCTCGTCGATGCCGTCGACGATCTCGGTCTCGTCGAGGATATGGTGCTGCTCCTGCACCTTGGCGGCGTTGCCGAACATCTCGTGGAGCGAGAGCACGGCGTCGTCGGCCGGGTGGTAGGCGTAGTGGCAGGTCGGGCGGAAGACCGGCTTATCGCCCTCGCGCACCGTGTAGTAGTCGGCGATCGAGATCGCCTCGTTGTGGGTCACCAGGAAGCCGAACTGCGAGCCGGCGGTGGGCACCCAGGTGCGCACGCGAGTGTCGGCGCCGGGCTGCAGCAGGTAGATCGCGCAGCGCGAGCCCTTCTCCTGCTCGCGGGCGTTGGCGGGCTTCCAAGTCTCGTGCGTGCCCCAGCCGAGCTCGGCCGGCTGGTTGCCTTCCGAGACGAAGCCCTCCACCGACCAGGTGTTGACGAACACGCCCCGGGGCTTGGGGGTCTTGGCGCGCTGGGTGTCGCGCTCTGCGATGTGCACGCCCTTCACGCCCAGGGTCTTCATGAGGGAGGCCCACTCGTCCCGGGACTTGGGCTCGGGCGTGGTGACGCCGGTATCCTTGGCGATGTTCAGCAGCGCCTGCTTGACGAACCAGGAGACCATGCCGGGATTGGCGCCGCAGCAGGAGACCGCCGTGGTGCCGCCCGGTTTCTGGGCGCGGGCGTCGAGGATGTCCTGGCGCAGGGCGTAGTTGGTGCGGTCACCCTGGCCGCGGCTCTTGTCGAAATAGAAACCCGGCCAGGGCTCGGCCACGGTGTCGATGTAGAGGGCGCCGAGCTCGCGGCAGAGCTCCAGGATCGCCCGCGACGAGGTGTCGACCGACAGGTTCACGCAGAAGCCCTGGCCGCCGCCCTCGGTGAGCAGGGGCGTGAGCACGTCGCGCAGGTTCTCCGGGGTCAGGGCCACCTTCTCGAAGCGCAGGCCGTGCTTCTCGGCGAGCGCCCGGTGAGTGTCGACCGGGTCGATCACGGTGAAGCGGGCGCGGTCGTACTCGAAGTGCCGTTCGATCAGCGGCAGGGTGCCCCGGCCGATCGAGCCGAAGCCGATCATCACGATGGGGCCGGTGATACGGCCATGGATCGGGTGACGGGACGGCTGTTCGGTCATGCGGTCGGTCCTTGTCTGGCGGACGCCTGAGGTCCGCTCTTCGGCTCGCGAGCGGGTTATGGCGCGCGTATGACAGTGGGGCGACAGGCACGCGCCGCGCGGCCGGCGCCGGCGCGTTCGTCGAATCCCGTCGTCGAGAAGGCCGCTCAATGGCGGCTCGCCCCGCGGCGGTCAACTGCGGCGCACCATTGGCGGTTAAGCGACGATTGACGAGGCCCATCGCAATCATGTTCCGAGTGCATGTTGCCCGCGCGTCCAAGGGAGTGGCGAGCTCCCATCGCATGGCTCATATTGCGCTGCAGCAAAGGTCCCGCACAACGATCATCGCGAAGATGATCGAACCGGGGCCGAGGAAACGTCCGGGATCCTGATACTCGGAGTCGTCATGCTCGCTTTCATCGCCACCCGCATCCCCGGCCCGGTCGCCGAGACCGCCGACCGCGATCCCGGCATCCTCACCCTCGCCTTCACCCTGGCCCGCGCCCTCCGAAACGGGGCCGAGACCGCCTTCGCCCGCCGCTGCGCCCTCGCCCTGGCCGCCGGCGGACCGAGCCCGCTCTGAGACGCCGCGACAGCACGGACCTGCGTCGCCGGACGATTGCCTCACCCCGATTGGGACGTTAGGCGGCTTTGCCGTCAATGGCCCCGGGGGATCGTGATTCTATGTCGACGTTTCGAGCGGTCGTTCGCCTCAATCTCATCGCGACGCTGCTGCTTGCCCTTCCGTTCACGTCGCCGCGTGCCCAGGATGCCGAGCCCGAGGCCCCGGCCGCCGGGGAGGCGCCGGCCAAAGCCAAGCCCAAACCTAAGCCGAAGCCGCCTGCTCCGAAGCCCGCGGCCAAGCCGGCAGCCGCCGCCACGCCCGCCCCAGCGCACGCGACCTGGCCCACCGGCGCCAGCACGGTCAGCGAGAGCTACGGCGACTGGACCATGACCTGCACCCGCCCGAGCGAGAAGGTCACCTGCATCGTCGCCCAGTCCCAGGGCGATTCGCAGACCGGCCGGCGCAAGTTCGGCGTCGAGTTGCAGACTCCGATCGACGGCCGCTCGGAAGGCATCGTGCTGATGCCCTTCGGCCTGTCGATCGAGTCCGGCGTGACCTTCAAGCTCGACGAGCAGACCCTCGGAAAGGGCGCGCCCTACAGCCTGTGCGTGAGCGACGGCTGCCTCGTGCCGATCAGCTTCCCGGCACTCGCGCTCGACGGCATGCGCAATGCCAAGACCCTTCTGGTGACCGGCCAGAAGGCGAGCGGCACCGAGCCCGCCACCATCACGGTGCCGCTGGAAGGGTTTCCGCAGGCCCTCGACCGCGCCGTCGCCCTCAGCGGCTGAGACCGATCGGACCGGATCCGGCCAATCCCCGGGTTACGGTTAAGCCAGCGTTAGCCGCGATGCCCCAAGGTGGATCCCATGTGTGGCGCCGGGCGCCGCGGCCCCGGGCGGGCCGCGCGCCGGGATCGGATCGGCGAGGCGATGGGTTCGGAGGGCAGGCGATCCCGGATCGGCCGATACGGCGGCGCGCTGCTGCGCGTGTCGCTGCCCGCGCTCGCCCTTCTGGCGGTGATCGACCCGGCGCTCGCCGCCCGGCTGATCGGCGCCAAGGGCAACGAATCCGGTAGCGGCCCCGGCGGCTACGGCCGGATCGTGCTCACCTTCGACAAGCCGGTCACCGTCAAGGCGAAGCTCGCCGGGGGCATCCTGTTGCTCGGCTATGGAGAGCGGGTCGCCCCCGGTCCCGAGCATCTCACCGAGGAGATGCCCGCTTTCGTGTCCACGGTCCGGCGCGATCCCGACGGCTCGGGCCTGCGGGTCGCGCTGCAGCGGCCGTTCTGGGCCAACGTGCAGTCCGCCGGCGAGCGGGTGTTCGTCGATCTCCTGCCGGAGGGCTGGTCCGGCCTGCCGCCGCCTCTGCCCCCCGAGGTGGTGGCCGAACTCGCCCGCCGGGCACGGGTCGCCGAGGAGGCGTTGCGGGCGCGCACGCCGCCGCCCGTGCGCAAGCCGCTCACGCTGGAACTCGCCCGGCTCCCGACCCTGACGCGCCTGTCGCTGCGCCTGCCCGACGAGGCGGTGGCGACCGTGACCGCCGAGGGTCCGACGACGCGCCTGCGCGTGACCGGACCCTGGACCATCGACTCGAACGAGGCTCGCGGTCGCCCGCGGCCCGGGATCGCCAAGCTCGCCACCGATTCCGACGAGGGATCGGCCAGCATCCTGGTCACCCCCGCCGAAGGCTATTCGATCACCACGGAGCGCGAGGACGGCGCCTACACGATCGACGTCGTGACCAAGGCGCCGCCGGAGGCCGCCAAGTCCAAGGCCGCCGAGGTCCCTGGGCCCCTTGAGGCGAACGCCGCCAAGCCGGCCGCGCCGACCCCGATCCCCGTCCGGAAGGCCGAGGTTCCGGCCGCCGCGGACACGCCCCCAGAGGCCCCGCCGAAGCGCCAGGCCGGCGCCGGCCTGGTCTTCCCGTTCCAGACCCTGCCCCCCGCCGCCCTGTTCGAGCGCGGCGGCGTCGCCACGCTGGTGTTCGAGACCGCCGAGCCCGTGACCGTTCCGGCGAGCGGCCAGGGCCTCGCGCCGGTGGGAGCGCCGGAGCGGATCGGCGCGGTCACGGTCCTGCGCTTTGCGGTGCCGTCGGGCCGGCTGGTCGATCTGGCTGCCGTCACCACCGGGACCCGCTCGGCCTGGGAGCTGTCGGCGGGGGACGCGCTCAGCCCGAGCGACAGCCTCGACCCGGTCCGCAAGCCGGACCCGACCGGCCGGATCACCGTCGCGCTGGCGCTGCCCAGGCCGGGATCGGCGACCTGGCTCGACCGCGATGGCGAGCGCATCGCCGTGGTCACCTCGGCGGCGCAGCGCGCCATCGGCAATCCGAAGAGCCGCCGCTTCGTGGATTTCGAGATCCTGCCGAGCCGGCACGGCGTCGCGGTGCTGGCCGGCGCCGACGACCTCGCGGTGCGGCCCCAGCTCGACGGGGTGACGATCGGCCGGGAGGGCGGTCTCGCCACCTCCACGGCGGCCCGCAAGGCCGATCCCGCCCTGGCCGAGGCCGGGACCCTCGCGGTCCTGCCCGATGCGTGGGATCGGGCGCGGGCCGGGAATGTGCGCGAGACCCTGCGGGCGCTCGCCAACGCCGCCGCGACGGTGCCGCCGGCCGAACGTGGTCCGGCGCGGCTGGCGCTCGCCCGCGCCAACATCGCCAACGGCTTCGACCTCGAAGGGCTGGCGGCCTTGGAGGCAGCCGCCGCCGAGGATCCGCTGCTGGCGACCCAGCGCGACGTCGCGATCCTGCGCGGGCTGGCGCTGGTGCGCAGCGGCCGCAACGCCGAGGCCCTGAAGGCCCTGTCGGCGTCGCAGCTCGCCAGCGACCCGGAGGCCGCCCTGTGGCGGGCGATGGCCGCGGCCGGACTCGGCGACTGGAAGGCGGCTGAGACCGGCTTCCTCAACACGCTGCCGCTCTCCGAGAGCTATCCCCCGGACCTCGCGCAGCAGATCCGCGCCCAGGCCGCGGAATCGGCCATCGAGAACGGCGATGCCGAGACGGCTGCCGCCCGGTCCGAGGACGCGCCCAACCTGCCGCCCTGGATCCGCGACCGGCTCGCCCTGGTCCGCGCCCGCGTGTCCGAGGCGACTGGCCAGGCCGAGGCGGCGCTCGACGCCTATGCCCGCCTCGAGCAGGTCGCCCAGCGGCCGGTGGCGGCCGAGGCGCAGCTGCGCGGCGCGCTTCTGGCGCGCGCCTCCGGCAAGCTCGAACCGGAGGCGGCGATCGACCGGCTGGAGCGGCTGGCGCTGACCTGGCACGGCGGCCCGACCGAGACCGGCATCTCGGTCGGCTTGGCGCGGCTCTATCTCGGTGCCGGCCGCTGGCGCGACGCCTTCACGGCCTTGCGCCGGGCCAGCGCTTTCGCGCCGAACGACACCGCCACCCAGGCTTTGGCCCGCGAGGCGCGCACCGCCTTCGAGAACCTCTACCTCACCGACAAGGGCGACCAGCTTTCCGGGGTCGACGCGGTGGCGCTGTATTTCGATTTCCGCGAGCTGGCCCCGATCGGGCGGCGCGGCGACGAGGTGGTGCGCCGGCTGGCCGACCGCCTGGTCGGGCTCGACCTGCTGGATTCGGCCGCCGACCTGCTCCAGTACCAGATCGACAACCGGCTCACCGGCCCGGCCAAGTCCGCCGTGGCCGCCCGGCTCGCCACGATCCGGCTGATGGACGACAAGCCGATGCGGGCGCTGCAGGTGCTCGACGCCACCAACCTGCCCGAGCTGCCCGGCGAGCTGAAGCGCGCCCGCGCCCTGGTCCGCGCCCGCGCCCTCTCGGACCTGACCCGCACCGACCTCGCCCTGGAGACGATTGAGGACGAGAGCGGCCCCGATATCGAGCGCCTGCGGGCCGACATCTTCTGGGGCGCCCGCCGCTGGCGCGAGGCCGGCGAATCGCACGAGGCGCTGCTCGGCGATGCCTGGCGCGCCGGCCGGCTCCTGGACGAGCAGGCCCGGGCCGACGCGGTGCGTGCCGCCATCGCGTACGACCTCGCGGGCGAGGCGATCGGCATGGAGCGGCTGAAGGCCAAGTTCTCCGAGGCGATGGCCGAGAGCCCGGACGCCCGCACCTTCGCGCTGCTCACCGGCGCCAACCCGACGAAGACGCCGGAATTCCGCGCCATCGCGGCCCGCGCCACCAAGGCCGAGACCCTCTCGGCCTTCCTGGCCGAGTACCGCAAGCGCTATCCCGAATCCGCCTTGCCGGAGCGCGGAGCCGCGACCGGCGCACGTCAGAGCAGCGCAGAAGCTCCGGGCACGCCGCCGGGTTGAGCGGCGCCTTGGCTCTGGTGATCGACCCCGACCACTTCCTCGAAACCGAGTCCGGCCGCGTCTATGTCGACGCCGCCCTTTCCGGCGCGCGGCACCGGGCGCCGATCATCGCCGTCGCGCGCGGCTATGGCGTGCCGGTGGACGCCGTCTGGATCCGTGTCCCCCTCGCGGTCGCCCTCGAGCGGAACCGGCAGCGGCGAGCCGACAGGGTCGTCCCGGATGCGAGCATCCGATCGGTCGCCCGCCTGTTCGAGCCGCCGACGCGCGAGGAGGGGTTTTCTGCGGTGCGGATCGTCGAGGTCTGATTTCGTCCGCCTATTGCGTCAGGTGGGCGACCTGCAGGGCCTGGTCGAACATCGCGTTGAGCGAGGCCGTGATGTCATCCGGAGAGTTGGCCGTGTAAAAATAGCCCGCCGTGGCACAGCTCTGCAGAGGCGTCGCCAACGTCGGGCTGAAGCCGTTCACCCGGCTGTTCTCCCAGGCGACGGTCCCGCCGTAATCCGTATAGGTTATGATGTTGTACGGGATGTAGAGGATCGAGATCGTCGCGCCGGCGTTCTTCAGCGCCGTGCACAGCGACGGGTCGATCTGCGCCGGCGATGAGCCATCGAAGTTGCCGGCGGCATAGCCTGAGAAGGTCGACGGATTGCCGGGGTAATAATACTTGCTGTTCTTGGTGATGGAATAGTGTTGCCCGTTCTGCATCCCGTCGGTGACCAGGAAGATGAACGGCTTGCGCGCGCTGGTGCTGGAGCCGTCGCCGAATCCGCCCGCATTGACGATCGTCGTCTTCATCTGCGGCAGGACGACCTCGAAATGCGTTCCGCCGGAGCCTGTGCCGGTGCTGGGGTCGTTGTTGGTGTAGAGCTGCGTGGTGCCGGTATCCAAGAGGTTGCTCAAGGCCAGCCGCGGGGATGCCGAGCACTGAGCTGCGATGTTCAGGGTGGCGATCGAGCTGTTGATGTCGGCGAGCGTCCCCATCTGATTGATGAACGGGTACAGGCCGACGCGGTACTGGCTCGCGACCGTGGGAGTCGAGGCCCGCTGGATCAGCGAGCAGACCGCGTTGTTCACCGCGTCCGAGCGCAACTGGATGTTGTTGGCCGTCGCGTATTTCCAGGCGGTGTAGCCCGGGTAATGGCAGGCGAACTGGCAGCCCTGCTTGTAATCCGACCACATGTCCTTGTTGTTGGCGGCGAGCTGGCTCATCCCGGCCGTCGTCGCGGGCAGGCCCATCGAGCCGGAGACGTCCAGCAGCAGGTAGAAGTCGAGATAGCTCGCGAGATCCGCCGAGGCCATGACCGTGTTGGAGAAGTTCGTAGTCGGGGTTCGGAAGATCTGGCCGAAATTGTTTTTCACGGTGGCGCTGTAAATGATGGTCGACTTGAGCGTCTGGCTGGTCCGCACCAGCTGGGGCGTCTGGAGCTGCACCTGCGCGAACGGCACGGTGCCGGCATTGACGTTGAAAGCGCTCGTCGCCTGGGCGATGCCGGCCGCGATGGCGTTGGCGGTGACGTTCGCCTGGCTCGGGTTGGCGGCGATGTAGGCCTTGGCGGTCGCCACGGCGGCGATGGCGGCGGCATCCGCGGCGGCGTCGAGCTTGGCCTTGTCGGTGATCGCCACGCCGTAATCGACCCCGTAACCCAGCAGGCCGACCATCGGCAGCAGGCTCAGGGCGAACAGGATCGTCACGTTGCCGGAGCGCGCCTTCGGGAGGCCCGCGGCTCGGGCGACAAGGCGGCGCGCGCGTTTCAGAAGCCCGGACATTTCACGGCGATCCCATCGTTGCCCGTCGGGTCGAAATTGACCAGCGTGGCGTAGCGCGGCTGCACGTACATCGAGCGGGCGATCCGCACGGCGGGGATGAACCGCGCGCCGAAGGACGGCCGGAAATTGAAGACCACGTCCACGGCCACGATCGAGCCGGGCCCGAACACCGAGCGCGGCAGCGTCGTCCGGTTGGGCGGGGCGGTGTCGGCCGCGGGAAGCTGCGGGACCACGCAGGGCCGGTAATTGCCGCCGGTGGTGCCCGAGCTCGTCCAGGCGACGGCAGCCGTGTAGCAGGCGCTCAGGTCGCTGCCTGAGCAGTTCGACGCCGTCTGGGTGAAGGCTACGGCGGCGTAGGTGATGGCGATGTCCTGCCACCATTGCAGGCCCTGCCGCGGCGCGTCCTTCATCAGGTACGGGAACAGCACCAGGGTGGAATCGTAGCTGAAATGCAGGTCGGCGGCGTTGACGGTCGCCACCGTCGAGCCCGAGGGCGGCATCGCCTGAGAGATCATCTGGCTGATCGACTGGGCGATCAACCCGACCTTGCGGCTCGCGTTGACGTAGGTCACGAGCTGGGTCCCGCCGAGCATCAGGATCAGCAGCACCGGCAGGATCAGGGCGAACTCGATCGCCGAGACCGCCCGCGTGTCTCGGAAGAAGGACGCCGCCGAGGGCAAGCCACCCGCCATCAGAACAGCTCGTTGCGGAATGCCGCCGTCGAGACCGTCAGGTAGGCCGGCGCGCCGTTGAAGGTCGCACCGCCGCCGAGCATCGACGCGAACGCCGAGGGCAGGAAGGTGATCGGATAGATCACCAGAAGGTACTGGAACTGCCCGCGCGTGCCGAGGCTGTACTGGCCGGAACCCGGGGTCAGCGCCGGGATCGCCAGGCCGCTGAGGTCGGATTTCACGTAGGTGTAGTAACCGCTGGGTGACGTTCCAGTCGGCACCACGTACAGGTTGACGACGAGGTTACTGCATTTCAACGTCGCAGGCAGGTTGCTGCACAGCGAAGCTCTGAACCCGGCCTGGTCGAGGGCGTTCCTCTGGGCCGCGCCGGTGAGGATCTGTCGAGCGGCCCGGGTCGTCGCATAATCGAGGGATTGATTGATAAACAGGATCGTGGCCACGGTCATGATGAACAGAAGGGCCAGGATGAACAGCATCGCCACCAGGGCGAATTCGACCGCTGCCGCCCCTCCTCGATCGCGAACGTAGTGGCGCATGAAAAACATGCGCTCTGTTAGCAAGAGATTGCTAAACCCAAGTTAAAACAGCCTTCGATTCTCTATAGACTTACCTTGGTGAATCTTGGGGCATATCCGGTCTGATCGCATCAGGCCGGCGCCGCGAGGCCATTGTCAGGACGCGCATTCTCTCGACGAACCGGCGGCACTTCGGCGGCGCGCGCTCTATCCGCCGTAGCTCTGGACCAGCGATCCGGCGACCAGGGTCCAGCCGTCGACCAGCACGAAGAAGATCAGCTTGAACGGCAGGGCGACGGTGGCGGGCGGCACCATCATCATGCCCACCGCCATCAGCACCGAGGCGACCACGAGGTCGATGATCAGGAACGGGATGAACAGCAGGAACCCGATCTCGAAGGCGCGGCGCAGCTCCGAGATCATGAAGGCCGGGGTCACGATCTCGAGCCCGACATCCTCCGGCCCCTTCGGCACCGGCACCTTGGCGAGGTCGAGGAACAGCTTCAGGTCCTTCTCGCGGACGTTCTTCAGCATGAACGTCTTGAACGGCGCCGAGGCCCGCTCGAACGCCTGGCCCTGGGTTATCCGCCCGGCGACCAGGGGCTCGATCCCGGCGCTGTAGGCGGCGCGCCCGGTGGGGGCCATCACGAAGGCGGTCAGGAACAGCGCAAGGCTGACGATCACCGCGGTCGGCGGCGCCGTCTGGGTGCCCAGAGCCGAACGTAGGATCGACAGCACGACGACGATCCGGGTGAAGGCGGTGGCCATCACCAGCACCGAGGGCGCCACCGCTAGGACCGTGATCAGCGCGACGAGCTGGAGCGCCCGCTCGGTGGTGCCGCCTGCGCCGAGATCGACGCTGAGGCTCTGGGCGAGCGCCGGTCCGGTGGCCAGCACGGCGCCGGCCAGCCCGGCCAGGATCAGGACGCCGCGGTTGCGGGCCGTGCGGCCCCGGGTGTCGCGCGTCGGCGCGTTCGTCGTCACGGGCATCGGGGTCACGGACGGTCGCAGGTGGGGGTTGCCGGCCGCACGTCCGTGCGCCGCGCCTCGAGATTCTGCCAGACCAGCAGCGCCGGCAGGCCGAGCACGACATCGGGGACGCGCCGGGCGAGCGAGAGGGCGATCGCCGTGCCGGCATCGATCCCGAACAGGCCGCAAACCAGCACGAGGCCGCCCTCCTGCACGCCGAGCCCGCTCGGCACCAGGAAGGCGGCGGCCTTGATCGCCTGGCTGAGCGCCTCGATCACCAGGATCTCGGACAGGCTGATCGGGCCGACGCCGATGCAGGTCAGGACGACCGCGACCTCGGCGGCGCCGAGCAGCCAGGCCAGGGCGTGCAGGGCGAAGGACTGGGCGAGGCGGCCGCGCCGTCCTACCGCCCAGACCGTGTCGAGGGCCCCCTGGATCCGCGGCGCCGGCTCGGGACGGGTCTCGGTCTCGCGCACGAAACGCCGGCCCAGAGCCGCGACGCGATCCTCGAGCACGCGCACGATCCCGGTGCGCTGGAGCGCGAAGAACGCCGCGACCGCGAGGCCCGCCACCGCGAGGGTCCGCAATGTCCAGTGCGCCAACTCGGCTGCGGCCGGACCTTCGACTCGGCTCAGCAAGCCGGCACCGAGGCCGGCGAACAAGGCCAGCGTCCCGACCTGGAACAGCATGTCGGCCAGCACCGAGGCCGCCGCCAGGGTCCCGGTCACGCCCCAGAATGTCAGGAGCCGGGCGCCGAGCACGTCGCCGCCGACCGAGGCCACCGGCAGCAGCACGTTGATGCCCTCGCGCACGAAGCGCAGGATCAGGCAGGACGAGGCCGGAGCGGTCGACAGTCCGTCCAGGATACGCGCCCAGGCGAGGCCGCAGACCAGCACCACAAGGACGCGGACCAGCGTAACGCCGGCGAAGCCCACGAAGCCGATCCGCCCGAACGCCGCGGCCACCGCGGACAGATCGTTGGTCGCCACCAGCCAGACCGCGAGGCCGAGGCCGATCAGCGTGCCGATCAGGGGCAACCGGCGCAAAACGGCGAGGCCGAAGCGGCGCATCGGGGAGGCGCGGTCGCCGCTCACGGCCGGCCCGCGGGGGATGTGCGCCGAGTGGCGGGCAAGGGCGAGCGCTCCAGGTTGCGCCAGTCAAGCATCCGGCGGCGATTCGGCAGGTGGCACCGCCGCTAGGGGGGTATTGGGGCCGAATTCGGGGGCGCGCCGCCGCGGTAGCACGGGGCGGAGCACGGCGGCGAGGGCGTCCCGGGGGGCGGAATCGGGATCGAGCAGGACGACGCGGCCCTCCGCCAGGCTCGCGCCCGTGGCCACGGCGACGGCGCGTTTCGGGCAGGGCCCGAGGCAGCCCGACTCGACGATGCAGAGCTTGGTCCGCCCGGCGAGCAGCCCGTCCCTGGCGGCCTGCTTGGCCGCGCCTTTCAGCATCGCCCGCACCGCGCGTGGGCGCAGGCCCTGGCGCTTGGCGCATTTGCTGCACACCACCACGACCTCCGCGAGTTTGGTCTTGGCAGACTTCGTCAGGGCCGGGCGACCCGCTGGGCGGTCCCCGGACTCGGGCGCGACGCGTGGGAGTGTCATCATCGCGAGACTGTACGGCGCGATACCGGGGCCGGCTACGTTGCCCGACGCCGCGGTGCGGGTGCGCTGGGGGGCGGTGCCTTAAAAAGGGCCGAAAAGAACGGGATTCCGACGCGGCGCACGGGCCGTCCTCCGGCCGGTTTCGCGGTGGCGGATCCGGCGCAGACCCAGGAACAGTGAGCGGATGAGCTTCGACGACGTCAAGGACGACACGCGCGACGGCGAACTCGTGACGTTCGCCCCATCGACGATGACCGAGCTGCGCCACGGCGCGGAGACGATTCGTCCGGTGCCGGAGAAGCGCGGCGCCCGGGCGCTGATGGCCGCGGCGCGCGAGCGCCTCGACTGGACCCGCCTGCCCGGCCTCGGGCAGCGCCGGGAGGACACGTCGAGCTACGGCGCGCGGGTGATCCGCCGCGTGGGGATGTTCGTGTTGCTGCCGACCCTTGTGGTCGGCCTGTACCTGTTCGTCTTCGCGTCCAACCAGTACATCGCCGAGGCGCAGTTCACGGTGCGCGGCAACGTCGAGCCGATGGAGAACATCTCGCTCGGCCAGTACACGAACCTGATTCAGAAGCACAACAGCCAGGACAGCTTCATCGTCCGCGACTTCATCGCCAGCCAGACGTTGGTCGAGGCGCTGGAGAAGAGCATCGGCATCTCGAAGATGTTCTCCCGGCCCGAGGCGGATTTCTGGGCCCGGTTCGATCCGAGCGACCCGATCGAGGACCTGACCAAGTACTGGCGCAAGCACGTCGATGCCCATATCGATTCGATCTCGGGCGTGATCCGCCTGTCGGTGCGGGCCTTCACCCCGCAGGACGCCCTGACCATCGCCGGCGAGGTGGTGACCCGGTCCGAGGCGCTGATCAACGACATCTCGAAGCGCGCCCAGGCCGACATGGTCAAGCAGGCCCAGGCGGATGCGACGGTGGCGCAGGAGCGCCTGAGCAAGGCCCATCTCGCGCTGCAAGGCTTCCGCAACCAGTGGGGCGTGATCGACCCGATCAAGACCGCCGAGGGGACGCTGACCACCCTGACGATCCTGCGCAAGGAAAAGCTCAAGCTCGAGACCGACCTGCAGGTCCTGCGCAGTTCGAACCTGGATGAGCGCTCACGCTCGATCCAGACGCTGGTCGCCAATGTCGCCGCCATCGACCAGCAGATGAAGACGCTGCAGGACGAATTGACCAATGCCGGCGCGGCCGCGGGCGGCGGCACCAACCTGACCGAGGCGCTGCTCCAGTACGAGGGCCTGCTGGTCGAGCGGACCATCGCGGAAAAACTCGAGGAATCGGCGCATATGCTGCTCGACCGCGCCCGGGTCTCGGCCAGCAAGCAGCACATCTTCCTGGCGACCTTCGTACCGCCGGTCCTGCCGACCGACAGCCTCTACCCCGAGCGGGGCCATACCCTGATCGTGGCGTTCTTCTGCTTCTTCGTGCTCTGGAGCTCGTCCTCGCTCCTGATCGCCGGCATCCGCGATCAGCGGATGTGAGCCGGCGCCGCAGGGTCTGGATCCCGCGCCGCGCGGTCTGTAGAGGGAGACGGCCCGGTGTCCCGGGCCTCCCCGGTCAATGCGTGAAGTCTAACGGTCCATGTCGGATTTCTCCGATCTCGTCGCGAAGGCGATCCGGCCCTCGATGAGCCGGGCGGAGCGCGAGGCGGTCTACACGGTCGTGCGGCAGGCCGTGCTCCGCCTGCAGGAGCGCGAGGCGCTCCCCCCCGACGACCCACGCGTCGCGCTCCAACGCCACCTCGTCGAGGAGACGATCCGCGACGTGGAGGGTGACGTCGCCCGCTACGAATCCCTGCGCAAGCTCGACGCCGCCTTCGCGGCCCAGAACGAGGCCAACAAGGCGTCCCGCAACGGGCGGTGACGCGGGCTGCGGCTCGGAACGTTCTGCTGTTTCGTCATCGCGAGCGCAGCGAAGCGACCCAGGGCGGCGCGCGATCCCCGGCGGTGGCGTTTCCCTAGGTTGCTTCGCTTCTCTCGCAATGACGGTGATAGCCGCCGCGAGCGCTCTTGATATCCTGCCCTACCCGTAGGCCGCGCTCGCCCGGACGGCGCCGGGCTCGGCCACGTCGAGGCCGGCCGAGACGTACTCGTTGAGCTTGTTGCGCAGGGTCCGGATCGAGATGCCGAGGATCTTGGCCGCGTGGGTGCGGTTGCCGAGACAATGGTCGAGGGTGTCGAGGATCAGGTCGCACTCGACCTGCGCCACGGTCCGGCCGACCAGGCCGCGGGTCGCGGCTTCGGCGGCCTGGACGGCGCGACCGGCGGGCCCTTCGGTGGCGATCGCCTCGCCGTCCGGGGACAGGATCGCGTCGGGGCCGATCTCAGGCCCGGAAGCCAGCAATACCGCCCGGTGCAGGGTGTTCTCGAGCTCGCGCACGTTGCCGCGCCAGGGGTTCTTCAGCACCAGCGCCCGAGCCTCGGCGCTGAGCGGCCGTGTGGGCACGCCGTTCACCTCGGCGTATTTCCGGGCGAAATGGGCCGCGAGTTCCAGGATGTCGGCCGGCCGGTCGCGCAGGGCCGGCAGCTTCAAGGAGACGACGTTGAGCCGGTAGAACAGGTCCTCCCGGAACGTGCCCTTGCGGACTTCGTCCATCAGGTTGCGGTTCGAGGTCGCCAGCACGCGGATGTCGACCCGCACCGGGGCGGTGCCGCCGACCCGGTCGATCACCCGCTCCTGCAGGGCGCGCAGCAGCTTCGACTGCAGGCGCACATCCATCTCGGAGATCTCGTCGAGCAGCAGCGTGCCGCCATTGGCCTCCTCGAACCGGCCGATGCGCCGGGCGACCGCGCCGGTGAACGCGCCCTTCTCGTGGCCGAACAGCTCGGATTCGAGCAGGGCCTCGGGAATCGCCGCGCAATTGACCGAAACGAACGGCTTGCCGGCCCGGTGGGACTTCAGGTGGACGTGGCGGGCCAGCACCTCCTTGCCGGTGCCGCTCTCGCCGGTGATCAGCACCGAGGCCTCGGAGGGGGCGACCTGCTCGGCGAGCTTGACCACCCGCTCCATCGACGGGTCGCGCCAGACGAAGGCGGCGCGGTCGGAGGCGACCGCCTCCAGCACCGCGGCGATCAGCTCGGGATCGGGCGGGAGCGGGATGTACTCCTTGGCGCCGGCCCGGATCGCCGCCACCGCGGTCTGCGCGTCGGCCGAGACCCCGCAGGCGACCACGGGGGTGCGGATGCGCTCGGCCTCCAGGGCGTCGACGAGGTCGCGCACCGCCAGCGACACGTCGATCATGATCAGGTCGGCGCCCTTGGCGCGCAGGACGTTGAGGCCCTGCGGGATCGCATCCGCCTGCGTCACCGAGGCGCCGCGCCGCATCGCGATCTTGGAAGCGGTGATCAGCTCGCCGTTGAGCCGCCCGATCATCAGGAGCCGCATGGTTCGTCCCTCTCAAATGTCGTGGCGTGAGGTGCAAGCCGCCTCGCGAGGCAGCGGTCTCCCGCGCAAAGTCCCCAAAAAATCATTCGCCCTTGACGATCTCGGTCATCGTCACCCCGAGCCGGTCCTCGACGAGGACGACCTCGCCGCGGGCGACCAGCCGGTTGTTGACGAACACGTCGATCGCCTCGCCGACCTTCCGGTCGAGTTCGAGCACGGCGCCGGGGGCGAGCCGGAGCAGGTCGCCGATCGGCATCCGGGAGGAGCCGAGCACCGCCGAGACCATCACGGGCACGTCGAACAGCTGCTCCAGGTCGGCGGCCGTCTTCGGGGTGGTGGGCGTGTCGCGGATCGAGCCCGCGGCGTAGTCGGGATCGGTGTCGCCGAGCTGGGGCAGGCTGAAATCGTCGGACATCCGGACTCCTTAGGCGGTCGGGGGCAGGCCGAGGGCGTCGGCGACGGCGGCCTCGATGCGGGCGCGCTCGCGCACGATGCCGCCGTCGGCCCATTCGATGCGGGCGTCGCCCGCCTGCATGTCGGGGTCGCCCAGCACCACGAGGCGGCCCTCGTAGCCGCGCTCCCGGGCGAGCTTCTTCACCAGGGTTTCAGCGTCCTCGACGAGGCCGTCATGCACGCGCACCACGAGATGGGGCACGCCGCGCAGGTGCTGGAGCGCCGTGCGGGCGGCCTCGCCGATGCTGGCCAGCGGGGCGGCGTCGAGGGCGTCGCCGGCGACTTTCCGGGCGATCAGCACCGCCACCTCGACCGCCTGCGCCTCGCGCTCGGCATCGTGCGCGTCGGCCCGGGCGAGGAGCGCCGCGGCGGCCTGGGCCAGGTGGCTCAGCGCTGCGGCAAGCCGGCCCTGGATCTGGGCCTCGGCCTGGATCAGGCCGTCCTGCACACCCCGGGCATGCGCCTCCACTTCCGCGCGGGCCGCCGCCTCGGCGGCGCGCTGGGCGGCCGGGCTCGGGCGCGGGCTGCGGAAGTCGGTCTCGAACAGGAACGGCTTGGTGGTCCGGGGCGACGCGGCGTTCAATAGACCAGCTCCTCCTCGGCGCTGTTCTTGGCGATCATGATCTCGCCCTTCTCGGCGAGGTCCTTGGCGGTCTCGGTCATCTTCGCTTGCGCCTCATCGACCTCCTTGAGGCGGACGGGGCCGAGCGAGGCCATCTCGTCCGTGAGGTTCTTGGCGGCGCGGGTCGACATCTGCCGCATGAAGAAGGCCCGGGTGGGCTCGTTGGCGCCCTTGAGCGCCCGGCACAGGGTCGCGCCGTCGACCCTCTGCATCAGGGTCTGGACGCTGCCTGGATCGAGCTTGAGCAGGTCCTCGAAGGTGAACATCAGCTCGCGGATGCGCTTGGCCGAGCCGCGATTGGCCTGATCGAGGGCGGCGAGGAAGCGGCCCTCGGTCTGGCGGTCGAAGGCGTTGAACACGTCCGCCATCATCTCGTGGGCGTCGCGGCGCTGGGTCTGGGCGATGGTCGAGACGAACTCGACCCGCAGGGTCTCCTCGATGTGGCGCAGGGCCTCCTTCTGCACCGTCTCCATGCGCAGCATCCGGTTCAGCACGTCGATGGCGAATTCCTCGGGCAGGATGGTGAGCACCTTGGCGGCGTAGTCGGCGCGCACCCGCGACAGCACCACCGCCACGGTCTGCGGGTACTCGTTGCGCAGGAACGAGGCGAGGATCTCGGGATCGACCTGGGCGATCGAGGCCCAGACGCGCTTGCCCGAGGCGCCCTTGATCTCGGCCATGATCAGGGAGACCTGATCGGATGGGAAGATCTTCAGGAGCAGCGCCTCGGTGCGCTCGAAGTTCGACGAGATGCCGCCGCTGTTGCTGAGCCGCGTCACGAACTCGATGATCAGCCGCTCGACTGTGGCGACCTCCAGCGTGCCGAGCTGGACCATCGCGTGGCTGACCTTCTTGACCTCGTCCTCCTCCAGCATCTGCCAGATCGGCGCGCCCTCGGCCTCGCCGAGCATCAGCAGCAGCGCGGCCGCGCGCTGCGGGCCGGGCATCGTCGCGAAGGCGTTGCCGCCCTCGGTCGCTAGGGAATTCGCCAGTCCTGCCGCCATTGTCCGTCCCCCGATCCTCGACGCGCTACTCTTCCTGGATCCAGGTGCGCAGCACCTCGACGGTCTCGGCCGGGCTGGCCCGGACCATGTCGACGACGCGCTGCACGGTGTCGGCCTGGATCTGGCCGTTGATCTTGGCGAACTCCATCAGCCGGGTGGTCGGGTTGTCGCGCTCGATCATCGTGACCGTGGCTCCCGCAGCCGCCGCCGCGGCGGCCTCGGCGAGGGTCGCAGGCCCGGCCAAAGCCGGGGCGTCCGGCACCGGCGCCAGCACCTGCCGCACTAGCGGGCGCACCACCGTGAGAAGGACGATCAGGGTCAGCAGCGCCAGCACCGAGAGTTCGGCCATGCGCAGTACGTCTTCCTTGGTCGGCGCGAGCAGCGACTGGATCAGGCTCGGCTCGCTGAATTGCGGCACGCTCGGCGCCTCGGCGAAGCGCAGGTTCACCACCTCGATCTGGTCGCCGCGCGCCTTGTCGAACCCGACCGCGCTGCGGACCAGGGCGGTGATCCGCTCGATCTCGGCCGGCGGCCGGGGGCTGTAGGTCTGCTTGCCGTCCGGGGCGGTGGCGTAGACGCCGTCGAGCACCACGGCGACGGACAGGCGCTTGACCCGGCCGCCCTCGGCGACCTCGGTCTTGGTGACCCGGGAAATCTCGTAGTTCGAGGTCTCCTCGTTCTTGTTGGTCGCGTCCTTCGGTGCCGGCGGCTTGTCGCCGCCATTGGCGCCGGGCAGCTCGTTGCCGACCGTCACCTGCCCGTCGGCATTGCCGGAAATCGTCGATTCGGTCCGCGTCTGGGTGGAGCGCACGACCCGGCTTTCCGGGTCGTAGCTCTCGGAGCGGCTCTCGATCCGGTTCAGGTCGAGTTCGGCATTGACCTGGACCCGGGCGCGCCCCGGCCCGACGATGCCGGCGATGACATCCTCGATCTGGCCGCGCAGGCGCCGCTCCAGGCCGATCTGCCGGTCCTCGAAGGCACTCGCGGCGTTGGAATCGGCGTCCTTGGCGCCGTCGGCCAGCAGCCGGCCGCGCTCGTCGACGATCGAGACCCGCTCGGGTTTCAGACCTTCGACGGCGGAGGCCGCGAGGTGCCGGATCGCCCGGACCTGGCCGGCATCGAGCTCGCCCATCAGCTTCAGCACGATGGCGGCGCTCGGGGTCTCCCGGTCGCGCTCGAACAGGCGACGCTCGGGCAGCACCAGATGGACCCGGGCCGCCTGGACCCGGCCGATCGCCCGGATCGACCGCGACAGCTCGCCCTCGAGGGCACGCAGGTGGTTCACGTTCTGCACGAAGTTGGTAGACGAGAACGCGTCGCCCTTGTCGAAGATCTCGTAGCCGACGCCGGCCTGGACCGGCAGGCCCTTGCCGGCCAGGTCCATCCGCAGCCGAGCGAGGTCGGCCCGGGGCGCCATGATGGTCTGGCCGGTATCGCCCTTCGATTCGTAGCGGATGCCGCGGCTGTCGAGCTCGCGGATCACGGCGGCCGAATCCTGCATCGACAGGTCGGAGAACAGCACGCCCATATCGGGGCGCGAGACCCGCAGAATGATGAAGGCGAAGAAGCCGATGAGGGTCAGCGTCACCGCCGCCATGGCGGCGATCCGGGCCGGTCCGAGCTTCGTGACGAGATCGAGGACCGGCTTCACGGGATGGTTCGCTGCACTCTAACGCTGGCGGGGCCACACGGCCCGCCCCGGCAGAATTTGCCCAGCTCGTGGTTAGCGAGGCGTTAATGCGGAGCCTCGCATTCGCGTGAAGATGGGCCCGGAACGGAACGAAGCCGCATCCGGGTTGCGGAGGCGGCTTCGGCAGGCTGTTCGGGATCGGGCCAGGCAAGGCGCGATCCCGGTTCCGGCGACACTCAGTGCCGGTAGTGCTGGATCCGTGTCGTCCGCAGCCCGGCCAGGCCGTGCTGGTCGATGGAGAACTGCCAGCTCAGAAATTCCTCGGTGGTCAAGGTGTAGCGCTTGCACGCATCCTCGAGACTGAGAAGGCCACCGCGCACGGCGGCGACGACCTCTGCCTTGCGCCGGATCACCCAACGGCGGGTGCTCGGCGGCGGAAGATCCGCGATGGTGAGAGGAGAGCCGTCTGGCCCGATCACGTATTTGACTCTCGGGCGGCTGGGTTCGGTCATGATACGCTCTACACTCGACTGACCTGTCGAGCGTTGAAGGTACTTGCGTCCGCTTAAGAGATGTTGAAGCGGATCACTCGGATATGATTCGTCAGGTGCCACTTGTGGACAACCCTATGCTTTGGACGCTGCTCAGCGGAACTTTCTGAGAGCCGATCATCAGGACCGGCGCCGTGCCGGTGAGATCGACCGAGTCCACCGTCCCGTTCAGGCTGGTGTCGACGGAGACGTTCGTTCCGGTCGCGTCCGAGGCCGAGACCTTGATCGAGTAGGTGCCGTCCGGCGCGGTCAGTCCCGCCGAGGTCTTGCCGTTCCAGCTATAGGTTTGGCTGCCGGCGGTCAGCGACGTGGTCTGTGTCGCCACGACGTTGCTGTTCGAATCAAGGATCGTCACCACCGCCTTGGAGGCCGCCCGGGCCGGCGTCAGCGTCCAGGAGGCCGAGCCCTTGGACAGCTGGGAGGTGCTGCCATCCGCCGTGATGCTCTTGCCGATATAGCTGGTCGCCGAAGCGGAACTCGCCGATTTCGACGCGGTCAGGATGCTGTCGAGGCGATCATTGGACTTGAGCTGCTGCTCGACGCCGGCGAACTGGACCAGCTGCTGCGTGAACTGGTTGGTGTCCATCGGGTCGAGCGGATTCTGGTTCTTGAGCTGCGTGGTGAGCAGCGTCAGGAACTGCGTGAAGTTGCCGGCGATCTCGGTGGCGTTGGCGCTCGAGGCGCTGCTGCTCGACGCTGTGGATGACGTGTTGGTAACGCTGGATATGCCGGAGGTCATGCGGCTCGCTCCCGTGGCGCGTCGGGGCGGACAGCCGGGACGCGGGATGTTTCGATGTGGTCGCGCGATGCGGGTTCGGGGCGCATCGCGCTAGATTCTGATGTCGAGGCCGCCATAGCCGCGCAGCCAGCGCGTCGGCGCGGTCTCCTGGGGCGCGGCTTCGGCCCGATCCTGCATCCAGGCGCTCTGGCCGCCCCCGGGGGCATTGCGCTCGCCGCCGCTGCCGCCGCCCTGAGCGTTGCCGTCGCTGCGCAGCGACAGGTTGAGGCTGCCTCCCGACGGATCGAGCCCGGCCTGAGACAGGGCCTGCTGCAGCTGGCCGGCATCGCGCTGAAGCATGGCCAAAGTCTCGGGCCGCTCGACCACGAGGTGGGTCATCACCGTGCCGCGGGCCTTGTCGATCTCGAGCTTGACGTCGATCCGCCCGAGCTCGGCCGGATCGAGCCGGATCTGGAACTCGCTCGACCCGGCGAGCGAACGCAGGCCGATGGTCATCGGCACCTGGCCGATCGGCACCACCGGATCCGGCGGGGCTTGCGTCTGTGCCGGGGTGAGTGCGGCGGCCTGCGTCGCGCCGGTATGCGTCCCGGCCGCCTGCGGGGTGAGCGCGGCCGGGTCCGGGCCGCCCTGGGGCGGGGCGGGGGTGGCGGCCGGTGCTTGCAGGCCGGCGGCGGCGCCGTTGCCTTGGCCGGCATCCGCCAGGGCCGCCAAGAAATCCTGGCCGGCGGAGGCGCCCGAAGCCGCGACCGCTCCCGCAGGACCGGTCTCACCGGCCTTCACGGCCTCGACCGGGCTCGCACCCTGGCCCGAGACCGCAGATGCCGCGCCGGCTTTGGCTCCGGCGATGGCGAGGCCAGCCTTCGCGCCGATCGCATCTGCCGCGGCGCCCGCGGCCGCCGGGAGCGCGGTCCCCGAAGCCGCAATCCCGGAACCGGTGGTGCCGGAGCCGATCGATCCGGTCGCCCCGACCTCTCCACCCTCCCCATCGGCGGCGGCACGGACGGGGCCACCCTTGACGAGCTCGGCCAGCAGGGCCTGCAGCGTTCCGGGCAGGGCCGGGCTCGCGGCCTGCGATTCGGCCTGGGAGGCCGCCTCGCTCGGCGCTGCTTGGGCCGTCTCGGTCGCGGCCGGATCGGCGGCAGCCGTGTCGGTCCTGGCGGTCTCGGACGACGCCGCACCGGAGGCGGCATCCTGCGCGGGAGCACCCGCGGGGTCGGAGGCCGCCTGCGCATCGGCCTTCTGCGCGGCCCCGGCGGCGCTGGAGGGATCCGATGCTTTCGCCGATCCGCGCGCCTCTGTCCCGGCAGCGGACGTGGCTCTCCGATTGTCAGTGGACGGCGCGCTCTGTGCCTGCGCGCGGGGATCCGCCGGCCCGGCGGAGTTTGTCGGTCTGGTCTCCGTGCGGGCGGCGGCGCGCGCCTTGGCGGTCTCGGCCGCATCCCGCACACGATCCGAGGTCGTGCGCGCCGCATCGGCCTGGCTGCGCTGGGTCTCCGCGCGGTCGCGGGTCGCCGCCGCGTCGTCCCGGGCCCGGGCCTCACTCAGCGCCGCGCCGAAGCGATCCTGCGACGAGTCGCCTGCCCGGGCGGCGACGCCCGCCGCATCCCAGCCCGATCGCGTCGTGGATGAAGAACGGACGGATGGAATCCACCCGGTGACATCCAATCGATCCGCTGCACCGCTCGCCATGTCGTGGCTCCTCTCGATGGGAGTTGAGCAAGGGCCAGGCCATCGGTGTGGTTGAATAAATCACTGATATATAAGGTTTTTTATTGCGCCGATCGTCGGCGCGGGACTTCGTCCGAGTCCGAAGCTGCCGCGCGCCCGGCAGCATTTGCCGGGTGCAGTTCACTCGATTGCTGGGCAAGGGCAGGCCGGAGACACACCCGCGCCTTCCTCCCCCGCAGAGGGGGGAGGGAGGGCGCGTGTCATACCCGCACCCGGCACGCGCAAACCGACCCGTCGTTCCCCCGAAAAACCCCACCCTGGAAAGCCGGTCGGACTCCCGCTATAGACGGGCCGTGCAGCCGAGACGCCTTTCAGCCGGCGGCGGCGGACCCCTGCGATGAACGCCCTCGACCTTACCAAGCCAGCCCACGAGACGCGCGTCGTCGTCGCTATGTCCGGCGGCGTCGATTCCTCCGTGGTCGCGGGGCTCCTGAAGCGGCAGGGCTTCGACGTGGTCGGCGTCACGCTCCAGCTTTACGACCACGGCGCGGCGACCCATCGCAAGGGCGCCTGCTGTGCCGGCCAGGACATCAACGACGCGCGCGCGGCCGCCGAGCATCTCGGCATCCCGCATTACGTCCTCGATTACGAGGACCGGTTCCGCGACGCCGTCATCGAGAAATTCGCCGAAAGCTACCTCGCCGGCGAGACGCCGATTCCCTGCGTCGAGTGCAATCGCACGGTGAAGTTCCGCGATCTGCTCGGGCTGGCCCGAGACCTGAACGCCGACGCCCTGGCCACCGGCCATTACGTGGCGAGCCGTGCCCTGCCCGAGGGCGGCCGGGCGCTGCACCGCGCCCTCGATCCGGCCCGGGACCAGAGCTATTTTCTGTACGCGACGACAGCCGAGCAGCTCGCCTACCTGCGCTTCCCCTTGGGCGAGATGTCCAAGACCGAGACCCGCGCGCTCGCCAAGGATCTCGGCCTGTCGCTCGCCGAGAAGCCGGACAGCCAGGACATCTGCTTCGTGCCGCAGGGCCGCTACAGCGACGTGATCGCCCGCCTGCGCCCGGACGCGGCCCGGCCCGGCGAGATCGTCGACCTGTCCGGCCACGTCCTCGGCCGGCATGAGGGCATCGTCCATTACACGGTCGGCCAGCGCCGGGGCCTCGGCGTGTCGGGCTCCGAGCCGCTCTACGTGGTGCGCCTGGAGCCGGACACCGCCCGAGTGGTGGTCGGCCCGCGGACCGCCCTGGCGACGACCCGGATTCGCCTGTCGGACCTGAACTGGCTGGGCGAGGGGCTGGCCGCGTCGGTGCGCGACCTGCCCGTGGCGGTCCGCGTCCGCTCGACCCGGCCCCCCCGGCCGGCGACGCTGACCATCGGGCCGGACGGCACCGCCGAGGTGGTGCTGGCCGAGCCCGAGGACGGCGTGTCGCCGGGCCAGGCCTGTGCGATCTACGGCGACGACGGCCCCCGAGCCCGGGTGCTCGGCGGCGGCACCATCCGCAGGGTCGATGCGTTGTCGGCCCGGCCCCGCGAAGCCGCCTGATCTCAATCTCTGGATAGTCTGAACGATGCTGAGCGAGCCGCAGATGGCCGGGCCGAGCACGGCCCTGATGCGTAAGGCCTATGCCCGCTGGGCCCCCGTCTACGACGTGGTCTACGACAAGCTCACCGAGCCCGCGGCCCGCGCGGCGGTCGAGGCGGCGGCCGAGCACGGCCCGCGGATCCTGGAGGCCGGCGTCGGCACCGGGCTGGCGCTGGGCTACTACCCCAGGGCGAGCTTCGTCTGCGGGGTCGACC
The DNA here is from genome assembly GCF_022829515.1 of Methylobacterium sp. J-048. Lineage (GTDB taxonomy): Bacteria > Pseudomonadota > Alphaproteobacteria > Rhizobiales > Beijerinckiaceae > Methylobacterium. The sequence continues at coordinate 127,884 of NZ_JAKSYL010000227.1, forward strand.
TCTCGGAGGACATGCTCAAGCGCGCCCGCGCCAAGGTAAAGCGCCGGAACCTGGCCCATGTGAAGGGCCTGCAGGTGATGGATGTCTGCCACCTCGGCTACGCCGATGCGAGCTTCGACGCCGTGGTGGCGCAGTTCCTGATCACCCTGGTGCCCGACCCCGAGGCTGCCATGTCGGAGTTCCTGCGGGTGGTCCGGCCGGGCGGCGGCATCGTGCTCGCCAACCATTTCGGCCAGAGCGACGGCCCGCTCGCCTGGGTCGAGGAGGTCGTGGCGCCGCTCTGCACCAAGATCGGCTGGTCGTCGGATTTCAAGGCGACCCGGATCGAGGCCTGGGCCCGGCGCAACGGCGTTGAGGTGCTGGGGCTGAAACCGACCTTCCCGGGCGGCTTCTTCAAGATCCTGCGGATGCGCAAAGCCGGGTGAGCGATCCCGGGCTCGCGACCGTCCCCGAGGGACGCTGGAAGCGGCTGCGGCGCTGGCTGCCGCTGGTGCTGCTCCTGTGCATCTCGGCCATCGTGCTGGTCTCGGGCGTCGCGCAACTCCTGAGCCTCGACCGGCTGCTCGCCTCGCGGGCCTGGCTGCACGGCTTCGTCGAAGCCGGGTTCATGCGTGCGCTGGTGGTGGCCTACCTGCTCTATGTCGCCTCCGTCGTGGTCTCGGTGCCGGCCACGCTGATCCTGACCATGATCTGCGGCTTCCTGTTCGGCATCGTGCCGGGGGCGCTGACCGCGGTTTGCGCCGCCACCACGGGGGCGGCGATCGTATTCGCCATCGGCAAGGGGCCAGGCGCCGACCTGCTGCGCCGGGTGGGCGGGACGCGGCTCGCCGCCTTCACGGACGGGTTCCGGCGCGACGCCTTCGGGTACATCGCGGTGATGCGGCTGCTGCCGTTGTTCCCGTTCTGGATGACGAACCTCGCGCCGGCCGCCTGCGGGGTGAAGATGCGGATCTTCGTGCTGGCGACCTTCCTGGGCCTGTTGCCGGGCGCCCTGGTCTACGCCACCACTGGGGCCGGGATCGAGGACGTGGTGGCAGCCCACGAGACCGCCAAGGCCGCCTGCCTGGCCTCGGGCGCGCCCGGCTGCGACGAGGCTCTGACTCTGCGGGCGCTGATCACGCCCAAGATGGTGGCGGGGCTGGCGATGCTGGCGCTGTTCGCGCTGGGCAGCGTGTTTCTGAGTCGCCGGTTCCGCCGGGCTTGATACGGTCCCCGTTTGAAGCCCGGCGCCCGCAATGACGGCTCGGGACGATAGGCCGGGCGTTCCGCCTGACCAGCGCACAGGCTGCTCAGCACTCTCGGCAGTGGGCGTTTTTCGACGTGTTCCAAGGTACATGCAACTCCGGCCACGTCGTGCTCGTATAGTGCGCGCGGGGAGGCGCCTGTCTTCCCGCCTTCGAAACGATGGCGTCCCGAATATGTCCTGCGCGAAAGCCGGAAACGGCTCGAGCTTTCACAATGCCCGCTCCGCCGCTCTCCGTCCGCGATGCCCGGTCGGAGCGTGATGGGCGTGGCCTTCGAATCCGACACGGTCGCGGCGCCGGCGACTCCGGCGGCTGCCGTGTCGCGCGAGGTGCCCGAGCGGCGCCCGGCGCGCCTCGGCCTGTCCGGGCGGCTGTTCCTCGTCACCGTCGCCTTCGTGGTGGTGGCCGAGGTGCTGACCTACGTGCCGGCGGTGGCCAATTATCGGATCGAGTGGATGTCGGACCGGGTCGCGGCCGCGCAGGTCGCCGCCTTGGTCCTGGACGGCCGCACCGGCGAGCCGGTCTCGGAGGCGCTGGAGAGCCGGCTGCTCGCCGGGGTCAATGCCCGGGCGATCGCGGTCCGCGGCGGCGGCGCCCAGCGGCTGCTCGCCATCGAGCCGGTGCCCGAGACGGTCGCCGACACCGTCGACCTGCGCGACGTCACCGCCCTGTCGACGATCCGGGGCGCGTGGCGGACCCTGGTCGCGCCGGTCCGCGAGCCGATCCGGGTAATCGGGGAGGGGGGCGTCGGCTTCGACCGGGTCGAGATCCTGCTCGACGAGGCGCCGCTCCGCGCCGCGATGATCGACTACGCCCTGCGGCTGCTGGTCTCCTCGCTGATCATCGCGGCCTCCGCGGCCGGGCTGGTCTTCGTGGTCCTGCAGGTGCTGATCGTGCGTCCGGTCCGGCGGCTGGCCACAAGCATCACCGCCTTCGCCGAGAACCCGGAGGATGCCGGCCGGATCATCGCGCCGTCCCGCCGCCGCGACGAGATCGGCCAGGCCGAGCTGGCGCTCGGCCGCATGCAGCGGATTCTGGCCGACCAGCTCCGCCAGAAGCGGCGGCTCGCCGAGCTGGGGCTGGCGGTCAGCAAGATCAGCCACGAGCTGCGCAACCTGCTGACCGGCGCCCAGTTGCTGGGCGACCGGCTCGAGGACACCGCCGACCCGATGGTCCAGCGGGTGGCGCCGCGCCTGGTCGGGGCCATCGCCCGGGCGATCCGGTTCTGCGAAGCGAGCCTGGCCTACGGGCGCGTCAACGAACGGGCGCCGAAGCTGAGCGCGACGCCGCTGGCGCCGCTCTTCGCGGAATTGCCGGATCTCGCCGCGCTCGCTGCGCATCCTGTCCGCGTCGTCGTGGCTGCCGGCGAATGCCGCGTGCAGGCCGATCCGGAGCAGCTCGCCCGGGCCTTGGCCAACCTCGTCCGCAACGCCATCCAGGCGCTGGACGGCGCTGCCGTTCCGGACGCCGAGGTGCGGGTCGCCGCCAGCCGCGACGAGCCGGGCCGGGTGACCATTCTGGTGACCGATAACGGCCCCGGCCTGCCGGCGCGGGCACGGGAGAACCTGTTCTCGCCGTTCCAGGGCTCGATGCGCTCGGGCGGCACTGGCCTCGGCCTGCCGATCGCGGCCGAACTGATCGAGATCAACGGCGGCAGCCTGACCCTCGACCCTGGCGAGGGCGGGGCCCGGTTCCGGATCGTGCTGGCGGAAGCGTGAGACGCTATTCCGCCGCGGCGAGGATCGGCTCGGCAACCCGGATGCCGAGATCCTGCAGCAGGGCGGCGTCGGAATCCGCCTCGTTGTTGGCGGTGGTCAGCAGGCGTTCGCCGTAGAAGATCGAATTGGCTCCGGCCAGGAAGCACAGGGCCTGCGCCTCCCGGCTCAGCGCCTTGCGTCCGGCGCTCAGGCGCACCCGGGCCTTGGGCATCACGATGCGGGCGGTGGCGCACATCCGCACCATGTCGAACGGATCGACCGGCGTGGCCGTGTCGCCAAGCGGGGTGCCGGGCACGGCGGCCAGGGCGTTGATCGGCACGCTCTCCGGATGTGGCGCGTGGTTGGCCAGCACCTGCAACATCGCGACCCGGTCGCCGACCCCCTCGCCGAGACCGATGATGCCGCCGCAGCAGACGCCGATCCCGGCCTCGCGCACCCGCTCCAGGGTGTTCAGGCGATCTTCGTAGGTCCGGGTCGAGACGATCTTGTCGTAATAGTCCGGTCCGGTATCGAGGTTGTGGTTGTAGGCGGTGAGCCCCGCATCGGCCAGGCGCTCGGCTTGGCTCGCGGTCAGCATGCCGAGGGTGACGCAGGCCTCCATCCCCAGCCCGCGCACGCCCCGGACCATGTCCAGCACGGAATCGAACTCCGCGCCGTCCCGCGGGCTGCGCCAAGCAGCGCCCATGCAGAACCGAGTCGCGCCGTTGGCCTTGGCGGCGGCAGCTTCGGCCAGCACCGTCTCCACCGGCATCAGGCGCTGGCGCGGCAGGCCGGTGCCCTTGTGGTGGGCCGATTGCGAGCAGTAGCCGCAATCTTCCGGGCAGGCGCCAGTCTTGATCGAGAGCAGGCTCGCGCGCTGGACGTCGCTCGGATCGTTGTACGCCCGATGCACGCCCGCGGCCCGATACACGAGATCGAGCAACGGCAAATCATGGATCGCGCGGATCTCGGCCACGCTCCAGTCGTGGCGGAAATCGGAGGCGTGCGGGTCGGCGGCGTGGCTCATGATGTCTTCTTGAGTGGGATCGGTTGCCAAAATCAAGCGCCCTGCGGGCGGCCGCCATCCGGTGCGGAGGCGGCGGCGCCGCTTCAGTGCGTAGGCTCGCCGGCCGAAACCTTCGCGGTCCAGTCGTCGAAGGCGATCACCGTCTGGCGCTGCTCGCCCAGGCGCTCGATGCGCAGGACCATCTCGTCGCCGGCCTTCAGGTAGCGCGGCGGCTTCATGCCGAGGCCCACGCCCGGCGGGGTGCCGGTGGTGATCACGTCGCCGGGCTCCAGCAGCATGAAGTGCGACGCGTAGGCCACGAGCTGGGGCACGTCGAAGATCATGGTCGCGGTCGAGCCGGTCTGGCGGCGCTCGCCGTTGACGTCGAGGCTCATGGCGAGGTTCTTGAGGTCGGGGATCTCGTCCAGCGTCACCAGCCAGGGGCCGAGCGGCCCGAAGGTCGGCGCGCTCTTGCCCTTGGTCCAGGTCGGGCCGCGCTCCAGCTGCCACTCGCGCTCGGAGACGTCGTTGCAGATGCAGGCGCCGGCCACGTAGCTCAGCGCCTCGTTGGCGTGGACGTAGCTCGCCCGGCGGCCGATCACGACCGCGAGTTCCACCTCCCAGTCGGTCTTGGCCGAGCCCTTGGGGATGATCACCGTGTCGTTCGGCCCGCACAGGCTGGACGGCGCCTTGTTGAAGATGATCGGCTCGGCCGGGATCGGCGAGCCGGTCTCGGCGGCGTGGTCGGCGAAGTTGAGGCCGATGGCGACCACGTTGCGGGTGCCGCCGACGCAGGGGCCGAGCCGCACGTCCGGCGGCAGCTTCGGCAGGCTCTCGGGATCGAGGGCGCGCAGCCGCGCGAGCGATTCCGGAGCCAGCGCCGGCCCGGCAATGTCGCGCACGAGGCTCGACAGATCGCGCAGGCCGCCCTGCGCATCCACGAGGCCGGGCTTCTCGTCGCCGCTCGGGCCGTGCCGGAAGAGCTTCATCGCCGCGACTCCTCATCCTTCCCTGGTACCGGTCTGCGCCGGGCGCCGGGACCATGGCCGCGCATCGGCGCCGGTGCAAGCGCGACGGGGGGCGGCCGCGATGGCGGGGTGTCACAACTCGGCAACATCGTGGCGAAAAAGTGCATATTCGGCAGCCGCAGGATTTATTGTTCACTTTGCGACGCCGGCGGAAAACAACAGTCCGCTGCGGCGAAGATCTGATTTCGCAGTGGGTATTCAAAATAGAAAGCCCCTGAGGTCCACGCCTGATCAATGGCCGCCGGGCCGGCCGGAATAGAAATCGTCGTTGCGATCGACCGGCGGAAACCGGCACCATGCCGGCAACGGCGCCGGACCGGTACGCAAGGTCGAATCAGGGCGTCCGGGCAAGCCAACCGGTTCGGGGGAGCGAGATGAGCGGGACAATTCGTGCGGTGGTGCTGGTGGCCTTGGCGGCGGCCTTCGGCGCCGGGGAGGCCCGGGCCGGAGCGTTCGGCATTCGGGAGCAGAGCACCCAGGCCCAGGGCCTGGCCTTCGCGGGCGCGGCCGCCGGTTCCGGCGGCGTCTCGTCGATGTTCTGGAATCCCGCGACCATCACGATGAACCCGGGCTTCGTCGCGGAGCAGAACCTCACCTATATCGGCCTCTCCTCAGAGATCCGGACCGCGCCTGGCACCAATCCCGGCTTCGCGGGCCTGGGCAATTCCGGCGAGATCGGTCAGGGCGCCGTGGTGCCCGCGGGGGCGACCTCCTACCAGCTCAACGACCGCCTGTGGCTCGGCCTCTCCACGGGTGCGCCCTTCGGCCTCGTGACCAAGCCGAACCAGGTCTGGGCCGGCGAGGTCTACGGCCGGTCGTCCCGGATCTTCTCGCTGGCGTTCAATCCGGTGATCGGCTTCAAGGTCAACGAGTGGCTGTCGCTCGCCGCCGGCCCGAATATCGAATATTTCCGGCTGACCCTGCGGCAGGCCCTGCCGATCCCCGGCATCGCGCCTTCCCTCTATCCGAGCGGGTTCCTCAAGGGCGAATCCTGGGGCGTCGGCTTCACGGCGGGCGCCACCTTGACGCCCCGCGACGGCACCGTGATCGGCATCGGCTACCGCTCGTCGGTGCACCACGACATCGACGGCTCGATCGGCGTGCCGCTTGTGGCGCTGGCGCCGCTGGCCGGGCAGGTGCGGGCGAAGCTCAACACGCCGGACAAGCTCAGCGTCGGCCTCGTCCAGGCGATTTCGCCGGTCGCCCGGGTCGATCTCGGCTTCGAGTGGGATCAGTGGTCGCGACTCGGGACGATCGGGATCGTGTCGAACCGCCTCGGCCTGCCGGTCAACAACCTGCCGCTGAACTACAAGGACGGCTACACCTACTCGATCGGTGCCGAGTACGACGCGGCACCCAACCTGACCCTGCGGACCGGCTTCGCCTATGAATCCTCGCCGATCGACTTCCGCAACCGCTCGGTGCGGCTGCCCGACGGCGACCGCTACATCGCCTCCGTGGGCGCGAGCTACCGTTGGAACGAGCGCCTGACCCTGAACCTGGCCTATTCCCACTTCTTCCTCGACCGCTCGCGTATCCTCGCGGGGATCGGGCGTGACTATAATATCGGCAACATCGCCTTCGCGGGCGTGGTCGATTCGAGCGCCGACATCGTCTCAGTGGGCTTCCGCTACGTGTTCGGCGCCCCGCCGCCGGCCGCCCCGGCGCCGCTGGTGCGGAAGTATTGAGCGCCGATCTGCTGCACGATTGAGGGCGACGACGCTGGATCCGCGCACTTCTCCCTCCCCCGCAGAGAGGGGAGGGAACGCGCGGTTCGTGTCTGAAGCCGCACATCCGATGAATTCGCTCCGTCAACCGCAAGCCGCGAGCCCGGCGCGATCCCCTCAGGCCCGCATCCGCACATACGTCCCCGGAGCCGGGCCGAGCGACGGAAGCGCGTCGCCGCCGGGCTTGCGGGCCGGGACCCGCTCGGGGGCCTGCGCCTCGATCCACTGGAACCAGTAGGGCCACCACGAGCCCTTGGTCTCGGCCGCGGCGGCGATCCAGTCCTTCAGCTCGCCCTTCACCGGGCCGCCGGTCCAGTAGCCGTATTTCGGCTTGTACGGCGGGTTGACCACTCCGGCGATGTGGCCCGAGCCGGCCAGCACGTAATCAACCTTGCCGCCGAAGGTCTTCGAGCCCTCGAACACCGAAATCGCCGGCGCGATGTGGTCCTCCCGGGTGGCGAGGTTGAAGATCGGGACCTGTACCTTCTTCAGGTCGAGCCGGACGTTGCCCAGCACCATCCGACCCTGCGCCAGACTGTTCTCGAGATAGCAATTGCGCAGGTAGAACGAGTGGTTCGCCGCCGGCATTCGGGTGGCGTCGGAGTTCCAGTACAGAAGGTCGAACGCCGAGGGCGGCTTGCCCTTGATGTAGTTGTTGACGACGTAGGACCAGATCATGTCGTCCGGCCGCAGCATGTTGAAGGCGTTGGCCATGCGGCTGCCCTCCAGATAGCCGCGCTCGGCCATGCGCGCCTCGACCTGACGGATCTGCTCCTCGCCGGCGAAGACCTTGAGGTCGCCGGCATGGGTGAAGTCGACCTGGGTGGTCAGCAGGGTGGCGCTCTTGATCCGCCGGTTGCCGGTGGCCGCCTGCATGGCCAGCGTCACGGAGAGCAGGGTCCCGCCCACGCAATAGCCGGCCGCATGCACCTCGCTCTCGCCGGTGGCGACGCCGATCGCGTCGATCGCCGCCTCGATGCCCTCGCGCATGTAGGATTCGAAGTCCTTGTCAGCGTGGCGTGCATCCGGGTTTACCCAGGAGATGCAGAACACCGTCAACCCCTGGTCGACCATCCACTTCAGGTAGCTCTTCTGGGGATTGAGATCGAGGATGTAGAACTTGTTGATCCAGGGCGGCACCATCAGGAACGGCCGCTTGAGCACGGTCTCGGTAGACGGCGCGTACTGGATCAGCTCGATCAGGTCGTTGCGAAACACCACCTCGCCGGGAGTCACCGCCACGTTGCGCCCGACCTCGAATCCACTCGTATCGGTCTGGCGGACCCGCAGCTGGCCGCCGCCGGCCTCCAGATCCTCCTCGTACATCTTGAGGCCGCGCACGAGGTTGGCGCCGCTCTCCTTCAGAGTGTGGCGGATCAATTCCGGGTTGGTCGGCAGGAAGTTCGACGGCGACAGCATGCTGGTGAGCTGGCGCAGGTAGAACTGCGCCTTGTGGCGGGTGTGCTCGTCGATGCCCTGGGCCTCGTCAACCAGGCCCTCGGCCCAGCGGGTCGCGATCAGGTAGCCCTGCTTGAGGAAGTCGAAATACGGGTTGGTCGACCATTCGGCATCGCTGAAGCGTCCGTCACGGGGCTCGGGCACCGCCACTGGATCGGCCTGCTGGCCCTGGAGACGCAGGTAGGTCGAGCCCCAGAGCGTCAGGAACGCCTGGGACAGCCTGGCCTGGGCCTCGGCGCTCCGGTTCGGATCCGACAGCCAGGCCTCGGCGACCTGGCCCAGCGTCTTGACCGCCTCGTTGATCTCCCCGGAAGTGCTGCCGGCCTGGGCTTCGGGCGTCAGCATGCGGGCGGCGCTGCGCCCCAGCGCCTCCACGAACTGCCCGGCATTGCGCGACAGGGCCTCAATGTCCGGCATCGGCGCCGTGATGCCGTCCGGCATCGCGCCGTTGGCCAGGGAAGTCCGAGCAGCTGCCTGATCCGGCGCCTGCGTCCGCGGGCTCGTCACGCGTGCCTCCCTGTGTATGTTTCGGCTCGACTGATCATGAGCCTCGTTTCCGACAAATTAGGGAGCGAGCGAGAGGTTGCACCAGCCCGGCCGCACAGGTCGTCGAAACATCTGCGCGTTCTTCTCATACCTTTGTGCCCATGCCTTTGTGCCCATGCGCCGCGCCTTTTTGAACCCGGCTCCGCCCGCCGCCCGGCCTTTCGCACGGCTAAGACCGGCGCGGGGCTTCGCGCTGGCGGTCCTTGCTCTGTCGGCTGCCGGGCCGCTCACCGCCTGCTCGGGGGACGCGGTGCGCACGCTGGCCACCGATGCCGGCTACGGGCCCCGGGTGGTGGCCGCGCCGGATTTCGTCACCGAGTCGCGCGGCAAGGAGGCGCCCGCCTTCATGCCGGTGGGCGTCGACGCGCCCAAGCGCCCGGTCCGGGCCAAGTCGTCGGAGGGCCAGAAGGCCCTGGAGGCCGAGCTCGAAGGCGCCCGCGGCCGCAACGAGAGCCGCGGCCGCGCCGCCGAGAGCGCCGGCCGCGGGGCCGCGGCCGCGATCAAGCCGGCCCCCGCGGCGGCGCAGTAACGCGGCCGATCCGGCTCGGGCTTTTGTGAGTCGGCGGCGGCACGCATCTCTGATAGAGCGATTCGTTCGCGCGCCCGCCATGAACGAGAGACGCCAGATTCGGGACGCGCCGATGGACACGCCGATGACCGATTTCCACCGCATCAAGCGCCTGCCGCCCTACGTGTTCGAGCAGGTCAACCGGATCAAGGCTACCGCCCGAGCCCAGGGCGCCGACATCATCGATCTCGGCATGGGCAACCCGGATCTCGACGCCCCCAAGCACGTCATCGCCAAGCTGTGCGAGACGGCCGGGCGTCCGCGGACCGACCGTTATTCCGCCTCCAAGGGCATTGCCGGCCTGCGCCGCGCCCAGGCCGGCTACTACCAGCGCCGCTTCGGTGTGACCCTCAACCCCGACACCCAGGTGGTGGCGACGTTGGGCTCGAAGGAAGGCTTCGCCAACATGGCCCAGGCGATCACCGCCCCGGGCGACGTGGTGCTGGTGCCGAACCCGAGCTACCCGATCCACGCCTTCGGCTTCCTGATGGCCGGCGGCGTGATCCGCTCCGTCCCGGCCGAGCCGACCCCGGCGATGTTCCCGGCGCTGGAACGGGCCATGCGCCACTCGATCCCGAAGCCGGTCGCCCTGGTAGTGTGCTATCCGTCGAACCCGACCGCCTACGTGGCCGACCTCGATTTCTACCGGGACCTCGTCGCCTTCGCCAAGCAGCACGAGCTGATCCTGCTCTCGGACCTCGCCTACGCGGAGGTCTATTTCGACGGCAACCCGCCGCCCTCGGTCCTGCAGGTCCCGGGCGCGATCGACTGCACGGTGGAGTTCACCTCCCTGTCGAAGACCTATTCCATGGCCGGCTGGCGCATGGGCTTCGCGGTGGGCAACGAGCGCCTGCTGGCGGCGCTCTCCCGGGTGAAGTCGTATCTCGACTACGGCGCCTTCACGCCGATCCAGGTCGCTGCCACCGCGGCCCTCAACGGGCCGGACGATTGCATCGACGAGATGCGGGCGACCTACCGCAAGCGCCGCGACGCGCTGGTGGAATCCTTCGGCAAAGCCGGCTGGACCGTTCCGACGCCGACGGCCTCGATGTTCGCCTGGGTGCCGATCCCGGACCGCTACCGGGAGATGGGCAGCCTCGAATTCTCGAAGCTGCTGCTGGAGAAGTCCGACGTCGCGGTGGCGCCGGGTATCGGCTTCGGCGAGTTCGGCGACGAATACGTCCGCATCGCCCTCGTGGAGAACGAGCAGCGGATCCGGCAGGCCGCGCGCAACATCCGCCGGTTCTTCGACGGCGGCGACAAGACCCTGCACAACGTCGTGCCGATGGCCCGGGCCGTCTGAGGCCGAGCCGAAAAGTTGTTGCCGGCAGGCGACAGGCGCCGTCAAAGGCGCCGCCGTCCCCCGCCGGCGCTTGTCAGAGCGGAGCGCGATGCGCAGGGTTCGACGCGGGGGTCCTCCCGCGTCCCGAGAGTTGCATGCGCCGCCTGAACCTCATCGCCGCCCTGCTGCTCGCCGCCGCGGCCTCGGCCTGCGCGCCGAACCCGATCATCGCCCGGGATCCGGTGCCGGCCCCGGGCCCGACGGATGCCTACGCCTGCGACTCGAAGCCGTTACCGGTCAACGCCTTCATCTCGGATTGCCGGCCGGTGCCGGCGAGCCCGCAGGTGGTCCTGCGCGCCCGCGGCTGAGCCGGCGGTCCAGGTTCCGGTAACCGGTCGGCCCGCAAGCGCCGGACAGGCCGGCTGCGATAAGCTAGAGTGTAGGCCTGACGCCGGCCCGGCCGGTCCCGTGACGGAGCATCGCGTGAGCACCAAGACCCTGATCGCCGCCGGACTGCTCGGCCTCGTCGCCCAGAGCGCCGTCGCCGAGCCGGCCTTCCCGCCGGGGATCCCGCAGCCGCGCGCCTACGTGTTCACCGCGCCCAACGGCCCGACGGTCCTGCAGGCCGAGGGCTGTTGCCAGGTGGTCGTGCCGCCGGGCCGCCCCGATCTCGCCGTCCCGCCGGTCCCGGTGGCTCAGGTGATGAACGGCGGCGGCTTCGGCTACACCGGGTTCGACTATTACAACGACCAGATCACCGAGGGCCGGTTCGGCGCGCAGCGGCGCCCGAAAGAGTACGTGATCGCCCCGTCCTACATCGTGCCGCCGCGCTACTGAGCCGGACCGGCACGTCCGAGCCTCAATCCTTGTGCGGATCGTGGCCCCAGTTCATCAGCGACATCCGCCACGGTGAATCGGGGTCCTTCCGGGCGTCGCCGCCCTGCTTGAGATGGCGGTGGACGTAACCCACGACCTTGCGCATCGCGGCGTAGTCGTCGTCGGTCAGATCCGCCTTCTTCTTGTCCTTGATCGCGAGAATGCGCCGGCCCATCTCGTGGCCGGTCGACTCCGCGCCGTCCTTCTTCTGGCCAACCTCCTGGCTCGCCGCTCCGTCGAGGTGCTTGCGCAGCGCCGCCGGCGTCATATTGACGGCCTCGTTGAAGTCGCTCCACGTCGCCGCGTGATCGTCGTCCGCCATAGCTGCCCGTCTCCGCCTTCCGCCGTGATCCGTGCCGGACAACGCGCCGACCGCGGGACGGCCCGTGCGCATCCCTGCGGTCGGGCGCCGCACGCTTCCGGCAAGGCCGTGCCCGACCGCCGTTTACAGGGCGGTCCCCGGGCGGTATCACCCCGGCCCGACCCATCACCCTAAGTTCCGAAAAACCAAATGCGCGCCGAGATCGAGCAAGCCTCGGATGCCGCCAAGCAGTCTATAGGGCTGCTGAGGAGGCATCTTTGACTGGGATACTGTCGATAAACGTCTCGCGGAGCTGAACGCAGCCTCCGAGAACCCCGACCTGTGGAACGACGCCGACGCCGCGCAGAAGGTCATGCGCGAGCGTCAGCAGCTCGACGAGGCGGTCTCCTCCATCCGCAAGCTGGAGCGCGACCTCGAGGACGGCGCGACGCTGATCGAGCTCGGCGAGATGGAGGGCGACGAGTCCTCGATCCGCGAGGGCGAGGCCGCGATCCTCGCTGTCGAGAAGGAGGCGGCCAGCCGCCAGGTCGAGACCCTGCTGTCCGGCGAGGCCGACGGCTTCGACACCTACCTCGAAGTCCATGCCGGAGCCGGCGGCACCGAGAGCCAGGACTGGGCGAACATGCTCCAGCGCATGTACGCGCGCTGGGCCGAGCGCCGGAAATACAAGGTCGACATCGTCGAATGGTCGGACGGCGAAGAAGCCGGGATCAAGGGCGCCACGCTCCTGATCAAGGGTCACAACGCCTATGGCTGGCTCAAGACCGAGTCCGGCGTGCACCGGCTGGTGCGGATCTCGCCCTACGATTCCAGCGCCCGGCGACACACCAGCTTCGCCAGCGTCTGGGTCTATCCGGTGATCGACGACCGGATCGAGATCGAGATCAAGGAATCCGACTGCCGGATCGACACCTACCGGTCGTCCGGCGCCGGCGGCCAGCACGTCAACACCACCGACTCGGCGGTGCGCATCACCCACAACCCGACCGGGATCGTGGTGGCATGTCAGCAGGAGCGCTCCCAGCACAAGAACCGCGCCACGGCGTGGAACATGCTGCGCGCCCGGCTCTACGAGGCCGAGCTGAAGAAGCGCGAGGAGAAGGCCAGCGCCGAGGCCGCGGCCAAGACCGATATCGGCTGGGGCCACCAGATCCGATCCTACGTGCTCCAGCCCTATCAGCTGGTGAAGGACCTACGCACCGGCACCCAGTCCACCGATCCGGACGCGGTGCTCGACGGCGCCCTCGACCCGTTCATGGAGGCCTCGCTGGCCCAGCGCGTCTACGGCGGTGCCGAAGAGGTCGAGGACATCGACTGAGTTTTTCTCAGTTGAGGCGGCTGCTGCACCCGCGCGTGTTTCCCTCCCCCCTCTGCGGGGGAGGGTGGCCCCCGAAGGGGGGCGGGAGAGGGGAGCGACGGTGCAGAACAGGGCTTCGCCCGTCATGCCGGTCGCGCTCTTTCCTGAACCCGGGTTCCCCTCTCCCGACCCGGCCTGACGGCCGGCCCACCCTCCCCCGCAGAGGGGGGAGGGGAGACGCGCTTGGGGTTGGCCTTGGCTCCCATCCGGCAGCGATGTGTGAACCTCCTAGCCCGTGCGGGAGAGGGGACCCGCGCTGCCTCCGGACACCTTTGGTCCGGTAGCCTCCAAAGTCGGTGCCTGTTTCTCAATACCCCAGAGCAGCCCCGTCCTTGCGCGGGTCCGATCCCGCGGCCAGCGTGCCAGCCTTCCGGTCGATCCAGATGATCTGGCCGCCGCCGAGCGGCAGCGGTGCTCGGATCGCCGGGTGACCGCGCGCGATCAGGCCGGCCATCGCGGCGTCGGAGATGCCGCCCTCCAGTTCCAGGCTGCCGCCATAGGCAAAGCTGCGCGGGGCATCGAGGGCCGCCTGGACGTCGAGGCCCCGGTCGAGGATCCCCGACAGCAGCTCGACATGGCCCATCGCCTGGTAATGGCCGCCCATTACGCCGAACGGTGCGACCGCCCGGCCGTCCTTCATCAGCAGGCCCGGGATGATCGTGTGCATCGGCCGCTTGCCCGGCCCGATGCTGTTCGGGTGTCCGGCCTCCGTGCGGAACGACAGGCCGCGGTTGTGCAACAGCACGCCGCTCTCCGGCGCCAGGATCCCCGAGCCGAAGCCCTGGAACACGGAATTGATCAGCGACAGCGCGTTGCCGTCCCGGTCGACCACGCAGAGATAGACCGTGTCCTTGTGGGCGCGCTCCTCCGCGATCTCCCGGGCGATCTCGGGATAGATCTCGGGCGGCTGCGCCCGGGTCATGTCGATCGCCCCGTGGGCGGCGGCCCTCCAGGCATCCGACAGCAGGTGCTCCACCGGAACCCGGGCGAGATCGGCGTCGCCGAACAGCACGTCCCGGTGGTGATAGGCCTGCTTGCAGGTCTCGGCGAACAGGTGGAGCCGGTCGAGGTCCGAGAGCGCGCCCACGTCATAATGGGAGAGCACGTTCAGCATCATCAGCGCGGCGAGGCCCTGGCCGGCGGGCGGGCACTCGTAGACGTCGTAGCCGCGGTAACGGGTCGAGACCGGCGTGACCATGTCCGGCCGGGACGCGGCGAAATCGTCCCGCGTGTGCAGGCCGCCGAGCTCGTTGAGCCGGCGGACCATGTCGTCAGCCACTGGCCCCTCGTAGAAGCCGCGCGGTCCCTCGTCCGCGATGCGCCGGAGCGTGGCGGCCAGCTTCGTCAGGCGGAAGACGCTGCCGATCGCCGGGGCCGCGCCGCCGATCAGGTAGGTCGCGGCGGCGTGGGGATCCCCGGCGACCCGGGGCACACAGCGCAGCCAGTCCCAGCCGACACGCTGCTGGATCACGAACCCGTCCTCGGCGTAGCGGATCGCCGGCTGGAGCAGTTCGCTCAACGAGCGCGTGCCGTGCTCGCGCAGCAGAAGGTCCCAGGCCCCGACGGCCCCCGGCACCGTGACCGCGTGCGGCGAGGTCGGGGTGATTGCGGCGCCGTGCTCGGCGTACCAGTCGGGCGTGGCGGCGGCGGGGGCCCTGCCGGACCCGTCCAGCGCGATCGGCTTGGACGCGCCGGCCGGCGCATACAGCGCAAAACAATCGCCGCCGATGCCGGTCATCAGCGGATCGACCACGCATTGCACCGCCACCGCGGCGATGCCGGCATCGACGGCGTTGCCGCCCGTGCGCAGCACCTCAATGGCCGTCAGGGTTGCCAGCGGATGGGAGGTCGCGACGGCGGCGTTGGCAGCGTAGACCGGTGAGCGCCCGGGTGCGGAAAAGTCTCTCACGGGAAATCCTGTCCTGTGCGATCGAGCCGCCGGCCCTCCGCCCCGTCGGAGTGGAGGGGCCGCCGCCGCTCATGCCGAACCGCCGGCTAAGCCCTGTCGGCGCCGGCTCGAAACCGTATCCTATATTCAGATGATCCGCAGCGCCTCCGCGCGCGCCGATGCAGGCTCGGCGGCTCGCGTCACGCCTTCTCGATGATCGAGACCTTGCCGTCGCGCTCGACGATGCCGACCGCTACCTTGTCGAGGTCGTCCAGGCCCTGCTGGCGGGCGGCGGTCCGGATGTCGGCCTGCTGCATGCGGAGCTGGCGCATGCGCGCCTCGTCCCAGATTCCGTCGCGATAGACCACGATCGGCGTCCCGTCGACGATCCGCTCGAACCAGACGAATCGCAGCTTCAACCACGAGACGGCGACGTGCATCAGCCCGACCGTGAGCAGCGCGCTCATCGCCCCGGTGAAGGAATGGTCGTCGCCGAGCACGGCGCTGACGCTCAGGCCGCCGAACAGGAACAGCACGACCATGTCGATCGGCGCCTGCTGGCTGGCGGTGCGCCGCCCGATCAGCCGGATCACGAACAGGACGATGAGATAGGCCACCGCGGCCTTGACGACGGTGTTCATGGCTACGGCACCGCGTATTGCGACCAGGACAAGGTCTCGCCGGCATCGAGATGGGCCGTGAGGTCGACGCCGCCGTGGAAGCTCGGCGACCCGGTGAAGCGGATCAGCGCGCGAGTCTCGCCCTGTTGCACCGGGAAGACCAGCCGGATGTTCGCGCCGGCGATCTGCCAGGTCTCGGGGCGCGGCGTGATGCTCTCCAGCCCGAACAGGTCGACGAGGTTCTTGGCGATGGTCACCGCGACCTTGTCGCCACCCGGGGGCACGCGGGTATCGAGCCGCAGGATCGTCGGGGCGCCGAACCGGACCACCGGCTCGTACCGGATGGTGATCGAGTCGTCCGCGTTGGTGCGCGTGCGCTCGCTGAACGGCCCGTGCCCGACGAGGCCCAGCGCGCAGATCGCCACGAAGGCCAGCATCCCGAAACGGCCGGCGATCTCGGCCCGGCGCCAGCCATCCTCGAAGGCCGGGTAGAAGCCTGCGGCGATCTCTTCCGGCATCGGCGGGTCGTCGTGGATGATCTCCAAGGCTCGGCTCCTCCCGCGCGGCGCGCCCGAAGGCGTGACCGTTACGCGCACCGGAGGCCGGAGTTCCGCCGTTACGCGCGGTGCTGTGCCTTTGCAGGCCTGCATGCGCCCTGAAGTTGCAGATAGAAGTCTCCGTTGGATGACGGCCCGTGGACGAGTCGATTTTAGTGAATTTCGGAAGACTTTTGCTGGCTTCGCCATCGCAGAAGCCTGCCGATGGATCGAGCACCGATGACAGGTCGATGACCGGCATGACGAGCCGACGGCACATGGTCGTGCTGCCCGCTCTCTGCTGGAACATCCGCAGGCCGGATTTCTACGCGGTCACCGCCGACGTCACCGCGGAGGGGATCCGGCTCCGGTCCTCGGCCCGACTGGCGGCGGGTGAGGATCTGACCTGCAGCATTCGCCATATCGGGCAGCTGGAGGTGCGGATCACCGAGGTGTCCGGCCAGGACTTCGTCGTCTGGGTCCGCGGCGGCCGGGCGACGCTCAACGGGCTGGCCCGGCAATTCGTGACGCTGGCACGCGCCCAGAACTTCCACCCGGAGCCGATCCGCGGCCACCGCCGCATCGTGCCGGCCCAGAAAACCGTCGTGATCACCCTGGAATCCGGGGGAAGCTTCCCGGGACACATCCTCAACGTCTCGGCCTCGGGCATCGGCCTGCTGGTCGACCAGGCGCTGGAACTCGGCGAGACCATCTGGGTCGGCAGCCGGGCGGCCCGGGTCGCCCGGCATTTCGAGCACGGTGTCGGGGCGGCGTTTATGGAGCCGTTGAAGCCGGACGCGGTCCACGCGGCGATGGCGCTCTGAGGGCCTCCCTGCGCGGGGGCGCCCCTCGCAGAGCCGCGGGATCGGCGCTACATCTTGAGCAGACCCTCGAAGGATCACCGATGAAGCGCCTGCTCGCCGCACCCCTCGTCTCGTCCCTGGCCGCCCTTCCGGCCGCGCTCGCGCTGCTGCCGCAGGCGGCTTTGGCCCATCCCGGCCACGGGGCCGCGCTCGGCGCGGAGGCCGGCTTCCTGCACCCGCTGATGGGGGCCGACCACGTGCTGGCGATGGTGGCGGTCGGCCTGCTCGCCGCCCTGCGCGGCGGCCGGGCCCTCTGGGCGCTGCCCCTGTCCTTCCTGGCGCTGATGAGCGCCGGGGCAGGGCTGGGCATGGCCGGCGTGGCGCTGCCCTACGCCGAGACCGGGATCGCACTCTCCATCGTGGTGTTCGGCCTTGCGGCGATCGTCGGCCTGCGGGCGCCGGTGGCCGTGCTCGCCAGCCTGGTCGGGGTGTTTGCGGTGTTCCACGGCTACGCCCACGGCGCCGAGATGCCGGAGACCGCCTCGGGCCTGTCCTTCGGCCTCGGCTTCCTGGCCGCCACCGCGCTCCTGCACGCTGCCGGGATCGGCCTCGGATTCGCTGCGGCGCGGGGCGGCGCGACCCGCGCCGCCCCGGCGTTGGGCGCCGCGGTCGCGGCGGACGGCCTCGCCCTGCTGGCGCTCCCGGCCTGAGCGTCGGCTCCCGGTCCGGGCGGGTGACCGCCCCGCCCGGCGGTCGCGATGTCACAGGCGCCCGGGGCTGACACGGACGCTCCGAGTCCCAGGTCACGCTCGCCGCGCATGTCTGCGCGGCGAGAGGACCCCTACATGGCAAGACTTCCGACACTCGCCCTGGCGAGCCTGCTGGCGCTCGGCATCCAGGCCCAGGCCGCCGCGCCGCCCGAGCGCCTGCGCGGCACAATCGAGGCCGTCGAGGGCGGCGGCTTCACCCTCAAGACCCTGGACGGCAAGAGCGAGCGCGTGACCCTGGCGCCGGACGCCAAGGTCTCCTGGGTCATCCCGGCCCAGCTCGACCAGATCAAGGACGGCGTGTTCATCGGCACCGCCACGAAGGGCGAGCCGCCGGTGGCCCTGGAGGTGGTGCTGTTCCCGGAATCGATGCGCGGCACCGGTGAGGGCCATTACGATTGGGACGTGATCCCCGACCGCACCGGCGGCTCGGCGGTGAAGAGCACCATGACCAACGGCACCGTGAAGGCCGGCGGCCCCGCGACCGCGCCGGACGCCCCCCGGGTGAAGAGCGCGATGACCAACGGCACCGTCAAGGCGAGCGGCAGCGGTGCGGAGCGCACCCTCACGGTCGATTACGGCAAGGGCCAATCGATCCAGATCCTGGTCCCGCCGCAGGCTCCGGTGGTCACCTTCGAGGCCGCCGATAAGGGCGCGATCGCGGCCGGCGCCAATGCGTTCGTGGTCGCGGCGCGGGGCGAGGACGGCACGGTCACGGCGCGCCGCGTCGCCGTCGGCAAGGACGGCCTGACGCCGCCGATGTGAGTCGATGCCGGGCGCGTCCCCCCGAAACGGGGTGTCCGACACCCAGGCACCACGAGAATATTGATCCTCGGACACCGCACACGTTCGGATCGCCCCGACCCTAACGGCCGGTCGGGGCGGCACCGGCCGTGCCCGGTTCGGCAGCACCGCTGCCGCTCCGGCAAGCATACCATTACATCCGGCAAGCTGTTGCCGGCTAAAGCGTTCTGATATTGTTGCCGGGCGGCAACATCGCACAGGAACCAATTTATCCGAGCCGAATTCTGATTGCTCGCCGAAACCCGTTCGCACATGGTGATCGTGCACGGGGGCATCGCCAAGCGAGAGCCCGCAGGAGCCTGCCACCTAAGACGCAGGCCAAACCTACAAGACGTGCGGCAAGATCCGGAGAACCGGACATGTCCGCATCATTGGGTCTCGAAGCTTTGGAGATGTCTATGAAGCTCTTGAAGAGCTCTCTACTCGGTTCCGCCGCCGCGTTCGCCGCGATCGGAGCCGCTCACGCCGCCGACCTGCCGGTCAAGAAGGCGGTCCCGATCGAGTACGTCCCCGTCTGCTCGGCCTACGGCGCCGGATTCTTCTATATTCCAGGCACCGATACCTGCCTGCGTCTCTCCGGCCGCGCCCGGTTCGAGGGTGGTTATCAGACCAGCTACACCCGCCAGGCTGGCGCCGCCGGCGACACGTCGGGCTATCAGGGGCGGATGCGCATCAACCTCGATGCCCGCACCCAGACTGCCTACGGCACCCTGCGCGCCTTCGTGCGCTTGGACGCCGGCGCCCGCACCGGCTATTCCGGCGTCGGCACCTCAGGCACGCAGCAGCGCATCGGCCAAGCCTACCCGGGCATCGGCACCGACAGCTTCGGCCGTGACCAGCAGTTCTCGAACGTCGACAAGGCCTTCATCCAGTTCGCCGGCCTGACCGCCGGTCGCGCCTCCTCGTTCTTCGACTTCTACGCCCACGACTTCGAGATCATGGGCCTCACAGCTGGCTCGGATAACCCCTCGACCAACCTGCTCGCCTACACGGCGACAGCGGGCAACGGCCTGTCCGCTACGATCTCGATCGAAGATCCGGTCTTCCGCCGGACCCCGATCTTCTCGCCGAACAACATCTCCGCGATGGTCAACAGCGGCGCGGTCTCGAACTTCGGTGTGACCAACCAGCCGACGCCGATCTTCGTTGGCCCCGGTCGCTACGCCAACATCGACAGCATCGAGCGCTCGCGTCTGCCCGACTTCGTCGGCGCCCTGCGCCTCGACCAGGCCTGGGGTTCGGCCCAGCTCTCCGCCGCCACCCACGAGCTGAACGTCGGTAACGTTTCGACGGCTGCCAGCACCGGCACTGGCCCCGTCATTGCGCCGGCCCATACCAGCAACGTCCAGGGCTGGGCGGTGCAGGGCGGCGTCAAGGTGAACACGCCGTTCATCGCACCCGGCGATGCCTTCTACCTGCAGGGGGCCTACGGCGACGGCGCGCAGCTCTACACCGGATACTCCGCCTACACCGGCTCGTACACGCAGAGCACCACCACCATCCAGGGTCAGAAGTTCGCCCAGTACTTCTCGGATGCGACGGTCAACCCCTTCACCGGGCAGCTGCAGACCTCGCAGAGCTTCACGGTGGTCGGTTCGTACCTGCACTACTGGTCGCCGGAATGGCGCTCGGCCGTGTTCGGGTCCTACGGCGAGCAGAGCTTCTCGCAGGGCGCCCGTCTGGCTCAGGGCGCGATCTACAACCTCGTGAGCGGCTTGGCCGGCAGCAACCCGTTCGGCTCGAACGCGGTTGGCACGCCCGGCACCCGGTTCTACCAGCTGAGCCAGGCCCTGCGTGATACCTACCAGTTCGTGGCCGGTGCGAGC
>NZ_JAKSYL010000241.1 GCF_022829515.1 Methylobacterium sp. J-048
CCCGCTTCCGCGCGAGCTGCGCAGCGAAGCCGCCGAGTAGGTTCTTCCAACCCACACCCTCATCCTGAGGTGCCCGGAGATCGAAGATCGGCGGGCCTCGAAGGAGGGCTCCAGATCCCGCCCCGATCCCTGGAAGCCTCCGCGAAGTCTGCGCCTACCTGCTGGTGCGCGGCTCGCTGCACGCCCATGCCTACGCGCTGGCGCTCAAGAAGCTGACCGGCGTCGAGATCGAGAAGATGCTGCCGACCCCGAACATCGACCTGTCGCGGGTGCCGGAGTGT
>NZ_JAKSYL010000256.1 GCF_022829515.1 Methylobacterium sp. J-048
TTTGGGCGTAATTGCCGTGGCCCCGGCGTCCGGGGCGGCGGGGGGGGTTGCGCGGATCCACTCGGGGCTCCGTCCGGTGGCTGACCGGCGGGCTCGGAGGGTGGGGCGGTGCCCGCGTCGGTGGCTCTCGGCCGCCATCGCCCCGGGCGGCGTGCCGATGCGGGGGGTGTCGCGGTGACGGGCGTGAGATCGGGGGGCAGTTTGCGCGGGGGGGTGCGGAAATGCCCCCGCGGCGACCCGTCTCTGGGCGTGACCCTGAGCAACCTGCGGACCCGCCCACTACGAGGCGGAGGTCGGGTGGAAGGCCACGGTGGCGATGCGGGTTCCGGGGGCGTGCTTGGCCTGCCTTTGCGGCCGGGCCGTCCCGCCTGGACCGCTAACGCGGAGTCGCGGGATCGGTGCGCCGGCAAGACATCGCGACGAGAAAGACGGCACCGGCCGGGGACCATGCCCGGTCGATGCCGCGGGCCGCCGCGGGGACCGGATCCCGCGCGTATTTGGCCGACACCTGGGTCCCCGCGGCGTCCCGCGTCCCTCGTGCTGGGTCTTCTTGGGCCATGCCCCCGGCGCCTTGAGGCGGGTGGGGACGATGACGCATATCCGGAGGCCGAGCCCGCATCGTCGGGCCCATGGCGATAAGGATATCTCGAAGCATGAGGATGGGTTCAGGTTCAGCAATCCGGATGCCGAACTCCGAACAAGCCGCCATAAAACAAAAAAACGGGACGGCTTTCGCCGTCCCGTCGGTGGTTGTTCTTATCGACCTAAAAAGATCGAGGCCAGTCGCTGGAGCAGGCCCCGCGGTGCGGGCGGAGGCTCACTCTGCCCAGGACCGTCCCCAATCTAATTGGCGGCGAACGGATGCTGGGCCGAGTTACGCTGCTCGGTGACGACCGAAGCCTTCGGCTCGCCGTTCACAGCGCGCTGGATCGAGAGCTTGGTGGCCTCGTAGTTGTACTTCTGGATCTTTGCGTCGTCGGCCGCTTCCCAGTGGATGAACACGCCGACCAGGATGAACAGGTCGTCGGCCTCATCGGCCGGGATGATGCCTTCGGCGACGGCGTCCTGGACGGCCTTGGCGACGCCGTGCTGGGCCGGGCCGAACATCTGGACGGCCTGACGGGCGTCGTTGATGGTGACCTTGTTGAACATCAGGGTGTTCGGCTTGCAGGGCAGGTTCGGCGCGATGACCGCGAGCAGGCTGGTGAAGCCGTGCTTGTTGTTCACGAGGCCGTTGCAGAAAGCCGTCTCGGCGGGCGAGCCGCGCGGTCCGATGATCAGGTCGATGTGAGCGACTTCGTTGCCGTCGCCGACGAGGGCTTCGCCAACCTGAACCTTGGTGATCTTCGCCATTCGGTGTCTCTCCCTGGATTCCGAAATAGGGCCGCGGCGCCGGACGAGGCCAGCGGCCGGGAAGCCATCCTTGTTATCGGCGCCCAGCCTTCCGGCCGTGCCGGATAGGCCGAGCCGGTTGGGCCGGACAGCGCGCCGGACCCTACAGTGCGGCCCAGCGGCTCACAACCCGCGCAACACCCTGATGATGAGGAATTTCTTTGGCACCGGGCCGCGAAACGCGGGAACTTTTCGAGGTTTCACGCCAGGGCGGCCCCGGCCGATGCGAGCGCATCCCAGAACAATGTGGCCACCGTGAAATCCGCGCTCGTGCCGGGGTTGAGGCCGCGGGCCTTGAGCGACGCGTCGAGGGCGAGGAGCGGCTCCGCCGGCCGGACGGCGAGGTCGAGTCCGGAGAGCACGGCCTCCGTTTCCCGGCGTACGCCTTCGGCTACCTCCGCGCCGCCCTTGCGGGCGATGTGGCTGTCCGGGACGGAGCGGAGATAGGCGAGATGGATCGCCGTCGTGCACCAGGACGGATCAAGACCCTGGGCGCGGGCCTCGGCGAGCGCCGGCAGCCCGATCGCGGCGATGTCCGAGAAGCCGGTGCCGTAGGCGCGGGCGATGCGATCCCGGTCGGCCGCTTCCGCCATGGCGGCGCGCAGGGAGGCGGGGGCCTCCGCCGCGACGTCGTGCTTCGCAGCCCGGCCGAGGCCGCCCGGATTGGCGAGCCGGATCGCCGCGAACACCGCGGCCGAATCCGCCGCGTCGAGATGATCCAGCACTGCACCAACCGATAGGCCGCGCTCGGCAGCGACCGCGAGGGGAGCGCAGAGCAGAAGAATCCCGAGATTGGTGTTCTGGGCGACCGCCGCGAGGGTCGCGCCGATCCCGGCCCGGACCCGCTCGCCGACGCCCGCCCCGGCCCGGGCCAGCTCCGGCGCCGAAACATCGGCGCTGGTGATAAAATCCGCCACCACCATGCGGTGGCCGGCGGCGTAGGCATGGACGTTGCCGGGCTTCAGCGCGTCGAGTTCGGCCAGGCAGGCGGCCCGGTAGAGCGTGCCGATCAGCGCTGGGTCGAGTCCGATCATGCCACCACGAGCCGCGGAACGCTGGCGCCGCGGACGGCAGTCAGGAAACCGCGCACCACGGCGGCGGCGATGTCGGTTTCGCACACGGTCTGGAGGCCCGACCAAGCCGGCATGGAATTGACCTCGAGAATCGAGAAGCCGCCCTCCCCGTCCTCGACCAGGTCGACGCCGGAATAATCGACCCCGACCGCGGCGGCGGCGGCCTCCGCCATCTCGGCGGCGGCGGGCGGCATCGCCCAGGGCAGCGGCCGGCCGCCGCGATGGACGTTGGTGATCCAGCCGTCGCCCTCGCGGATCATGCCGGCGATCGCCCGGCCGTCGCAAACGAACACGCGATAGTCGCGCCACAGGCCGTCCCGACGTGGCACGTAGCGCTGGAGGTAATAGACCCGGGCCACCGCCTCCTCGTCGGGCAGGTCCTCGGGGCGCTCGATCAGCGCGAGCCCCTCCCCTTGTGAGCCGAACAGCGGCTTCAAGACCAGCGGTGCGCCGGGGCGGCCCTCGCGCATTACGATCTCGGCGGCGGCCTCGCGCTTCGAGACCACCCAGGTCTCCGGGGTCGGCAGGCCGGCCCGGGCGATGAGGAGCGAGGTCGCCGCCTTGTCCACCGAGCGCTCGATGGTGGTCGGCGCGTTCCAGACGGTGACGCCGGCCGAGACCAGGGCGTGCAGCACGCCGAGCCGCATGGTGGTCGCCTCGAAGGTGCCGCCCGCGATGGTCCGCAGCAGGACCCCGCCGGGCAGCGCGCCGGCAAAACCCGGGACCCGCAGGGGCTCGCCGCCACCGGTGGCGACGATCACGTCGGAGAGCGAAAACAGCACCGGCTCGACGCCCTGCGCCCGGAGGGCCGCCAGGAGCCGGGCCTTGTGCCAATTGCCGTTGTCGGCCGCGAGGGCGATGCGCATGGATGGACGACTCTCGACGGCCCTTCCGCTCAGGGGAAGGCTTCGGTCATTGCGGTTTCGAGGCGTGATCGCAAAAGCTTGCCACGACGCGCCCCCTCTCCCGTGCGGGAGGGGGCTGGGGTGAGGGACCAGGGTCTTCCGGACAGGTCGAATCCCTCACCCTGTCCCTCTCCCGCACGGGAGAGGGGACCCGCGCCTCATGCGACCGACGACGTGACGAGGTTCACGCTGCACTCGCTCATCAAGCGAAGCCGGAGGAACCCGATCTACCTATGCGAACGACGCATCCACCAGCGTCGGCTCCAGGCGGCCGCCGCGATAGGTGGCGCCGGTGCGCACCGAGGTGACGATCGCTTCAGCGGGCGAGAACAGCGCGCCGTCGATCTTGTAGAAGTCACCGTTCACCCGTGAAAAGATCTCGGCGAACGGCGCGCCGTGATCGCTCGATGTCGTGGACGGGATCTGTTCTGCGAGCTGCCTGGCGTCGGCATCGTCGGCATCGACGAACAGCTGAACCCGGCCGCCGTAGATGATCGCGTCGTTGGTCCGGCCCATCGCCTTGATGAAGTCCGGGTGCGGCGGCGAGAGCGGCGCCGAGCCGATGCCGTCCACGATGGCGTGCAGGTCGAAGCCGACCGTGTGCGCCTTGTGCAGGGCGACTTCCAGCACCCGGGCGACCACCTGGGTCGAGCCGGCGAGGCTTTGCGTCGGGGCGAAGATGAAGGTCAGGTCCTCGGGGCGCAGGCCCGCGGCTTCGGCGACCTTGGCGACGACGCTCTCGGGCGGTCCGCCGGCGGCTTCGAGGACCAGGGCGGTCTTCGTGGCCGAATCCCGGTAGCCCAACTCCTGATACAGGTCCTCGACCGCCGCGACCGCGCGGCCGGGGCCCGAGCCCAGCGCGAAGAAGCCGGAATCGCCGGCCTCGTCAGCCAGGCTCCAGCCCGCATACTGGCTGCCGAGGCAGGCGAGCACCGGATCGGCCGCGTGGACGATCACGGAATACGGCCAGGCGGCGATCGGGCCGCTCGGGGCGATGGTCACGGTGCCGAGGCCGCCGAGGCAGATCTCGGCGATGCGCCGTCCGGCCTCGATCGAGCCCCGGGCCTGCGCGCCGGCATCGACCATCCGGGCCCCGCCGGCCGCCTGCGAGACCGACAGGCGCAGGGTCGCGGCATCGGCCACGAACCGCTCGATCAGCGGCGCGGTGAGCGCGTTGACGCTGGGATAGGATTGGCTGGCACTCATCACAGGGCTTCCTCGGGGTGCGTTTTCTTTGCGGCCAGGGCAGCGCGCAACTGCGCCGTCCGCGTGTTCAGACTGTCGAGCGCCGCCTGCCGGTCGGCCCCAAGGGCAAGCACCGTGCAGAGGGGCGCGTCGCGGCGGACCACCGTGCCGGGGCGCGGGCGGTCGCGCACATGATCCGGCCAGAAAAAGTCCGGGACGGGCGCATGCTCACGCTCCGCGTAACAGATCTGCGCGGCGGCCGCATCCGCCGGTTGCGCGCCGAGCGCCGGCCTGGCGCCGAGGCTGGCCTCGATATGGGCGGCCAGCAGGGGTGTGCTCCGCCGATCCAGGATATCCAGCGTCGCGCCGGGACGCGGGTTGATCTCGGTGAGCCACCAGCGGGAACCGTCGGCTAGAAAGTCGGCGCTGGCGAGCCCGCGCAGGCCCGTCGCCGCGATGATTTTTTCGACGGCCTCCGCGACCGTGGCGATCAGCGCGTCGGGGAGAAGCGGAGCCTCCGCGGCGCCAGTGGCTAGGGCGCCGCCGTAGCGATAGGGCCGGATCGGCGACGGCATGCACCATTGCTCCGTAACTGCCAGCACCTGGATCGTGCGTCCGTCGGCGAGGACATTCAGGGCGTAGGGCCGGCCGGGAACCCGAATCTGAAAATAGTGGCCGTCCGGCGCGGGGCCGCGTGTGGCCGGACGGATATGGCTGCCGCCGCTGCCGCCGATCCGCTTGAGCAGCCAGCCCGACGGGTCGGCCAGCGCATCCGTCGCAATCGCCGGATGCGGAACGCCGAGCCGGGCGCAGAGCGCGGCGAATGCGAAGGGGTCCTTGAGCGCCGCGATGGCGTCGGCATCGGCACCGATCAACCGATGATTTTTCGCGATCCGGGCGACAAGACCGGGGGCGTCCTCGAAGCCGCTGCCTAGGACGATGCCCATCGGCGAACCGGCGGCATCGGCCAGTGCGTCGATGGCCGCGAGCGTCGCGTCGGCCGCGATCGGCTTTCCGAAGCGCCCCGGCAGCGGCCGGTAGGCTTCGCTCAGCGCCAGCGTGTCGGAATCGCCGAACAGGTCGGCGACGTAGGGGCGCAGGCCCGCCCGCCGGGCCGCCTCGGCCAGGGCGCGCCCGGCCTGCGCGGCGATCAGGATCGCCTGGGCCATGCCGGGATGCGCCGGAGCCGGCTCAGCCGGCGATCTCGACCGCCAGGGTGTAGGCGTCGCGGAAATCGAGGCAGAGCGGCGTGTCGGAGGCGAGCATCCGGTCGAACAGGCGGCGCTGGGTCTGGTACTTCACGTTGCCCACCGCCAAGGCACCGATTCCGACGCCCTTGCCGGCCGGCAGGGGCACGTCGACGGCGTTGACGTCGATCCCGGCGATGCCGGCCGGCGGCACCGCGTTCACGTCGGAGGCGACCAGAAGTTTCGGGGCGGATTTCAGGTCTTCCGCCGAGAGGATCGGGATGCCGGCCGGGCCGGCCGACAGGATCACGTCAGCATCTCGGATCGCGACGCGGCGATCCTCCGGGGTCGTGCCGTCGACGGCGCCGACCTCGATGCCGAAGCGCCATTTCATCGTGAAGGCGATCTTCGAGACCCGCTCCTCGCCGTCATGGCCGACCAGGACGGTCTGCGCGCCCTGGAGCGCGCCGATCACCGCAGCCACGTAGGCGACGACGCCGGCCCCGCCGAAGATCACGATGCGCTTGCCGGTCAGGTCGGTGCCGAATTTCTGCCGGAGCGCCCGGGAGACCTGCGCCACCATGGCGGCGCCGGTGGTGAAGGAGCCGGCGGGATCTGCGAAGACATGGTTCACGAAGGGCGGCACGAACGCCTTCTTGGCCCGGTCGACCATGTCGAGGGCGTCCTCGGCGTTCTTGCCGCCGATGAAGATGCCCGTGCGGGTGCCGTCGGCCGGCGCCCGCGAAAAAATCGAATCCTGGGTGAGCGAGACCACGTCGGCGAGGCTGACCTCGGTGTAGGTCACCACCGTCTCGAAGCCGGCATCGACGGCCATGTTTACGTCGAACGGGCTCATGTGCCGGAGCGGCGTCAACATGTGGAGGATCGAGCGGGCCATGACGTTCTATCCCGTGGGGCGCGCATCAACCTGCGCCTGCCGACCGTCCAAACCCGCTGCGCGTGCCGCGGTCAAGCCCGGGCCAGCCAGTTCAGGCCGCCGTGGTTATCGATGCCCCTGTGTTGCGGCCGCGGGCGATCAGGAAGCGGAGCGGCCCGCCGCGGTCGAGACCGGCCACGAGGGCTTGGGCCTCGGCTTCGCTCGGCATCAGCACGAAGCCGGTCGGTCCCCAGGACGACTGGCCGTAGCCGGGCACGCCCTGCGCGGCGGCCTGGGCCAGCGCCTGCGCGACGGCGGCGCTCGCGTAGCGGCCGCCCTGATGCGGGGCGAAGTGGTCGCCGATGAGGTCTTGGATCCGGGTGATGCCAGCGCCGAAGCCCTGCGGCTCGGCCAGCGCCGCCGCCGGCAGGACCTGCATCAGCACGATCCGGCAGATTTCGGCAGCCTGGGCCTCCGGGAAACGCGGGAGTTCGCGAAATGCCTCCACCTCCCGCGCGCCATGAACGCCGGCCATGCTCTGGTCGAGGATGAGGACGATCCGCCAGGACTCGGGATAGGCGAGCCGCGCCGTGACCGGCGGCGGGGCGCCGTCGTCGCCGCGCCCGCCATCGACGATCAGGCCGCCCTCCGTGAAAGCGCACAGGCCGACGCCCGAGCGGTTGCCCCGGTCGAGGCTGGCCGAGAAGGTTTTTGCGGAAAACGCGACTCCGTTGAGCTGCGCCACGGCCGCCGCCACCGCCAGGGCCAGTTGGGTGCCGGATCCGAAGCCGGCATGGGCCGGGATCGTGCGCTCGACATGGATCGAGGCCGCCTCGGCGCTCCCGAGATGACTCGCCGCCGCCCGGGCGTAGCCGCGGACCCTGTCGGCTTCGTCGCCAGTCACCGAAAAATCCTCGGCCCGGCGGGCGGTGAGCACCAGGGACGGCGCGTCGATGGCGAGCCCGATGCTGCCGAAGCGACGGCCGAGGCCGCCATGCAGGTCCAGGAATCCGAAATGGAGCCGCGCCGGCGCCTCGACCCGGACGGCGCCCTGCGCCGTACCCGCCTCGTTCCGCCCGGGAACCTCGCCCACGCCCATGCCCCCGAGACCCGCCGGCGACCCGCCCGGCCGGGGCGCTTTTCCCATGCGGCGGGCAGCCGAAGCAACGGGATCGTACGCCCGATCGATCGGCGTGTGCTCCGACCCCCCTTGCCGCGGCGGGCGGATGAATGCAAACCTAGGCCAGCGACGGCGCGCCGAGTTGCCGCCCGCCCGGACCCGTCCGGCGGTCGAGCCATTCCGATCCGGCGGGATTCTCCTTCGGGAGTGAACCCGCTTCGTCCGGTCTTACGGCCGTCGCCCGCACCGAAGCCAAACAAGAATGTCGCGTGAGGGAGCATGGCAGCCTGGGTGAAGGGTGGCGCGACGGACGCGGACACCGCCATCGGGGCGGCCGTATCCCTGCTCGCCAAGGCGCGCGCGCCGGTGATCGCCGGCCTCAGCGCCGATGTCGCCGCGATCCGCGCGGCCTATGATCTGGCAGGGCGCATCGGCGCCTCGATCGACACTGCCGGCGCGGTTGGCACCTATGCCGAGCTCGGCGCACTGAGCCGGGTGGGCGCTATCACCTCGACGCCGGCCGAGGCGGTCGGCCGGGCCGATGCGGTCCTCGTGGTTGGGGCCGCGCCGTGGCGCACGGCGCTCGTGAAGCGTCTGTCTGAGACGAAGCCGGTACGCGGGCGTGCCGCGGGAGCCGATCGGGCGCTCCTGGCGCTCGGCGCCGGTGCCGATGGCGCCAAGGCAGCGTCGTCCTACCCCGCCGAAGACGGCTTGGCGGAGGCGGTCGCGGAATTGCGCGCCTACGCAAAAGGTCATCTCGCCGGTGACACACCGCAGGCCAAGCTCGTGGCACAGCTCACCGCCGCGCAATACGGCGTCCTGCTGTACGATCCCGCCGAGCTCGGCGAGCTCGGCGTGGAGATGCTCCAGGCCTTCGCCATGGAGCTGAACGAGACCACGCGCTGCTTCACCCTGGCGATATCGGGTCCGGACCAGGACCGCGCCGTCGTGCCGGTGGCCGCCTGGATGACCGGGCAGGCGCCGCGCAGCGGGTTCGGCCGGCGCGTCCCCGAACACGACCCGTGGCGCTTCGATGTCGCCCGGCAGGTCGCTGCCGGCGAGGTCGACGCCGTCATCTGGCTCGCCGCGCTGCCGGTGGAGCGGCCCGACTGGCTGGCTTCCGTGCCGTCCGTGGCGCTGGTCGCCGAGGCCGAGGCGTCTCTCGCCGACGTGGTGATCGCGGTCGGGCGTCCCGGTCGCGACCTGGGCGGCGTGTTGTGGAACGAGCAGCGCGCCGCGCTGACCTATTGGCCGGCTTCGGCCCCGACTGACCTGCCGTCCGCCGCGTCGGTGCTGGGCACCCTTCGGGAGCGCCTGGTCACCGCTGGGGCCGCGTCGAGGAGTGAGCCCGCATGCTGAGCGTGATCCGGGGCGGGCGCGTCGTCGATCCGACCGCGTCCCGCGATGCCGTGGGCGACGTCTGGATCGAGGACGGCCGCGTGGTCGAGCCTGCGGGCCGCGCGCCCGATCGGGTGATCGATGCGTCGGGCTGCGTCGTGATGGCGGGCGGCGTCGAGGTGCATTCGCACATCGCGGGCGGCAACGTGATCACGTCGCGCCTGCTCCTGCCCGATCTCTACGTGAGCGAGGCGTCGCCCGAGGGGCACCCCTTCGCCCATGCCGGCGGGGCTGCGGGCTGGATCGGCTCGACCTACGCGCGGATGGGCTACACCACCGCGGTCGAGCCGGCGATGCCGCCGACCCACGCACTGGCCACCCAGCTCGAGCTCGCCGACATCCCGTTGCTCGACCGCGGCGCGCTCACCGTGATGGGCAACGACGACCAGCTGCTGCAGCTTCTGCGCGAGCGCCAGGGCGGCAACGCCGTGCGCGATCTCGTGGCGCTCTCCGTCGCCACATCGCGCGGTCTTGGCGTTAAGTGCATCAACGCCGGCGGCGCCTCGGCCTTCAAGGACGGCGCTTTGCGCCTGTCGCTGGATGACGAGATCCCGGTCTACGGCCTCTCGACCCGGCAGATCATGGGCTCGCTGCTCGACGCCGTCGAGGAGATCGGCGTGCCCCATCCGCTGCACGTCCATTGCAACAATCTCGGCCTGCCCGGGGCGGACGATTCGTTCATCGAGACCCTGGAGGCGGCGGAAGGCCGGCGCATCCACTTCGCCCACGCGCAGTTCTACGCCTACGGCGCGACCGAGGGCGGCGGCTTCCGTTCGGCTGCCGAGCGGATCGCGCAGGCGATCGCCGACAACCCGAACGCGACCCTCGACATCGGTCAGGTGGTGTTCGGCCAGACCGTGACGGTGTCGCTCGACATCCTGCGCCAGTTCGCCGGCCGCAAGGGCGCCAACCCGAAGAAATGGGTGCTGAATGCCGGCGATGCCGAGGGCGGTGGCGTGGTGCCGTTCCTGTATCGGCCGCGCGGCCCGACCAGCTCGCTGCAATGGGCGATCGGCCTGGAGATCATGCTGCTCTCCACCGACCCGGAGCGCACGATCCTGACCACCGACCACCCGAATGGCGGTCCGTTCACGCAGTATCCGCGCATCATCCATTGGCTGATGGACAAGACCGAGCGCGACCGCGAGATCGCGACGCTCCCGGGCATCGTCGCGGAGCGCTCCAGCCTGCCGAGCCTCGAGCGCGAGTACACCCTCTCGGAGATCGCCCAGCTGACCCGATCGGGGCCGGCCAAGCTCCTGGGCCTCGCCGACCGCGGCCACCTGCGACCGGGCGCCTGCGCGGACGTCGCGGTCTATCGCGATACGCCGGACCGCACGGCGATGTTCACGGCCGCCAAGCTGGTCCTCAAGGACGGCGTGCCGATCGTCGAGGATGGCGAGGTCGTCGAGTGGCGGGCCGGCCGGACGCTGTCGCTCTCGGTCGAGTCGGATCCGGCGATGGCCAAGCGCGCCGACACCTACCTCACGGACCGGTTCGGCGCGGGGCTCGACAGCTTCGCGGTGCCGGATGCGGCGTTCGACGCGGATGCGGACACCTTTGAGGCGGTGCCATGCCGGGCGTGATCAGCGGGGCGAGTGGCGGAAACAACCATGTCTGAGCTCAGCCTCAACGGCATCCCGATCGTCGACACCTTCGCGGAGGCGTTCGACGTGGCCGGGACCGCCATCGTCGTCACCAACGACACCGCCAAATGGGCCATGATCGCCGCGACCACCATGACGGGCTTCGCCACGTCGGTGATCGGCTGCGGCGCCGAGGCCGGCATCGATGCCGTGCTGTCGCCCGAGGAAACGCCGGACGGCCGGCCGGGGGTGCGCATCCTGCTGTTCGGCTTCGAGCCGAACGGCCTCAAGGAGCAGCTGATCAAGCGGGTCGGCCAATGCATCCTGACCTGCCCGGGCACCGCCTGCTTCGCGGGGGTCGATGGACCGAACAAGATCAAGCTCGGCGGCGCGATCCGGTATTTCGGTGACGGCTTCGCCATCGCCAAGCGCTTGCCCGACGCTTCCGGCAAGGCCCGGCGCTACTGGCGCATCCCGGTGATGGACGGCGAGTTCCTGTGCGAGGATTCGGTCCGGGCCGTGGACGGCGCGGTCGGCGGCGGCAACCTGCTGTTCCTCGGCCGCACGCATGCGGAGACGCTGATCGTCGCCGAGGCGGCCGTCGAGGCCGCCAAGGCGGTGCCTGGCGCGATCCTGCCGTTCCCGGGTGGCATCGTCCGCTCCGGCTCGAAGGTCGGCGGCCGGACCAAGGGCATGATGGCCTCGACCAACGACGCCTATTGCCCGACCCTGAAGGGGCGGGCCGGCTCCGCGCTCCCGGCCAAATGCGGCGTGGTGCTGGAGATCGTGATCGATGCCCTGACCTCGCAGGGCGTGTCCGACTCGATGCGGGCCGGCCTCCATGCCGCCACCGAGATCGGCGGCAGGCACGGGCTGATCGCGGTCACAGCCGGCAATTACGGCGGCAATCTCGGCCGCCATCACTACCATCTGCGCGACCTGCTTGCGCGCGACGATTCCAAGACGGAGGGCTGAGCCTTGAGCACCCTCACCCTGCGCGCGGCCCCGCCCGAGCGGCTCGACTTCCTGAACATCAACCCGCTGGCGCTCAGCCGCCTGTCGCAGGCGGAAGCCGAACGCCTGGAGGTCGGGACGACCCGCACCGGCGTGCGTCTCGGCGATTGTTTCTCGGTTGCGCTGGACGGCTCCGACACCCTGACTATCGAGGGCAGCCATGAGCGCCTCGACCGGGTCGGCGCTACCCTGTCGGAGGGCGCGATCCGCGTCACAGGCGATGTCGGCCAACGCCTCGGCGCGGGCATGGCCGGCGGCAGCCTGACCGTGACCGGACATGCCGGCCCCTATGCCGGCGCCGGCGCCACCGGCGGCACCATCACGATCGAGGGCGATGCCGGCGATCATGCCGGCGGGGCGGTCTACGCGGCCAAGGCCGGTCTCGACGGCGCGACGCTGATCATCCGCGGAACGGCCGGCGCGCATCTCGGCGACCGGATGCGGCGCGGGCTCATTTTGGCCGGCCGGGCGGGTGCCTATGCCGGCTCGCGGATGATCGCGGGGACCCTGGCGGCGCTCTCGGTCGGCGACCATCCGGGCTACGGCATGCGCCGCGGCACCCTGCTGGTCGGTTCACACGGACGGCTGTCGCCGACCTTCGTCGAGACCGGGACACACGATCTGGTGTTCCTGAAGCTCCTGGCGAAATCGCTGCGGGGCCTCAGCGCCGAGCATGCCGCCCTGCTCGACCGGCCGCTGCGGCGCTATTCCGGCGACCTCGCGACTATCGCCAAGGGCGAGATCTGGGTCGCGTCCTGACGCCGCCCTGGGCAGAGCGGCCGCGCGCGGCATATGCTCTGCCCAAGCCGGCCCGCACGAGGTCGGCACTGTGGGGAGACGCCCATGCTCCTGCTTCTGTCGATCTGCCTCGTCGCCCAGCCCTCGACCTGCCGCGAGGACCGGATCGAGATGTCCTACGAGGGCTCGAACCCGTTCATCTGCCTGCGCCATTCGCAGAGCGCTCTGGCGACCTGGCAGGCGTCCCATCCGGACTGGCACGTCGAGCGCTGGCGCTGCGCCGCGCGCGGCAGCCTGCCGAAGAACCTGTGACGGCAATTTGCGCTGAGCTTGCCGGGCGCAACCGATGCGTTCGCTGAAGCTTCGCTTCGCGCTGCTGCTCGGCGGCACCGCGCTTGTGGTCATGCTGGCGGCCCTGGCAGCCCTGGCATCGATCGCCGCCGCCGAGCGCACGGTCGACCGGACCCTCGAAGCGCAGCGGCGGCTGGAATTGCTCGCCGAGCTGTCCGGCCGCCTCACCCAGTTCGGCTTGGCCGCGGTCGAGACCGTGGGCAATCCCGACGGTCAGCCCGAAGCCATGGCGATCGCGCGCGACAACGCCGACCGGGCCCTGGCTACGGTCGACGAGGCGCTGGCCCGGAGCTTCCCGCCGAGCGACGACCCGGCCGACCGCATGCAGTACGCCGCGCGGACGCGCCCGATGGCTCAGCTGCGCGCCGCCCGGGTCGTGCTCGACCGGCAGGTGGCGCGGATCAACCGCCAGACCGAATCTGACAAGCGCCAGGACGCGATCAAGGGTGCGCTCAACGGTTTCGGGGCGATGACCGGCCAGCCGCTGTCGTTCCTGATCGAGGTTGAGCGGCGCAGCATGGCGCTCGGGTCCGAACAGGCCCGGGCCCTCTCGGCGCGCCTGCGCGTGGCCGCCGCATCCGCGGTGGCGGCCGCCCTGGTGCTGCTGGCTGTACTCTATCGCGGCGTCACCCGCCCGACCCTGGCGCGGATCGAGGAGGTCCGGCGGGCGGCCAGCGCCATCGGCCATGGCGCCCTCGACACCCGCCTCTCGGTAGCGACCCGCGACGAGCTCGGCCTGCTCATGACCAACGTCAACCGCATGGCCGCGCGCCTCGCCCGCCGCGAATCGCGGGTGGCCGCGGATCGTGCGGCGCTGGAGGATACGGTGGCGGCCCGTACCGCCGATCTGCGCGCCGCCAACGAACGCCTCGAAGCCGTCGACCGCTCAAGGCGGCGCTTCTTCGCCGATGTCAGCCACGAATTGCGCACCCCGCTCACCGTCATCCTCGGGGAATGCGACCTTGCTCTGCGCGGGCCGCCCCGGGGTGCCGATCCGGCGCCGGTCTTCGCGACGATCCGGAAGCGCGCACAGCGCCTGAAGCTTCGAGTCGAGGATCTGCTGCGCGTCGCCCGCTCGGAATCCGGCGAGATCGCGTTCGACAAGCGCTCGCTCGGCCTCGCGTCGGTCCTGGCCGAGGCCGTCGACAACATGGCCTCGGAGGCAGCCCGCCGCCGGGTCGGCCTGAGCCTCCAGCCCGGCACCCAGGACATCGAATGTCTGGCCGACCGTGAGTGGATCCGCCAGACCGTCGAGAGCCTCGTGGACAACGCCCTGCGCCACGCCAAGGGGCTGACCCGGGTCGAGGTCGCCCTGTCGGCCGAGCCTGGCGCCCTCGCCCGGATCACCGTGACCGATGACGGACCGGGTTTCAGTGCCTCCGAAGCCGAGCTGTTCGAGCGGTTCCGGCGCGGCGCGGGCGCGAACCCGGACGAGACCGGCTTCGGCATCGGCCTGGCGCTGGCCCGCTGGATCGTCGAGCAGCACGGCGGCACCATCCTCCTCGGGGCCGGTCCCGACGGACGGGGCGCCCGGGTCAGCCTGGACATCCCGGCGCTCGATCCGGCATGGGAAACGGGCACGGCCGGGGATACGGCCGGCGGCGCGCAGGTGAGGGAGTCGGCCGCATGACGCGGATCCTGATCGTCGAGGACGATATCGACATCCGGGGGCTGTTGGCCCGCGGCCTCGAGGCCGAGGGGTTCGAGGTCGGCACCGCTTCCTGCGTCGACGAGGCTCTGAAGGCCGCGCACGATCCGGCGCCGGGCGCGGTCCTGCTCGACATCAACCTGCCCGACGGGTCCGGCCACGATGTCTGCCGGTCGCTCCGCGAAGGCGGGTTTCCGGGCGCGATCCTGTTCCTGTCCGCCCGCGACGAGATCCGCGACCGGGCCGAGGGGCTGGCGCTCGGCGCCGACGACTACATCATCAAGCCGTTCGTGTTCGACGAGCTCGTGGCCCGCCTGCGCACCCACCTGATGCGGCGCGAGCAGGCCGAGGCGCCGCGCTCGCGCATCAGCGCCGGCCGGCTCCTGCTCGACCTCGATACCCGCCAGGCGAGCTGCGGCGAAGCCAGCGCGCGCCTCACCCCCCGCGAGGCCGACCTGCTGGCCATGCTGATGGAAAACATCGGCAAGCCGGTGTCCCGCGCCGACATCTTCGACCGGCTCTGGGCCAGCCAGGGCGGCCTCTCGCTCAACGTGGTCGATGTCTACATCGGCTATCTGCGCTCCAAGATGGCCGACTTCGTCCGCTATGGCGGCCCTGGATTGGTCACCGTCCGGGGTAAAGGCTTCATGCTGGAGCTGCGCGGTCCCGATTTCCGTCAATGAACCACTATACTTAAGTCGAATCCGGTAACGTTTTCGACGCGGAACCGGGCATTTAGGTAGAGTCTCACGAAAAATTTGGGAGCATCCGGCAAGTTAGTGCTTGAAGACCGCAGCTGAATCGCCGATATCGAGGGCGCGCCGGAAACCAGAGCGCCATCAGTGTCTTAGAGGTCTCTTAGGAACCCGCGACACTCGGTGAGGATACCGCCAAGGAGAAACACCATGAAGTGGGCTGCCCCCGTTGTGTCCGAAATCTGCGTCGGCATGGAAGTGACGAGCTACGAGTCGGCCGAGATCGACACGTTCAACTGAGCGTTTCGCAACTGAGTTTTTAGGGGCCGGGGATCGCGGGAACCGCACCATGCGCGTCGTGATCCTCGGCTCCGCAGCGGGCGGCGGCCTTCCCCAGTGGAATTGCCGCTGCCCCATCTGCACCCTGGCGCGGTCGGAGCCCGACCGGGTACGCCCCCGGACGCAGTCGAGCATCGCGGTCTCCGCAGACGGGACCGACTGGCTCCTGATCAACGCCTCGCCGGATATCCGGCAGCAGCTCTTCGACAATCCCCAGATGCATCCCCGCGAGGGTCTGCGCCACTCGCCGATCCGGTCCGTGCTCCTGACCAACGGAGACGTCGACCACGTGGCGGGCCTGCTGACGCTGCGCGAGGGCCAGCCCTACACGCTCTACGCCACGCGCGGCATCCTCGATTCGGTGAACGCCAACCGCGTGTTCGACGTGATGGCCGAAGGCGTCGTCGCCCGTCAGCCGATCGGCATGGACCAGCGTTTCGAGCCGTTGCCCGGTCTGTCCGTCACGCTGTTTCCAGTCCCCGGCAAGGTGCCGCTGTGGCTCGAGGACGAGACCATGGAAATCGGCGCCGAGACCGAGACCACCGTGGGCGCTCTGATTGAGGCGGGCGGCCGACGCCTCGCCTACATTCCGGGTTGCGCCCGGGTCACGGACGGCCTGCGGGAGCGGATCGCCGGCGTCGATGCGCTGCTGTTCGACGGCACCGTCCTGCACGACGACGACATGATCCGCGCCGGCGTCGGCACCAAGACCGGCTGGCGCATGGGGCATGTCCCGATGCGGGGGCCGAACGGGTCGATCGACGCGCTCGCCAGCGTCGACATCCGACGCCGGGTCTTCGTCCACATCAACAACACCAACCCGGTCCTGGTCGAGGGTTCGCCGGAGCGCGCCGAGGTCGAGGCGGCCGGCTGGACGGTGGCCCATGATGGGCTGAGCCTAACCCTCTGAGACATGTTCGACCGGCCGTTGGGTGAAGACCGCGCCGGCACTATATCGACTTTGAGCCCGGACATTCGCCCCGCCGGGGCCGCGTTCTGAAAGACGGTCTCCGGCTATCGGGACGAGGCTCTCAACGAGGGCGGGATCAGAGTACAGGAAACGCGACCCGAGAACGGATTTCGGAAACGCCATGAACGCAGTCTTCCCGCCCCCCGCGCCGACCCCCGACGCCGCCGAGAGCCAGCGGCTTCTCAGCCCGGACGAGCTGGAGGCGGCGCTCCGCGACATCGGCGCGCGCCGGTATCACATCCTGCATCCGTTCCACCGGCTCCTGCACGACGGCAAGCTCTCGAAGGACCAAGTCCGAGCCTGGGCGCTGAACCGCTACTATTATCAGGCGATGATCCCGGTGAAGGACGCTGCCGTCCTCGCCCGGATGACCGACGCGTCCCTGCGGCGGGTCTGGCGCCAGCGCATCGTCGACCATGACGGCGACCATCCGGGCGACGGTGGCATCGAGCGCTGGCTCAAGCTGGCCGAAGGCGTCGGCTTCGATCGCGATTACGTGCTGTCGACCCGGGGCATCCTGTCGGCCACGAAGTTCTCCGTCGAGGCCTACGTTCATTTCGTCGCCGAGAAGAGCTTGCTCGAGGCGATCGCCTCCTCGCTGACCGAGATGTTCTCGCCGACCATCATCTCCGAGCGCGTCGCCGGGATGCTGAAGAATTACGATTTCATCACCAAGGATACGCTGGCCTATTTCGACAAGCGTCTGACTCAGGCGCCGCGCGACGCTGACTTCGCCCTCGATTACGTGAAGACGCACGCGACGACGCCGGAGCTGCAGCGCCTGGCCATGGCCGCGCTGACGTTCAAGTGCAACGTGCTCTGGACGCAGCTCGACGCCCTGTATTTCGCCTATGTCGCCCCCGGGATGATCCCGCCGGATGCGTGGACGCCGGGGACCGGCCTGATCGCCGAGGCGCCCGGCGCTCCGGCAGCCGCTGGAATCCGCAAGATGGTGGCGGACGACAAGCCCCGGCTGCCGCGGGGCGTGCGGCTCCGTCATGACGAGACCCGCGGCAAATACGTCCTGCTCGCCCCCGAGCGGACCTTCGACCTCGACGACAACGCCGTGGCGGTGCTCAAGCTGGTGGACGGCAACCGCAGCGTCGCGGCGATCGCCGACGAGCTGGGTCGGACCTACGCGGCGGACCCGCGTGCGATCGAGGCCGATATCCTCGTGATGCTGGACGGACTGGCCGAGAAACGGGTCCTGGAGCGATGAACGCACTGACGCCGAACCGGCCGGACGTTCCTGCGCCGGTGGGCCTGCTCGCCGAGCTGACCCACCGGTGCCCGCTGCGCTGCCCCTATTGCTCGAACCCGCTGGAGCTCGACCGTCGGTCCGGCGAGCTGGACACCGCGACGTGGCAACGCGTCCTCACGGAGGCGTCCGGCCTCGGCGTGCTCCACGTCCATCTGTCCGGCGGCGAGCCGACGGCGCGCAACGACATCGTCGAGATCACCAAGACCTGCGCGGATCTCGGCCTCTACTCGAACCTGATCACCTCCGGGGTCGGCGGCGCGCTGGGCAAGCTCCAAGCCCTGTACGATGTCGGGCTCGACCACGTGCAGCTCTCGGTGCAGGGCGTCGACGCGCAGAACGCGGAGAAGATCGGCGGCCTGAAGAACGCGCAGCCCCAGAAATTCGCGTTCGCCGCCAAGGTGGTCGAGCTCGGCCTGCCGCTGACGCTGAACTCGGTGATCCATCGCGGCAACATCCACGAGGTCGAGGGCTTCATCGACCTGGCGGTGAAGATGGGCGCCAAGCGCCTCGAAGTGGCGCACACGCAGTATTACGGCTGGGCCTACGTCAACCGCGCCGCCCTGATGCCCGACAAGGCCCAGGTCGATGCCTCGATCCGCATCGTCGAGGCGGCCCGCGAGCGCCTGAAGGGCCAGCTCGTCATCGATCTCGTCGTGCCGGACTATTACGCGAAATACCCGAAGGCCTGCGCCGGCGGTTGGGGCCGCAAGCTCATGAACGTCACGCCCCAGGGCAAGGTCCTGCCCTGTCACGCGGCCGAGACGATCCCGGGGCTGGAGTTCTGGCACGTCACCGACCATTCGCTCGGCGAGATCTGGCGGGACTCGCCGGCTTTCACGGCCTATCGCGGGACCGACTGGATGAAGGAGCCCTGCCGCTCCTGCGACCGGCGCGAGAAGGATTGGGGCGGCTGCCGCTGCCAGGCGCTGGCGCTGGCCGGCGATGCCGCGGCCACGGATCCGGCCTGCTCGCTCTCGCCGCTCCACGCCAAGGTGCGGGCGCTCGCCGTCGAAGAGGCGGCCGAGACCCCGCCGGATTACGTGTATCGGACGATCGGCAGCAACGTCCGGTCGCCGTTCAAGGAGGACGTCAACTCGTGAAGGTTTTTGCCACGACGGCTTTCGCGCTGATGCTGGCCGCGATGCCGGCCCACGCCGAGGATGCCCCCAAGCCGTCCGCCGTGACCCCGGTCAACGCGGCCGCGCCGCCCTCGGCGGCCGACCTCCTGTTCGATCAGCCGCACATGAAGAACGCGGCACCCGGCTCCGCGATTACGTATGACTACATGCGCCGGTCGGGTATCTCGAAGGGGCCGTTCGGAGCCCCCCTGTCGGATACGATCACGCTCAAGCTCGAGCCCGGGAAGAGCCCCGAGGCGCGGGATATCAGCGTGGTGATGTTCTCCGGGATGAACCGCATGCCGGCCGGCCCCTTCGAGGATATGAGCGGCAATCCGGTGGTCTCTCTCTTCCTGGAGAACCATTTGCGGTCGCTGGCGAAGGCGCTGGAGGCGAATCCGCGCTACCTGAAGCTCGCGATCCGGAAGGGTCTGCGCGAGGGTGCGACCGTCACCCCGACCAAGGTTTCGCTGAACGGCCGCGAGGTCGATGGCTGGCGGGTCGAGACTCAGCCGTTCGCCAAGGATTCCATGGAACAGCGCATGCGCGGCATGGATAAGATGACCTACACCTTCATCACCGCCCCGGAGGTTCCCGGCCAGATCGTCTCCATCGAGGCGTCGTCGAAGAATGCCGAAGGTGGCGAATTGCTCGAGGAGAAGCTGAGCTATGATCAGAAAGCTGGCTGAACGCGGCGCTCTGGCCGCCCTCGCCCTGACCCTGTCGAGCCTGGCCGGATGGGCCGCCGAAGAGAACGATTACCCCACCGACGCGCGGGTCGATTACGTCTTCGGCTGCATGGCGGCCAACGGCCAGACCCGCGAGAGCATGCAGCGCTGCTCCTGCTCGCTCGACCAGCTCGCCGCGATCCTACCCTACGACAAGTACGTCCAGGCGAGCACGGTCCTGTCCATGCGCCAGGGCGTCGGTAACCGCGCGAACGAGTTCAAGTCCACCAAGATCTTCGACGACAAGGTCGCGGATCTTCGGCGCGCGCAGGCCGAGGCGGAGATCCGCTGCTACCGCGGCTGATGACCTGACGCATGCTGCGGACAAGTGGAATTCGGTTTTCGGAATCAGCATGCGCTAGACGATGACGGCCGGCGTTGCGCCGGCCGGTGGTTTCGATCACACCGGGTCCCGAACCCTTCCTGAGAACGGGACCCGATCCGTGCCCCCCTCCCCCGGCCTGTCCGACCTGCTGCCCGGCCTCGGGTCGCGCACGCTGGTCATGGGCATCCTCAACGTCACGCCCGATTCCTTCTCCGACGGCGGCCGGTTCGCCGGCGAAGCCGAGGCCGTCGCGCAAGCCGAGCGTCTGGTGGAAGAGGGTGCGGCGATCCTCGATATCGGCGGCGAATCCACCCGGCCGGGCCACATCCCCGTGCCCGCCGAGGAGGAGCAGGCCCGCGTCCTGCCGGTGATCCGGGCGCTGGCGCCGTGCCTGGCGGTCCCGATCTCCATCGACACCTACAAGGCGTCCACGGCGCGGCTCGCGCTCGAGGCGGGGGCGCGCATCGTCAACGACGTCTGGGGCCTCCAGTGCGAGCCCGACATCGCCGCGGTGGCGGCGGCGCACGGCGCCCCCGTGGTGATCATGCACAACCGCGAGACCATCGACGCGGATCTCGACATCGTCGACGACATGCGGACCTTCTTCGAACGTTCGCTCGACATCGCCCGCCGCGCCGGCATCCCGGAGCGCGATATCGTCCTCGATCCCGGCGTGGGCTTCGGCAAGACCTGGTCGCAGCACCTGGAAGCGCTCCGGCGCCTGTCCGAGATCCGGGCGCTGGGCTTTCCCATCCTGGTCGGAGTTTCCCGGAAATCGCTGCTCGGACGCCTGCACGATCGTGAGACCCGGCCAGCCGACCGGCTCTATGGCTCGCTCGCGGCCCACGCCCTGGCGGCGACGCTTGGGGCCGACATCGTACGGGTCCACGACGTGGCCGCCCATATCGACGCCATGCGGGTGGTCGATGCCGTGATGCGGCCGGAGGCCCGATGAGCGCGGACCGGATCGGCGTCGCCCGCATCGCGGTGTTCGGGCGCCACGGCGTGCTGCCCGAGGAGGCGGTGCTCGGCCAGCGCTTCTACATCTCGCTCGACGCCCGGCTCGACCTCGCGTCGGCTGGCCGCTCCGATGATGTCGCCCACACGGTCAGCTACGCCGATCTCACGCAGATCGCCGTCGACATCGCCACGGAGCGGCGCTTCAACCTGATCGAGGCCCTGGCCGAGGCGATCGCCGCGACGATCCTTGAACGCTTCCCACCGGTGGAAGCGATCACGGTGCGGGTCGACAAGCCGAGCGCTCCGGTTCCGGCGATCCTGGACGGGGTCAGCGTCGCGATCACGCGTCGGCGGGGAGAGCGCGCGTGAGAGCCTATCTCGGGATCGGCAGCAATATCGGCGACATGGCCGCGATGCTCGACCGCGCGGTGGCGGGGCTGGCCGCGACACCGGGCATCACGGTGGTCGCACGGTCGGCGGATTACCGGACGCCGCCCTGGGGCAAGACCGACCAGCCGTGGTTCCTCAACGGCGCGGTCGCGGTGGATACGGATCTCGATCCGCACGGGCTGCTCGATGCGTGCCTGTCCGTCGAGCACGCACTCGGGCGGATCCGCGAGGAGCGCTGGGGCCCCCGGGTCATCGACATCGACGTGCTGGCCTACGAGGGGGCGACAGTCGACGATGCCCGGCTGGTGCTGCCGCACCGTCACGTGCGGGAGCGGGCCTTCGTGCTCGTGCCGCTCGCCGAGATCGCCCCCGACCTCGTGATCGGCGGCGAGCGTGTGACCGACGCCCTGACGAAACTCGATCGCACGGGCATCGAGCGGGTCTGAACCTGGATCTGCGAACGGGGTGTCCTTCGCAGATCCGGATCGGTGCTCATTTGGTGTTGGGCTCGGCCATCTCGCCGGCTTCGTCGTCCAGGAGCGGAACGTCGTAGTCGCGCAGCACTTTGTCGATATCCGCCTTGCGCTTGCGCAGCACCGTGTTGAGCGAGCGCTTCCAGTCGTTCTCGCCCAGCCGCACGCCCATGGCGATCCGGTAGGCCATCGGCGGGCGCGCGGGCTCCTTCAGCAGCGGCACGACCGTCATGGGCGTGCCCGACTGCTTCGCGAGCCAGCCGGCGGCCGGTCCCCAGAGCACGGCGGCGTCGATCTCCTTGGCGGCGAGCGCTCCGATGATCTCGGCGCCGACCGTCTGGTACTTGCGCGACGGATCAAGCTGATAGGGTGCGTAGGCCTTCATGGTCGAGACGAGGCCGAGATCGCCCATCCGGTTCACCGGCGGCGTGCCGGCGATCACCCCGATGGCTTTGCCCTTCAACCGCGGATCGTCGAGGGCGGTTACGCCGTCGAACTCACCGGTGCGGATGACCAGCACGTAGGACGAGCGATAGTAGGGATTCGTGGTCTGGACGAGGTCGCCGCCGAAGGCCTGACCCATGATCAGGTCACACAGGCCGGTGCCGAGCGTGTTGCGCACGAAGCCCGGACCCTGGGTCAGCCAGTAATATCGGGTCTTGATCTTCAGCTCGTCGGCGATGATCGCCGCGATCTTGTTCTCGAAGCCGTCATCCTTGCGTTCGGAGAACGGCATGTTGCCGGGATCGCCGCAGACCCGCAGGACATCGGTGGTCACCGTGTCCGGCAGGTGCTGCGCGGCAGCCCCCTGCGCCACCGTCATGGACAGGGCGCAGAGGGCGAAAGTCCGGAGCAAGGGCGCCATCAGCTGCCCATGCACTCCTTCTCGGCCTTCTTGGCGGCCTCGGGCTTGTCCTCATGTTCGGAGGGACGGACGCGGCCGACCGCGCCCGAGGCTCGCGCCTTGAGGTAGGTGTAGAGGTCGTCCGAATAGCACATGACGTTCTTGTTATCGCCGAAGGCCGGCATGACCTTCTGCTCGGACGCGCTCACATCCTGCTTGCCGCCGACCAGGATACCGATGAACTCCTCGTACGAGAGGGTTTTCAGCGAGTCCTTCAGGGCCGGCGCATAGGTCGAGCCCATGCCGTCGGGGCCGTGGCAGACGTGGCACTCGGCATGATAGCGGCGGTAGCCCGAGTAGGTGTACCAGTCGAGCTTCTTGCCATCTTCGGTGACGTGGAACGTCGGATGCCCATCGGCATCGACATACTTGCCGTCCTCGGCCTTGACGGCGGCGTTCTTCTTGAGCAGCGCGGGGTCCTGCTCGGCGGTCTTGTCGTTCGCGTTGAGCGAATTGGCGAGCGCCGGATCGGCAGGCTTGGCATCCTCAGCATGTACGGCAACCGCGGACACGGTCGCTAGGGCGAGGGCGGCCAGAAACGGCCGCGTGACGATGTTGCTGAGGTTATGCAACGCGTTAGTCTCCCTGGAGCGAGGCCCTTCGTCTCGCGTCGAGCCGCAGCCTCTTACGACAAATTCTAATCACAAGGATGCCGGCGCGGAAACCCGCGCCGGCACCATTTTGACACCGAGACCCTGCGGCCGATTAGTTCGGCAGAGCGAAGACGGTCAGCTGACCGCCGAGGTTGGTGTACTGCGACAGGGCCGCGTAGCCGCCCACCGCGCCGAGGCCGGCGTTCGGGTCGGTCAGGCCGGCCGCGAGGCCGATGCCGGCCCAGCCGCCGACGCCCGACAGGACGCCCACGTACTGCTTGCCCTTGAGCTGGTAGGTCATCACGTTGCCGATGATGCCCGACGGCGTCTTGAACTTGAACAGCTCCTTGCCGGTCTTGTCGTCGACGGCCTTCAGGTAACCTTCGAGCGTTCCGTAGAACACCACGTCACCGGCGGTGGCGAGAGCACCGGACCACACCGAGAACTGCTCGGCGTTGGACCACTTGATCTTACCGTTGACGCCGTCCCAGGCGATGAAGTTACCCATGCCGCCATGCGAGTTCGGGGCCGGGTACATCGAGAGGGTCGCACCGACGTAGGGCTGGCCCGGGGTGTAGGTCACCCGGAACGGCTCGTAGTCCATGCAGACGTGGTTGGTGGGCACATAGAACAGGTTGGTCTTCGGCGAGAAGGCCGCAGGCTGCTGATCCTTGGTGCCGAGAGCCGCCGGGCAGATACCCTTGGAGTTGGTATCCTCGCCGTTCTGCTCGGTCGAGTACTTCGACACGACCAGCGGCCGGCCGTAGGTCTTCGAGCCCTTGTCCATGTCGACCTTGGTCGCCCAGTTGACGGCCGGGTCGAACTTCTCGGCGACCAGGAGGGCA
The DNA here is from genome assembly GCF_022829515.1 of Methylobacterium sp. J-048. GTDB lineage: Bacteria > Pseudomonadota > Alphaproteobacteria > Rhizobiales > Beijerinckiaceae > Methylobacterium. Next base: position 24,076 of record NZ_JAKSYL010000256.1, read on the forward strand.
CCGGTCTCGCGGTTCAGCGTGTAGCCGAAGCCGTTACGGTCGAAGTGGGTCAGGAGCGGCTGCTCCTTGCCGTCAACCTTCTGATCCGTGAGGATCATCTCGTTGATGCCGTCGTAGTCCCACTCGTCGTGCGGGGTCATCTGGTAGACCCACTTGGCGACGCCGGTATCCGGGTTACGCGCCCAGACGGTCATCGACCAACGGTTGTCGCCCGGACGCTGCTTGGGGTTCCAGGTCGAGGGGTTGCCCGAGCCGTAATACATCAGGTCGAGCTTGGGGTCGTACGAGAACCAGCCCCAGGTGCAGCCGCCGCCGGTCTTCCACTGATCGCCTTCCCAGGTCTTCAGCGAAGAATCCTTGCCGACCGGCTTGCCGAGATAGGTGGTCTTCTCGGGGTCGATCAGCATCTGATCGTCCGGGCCCTCGGAGTAGCCGCGCCACACCTTCTTGCCGGTCTTCAGGTCGTAGGCGGTGACGTGGCACTGCACGCCGAACTCGCCGCCCGAGATGCCGACGATGACCTTGTCCTTCACGGGCAGAACCGTGGCGGTGTTGGTCTCGCCCTTCTTCGGGTCGCCGTTGACCACCGACCAGTTCACCTTGCCGGTCTTGGCGTCGAGCGACACGAGGGTGGTGTCGGCCTGGTGCAGCAGGATGGTGCCGTCGGCATAGGCGAGGCCGCGGTTGACCGTGTCACAGCACATCACCGGGATCACGGACGGATCCTGCTTCGGCTCGTACTTCCAGACGATCTTGGCCTCGTGGTCGAGGTCGAGGGCGTACACGATGTTCGGGAACGGCGTGTGCACGTACATCATGTTGCCGATCACGAGCGGCGAGCCCTCGTGGCCGCGCAGCACGCCGGTCGAGAAGGTCCAGGCGACCTGGAGGTTCTTCACGTTCGACGCGTTGATCTGGTCGAGCTTGGAATAGCGCGTATTGCCGTAGTCGACCGTCTGAAGCGCTTGTTCCGCCGGGTTGGCGATGCTCTTCAGGACGCTTTCGTTGGCCAGCGCCGGCGCGGCGACGGCCGCGACACCTGCGCCGAGCGCGAGGAGATGTACCGCTCTCATGGGTTCCTCCGACAAGTCTTAAGAGTCGTACAGACGCGCTGAGAGAATGGCGTCGCTCGGACCCCGACCTGACTGTTTGCGACAGGGATGGACGCTTCGGTAGCGGGCGTAGCGGACTTGAGGAGACCAAAAGATCCCCTCGCCAGGAGCCGCCATCCCTGAGGCGGCCCCCTCGAAACCGAAGCTTGAATGGACCTTAAGAGATTTTTGAGCGCCGTCAACTCGCTGTTCTCCGGCTTTGACGGCACGGTGAAAGCTTCTTTTCGCATGACAATGCCCAGTAGAATGTCATTGCTCCGCGAAAGGAAATGTTGCGCTGCACAAGCGTCGCCGGAGGTGTTTCCCCTATGCTCACGCGGCCGTGAGGGTTCTCCATGCAAGACTTGCACGTCGCGCCCGAATGGCAGGATCCACTATGCTCGTGCTGCGTGGGGGCACCTCGCCTCTGCGCGTATCCGCCGCCGCCTCGGCCGTCTTCGTGATTGCGGTGCGGGATGGCCGTGGAGGTTCAAACCGGGTGTATTCGGTGGTCGAGGACTGTGCGCCTTCTCGCCGCATGGGTTGTGAGCAATCCATGTTGGACGATCTTTGGCGGTATCTCGCGACGCTGTGATTGCTGAATCGTCGCGGCGTTGCAGGGTCGGCAGGGCGATCCCTGGTCGGGCCGGCGACTCGGTGCTTGGATGCGACGGCCCGCGATGGTGGGGCAGTTCGCAAATATATTCTCGCCCCACCGGCGTTCTGCGGCGGGTCCTGACGGATCGCGTCGATGCCTGAGCGTTGGGCGCTTGCGATGACGATGCGGCCCCGATGATCCGGCCTGAAGCCGCAAGAAGCGTCAGGCGTTCAGAGCGGGCCGATATCGCCCGTGCTCTCGAATTCGGCGGCGTCACCGACCAGGTCGGTCAGGGAAATATCGATGCGGCGGCCGGTCTTGAGGCGAAGCTGCGCATCCGGCTCCATCCAGATCGGCCGCAGACCGGCATGGCTCCCATGGAGATCACCGTAAGCGAAGAGTCCACCCTGCCTGCGCTCGACGACGACGCGGTAGCGAACCCGCACGCCATCGCACCCCTCGGCTGTGACGAGGCCCCGTCCGGTCAGCGTCGTCAAAATCTCGTTCGGCTCGAACATACGCGGGGGGGCGATGGCAGGATTAAATGGCAAGCTCTATTGCCACTTAATCCTGGCGTTCCGGCCTGTCACGCCCTGGTGACCGTACGGTCGCGCAAACCCGACACGGCATCGGCGAGACCGGGTTCGCGATGTTGCCGAGGAAGGCTACGCATCTGCCGAAAACCGCGGCCTGCGCTACGCCGTGCGGATCGAGGAGCGCAGCTTCCGAGAGATCAACGGGAGGATCGGCGAGATCGCCGGCGTGAAGGTCTCGTCCCGGACCCGCTCTCAGCAGCGCTGACAATCCGCCGGACGGGACGTGGGTTTCTGCTTGCGCGAAAACCTGCCCTGCGCCCTGCCGATGACGCAGGATAATGTCAGCGTTTCGGCTCTGAGCTGAACGGAGGCCTTCGTAGCGCTGAACGACACGGATTAAGGTGCTCGCGCCGCCTTCGATCGCATCCGCTCCTTCGTCGGGCTAGAAATGCCGATCGGCGATCACTCGACGGTCGAGATCGGTTCCCTGAACCAGATGGCCAGGACGCCGGCCAGCGGCGTCGCGGTCGATCACATCCTCTCGCTGAACCTGCTCGTGCGGAGCTCGATCGCTCTCCACGAAAGGGGTCCCGGTTCACCGAGCCACATGACCCGATCGCACCAGCCTCTAACCGTCTACGCCTGCTTGATCCGCAACTTTCGTCGGATCCAGTTCCCGGACGACGATGCGCCCGCTCTCCACCGAGAGCGCCAGGCGGCCCTGCTTGAGGGCCAGCGCCTTGTCGCCGAACAGGCTTCGGCGCCAGCCCTGCAGGGCCGGGACCTCGGCCGCGTCGTCGTCGGCAATGGCCTCCAGGTCATCGACGGTGGCGATGATCTTCGGCGCGACGGCCTCGGCTTCACACACGGCCTTCAACAGCACCTTCAACAGTTCGACGATCGCACCGTTGCCGCCGCTCCGGCGCATCCGCTCTGGGATCCGGATATCGCCGGTATCCCGGGTCAGACCACGCTCCACGGCGGCCAGGATGTCGGCGCCCGTGCGCGAACGCTCGAACCCGGCGGGGATCGTGCGGAGCCGGCCCAAAGCCTCCGCGTTGCGCGGCGCCGCGGAGGCGATATCGATCACCGCCTCGTCCTTGAGCACCCGCCCGCGGGGAACGTTGCGGCTCTGGGCCTCGCTCTCGCGCCAAGCCGCCACTTCCATTAGAACAGCGATCTCGCGAGGCTTGCGCATCCGCCCGGAGAGCCGTCGCCAGGCATGGGCCGGGTCCGCCCGGTAGGTTTCCGGGGAGGTGAGAACCGCCATCTCCTCGTCGAGCCACGCACCGCGATCCGTGCGTAGCAATTCGGCGACGAGAACCTCGTAGACCGTGACCAGATGCGTCACGTCCGACAGCGCGTAAACGAGCTGAGCGTCAGACAGCGGACGGCGGGACCAGTCGGTGAAGCGCGAGGACTTGTCGATCTTGGCCTTGGCCACGTCGTTGACGAGCTGTTCGTAGGAGACGGAATCGCCGTAGCCGCAGACCATGGCGGCGACCTGCGTATCGAAGAACGGCTGCGGCAGGATCCCGCCCATCAGCCAGATGATCTCGAGATCCTGGCGGGCCGAGTGGAACACCTTCACGGTCCGCTCGTCCGCCATCAGGTCGATGAACGGCTGCAGGTCGATCCCGGTCGCCAGGGGATCGACCAAGACACCGGTCCCATCCGGCGCCGCGATCTGGATCAGGCACAGTTTCGGGTAATACGTCGTCTCGCGCATGAACTCCGTGTCGACGGTCACGAAGGGTTGCTCGGCGAGACGGGCGCAAACGTCGTGCAGCGCGGCGGTGGTGGTGATCAGGTCCATGAATCCGGCTATACGCAACCGGCGCCGTCATGGGGAGCCACACGCGCGAAGGTCCCCATGTTTCACAAGGTCGACGTCACAGCGGGGGCTACGCAGGGTCGGCAATCGTCGCGCGCCGGCGCGCACCGGTCTGTCGGCGGATCCGCATCGCGTCGGCGCGGCGTTGGCCCTCGGCGCGCCTGAGCAACTGGTCGAGGATGCCGGTCTCGATGCGTTCGCCCGTGGCCCCATCGGTGAGGCGGCGGATCCGGTCGACCCGGAAGCCGCGATAGCCGCCCCGGCGCGCATCGATCCCGCCCAACAGCGTCCGCCCCGGTCCGAGCTTCAGCTCGCGGGCCGACAGCGACCGGTTGCTCCAGGCGCCGGTGGCGTCCTCGTAGACGAGGTCGAAACGGCCATCGAGGGGCAGCGTCCGCCAAGGGCCGGGCGGGCTTTCGACGGGCCGGGCGGGGCGGCCCTTCGAAACGGAAAAAGCGTTGTGGCTCATGGACATCATATGGGGATTGCCCGGTCCCGCCGGTAGGTCCGCGGCCCGATCCGGCATCGGATTCCAGCCGTCCGTGCTTGACTTGGGGGGCCTCGCGTGAATGGTGCCGGCCTTCCCAGAGAAGAAGCCCGTCATGCACCGTTACCGTTCCCACACCTGCGGGGCGCTCCGCCCGTCCGATGTCGGACAGACCGTCCGGCTCTCCGGCTGGTGCCACCGCATCCGCGACCATGGCGGCGTGCTGTTCATCGACCTGCGGGACCATTACGGGCTGACGCAATGCGTGGTCGATTCCGATTCGCCGGCCTTCAAGGCGACCGAGGTCGCGCGCTCGGAATGGGTCGTCCGCATCGACGGTCGCGTCCGGACCCGTCCGGCGGGCACCGAGAATGCCGAGCTGCCGACCGGGGCGGTCGAGGTCTATATCGATGACCTCGAGGTGCTGGGCCCGGCCGGCGAATTGCCGCTGCCAGTCTTCGGCGACCTGGAATATCCGGAGGAGACGCGGCTGCGCTACCGCTTCCTCGACCTGCGCCGGGACAAGCTCCACGCCAACATCATGAAGCGCGGGGCGATCATCGACGCGTTGCGCCGCCGGATGCGCGACGGCGGTTTCTTTGAGTTTCAGACCCCGATCCTGACCGCGTCTTCGCCCGAGGGCGCACGCGACTACCTCGTGCCGTCCCGGGTCCATCCCGGTAAGTTCTACGCGCTCCCGCAGGCGCCGCAGCAATTCAAGCAGCTGACGATGATCGCGGGCTTCGACCGCTACTTCCAGATCGCCCCCTGCTTCCGCGACGAGGACGCCCGGGCCGACCGCTCGCCGGGCGAATTCTACCAGCTCGATATCGAGATGAGCTTCGTCACTCAGGAGGACGTGTTCCAGGCGGTGGAGCCGGTCCTGCGCGGGGTGTTCGAGGAGTTCGCCGAGGGCAAGCGCGTCACCAAGGATTTCCCGCGCATCACCTATGCGGATTCGATGCTGAAATACGGCGTCGACAAGCCGGACCTGCGCAATCCCCTGATCATCGCTGACGTCACCGAGGAGTTCGCTCGGGACGACGTGGCGTTCAAGGCGTTCAAGGGCGTCATCAGTGCCGGTGGCGTGGTCCGGGCGATCCCGGCGACGGGTGCCGCCGCGCAGCCGCGCTCGTTCTTCGACAAGCTCAACGACTGGGCCCGCTCCGAGGGCGCGCCCGGGCTGGGCTACGTCGTGTTCGAGGAAGACGGCGGCCAGCTCACCGGCAAGGGGCCGATCGCCAAGTTCATCCCGGCCGAAGTCCAGGCGCTGATCGCGCAGAAGACCGGTGCGAAGGCCGGCGACGCGGTGTTCTTCTCGGCCGGCACCGAGGCCAAGGCGGCGGCGCTCGCCGGCAAGGCCCGCATTCGCATCGGCGACGAGCTGGGCCTGTGCGACAAGGACCAGTACGCGTTCTGCTGGATCACCGACTTCCCGATGTACGAGTGGAGCGAGGAGGAGAAGCGGATCGACTTCTCGCACAACCCGTTCTCGATGCCGAACATCGACCGCGAGGACTTCTTGGCCCTCGACCTCGATGCCCTGGCCACGGAAGGCCAGGACGGCGAAGTCACAAAACGAATCCTGGGCATCAAGGCGTTCCAGTACGACATCGTCTGCAACGGCATCGAGCTGTCGTCGGGTGCGATCCGGAACCATCGCCCCGACGTGATGGAGAAGGCGTTCGCCATCGCGGGCTACGGCCACGACGTGCTGGAGCAGAAGTTCGGCGGCATGCTGAATGCCCTGCGCATGGGCGCCCCGCCGCACGGCGGCATCGCCCCGGGAGTCGACCGCATCGTCATGCTCCTGTGCAACGAGCCCAATATCCGCGAGGTGGTGCTGTTCCCGATGAACCAGCGCGCCGAGGATCTGATGATGGGCGCCCCCTCCGAGGCGACGCCCAAGCAGCTGCGCGAGCTGCACATCCGCCTGAACCTGCCGGAGAAGAAGGCGTAAGGCCCGCGCGGGCCGACCCACGATGGTCGGCCTCGTCGCAATCGTCGTCGCCCATGACAGCGCCGAGGTGCTGCCGGCCGGCCTCGCGGCCTTGGCTGGCCAGCACGTGCCGACGATCGTCGTCGACAACGCAAGCCGCGACGCCTCCGTGGCGGTCGCCGAGGCCTCCGGAGCGCGGGTGATCCGCAACGCCCGCAACGAGGGCTATGGCCGCGCCAACAACATCGGCGTGGCGGCAGCCGAGACGGCGGAGCGGGTCCTGATCGTCAATCCGGACGTGGTCTTGCACCCGGGGGCCGTCGATGCCCTGCTGGCAGCCTCCCAAAAATGGCCGGATGCGGGCCTGCTGGCGCCGCGCTTGGTCGAGCCGGACGGGCGGTTCTTCTACCAAGCGCGCTCGCTGCTGGCGCCGTATCTCACCAATCCCGGCGGCCGCCTGTCGCTGCCCGAGGGCGACGCCTGCGCGCCGTTCCTGTCCGGGGCCTGCCTGATGGTCGAGCGCGCCCTGTTCCTGGATCTCGGCGGCTTCGACCCAAACATCTTCCTGTTCTACGAGGATGACGACCTATGTCGGCGGGTCGCCGATGCCGGGCGCGCCCTGGTCCATGTCCACGCTGCCGAGGCGCTGCACGGCCGCGGCCGCTCGTCGGCGTCGGAGCCGGGCCGGGTTTTCCGGTCGCGCTGGCACCAGGCCTGGTCGCGAGCCTATGTCAGCCGGAAATACGGCCTGCCGGACCCGAGCCTGTCGCACCTCATGACCAACCTGCCGAAGGCCGCACTCTCGGCCCTGGTCCTGCGCAGATCCGGGATGGAGCGCTATGGCGGCTCGACTTCCGGCGCCCTCGCCTTCCTGCGCGGTCAGGACGCCCTGGCGCAGGAGGGGCTGCGTTGATGGCCGGACCCACCATCGCTACCGCCCTCGGAGAAGGCCGCAACGGGTTCACCGGGCTGCGCCTCGCCCTGGCCCTGGCGGTCGTCGTCTCGCACGCCTTCAGCGTCGCCACCGGTGCCGCAGGCGACGAGCCCTTGGCGCGGCTCACCGGCTTCACGCTGGGCGAGCACGCGGTGAACGGCTTCTTCGCGGTCTCGGGCTTCCTGGTCACCATGAGCTGCGACCGGCGGGGCATCCTTGACTACGCCCTCGCCCGGGCACTGCGGATCGTGCCGGGCTTCGTCGCCGCGACCCTTCTCGTCTCTCTGGTCCTCGGACCCGCGATGACCCGCCTGACGCTGGCCGAGTATCTGCGCGATCCCGGCCTCTGGTCGTTCGTGCGCGGCACCCTGACGACGTTCAAGAGCAACGCCGCCCTGCCCGGCGTCTTCGAAGCCAATCCGTACCGGGCACCGCTTGGCACCATCTGGACCCTGAAATACGAGGTTTTGTGCTACCTCGGGGTTCTGGTCGCCGCCATGTGCGGCCTCCTCCGGCGGCGGATTCCGGTGCTCCTGATCGTTGCGGGGCTCTCGGTTGCCCTGACGGCCGCCATGCTTCTGCGAGGCCCGGAGCTGCCCAAGGGGCTGGAGACGGCGTTGCGGCTGCCACTGATCTTTTCGGCCGGGGCCTGCCTGTATCTCTGGCGTGACCGCCTGCGGGTGTCGGGATCTGCCCTCGCCTGCCTGATTGTGGCCGCCGTCATCCTCGCCAAAACGCCGACCTACCCGGCCCTGCTGTTCCTGGCCGAAGCCTATGGGGCCGTGTGGCTCGCGCTCGGGCCGATGGCCCGCAGCCTGTTCGATCCCAAGGCCGACCTGTCCTACGGGATCTACCTCTACGGCTGGCCGATCCAGCAGAGCCTGCACGCCCTCTGGCCCGACCCGTCCGGCCTCGCCCTGCTCGCCCCCGCCCTCGCGCTGACCCTGCCGGTGGCGGCCCTGTCCTGGTACGGCATCGAGCGGCCGGCCCTGGCGCTGAAGGCGCGGGCGCTCGGCCGACGCAGCCTCGGCACGATCGAGCCTGCGGGACCGTGAGAGGGGATGAAACTGCGTCTGTCACACTGGACAGGAACATGTGGGCGGGGATTGCTGAAACTCCTCTTGGCGAAGTGTCCCCGTTAGATTGAATAACAATAGCAAATCGCTAAATATGGAATTTGGCTTTCTTGCGAAAAGCTATTGCCGACGCGTTAGCTAAGCGCTATGTGAAACCATGCGGCAGATAGCATATAGCAAAGCTGCGATCCGCGCGTTGATGCGGATGCCTGTCAATACGTCGGCATTGATCCGAGGCAAGATCGAGCAATACGCGCGCGATCCGGCCTCGCTGGCGAACAACGTGACTGCGCTCAAGGGTGAGCCGGGAGTTTTGCGGCTCAGGGTCGGCGACTGGCGGGTCGTATTCACGGAAGCCGGCGACGTGATCGCTATCATCCGCATCGCGCCTCGCGGAGGTGTTTATGACTGAACGCAATGCTCGGCGCTATGAACAGCATCAGGATCCTGCTGCCGTGGATGTACAGACAATCGTCACGCCGGCCGGCGAGCGGCTGGTCGTACTGGCGGAATCCGCGTTCGCAACGCTTCTAGAAGCAGCGGAGGACGGGGCTGATCGCGCAGCCGTCGCTGAATTCCGACGCTGTTTCGCGTCGGGCGAGGAAGAGCTCGTGCCGGCCGCCGTGGTCGAGCGCCTGCTGTCGGATGAGAACCGTGTCCGCGTGTGGCGCGAGCACCGCGGCCTCAAGGTCGGCGCCCTTGCCGAGAAGGCCGGGCTCGCACCGGCCTACCTGTCGCAGATCGAGACCGGGAAGCGTGAGGGGACAGTCGAGACCTACCGAAAGATCGCCGATGCGCTCGGTCTTGGCCTGGATGACATTCTCGGATGACGCGACAGCACGCGCGGTCGGCTCCGGACCGCGCGTCTTCGTCTTCTAAGGATCCCGGTTTTACGGTGGTCGACGGGATGCTGTCAGAGAGGCGTCCCGCGTTATGACGTGTTCGCCATGGCCACCACGTTGCCCATGATGACAATCCTCGCACCAAAGGCCGCTCTGGCTCTGGCCGCACGGCTTCTGGAAGCCGAAGGCTTCACCGTCGTCGCCCGGAACGACCGCGGCGACAGCTTTTACCTCACGCTATCGGAAAGCCCCTGGCACCTGCGCCTGTCGAACCATGCGCGGACCGCCAAGCAGCGCGCCCGGCGCACCGACATCCTCACGAGCCTCGTGATCGATGCGCCCCGCTCCCCCGATCAGGTCCGGATTCTGGTCGAAGGCGCGTTGAAGAACTACGGTGCGGCGCTGGCGCTGCGGGAGGCTCAGGCCTCGGTTTCCGGCTCGCGGAAATAGGGCTCGACGGTCCCCTTCAGCTTCACCGTCATCGGGTTGCCGGCCCGGTCGAGGGTCTTGCCGGCCGAGAGGCGGACCCAGCCCTCGCTGACGCAATATTCCTCGACGTTGGTCTTATCGACGCCCTTGAACCGCACGCCGACGCCGCGCTCCAGCATGGCCTCGTCGTAGAACGGGCTGTTCGGGTTCGCGGCCAGGCGGTCGGGAGGCGTATCGGTCATCGTCCGGATCTCGGGTCGGTTTCGTGTGCGGCCCCGCGCGCAAGTTGCCGCGCGTCTTGCGGGGAGAAGGGCTCGCCGGTACGGGAATCCGCGTCGGCGCGCAACGCCGCGAGCAGGTCTGCGATCCGCCCGCTCTGCAGCAGCGGCACCAGCCGCGTCACCGCATCGTGCGGCAGGTCCCACCAGGCGGTCTCCACCAGCGCGTCCACGGTGGCGTCGTCGAAGCGGCGGCGCACCACCCGGGCCGGGTTGCCAGCGACCACCGCGTAGGCCGGCACGTCGCGGGTCACCACCGCCCGGGCCGCGACCACGGCGCCGTGCCCGACCGTGACGCCGGACAGAATCATGCAGCCTGATCCGAGCCAGACATCGTGCCCGATCACCACGTCGCCTCGGGAGGCGTGGTAATCCGACGGCGCACCAGCGCCGGGGAACAACCCGCGCATCGCCGCGAACGGGTAGGTCGAGACCCAATCCAACCTGTGGTCGCCGCCCAGCAAGATCTCGACCTTGTCGGCGATGGAACAATAGCGGCCGATCGTCAGGCGACGGCCGCTCTCGGGGAAGCGGACCTTTGGACGCCCGTACGAGTACGCGCCTATGGAGAAGCCGTGCGTGCGCGCCAGCGCGGCGAGATGGATCCGCGTCTCGTTGTGCGGGTTGCGCCCCCCAAGCAGCCGGTGCAACAGACCGGTCACGATGGGATCCGGCGCGGTGTGCCACCGCGTCGTCTCCGGGAAAGCGGGCGAGCTGGAAGGTGAGCGATGGCCGATAACATGTCCGAGGACCTCAAGGCCGGGGCGCTCGTCTACCACCGCCTGCCGCAGCCCGGAAAGCTGGAGATCCAGGCGACCAAGCCGCTCGGCAACCAGCGTGACCTGGCGCTCGCCTACACGCCGGGCGTCGGCGTCGCCTGCATGGCGATCCACGACGATCCGCAGCAGGCCGCCGAACTGACGATCCGCCAGAACCTGGTGGCGGTGCTCACCAACGGCACCGCAGTGCTGGGGCTGGGCAATATCGGCCCGCTCGCCTCCAAGCCCGTGATGGAGGGCAAGGCGGTCCTGTTCAAGAAATTCGCCGGGATCGACGTGTTCGACATTGAGGTCGACCAGAACGACGTGTCCAAGCTCGTCGACGTGGTCTGCGCCCTCGAGCCGACCTTCGGCGGCATCAACCTCGAGGACATCAAAGCCCCCGAGTGCTTCGAGGTCGAGGAGCAGTGCCGGGCGCGGATGAACATCCCGGTCTTCCACGACGACCAGCACGGCACCGCGATCATCGTGGCCGCCGCCGTGCTCAACGCCCTCGAACTCGCCGGCAAGACCCTCTCGGACGTCCGGATCGTCACCTCCGGGGCCGGCGCGGCGGCGCTCGCCTGCCTCAACCTGCTGGTGTCGCTGGGCGCGACCCGGGAGAACATCACGCTGACCGACATCAAGGGCGTGGTCTACAAGGGCCGCCCGGAGCTGATGGACCGCTGGAAGGACATCTACGCCAAGGAGACCGAGGCGCGCACGCTGGCCGAGGTGATCCCGGGGGCGGACGTGTTCATCGGCCTCTCGGCCGGCGGGGTGCTGAAGCCCGAGCTCCTGGAGAAGATGGCCGAAAAGCCGCTGATCATGGCTCTGGCCAACCCCTACCCGGAGATCATGCCGGATCTCGCGCAGGCCAAGCGCCCCGACGCGATGATCTGCACCGGCCGCTCGGATTTCCCGAACCAGGTCAACAACGTCCTGTGCTTCCCCTACATCTTCCGCGGCGCGCTCGATGTCGGCGCGACCAGCATCAACGAGGAGATGAAGCTCGCCGCCGTGAAGGCGATCGCGGCGTTGGCGCGCGAGACCCCGTCCGACGTGGTCGCCCGGGCCTATGACGGCGAGGCCCGGCCGTTCGGCCCGGAATCGCTGATCCCGAGCCCGTTCGACCCCCGCCTGATCGTGCGCATCGCCCCGGCGGTCGCCAGGGCCGCGATGGAGTCCGGCGTGGCCGGCCGGCCGCTCAAGGATTTCGACGCCTATGTCGAGAGCCTCGACCGGTTCGTGCACCGGTCCGGCCTGATCATGAAGCCGCTGTTCTCCAAGGCGAAGGCCGCGCCCAAGCGCGTGATCTACGCCGAGGGCGAGGACGAGCGGGTGCTGCGCGCCGTCCAGGCGATCGTGGAGGACAAGGTCGCGTTCCCGATCCTGGTCGGCCGGCCGCGGGTGGTCGAGTCACGGCTCAAGCGCTTCGGCCTCTCGATTCAGGAGGGCCGGGACTTCGAGCTGATCGACCCCGAGGACGATCCCCGCTACCGCGCCTACGTCCAGACCTACCTGGACGTCGCCGGCCGGCGCGGCATCACCCCGGATGCCGCTCGCACGCTGGTGCGCACCAACAACACCGTGATCGGCGCCATCGCGGTCCGGCGCGGCGAGGCCGACGCGCTGATCTGCGGCCTGGAGGGCCGGTTCGAGACCCGGCTGCGGATCATCCGCGACGTGATCGGGCTCGCCCCCGGCATCACGCAATGCGCCGCCATGAGCCTGATCGTGACCAGCGAGGGCGCCTACTTCCTGGCCGACACCCATGTCCGCCAGAACCCCACGGCGGAAGAGATCGCCGAGGTCGCCCAGGCCTGCGCCGGCCATGTCAGCCGCTTCGGCCTGACGCCCAAGATCGCGCTGCTCAGCCACTCGGATTTCGGCCAGTCGGATTCGCCCTCGGCGATGAAGATGCGGGAGGCGTTGGCGCTTCTCCAGGCCCGCGAGCCGGACCTGATGGTCGACGGCGAGATGCAGGCGGATTCGGCGCTGTCCGAGCTGGTCCGCGACCGGGTGCTGCCGGGCTCGCGCCTCAAGGGCGCGGCCAACGTGCTGATCTTCCCGAACCTCGACGCGGCCAACATCGCGTTCCAGTTCGCCAAGGTGCTGGCGGATGCGCTGCCCGTGGGTCCGCTGCTGATCGGCCCGGCCAAGCCGGCCCACATCCTGACGCCCTCGGTCACCGCCCGCGGCATCGTCAACGTCACGGCCGCCGCGGTGGTCGAGGCGCAATCCGAGCCGGCGCCCCTGCCCCGCGGCGAGGTCGGTGTCGGCATGATCTCGGAGTGAGGTAATCGCGCCGATCCCGGCGGCTTTCGCCGCCGGGATCGATTGGGGCGATCGTCTCAGGCCGCCCTGACGGTGTCGAGGAAGCGCGCCACCTCCGTGGTGAGGTGCTCGGACTGGCGCGACAGGTCCGTGGCTGCGCCGAGCACTTGGTTCGCGGCCTTGCCGGTCTCTTCCGCGGCGCTGGCCACGCCGGTAATATTGCTGGTCACCTCGCTGGTGCCCGCAGCCGCCTGCCCGACATTGCGGACGATCTCCTGAGTGGCGGCGCCCTGCTGCTCTACCGCTGCGGCGATGCTCGTGGCCACGCCGTTGATCTCTTGGATGCGGGCGGTGATCGAGCCTATCGCCGTCACCGCCTGACCGGTGGAGGCCTGGACCCGGGCGATCTGACCGGAGATTTCCTCCGTCGCCTTGGCGGTCTGCTCGGCGAGCGCCTTCACCTCGGAGGCTACAACCGCGAAGCCACGCCCGGCCTCGCCGGCGCGGGCGGCCTCGATGGTCGCGTTCAACGCCAGCAAATTGGTCTGGCCGGCGATGGAAGAAATCAACCCGACCACGTCGCCGATCCGCGCCACGGCGCTGCTCAGCTCCTGAACCAGAGCGCCGGTCTGACCGGCCTCGGCGACGGCGCCCTGCGCGAGCTTGGCGGATCCATCGACCTGCCGGCCGATTTCCTGGACCGAGGAGCCGAGCTCTTCGGAGGCGGCGGCCACGGTGTTGACGTTGCTGGCGGCCTCTTCGGCGGCTGCGGCCACCGTGGTCGACTGGCTCGCGGTCTGGGTCGCTGTGGCGGTCAGGGTCTGGGCGGTGGCCTGCAATTCGGTTGCGGATGACGAGACTTGGCCGATGATGCCGCCGACCGCCTGCTCGAAGGCCTCGGCCATCTGCTGCATCCCCGCCTTGCGCTGCGCTTCGGCGGTGAGGCGCGCCTGCGTCGCCTCCGCTTCGAGCTGCCGGTTGCGGATCAGGTTGTCCTTGAACACCTGCACGGCCGCCGTCATGGGGCCGAACTCGTTCCGGTACAGCCCGACCGGCACCGCGACGGACGCGTCGCCCGCCGCCAGATCCCGCATGGTCGCCGCGATCGTGCGGATCGGCCGCAGCACCCCGGCGAAGATGACGACCAGGCCGAGGCCGACCAGCAGGACGACCGCCGCCAACGCGGCACCGTTGCGGATCAGGATGCCGCGCGCCTCATCGGCCAAGACTTCGGCGCGCGCGATCATCTCGTCCATGGCGGCGTAGGCGAGGTCCACGATCGCCGGCTGGGCGACCGTGTTCTGTTGCCGGAACGCCTGGAACGTGACCGTCGACGGCTGCCCCTGGCTGAGCGCGTCGAACACGGACTTCGAGATCGTCGCGGAGGCCCCTTCGAAATTCACGGCGTTGGCTTTCCGGAAGGCGGCCCGGACCGTGTCCGAGACGTCGGAAGCAGCCTCGGTGGTGGTGGCCCAGGCGGTCTGCAGCCGGGCGCGCTCCTCGGCTGCGGCCACGGTCTCGGGCAGGGTCCAGGAGGTTCCGGCCGCCAGCGAGGTCTGGACCCGCAGGGCGACGTTCCCGATCGCGACCCGCGCCACCCAGGCCGCACGCTTGAGGACGAGGTAGCGCTGGACAGCGGCATCCGAACGGGGGATGGCGCCGTCGACGGCGTCGGTCGTGGCGGTCAGCGCGTCCAGCAGGTCCTGGAAGGTGGCGAGCATGGCGGGCAGGAGCGTCGCGTCGCGCTGCGCCTTCGGGAGTCGCAGGGCCGCGTCGATGCGAGGGCGCAGGGCGTTCACGGCCTCGTGCGCCGCGATCAGCCGGGCGGTCGTCGCCGTGACCGCCGGGACCGCCTGCTGGTTCAAGAGAGCCTGCACCCTGTCGAAGCTCTCGATCATCGCCTGCCGATTGGCCGAGATCGCCGACAGCGTGTCCGGTCCGGCCGGCTCTTGGCCACCCAGTGCGAGGGACGAGCCGCGCTCGATCCGCAGCGGCAGGATGGTCTTGAGCAGGCGCCGGCTCGTATGCGCCAGGGTGACGGCCCGGTCGGCTTGTTCGGCCTGCTCCCGCGCGTTCAGGAGCGCGGTCGCCGTATAGCTCAGCAACATCAGCGCCATCACGCCAATCACCAAGCACAGAAGCGTCTTTATCGAGAACCGGCCGAGCCAGCGCATGATCAAACTCCGATGGCCACGTACGGCCTCTAGGTGGTTTGATATCTGAACCCAGATCGGGATGCACTGGCCGAGGTTGAAACGAATGCGATACTATCCAGAAGCTTACATAATTCGTAATTGTATTATTGGTTTAACCTATAGTTGCCAGTTAGTCGGCATAAAAGTTTTAAAGTTCCGCCGACCGCGGTATCTCCCGAGAAGAGAATTTTAAGCATGGCTGCATGTCCGGGAGCCTGCAAGCAGGCGATATCGCCGTATTGAGGGCCGGCCGTTCGTCGTGGCCGGCCTCACGCAGTCGGCACGGACGTGGTGTGAAAGACCGCGCCGCCTTTTCGCCGGCATCCGCCCGGGTGGACGAACCGGCGGTTCGGACAAGCGCGGGGATGCGACCGACCCACGCCGGAACGCGCGCCGGGTCCAGATTCGGTGTCGTAGACGACGGAAGCGGTGCGCTTCGCCCGTCGGGCCCGGCCGCCAAAAATCAGTCGGCGCCGCCGCACATCTCGATTCGTCCGTCCAGCCCGACCACGCGGCCGAGGCCGCGGACCCGGTTCAGCAGCCGGTCGCTGGCGAGGGCGGCCCAATCCTGCGGCATCCGCAGGGTCACGCGGCCATCCTCGACCACGAGGGGGGCGCGGGTGAGCGCCCCGTCCATGCCAGCTGAGATCGGAAATGCCACGCGCAGCAGCGCGCCGAGGAGGCGCGCCCGCTCGAACAGGCGCGGCCCGGCGACGGTCCGGAGGATCGGGTTGGCCTTTTCGGGAGCCAGGCCGCTATGGCGCAGCGACACCGACAGGGCGAGATAGGCCCGTCCGGGATGGTCGACCCCCACGAAGGCGGCGTTCTGGATCGCCGCGATGCTCTGCTCGTCGCGGTAATCGGGGTGCGCCCGCCAGCCGACATCCGAGAGCAGGCAGCCAGCATGGCGCAGGCGGCGCTCGTCGGCCGTCTCGGGTCCGTCCAGGGTTGTGACGAACCGGTCCGTCCAGGCGATCAACTCCTCCCCGTGGCGGGGCGAGCGGGCGCGCAGGGCGTTGAACTCCGCCGCCGATGCGAGGAGCGGATCGGTCAGGCGGGTGTCGCGGTCGAGCTGCTCGAACAGCAGCCCCTCCCGCACCCCCGAGGCCGAGATCGCGATCTCCCGTGGGCGGCCGACCCGGATGATCTCTTCGAGGACCACCGCGCCGTAGGCCAGGAGCGGACGGCGCGCCTCCGAGATCGTATCCACATCCTGAAGCAGGCCAACCTCCGTCTGCTCGACGATCTGGAGGAAGCTCATCTCGTCGGTGGGCTCGACCGAATAGCCGTGCATCACGTGGACGGGATAGCCACGGGCGGCCTGGTGCAGCCGCGCCAGGGCGCGCCAGGTGCCGCCGACCGCGTAGAAGGTCCGGCCGCGCAAGGTCTCGAGCTGCGGCTCGGCCTTGCGCATGTGCTCGCGCACGATCTTGGCGGCCTTCTTGATCGACCCGCCGGAGAGGTCCTGCAGGGCCAGCCCACCGAGCGGCATGGTCACGCCCTGCCCGACCACGGTGCCGCGCACGTCCACCAGTTCGAGGGATCCGCCGCCCATGTCGCCGACGACGCCGTTGGGCGCGTGGAAGCCCGAGATCACGCCCATGGCGGACAGCTCCGCCTCGCGCCGACCGGACAGGAGCTGGATTTCCTGGCCGCAGGCGGCTTCCGCGGCGCGCAGGAAGTCCGGGCCGTTCTCGGCATCCCGGGCCGCCGCGGTCGCCAGCACGAACACCCGGCCGACGCGCATCGTGTCGCACAGCACCCGGAAGCGGCCCAGGGCGGTGAGCGCGCGCGCGACCGCGTCCTCGTTGAGCCGGCCGGTGGTCAGGACGTTGCGACCCAGGCCGCACAGCACCTTCTCGTTGTAGAGCGGCGTCGGCGCGCGGCTCAGGCCGTCATAGGCGACGAGCCGGACCGAGTTCGAGCCGATATCGATGATCGCCACCGGCGGATGCAGGTCGCGCGAGGGCCGGTCCGCGGAATGCGCGAGGGTGAGGTTGGCGCGAGGGCTGCCCAAACGTCCGAGTCCTTGATGGAGCGCGGCCGGCCGGACCGGCAGGCCGCGCGTGCAATCCGGAGCCGAAACCGAACTCGGCTCCAAGTCGATGATGCGATGCGCTCGCGGCCGAACTGAAACCCTTGGCGGCGACGAATGCTCTAAGCCAAATCGGGCCGGCAGGGCAACGTTTCGTCCGCCCGGCTTTCCGGCCGGGCGCAAAGTCCTCACGCAGAACTGCACAACACGTTTGCGAAACCTGTCGAACTTGCCGCGCATCTGACGACGCACTTAGCCACGCTGTGCCCGGCGGCTCAGAGCACGCGGGCTCGACTTCTTCGACGCCTTGCCGCGGCCGGAAAGACTCGGGTTCGTCATGAAGTACTTGTGCGCGTTGAACGGCTCCTCCCCATCGGCGGGTTGGATCCGCTCGCAGCCGCCGGAGGCGAGCAGCCGCCAACTCTGGCGGTTGTCCAGGAGATTGGCCAGCATGATCTGGTCGAGGACCTGCTGGTGAACTGTCGGGTTGGTGATCGGCAGCATGGCCTCGACCCGGCGGTCGAGGTTGCGGCTCATGAGGTCGGCCGACGAGATGTAGATCGTGGCCTTCGGATGCGGCAGCCCGACGCCGTTGCCGAAGGCGTAGATCCGCCCGTGCTCGAGGAACCGCCCGACGATCGACTTGACCCGGATCGTCTCCGACAGGCCCGGGATGCCCGGCCGCAGGCAGCAGATGCCGCGCACGACACAATCGATCTGCACGCCCGCGGAGGACGCATCGTACAGCGCGTCGATGATCTGCGCGTCGACCAGGGAGTTGCACTTGATCCAGATCGCCGCCGGCCGGCCGGCCTTGGCGTGGGCGACCTCGGCCTCGATGTTCTCCAGCAGGCGGTTCTTCAGGGTCAGCGGCGAGACCGACATCCGCTCCAGCTCCGCAGGCTCGGCATAGCCGGTGATGAAGTTGAAGATCCGCGAGACGTCCCGGGCGATCGCCGGGTCGGCCGTGAAGAACGACAGGTCCGTGTAAACCCGGGCCGTGATCGGGTGGTAGTTGCCGGTGCCGACATGGCAGTAGGTGACGAGCTTGTCGCCCTCGCGCCGGACCACCAGCGACAGCTTGGCGTGGGTCTTCAGCTCGACGAAGCCGAACACCACCTGCGCGCCCGCCTTCTCCAGGTTGCGCGCCCAGCGGATATTGGCCTCCTCGTCGAACCGCGCCTTCAGTTCGACCAGGGCGGTGACCGACTTTCCGAGCTCGGCGGCCTCCGCCAGCGCCGCGACGATCGGCGAGTTCGACGAGGTGCGGTAGAGCGTCTGCTTGATCGCCACCACGTTCGGGTCCCGGGCCGCCTGGGCCAGGAACTGCACCACCGAATCGAAGGATTCATAGGGG
Organism: Methylobacterium sp. J-048; assembly: GCF_022829515.1. GTDB lineage: Bacteria > Pseudomonadota > Alphaproteobacteria > Rhizobiales > Beijerinckiaceae > Methylobacterium. Next base: position 42,742 of record NZ_JAKSYL010000256.1, read on the forward strand.
TGGTGGACGATGAAATCCTTCTGCCGGATCGCCGCGAACACGTCGCCGCCGCTCTCGCGGATGCGCTCGGGGAAGCGCGGGTTGTACGGCTTGAACTTCAGGTCCGGCCGGTCGATCCCGACGATCTGGGACAGCTCGTTCAGGGCGAGCATGCCCTCGATCATGAAGATCGCGTCGGCGGAGATTTCCAACTCGTCCGCGACGAAGCTGCGCAGATCCTCCGACATTCCGGCTTCGACTTCGAGGCGGATCACGACGCCCCGGCGGCGCTGCTTCAGTGCGGTCTCGAAATGCAGGACGAGGTCCTCGGCCTCCTCCTCGATCTCGAGATCGGAATCGCGCACCACCCGGAACGCGCCGCTGCTCTTGACCAGATAGCCGGGGAACAGCCGCCCGGTGAACATGCCGATCACCTGCTCGATCGGGATCAGCCGCACGGACGCCGCGCTGTCGCTGCTCGGCAGGCGCACGAACCGGTCGATGACGCCGGGCACGCGGATCAGGGCCCGCAGGACCCGCCCGTCGCGCGGCCGCACCAGCATCAGCGCGATGGTGGTCCCGAGATTGGGGATGAACGGGAACGGGTGGGCCGGATCGATCGCCAGCGGCGTCAGGACCGGGGAAACGTGGTTGAGGAAGTATTCCTCCAGCCACGCGGCCTGCTCGGTGGTGAGGGCGGCGGGCTCGACGATCTCGATCTCGGAGGCCTGAAGCTCCACGCGCAGCTCGCGCCAGCGGGTCTGCTGGTCGGCGGCGAGCCGCGTCACCTCGATGCCGATCCGGTTCAGCTGCTCGGACGGCGTCAGCCCGTCCTGGGACGGGAGCGTCAGCCCGGCCCGGACCTGGTCGATCAGGCCGGCGACGCGGACCATGAAGAACTCGTCGAGATTATTCGCCGAGATCGACAGGAAGCGCAGGCGCTCCAGCAGCGGATGGTTCGGGTTGGAGGCTTCCTCCAGCACCCGGCGGTTGAACTGGAGCCAGGACAGCTCGCGGTTCACGAACCGCTCGGGGGAATGGCGCAGCGAGCGCCCGGCCTCGACCACGGGCTCGCGGGCGGCACCCGCCGGCTGCTCTGCCGGCGCGGTCGGCACGGCGGGCCACTCGTCGGCGGTGTCGACCGGCGCCGCGACGGCACTGGGGGCAGCGGCGGTTGCGCTCGCTGTTGTCGCGCTCGGCGCGGTTGCGCTGGCGGCGATCGGGCTCTTGACGACCGGGCTCTTGGCAGTCCCGCTATCGGCGATCGCGTTCTTAGCGGCCGTGGTCCGGGCTCGCGCGCTCGGAGCAGGCACGCTCTTCGCCGCCGTGCCCGGGGTCTCGTTCGGAACGGCAACGCTCTTGGCAGCCGTGGCCCTGGCCGGCGCGCGCCTGACGGCGGCGCGGCGCGGCGCCGGATCGGTCGCGTCGGGCCGACGGGGCTCCGCGGCCTCGTCGGCGGCGTCGCGGTCCATGGGCTTCTGCGTCGATTCCATTCCGATACCTGTCCCTGCCGATCGCGGCGCGTCTAGCATTCTACACCCGTAGCTTTCACGACGCTTTCGTGACGGCCACCGGTTTGCGATTTTATGCGTCCGCGTCGGCCTCGTCGTCGAAGCCCATGCGTCGTAGCACGGCCAGCGCCAGCGGTCGGCTGATCCGCCGTCCGCGCCCGAGGGCGTCCCGGTCCAGCTCGGCGACCAGATCGCGGGCCCGGCCGAGGGACCGGTCGATCCGCAGGGCCAGCGCCTCGATCACGCTGAGATCGACCACCAATTGCCGGTCCACGAACAGCTTGACCAGGACGGCGCGCAACAGCGCATCGTCCGGTGCGTCGATGGCGATGCTGGGCGCGAGGCGAAGCCGCGAGCGCAGATCGGGCGTCGCCAGCCCCAGCGCGTCGATCCCGGCCGCGCTGGTCAGCAGGACCGGACAGGCCAGCTCGCGGGCGCGGTTGAGCAGGTGGAACAGGGCGGCCTCGTCCCGGCCCGCGTCCCGGTCGATATCCTCGACGACCAGAGCCCCGTTCGACACGAGGTGCTGGACCGCGTCCGCCCCCACCTCGGCGGTCGACACCCTCCAGGCATGGGCGCGCTCGGCCCAGATCGCCGCGAGGTGGCTCTTGCCGCTGCCCGAGGGGCCGGTCAGCACCAGCACGCTGTCGGGCCAGTCCGGCCAGGCCTCGACCAGCGCGTAGGCCGCCTCGTTCGCCGGGCCGACCAGAAAATCCTCGCGGCCGTAGCGGGGATCGAGCGGCAGGTCGAAGGCCAGCTGCCGGGGTGGTGCGTTCTCGCGCATGGGTTGCTCGGTTGGGGCGCTCAGGATGAAGGCGCACCGGTGGCGGTCAAGGGGAGACGGCTCGGCGCGAGGAGGGCTCGTAACCCGATGACAGCCCGTGCGCGCCTGATGGCGCCCGATGACACCGCATACCACGACCCGTCGCAGAGTGAGCATCGGCCCTCCGCCGATCGAGTCCCGGCGCTGCCGACTCGCGCGGCGCGCTGGAAGCCGCTAGAGCGGAACCGATGATGACCGGGACGACGCTGGCATGACGGCCAAGGACGGACAGGGACTGACCTACGCGGAGGCGGGCGTCGATATCGACGCCGGCAACGCCATGGTCGAGACGATCAAGCCGCTGGTGCGCTCGACGCGGCGACCGGGGGCGGATGCCGAGATCGGCGGCTTCGGCGGCCTGTTCGATCTGAAGGCCGCGGGGTTCCGCGATCCGATCCTGGTGGCGGCCAACGACGGCGTCGGCACCAAGGTCAAGATCGCCATCGAGACCGGACGGCACGACACGATCGGCATCGACCTCGTGGCGATGTGCGTTAACGACCTCGTGGTCCAGGGCGCCGAGCCGCTGTTCTTTTTGGATTATTACGCCACCGGCAAGCTGGTGCCCGGCGTCGGCGCCGACATCGTGCGCGGGATCGCCGAGGGCTGCCGGCAGGCCGGCTGCGCGCTGATCGGCGGCGAAACCGCCGAGATGCCCGGCCTCTACGACGGCTCGGATTACGACCTCGCCGGGTTCTCGGTGGGTGCCGCCGAGCGCGGCACGCTGCTGCCCAAGCCCGGCATCAGCCCGGGGGACGTGGTGCTCGGCCTGCCCTCCTCCGGGGTCCATTCCAACGGGTTCTCGCTGGTCCGCCGGATCGTGGCCAAGACCGGGCTCGGCTGGGACGCCCCGGCGCCGTTCGATCCCGCGCGGAGCCTCGGTGATGCCCTACTGGAGCCGACCCGGATCTACGTGAAGCCGCTGCTCGCCGCGCTGGAGGCGACCGACGGCATTCGCGCGCTCGCCCACATCACCGGCGGCGGCTTCCCCGACAACCTGCCCCGGGTTCTGCCGGACGATATCGGCATCGCCATCGATCTCGATGCGATCACCCCGCCGGCAGTGTTCGGCTGGCTCGCCCGCGAGGGCGGCGTCGCCGAGGCGGAGATGCTGCGGACCTTCAATTGCGGGATCGGCATGGTGGTGATCGCCGCCGCCGACGCGGTCGACGACGTCGACGAGGCGCTGACCCGGGCCGGCGAGGCTCCGGTGCGCCTCGGCCGGATCACCGCACGCGGGCCCGAGGCCGTAACCTTCCGCGGACGCCTCGCGCTCTGATGGCAACCCCGCGAAAGACCCGCGTCGCGATCCTGATCTCGGGCCGCGGCTCGAACATGGCCGCGCTGATCGAGGCGGCGAAAGATCCGGCCTATCCGGCCGAGATCGTGCTGGTCCTGTCGAACCGGCCCGACGCCGCGGGCCTCACACGGGTGGCGGAGGCCGGGATCCCGGCCCGGGCGATCGACCACACGACATTCACGGATCGCGCCAGCTTCGATGCCGCTCTCGACGCCGAATTGCGAGCCGCCGACATCGACCTCGTGTGCCTAGCGGGGTTCATGCGGATCTTCACGCCGGGCTTCGTGGCCGGCTGGGCCGGGCGGATGCTCAACATCCATCCCTCGCTGCTGCCCCTGTTCAAGGGCACCCACACGCACAAGCAGGCCCTCGACGCCGGCGTGCGGCTGCACGGCTGCACGGTCCATTTCGTCGTGCCGGAACTCGATGCCGGGCCGATCGTGGCGCAGGCCGCGATCCCGGTGCGCCAGGGCGACGACCCGGACAGCCTCGCCGAACGGGTGATCGTCCAGGAGCGCCGGCTCTATCCAGCGGTGCTGGCCCTCGTAGCCAGTGGGCGCGCCCATCTGGACGGCGACCGCGTCGTCATCGCCGACGATGCCCCGGACGGCGTCCTGTTCAGCCTGTAACGGGAATCCCGAAGGGACAAGTCCCTCTGGCAGGGTCCGGGGCAGCGCCCCGGAATGATCAGATCGGCCGCTGCAGCTTGCAGCTGTCCAGGGCCGCGAGCGCCTTGGCGCGGGCGGAATCGTTGAAATAGCCGGTGGCACGGTAGGCCTCGACCTCGGATTCGTCGAGGCTGCGCAGGGTCTGCTTGGCGTAGCAGCCGCAGGGACGCTCCAGGGCGGCTTCGGGGGCGCTGGTCAGCCGGGCCTGGACGATCGTGCAGGCATGGCGCACACGGCCCTCGAGATTGGCCTTGGTGGCGGTCTTGAGCGCCGGATCCGGCTCGTACTGCTGGAACGGGGCCGAGGAACCGCCCGCGAGGGCGGCGGTCGCGCCGATCGCGATCAGGCCGGTCGCGATCAGCAGGGGCAGGCGGCGCATCGTCATGGTGTTGGCGGTCCAAAGCTGAGGTTGAGTAACCTTGGCCGTTGGTCGCCCTCGGGCTTCGATCCGTCAATGACGGTCCGGACACACCGGGCGGCATTTGCCGCGCCGCCGGGTCCGCCGCGCCAGGATGGCGAGCCGGTGTGCCCGACCCGCCACCTTTCATCCGCCTCAAGCGGCGATGTCGGAATCCTTGAAGAACTGCGCGATCTCGATCTTGGCGTTCTCGGCGCTGTCGGAGCCGTGCACGGTGTTCTCACCGACGGACTCGGCGAACCGCTTGCGGATGGTGCCCTCGGCGGCCTGGGCCGGGTTGGTGGCGCCCATGACGTCCCGGTACTTGGCCACGGCGTTCTCGCCTTCGAGCACCTGCACGACCACCGGGCCGGAGGTCATGAAGCTGACGAGCTCGCCGAAGAACGGCCGCTCCTTGTGGACCTCGTAGAACTTTTCGGCCTGCTCCTGGGTCAGGCGGATGCGGCGCTGGCCGACGATGCGCAGGCCCGCCTCCTCGATCACCGCGTTGACGGCGCCGGTCAGGTTGCGCCGGGTGGCATCGGGCTTGAGGATCGAGAAGGTGCGCTCGGTGGCCATGGTCTGTCCGGTCTGTCTGTGGAAAAGGCGGAGAGTGCGCGCCGCACTGACGGGCGCATCTCAGGGGCGAAAATTTCGCTTCCGCGGCAGGCTTATAGCGAGCGCCCTACCCGGCCTCAAGCTGCTCTGACGGCGGGATGAAACAAGCGCGGCCGTGGCCCTGCCGCAACACCGCCGAAAAATCGCCTGATTGCGACGGCTCTCTCGACCCAAGCCGATTTCGTCCACCCCTCAGGCGCCTTCGGTGCCCAAAACTCGGAGACGAACCATGCGCCTCGCCCTCAGCGCCGCCCTCCTCCTCGCCGGCCTCTCGGCCGCCGCCGCCGACACCGGGAAGGATCCGTCCGGCACCTGGCTCACCGGAGACGGCCGCGCCAAGATCCGGATCGACCGCTGCGGCCCCGGCCAGAGCCTCGTCTGCGGCAAGGTCGTCTGGCTCAAGGCCCCGACCGCCGAGAACGGTGCCGCCAAGACCGACATGAAGAACCCAGATCCGAAGAAGCGCAGCCGTCCGGTGATCGGCCTGCAGCTCATCGACGGCCTGAAGCCCGACGAGGAGAAGTTCACCGGCGAGCTCTACAACATCGAAGAAGGCAAGGTTTACACCGTCAGCCTCGAGCGCGAGAGCGAGGCCGAACTCAGCGTCTCGGGCTGCATGCTCAAGGTGCTGTGCGGCTCCCAGACCTGGACCCGGGTGCCGGACGTGAACCAGCAGGCCGCCAACAAGAACTGAGACTCAGACCGCCGCGAGGCCGCGCTGGACCGCCGGCCTCGCCAGGACGGTCTCGAGCCAGCGCGACACATTCGGCAGGGCGGCGATATCGACGCCCTGCTTGAAGTTCAGCTTGGCCCAGGTCAGGGTCGCGATGTCGGCGATGGAATAGTCGCCCGCGAGATAGTCGCGGCCCTCCAACCGACGCTCCAGCACGCCGTAGAGACGGTTGGCCTCCGCGGTGAAGCGCTCGATCGCGTAGGGCACCTTCTCGGGGGCGTAGATCTTGAAGTGATGCGTTTGGCCGAGCATCGGGCCGAATCCCGCCACCTGCCAGAACAGCCACTCGTCAACGGCGACTCGGGCACGCTCATCGACCGGGTAGAACTGCCCCGTCTTGCGACCGAGGTATTGCAGGATCGCGCCGGATTCGAACACCGTGATCGGCTGCCCGTCCGGGCCGTCCGGATCGACGATCGCCGGGATCTTGTTGTTCGGCGAGATCGCCAGGAAGTCGGGCGCGAATTGTTCGTTCTTGCCGATATTGACCGGGACCACCCGGTACGGCAGCCCGCACTCCTCCAGCATGACCGGAATCTTCCAGCCGTTCGGCGTGCTCCAGGTGTGGACGTCGATCGGCCGCCCGGACAAAGCTGCCATGATGGACCTGCTCCTCGACCGATCATACGGCGGCGCGGCCCTCACCCGCCGATCTCGGACAATTCCGGCACTGAAGACGATTTCTCGGCCGCGCTCAAGGGCATCGCTGGCCCGCGCCTCACGTTTCCGAGAGCCGCGGCCTGGGTTGTTGGCGAAGACTCGCTGGCTCTTGCGGGAGGCGCGCCCGGACGGCGAGATTGCCGCCCGGAATCGTTGCGTCGACCGGGGGATTCGCGATGTTCGACCGTTTCGTGCTGACCGCGCCGCTTCTGGCGGCCCAACTCATCCTCGTTCAACCGCTCCAGGCCAAGGACGCGCCCGCGACGCCGCCAACCGCGAGCGAGGCGCCTGCGGCCAAGGCGCCGAGTCCGGGGCAGAGCGCCGCGCGGGAGCGGCAGAAGAAGTGCGGCGCCGAGTGGCGTGGGCTCACCGACACCCAGAAGGCCGCGCAGGGACCGAAATGGCCGCAATTCTGGAGCAGCTGCAACAAGCGATTGAAGGGCGGCGATAAAGCCTGACCACGGCGCGAACCGCCACGCCTCTCGTTCGTTGCAGACCGGATGAGATGGGACCGGGAACCGACGCTGACATGACGAATCGGCAGACGCCCTGGCGGTCGAGGGCTCGCAGGCGGCATGGCTGAGGCAGCGGCCACCGCCGGCTCGCAACAGCCCGCGGCGTCGGCCGTGGACCGGCTGATCGGGTTCCTCGACGCCTGGGTGCCCAAGCCCGCGGCCTGGGCGTTCGCGCTGCGCATCTGGATCGCCATGATGCTGGCGCTCGCGGCCGCGTTCTGGCTTCAGCTCGACAGCGCCTCGTCGGCGGCCACCTGCGTGGCGATCCTCGCCCAGCCTAAGCGCGGGCAGGCGATCTCGAAGGCGGTCTACCGTCTGCTCGGAACGTTGATCGGCGCCGCGGTGTCGATCGTGTTCATGGCGCTGTTCGGGCAGGATCGGGTGCTGCTGCTGGTCTCGTTCACGGTCTGGCTCGGCCTGTGCGTGTTCACCGCGCACTATCTGCAGGATACCCGCGCCTACGGGGCGATGCTGTCGGGCTACACGGTGGCGATCATTGCGTTGGGCCAGATCGACGAGCCGCAGGGCACCTTCGATGCCGCCGTCTCACGCGTCGCCGTGATCGTGCTCGGCATCCTCGTGATCACCTTCATCAACGATGCCCTGGCCTCTCCGAGCACGTGGCGGACGCTGCTGCCCCAGCTCGGCAAGGCCTGGGACGACACCCGCGCGTATGCGCGCGAGACTCTCGACAAGGGCGATCTCGGCGCATCCCGCACCGCTGCGCTGATCCGCACCGTCGCGCCGATGCGAGCCGATGCCAGCGCCATCGCCGGCGAACTCGACGACGGCCCTTGGCGGGCCGCAGGTGCGCGCAGTTGCATTGCAGCCCTCTATGTCCTGGCGGCCGCGATCCGCGCGGTCGCGGTCGCCGCTGCCTGCCTGCGCACCCGCAGTCCCGCCGTGGAGGAGGCGCTCCGGATCTGTCGTCGCGTCGTCGAGGACCCCGATCCGGATTCGCTCGACGCGGACGACGTGCGGATGCGCGACCTAGTCGACGCCGCGATCCGCGACGGCAACCGGCCCCTCGACGAGGTCGTGGTGCTCCAGCGGGCCCTCGACGTCGTCTGTGCGGCGACCTTCGCGCAGGACGGGATCCGGGCGGTGGCCGACGGCCATCAGCCCCTGCGCGACGCGAACCTGCCGACGCATCGGGACTTCCCGGTGGCGCTGCGCGGAGCGCTGCGGGTGGCGGTCGGGTTCGCGGTGACCGCAGCGGCCTTCGTAGCGCTCGGCTTGCCACAGGCGTCCTTCGCGCTCGTCCAGGTCGCCGCCACCGCAGCCCTGTCCTCGGTGACGCCCGACCCGAAAAAATTCGCCAACGGCGTGGTGATCGGGATGACCCTGGCCGCGACCTTCGCGGGTATCGCTCGCTTCGTGTTCCTCGACGGGGTTCAGAGTTTCCCGATGCTCGCCATCGTGATGGCGCCGGTGATCTTCCTCGGCTGCTTCCTGTCGCTGAATCCGAAGACCTTCGGCATCGGCTTCATCCTGATCGTGTTCTTTCCCGTGCTGCTCGGTCCGGCCAACCCGCAGAGCTACGACGCGCAGACCTTCCTGCTGAACGCATTCCTCGTGGTGGCCGCCGCCATCATCCTGTCGATCGTGGTGCGTCTGGTGCTGCCGGTCACCGCCGAACAGCAGCGGGTCTACGCCCTCGATTCGGCCCGGCACGCCCTGGCCGATGCCCTGGTCGGCGAAGGCGGCGACGCGACCACCCGGACGAGCCTGAACGCCGACCGCCTGTTCCAGTTCGCCGGATACAGCTCGGGCAGCGGCGCTGTGCGCCGGGCGAGCCTCTCGCACGCCTTCGCGCTCGCTCGGCTTGAGGCCGCGGCGGCCCGGGCCCATGCCGAATTGCGCCGGCTCTGGCCGATCGAACCGCTGCGGGAGGCGATCCAGCGGAGCCGGACCGCCCTGGCCGCGGGGGACGACCGCGCCCTTGAGACCGGAGCCCGGGATCTCATCCGGGCGGCCTCGCGGCAGGACCGGGATGTTCGGCTCACCACGGCGCGGGCCGCTAGCGATCTCGTGACGGCGGCGCGGACCATCGCACGCCATCGGCGATTCTTGCGCCGACTCGACATCGCATTGTTCTAACGCAGGGGTTGGTTCGGGCCGGCATGTACCAGGACATTCACATCGGCGGGGTGCTGATCTCCTCGTTCGTCGCCTATGCGCTCGCAGCCTTCGTGATCCTGCTGATCCTGCGCCGGGTCTTCGCCCAAATCCGCTTCAGCCGTTACGTCGCCAACGCCCCGCTCGCCGAGGCCGGCATCTACGTCTGCGTCCTCGCCCTCCTGATCGCGTTCATCTAGATGCCCGCCACCACCGCCGACGAGGACGATCCCAAGGCTGCTTCCCGCGCGACCGCGCAGAGCCGGGCCGATCCACCGCCGCTCACGGCACGCCGGGGCCGTGCGGCCAAGGTCTTCCGCCTGGCCGCCACCGGCTTGATCCTGCTCTTCGCCTTCGTGGCCGCCGTCTTCGTCTGGGAATTCTACGTCGCCGCGCCCTGGACCCGGGACGGCAGCGTGCGCGTCCAGGTCGCCAACATCGCCCCGCAGGTGTCCGGGCAGATCGTCGACCTGCGCGTCCAGGACAACCAGTTCGTCCACAAGGGCGACCTGCTCTACGTGATCGACCCGGTCGATTTCGAGGTCGCGGTCACCTCGGCCGATGCCGAGGTGAAGAACCGCGAGGCCGATCTTCAGGTGAAGAACGCGCAATCGGCCCGGCGCCAGGCGCTCACCACCGTCTCGACCTCGATCGAGGAGAAGCAGCAATTCGCCGGGACCGCCAAGATCGCCGAGGCGTCGCTGGAGAGCGCGCAGGCGCAGCTGCGGCAGGCCAAGGTCAATCTCGAACGGACCCAGGTGAAGTCCACGGTCAACGGCCGGGTGACCAACCTGCTGATGCGGGTCGGCGACTACGCCCGCACCGGCACCTCGAACATCAGCATCGTCGACACGGATTCGTTCTGGATCGACGGCTATTTCGAGGAGACCAAGATGGCCAACATCCATGTCGGCGACTCGGCCGACATCAAGCTGATGGGCTACGGGCCGCATCTCGCCGGGGCGGTCGAGAGCATCACCCTCGGCATCTCCACCGCCAACGCCGCCGCGAGCACGCAGGGGCTGCCGGACGTGAACCCGGTCTACACCTGGGTGCGCCTGGCCCAGCGCGTCCCGGTGCGCGTCCGCATCGACCACAAGCCGGACGACGTGCCGCTGGTGGCCGGCATGACCGCAACCGTGGTTGTGGGCACCGGCCGCGCGCCGATGCCGGTTTGGTTCGTGGATCTGCGGCAGCGCCTCTTCGCCTTCTCGGGCTCGCCGACAGGCGACCAGACCGGGGCGCGTTAGCGCCTCGTCCCGAAAGGTGGTTGCCGCCCTCCTCTGCCGCGAGCCGCCGCTCCTGTGTCAGCGCTGCGACTCGGTCGCCATCCTGACGGCGAGCGCGGCGAACACCGTTCCCATCACCCAGCGCTGCACGGCGGCGAACGACCGACGATACGTGAAGAGCCTGGCGATCGAACTCGCGGACACGATGAAGATCGCGTTGATCATCAAGCTGATGACGATCTGCGTCGTGCCGAGCACGAGAGCCTGGCTCAGGACGCTGCCGTTCGCCGGATCGATGAATTGTGGCAGCAGCGAGAGATACATGATCGCGATCTTGGGATTGAGCAGGTTGGTCAACAATCCCATGGCGAACAGTCTGGTCGAGCTGCTCGGCGGCAAATTCTTGACTTGGATCGGCGAGCGACCCCCCGGCCGGACGGCTTGCACGGCGAGCCACAGCAGATAGAGCGCGCCCACGACGCGAACGGCATCGTAGGCATAGGGCACTGCCAGGAGCAGGGCCGTAATACCGAACGCCGCACACAGCATGTAGACGACGAAGCCGAGCGCGACGCCGCCGAGGGATATGAATCCGGCGGCCCTGCCCTGGCAGATCGAACGCGAGATCACGTAGGCCATGTTCGGCCCCGGGGTCAGGACCATCCCGACGGCAACGGCCGCGAAGGCGAGCAGGTTGTGTGCGTCGGGCATCTGTCCTGGCTTCCCCAACATCCGGCGACTCGGTGCGAGAGGAACGATACCGCATCGTGCCGCCCGATCGCAGGCGCGAACGCAAATCTGGCGCGTTGGCCCTGCATGGCGCCGAGACGCGCGCCGCCGAGGAGACGCCCATGCTCCGGACCGCATTCTGCGTGGCCGCCCTATCGGTCGCGGCCGGCCCGGCCCTGGCCGCCCCCGAGAAGGCCGCGGTGTTCGACTTCCAGTTCTCCAACCTCTCGCCGGTGCCGGGCGACGACGCCGACCGGGCGCGGCTCGATCGCACCAGCGCCCAGTTGCGCGACCTTCTCCAGAAGAAGGGTCTGTTCGTGATCGTGCCGACCGATCCGGTCAAGGACGAGGTCGCCAAGAGCGCGGACCTACGCCGCTGCAACGGCTGCGCCGACACCTTCGCCCGCAAGCTCGGCGCCGACGTGGCGATCACCGGTGAGGTCCAGAAGGTGTCCAACCTGATCCTGAACCTCAACGTCTACGTCAAGCAGCTCTCCGGCAACGTCCCGGAGAAGGCCTACAGCGTCGACGTGCGCGGAGACACGGACGAGTCCTTCGAGCGCGGGATACGGTTTCTGGTCGAGAACAACATGGGCGGCGGCAAGTAGAGCGCGGGCGATCCGGACGGACACGACGTAAACTTTTGTAGTGCCGTACTCGGTCTTGTAAGTCGTTGATCCACTGATGCCGCGCTGCGGCGCTGCTGGGCGAGATCAGAGAAAAGCGAGCGTGGCCGGAATTTCCGTGTTGACGCACATCCGAACCCGGCGCAGTCTTCAGATGTGTTCAGCAACAGCGGACACAGATCAGATTAGCGCCACGCACATCAGGGATGTGCTGGTCTTGATCGGTCCCCCGAAGCTGGAGGAGACAGGCATGACTCCACCGCAGCGTGACGCCGCCTAGACGATTTTTGGGACAGGTTCGGCCCGGGATCCAGCGGCAGCAAACGAACAACCGGACGGGAGCGGCCCCAGGGGCGCAGAAGCGGCCAAGTGATGGCCCGTCTTCGAATGCGCGAAAGGCCCCACTTAGCGCCGCTTCCGCCGCGGTTTCTTCTTCAGGACCCGATCTGCCACCGCCCGCCCGGCATGGCCGCGGCGGGATCTCATCGTGCCGTGATCCAAACGCGGCTCAGGCGATCCCGAGCTTGTCCTTGAGCAGCGCGTTGACCGCCGCCGGGTTCGCCTTGCCGCCGGTCGCCTTCATGGTCTGGCCGACGAACCAGCCGAGCAGGGTCGGCTTCTCCTTGGCCTGGGCGACCTTGTCGGGGTTGGCCGCGATGATCTGGTCGATGGCGGCCTCGATGGCGCCGGTGTCGGTCACCTGCTTCATGCCGCGGCTCTCGACCACGGCGCGTGGGTCGCCGCCCTCGGTCCAGACGATCTCGAACAGGTCCTTGGCGATCTTGCCGGAGATCACGCCCTCGCCGATCAGGTCGACGATCGCGCCGAGCTGGTCGGCCGAGACCGGCGTCGCGTCGATGGCGAGGCCCTCCTTGTTGAGGCGGCCGAACAGCTCGTTGATCACCCAGTTGGCGGCGGCCTTGCCGTCGCGGCCCTTGGCGACCGCCTCGTAGTAATCGGCCGAAGCGCGCTCGGCCACGAGCACGCCGGCATCGTAGGGCGAAAGGCCGTAATCCTTGACGAACCGCGCCTTCTTGGCGTCCGGCAGCTCCGGAAGGCCGGCCGCCAGGGCATCGACATAGGCCTGGTCGAATTCGAGCGGCAGCAGGTCGGGATCGGGGAAGTAGCGGTAATCGTGCGCCTCTTCCTTCGAGCGCATCGAGCGGGTCTCGCCCTTGCCCGGATCGAACAGGCGCGTCTCCTGGTCGATCGTGCCGCCATCCTCCAGGATCGCGATCTGGCGGCGCGCCTCGGTCTCGATCGCCTGGCCGATGAAGCGGATCGAGTTGACGTTCTTGATCTCGCAGCGCGTGCCGAGCGGCTCGCCGGGGCGGCGCACCGAGACGTTGACATCGGCGCGCAACGAGCCCTTCTCCATGTCGCCGTCGCAGGTGCCGAGATAGCGCAGGATCGTGCGCAGCTTGGTCACGTAGGCCTTGGCCTCCTCCGACGAGCGCAGGTCCGGCCGGGAGACGATCTCCATCAGCGCCACGCCCGAGCGGTTGAGGTCGACGAAGCTGCGCAGCGGATCCTGGTCGTGCAGCGACTTGCCGGCATCCTGCTCCAGGTGCAGGCGCTCGATGCCGACCGTGATCGACGTGCCGTCGAGCATATCGACCAGCACTTCGCCCTCGCCGACGATCGGGTCCTTGTACTGCGAGATCTGGTAGCCCTGCGGCAGGTCGGGATAGAAATAGTTCTTCCGGTCGAACACCGAGCGCCGGTTGATCTGGGCCTTCAGGCCGAGCCCGGTGCGCACCGCCTGGGCGATGCATTCGGCGTTGATCACCGGCAGCATGCCGGGCATCGCGGCGTCGACCAGCGAGACGTGGTCGTTCGGCTCAGCCCCGAACTCGGTCGAGGCGCCGGAGAACAGCTTGGCGCGGCTGGAGACCTGGGCATGGACCTCCATGCCGACGACGACCTCCCAGTCGTGCAGGCCGCCCTTGATCAGTTTTTTGGGATCGACAGGTGCGTTCATGGTCGTCCGGGCCGGAAAGGCTTGTCAGGGGCCTCCATCCCCACCCTCATCCTGAGGTGCCGCGAAGCGGCCTCGCAGGAGGGCTCCAGGGATCGCGCGGCCGCTGGAGGCTCCTTCGAGGCCTGCTCGCGCGGGCACCTCAGGATGAGGGCGCGAGTAGGAGCAGGTGTCGTCCATCACTTACGGGCCGCCCCGCACAAGAATCAAGCGCGCCGGGCGATCACCCGCCGGGCGCCGTAGCCGATCATCGCCCAGAGCAGGGCGGCGATGGCCCGGACCGGGAAAAAGGTCGGGCCGTCATGGGTGATCGGCGCCGGCCAGGGGATCCCGGCCGCGCTCACCGCCCAGGAGAACAGCACCGAGAAGCCGAGCGCCGCGATTGCCGCGATGAACACCTTGCCGAACTGGCTGGCGGTCCAGCCGAGATAGACCGCCACCACGATCAGTGCCGGATCGAACGCGGCCCAGATCCAGACCGTCCAAGGGTAAAACGGGACCGTCATGCCCACCAGGGCTCGGGCAGCACCGTCCGGCCTGCAGCCTCCTCGATCACCTGGGCGACCGCGAACAGCGTCTCCTCGTCGAACGGCCGGCCGATCAGCTGGAGGCCGAGCGGCAGGCCCTGGCCGTCGATGCCGGCTGGGACCGCGATGCCGGGCAGCCCGGCCATGTTCACCGTCACGGTGAACACGTCGTTGAGATACATCTCCACCGGGTCGGCCGAGGCCTTCTCGCCGATGCCGAAGGCCGAGGACGGCGTCGCCGGGGTCAGGATCGCGTCGACGCCGGCCGCATAGGCCTGCTCGAAGTCGCGCTTGATCAGCGTGCGGATTTTTTGGGCGCGCACGTAATAGGCGTCGTAGTAGCCCGCCGAGAGCACGTAGGTGCCGATCATGATCCGGCGCTTGACCTCGCGGCCGAAGCCGGCGGCGCGGGTGTTCTCGTACATCCCGGCGATGTCCTTGCCGGGCACGCGCAGGCCGTAGCGGACGCCGTCGTAGCGGGCGAGGTTCGAGGACGCCTCGGCCGGGGCGACGATGTAGTAGGCCGGCAGCGCCGAGGAGGTATGCGGCAGCGAGATTTCCTTGATCGTCGCGCCGGCATCCTTCAGCCAAGCGGCGCCGTCGTCCCAGAGCTTCTGGATCTCGGCCGGCATGCCGTCGACCCGGTATTCCTTCGGGATGCCGATGGTCAGGCCCTTCACGCCGCGGCCGACCGCGGCTTCGAAATCCGGGACCGCGAGATCGACGCAGGTCGTGTCCCGGGCATCCGGGCCGGCCATCGATCCCAAAAGAATCGCGCAATCGCGCACCGTCCGGGCGATCGGGCCGGCCTGGTCGAGGGAGGAGGCGAAGGCCACCGTGCCCCAGCGCGAGCAGCGGCCGTAGGTCGGCTTGATCCCCACGGTGCCGGTGAAGGCGGCCGGCTGGCGGATCGAGCCGCCGGTATCGGTGGCGGTTGCGCCCAGGCACAGCCGCGCCGCGACCGCCGCGGCCGAGCCGCCGGACGAGCCGCCCGGCACGAGCTTGGCATCGGAGCCCTTGCGCCGCCAGGGCGAGACGACGTTGCCGTAGGCGCTGGTCTCGTTGGACGAGCCCATGGCGAACTCGTCGAGGTTCAGCTTGCCGAGCATCACCGCGCCGTCGCGCCAGAGATTGGCCGAGACCGCGGATTCGTAGTGCGGCACGAAGGTCTCGAGGATCTTGGAGCCGGCGGTGGTGGTGACGCCGTCGGTGCAGAACAGGTCCTTGATCCCGAGCGGGATGCCTTCCAGCGGGCGGGCCTCGCCGGCGGCGATCTTCTGGTCCGCCTCCTCCGCCATCTTGAGGGCGTGGTCGGGCGTCTCGCGGATGAAGGCGTTCAGCACGCGGGCCTTGGCCATCGCGTCGAGATGCGCCTGGGTCAGCTCGCGGGCCGAGATCCGCTTCGCCTTGAGGGCGTCGCGCGCCTCGGCCAGGGTGAGTTCGTTCGGATCCACGCTGTTCACGTCCTCGCGCGCGCCGCCGCACGCATGCCGCCAGAATTCATGCTTCGCCGAAGGCCGGAAGCGGCCTACTCGACCACCTTCGGAACCAGGAAGTAGTTGTCTTCGGTCTCGGGGGCGTTGGCGACCACGTCGGCGGCGCGGCCGCCCTCGGTGACCACGTCCTCGCGCTTCTTCATCGCCATCGGGGTGACCGAGGTCATCGGCTCGACGCCGGACACGTCCACCGCGCCGAGCTGCTCGACGAAGGCCAGGATGGCGTTCAGCTCACCCTGCAGCGGACCGACCTCGTCGTCGGTGACCGCGATCCGCGCCAGATGCGCGATGCGCCGAACCGTCTTCTCGTCGACCGACATGCCGTCCCGTTCGTCCCTGCCCGGGAGGCTTCCCCGGCGCCGGGCCGGGCTATAGCACTGCGCTTCGACGCGCCGCAACGCGGGCGGTGGTCCGCTCGGCCGTGCTGTGGGAAGAGATCGGGCCAGTCCGGGCGGGATCAGGTCACGACGTGGTTTGGCGTCACCGACATCTCGATGGTGATGCCGGCCTGCCGGACGGGCCTGAAGACCGATTGCGAGACGCCGAAGACCAGAACCTCGAAGGCCAGGAGCAGTATCCAGCACTGCTTGCGGGTCATGGTCTGCTTGCGGCGCGGCGGGGTCGGAGCACTGGGTTGGCCGATCGGCGACATGGCGATACCCGGAACGTGGATTAACGAAGTCTTAACCTACCTATTCGTGAACGGCTCCGGGTGCATCCGGGTCGATCTGTGGAGAGCGTTAACGCTGTGGACGGTGGAGTGGGTGTGATGTGGGAGCCGGTGTTCACGAGCCTGTCGGCGGGTTTTCTGGCGCAACCGGCCGACCTGGACCGCGCCGCGGCGGAGCTGGGCTTCCCCCTGCCCGCTTCCTACCGCAGCTTCTGCGAGACCTGCGGCATCGGCCTGGCGGGCGAGCAGTTCCGGATCGCCGTGCCGGCGCCGTTCGAGGCCTGCGATCTCGCCACCCAGGCCGGGGTGATCGCCGTCAGCGTCGGCAACGCCGTGGCGATGCTGGAGGATGGCGGCGAGCCGCATCGCTTCGATGTCGAGGACGGCGACCCGGCCGTGATCGAGCGGGCCTGCTTCTTCGGCGCAGGCGAGGATGGCAGCTTCCTGTTCTGGGATGTCGCCGGGGCGACAGGGGAATACGATATCTGGCTGCTCGCGCCCGACCTGGAGACGGTCCGCTTCGGTGGCGAGAGCCTGGTCGATTTCTTCACCCGGGTGACGAGCCCCGCCGCCGCCCTGGTCCTGGGACCCGGCGCGGCGCCGCTTCCGGCGCGGTTCGAGGGGATCTCGGAAGCCACGCTGGCGCGGGGCGCCGGGCTGGCGTAGGGCCAAGCCATGAACTTCGACGAGATCCGCACCTTCGCGGCCGCATCGCGTGGTGGCGCGCGCCTGATCGGGGTCGATCTCGGCACCAAGACGATCGGGCTCGCCCTGTCGGATCTCGGGCGCCAGATCGCGAGCCCCCTCGAGACCATCCGGCGGGTCAAGTTCACCCCCGACGCGCAGCGCCTCGCCGCTTTGTGCCGGCAGCACGCGGTGGGCGGCCTAGTGATCGGCCTGCCCCTGAACATGGATGGGAGCGAGGGGCCGCGGGTGCAATCGACCCGTGCGTTCGTGCGCAACCTCAAGCCGATTCTCGACATCCCGCACGTCTTCTTCGACGAGCGCTTGTCCACCGCCGTGGTGACCCGGGCGCTGATCGAGGCGGATGCCTCCCGGGCCCGGCGCGGCCAGCTCGTGGACAAGCTCGCCGCCGCCTACATCCTTCAGGGCTGCCTCGACGTGATGCGCAAACTCGCCGATTCCGAAGCGGATCCAGTCGGCGATCGATGGCCGATACATGGCTGAGTCGCGATCGCTCTCTCGGGCTCGATGCCGACCCGCTCCCAAGCGGAGTCGGCGACCTCCGTCTTCGGCCGATACCGCGGTGACCGGCTCCACGATAAGACCCGGTGTCGCCCGTCGGATCAGCGGCTCAGGAGCGAGACCGCGCCGCTGCCGTGCCGCTCGATCCGGCCGTCGAGTTCCAGTTCCAGCAGCACGGTCTGCACCACCCGGACGCCGACCCCGGCACTCCGGGCGAGTTCGTCGGTGTCGACCGGGCTCGGCCCGAGCAGGGCAATGATCTTCTGGCGTTCGTCGGTGGGTTCGTCCGGTTCAAAGGATGGCGAATCGGCGTGGAGATCCGAGCCGGTGGAGCCATCGAGCAGGATCGCGCGCCCGTCCAGGTCGATCTCGTCCCAGAAATCCGCCTGCTCGGCCAGATCGGCCCGCGCCCGCGCGGGCGCAATGTCGGGATCCGGACCGCCCTCGATGATCGGACCGATCACATCGAGCACGTGGCTCAACTCGGCCACCAACGTCGCCCCCTGGCGGATCAGGTCGTTGGTGCCTTCCGCCCGCGGGTCCAGGGGCGAGCCCGGAACGGCGAACACTTCGCGGTTCTGCTCCAGGGCGTAGCGCGCCGTGATCAGCGAACCGGAGCGGCGCGCCGCCTCCACCACGATCGTGCCGTAGGATAGGCCCGAGATGATCCGGTTGCGCCGGGGGAAGTCGCGGCCGCGGGCCTCCCATCCCATCGGCATCTCGGCCAGCACCGCCCCGCCCTCCCCCAGGATCGCGTCGACCAGGGCGGCGTGGCTGGCCGGGTAGATCCGGTCCTGCCCGCCGGCCATCACCGCGACGGTGCCGGTCTGCAGGCTGGCCTTGTGGGCGCGGGCGTCGATTCCCCGGGCGAGGCCCGAGACCACGGCGAGGCCGGCTTCGCCGAGGCCCCGGGCCAACCGCTCGGTGAAGGCGAGCCCCGCGGTCGAGGCGCTGCGGGAGCCGACCAATGCGACCGCCGGGCGATTGAGGATTCGCGAATCGCCGCGCAGGGCGATGAGCGGCGGCGCCGCGTCGGTGAGCTGGAGCAGGCGCGGATAATCCGCCTCGCCGGTGGCGAGCAGCCTGCCGCCGAGGCGATGCAGCGCCGCGACCTCGTCCTCGGCCTGTTCCCGACTCGGCGGCTCGATGCGACGGCCTTGGCGCCGTGTCAGGTCCGGCAACGCGTCGAGGGCCGCGCCCGCGCCGCCGAAGCGGTTGATCAGGGTACGGAAGCTGCGCGGACCGATACCCTCGGTCCGGATCAATCGTAGCCAGTCGAGGCGTTGCGCATCGGTGAGCTGCATGACGCCCCCCAGCGTCGCGCCATCGGGCGTGAAGCCTCAACCCTTCTGGCCGATACGCCCCTCGGTGCCGGCTGCGAGTCGCCGGATGTTGGGAGCGTGCTTCCACCATAACAGCAGGCCGAGCAGCAGGAACAGCACAGCTTGCGCCGGCATACCGAGCGCCCACAGTACCAGTGGCGTCGCCGCCGAGGCCGCCAGGGCGGCGAGCGAGGAATATTTCAGCGCAAAGGCCAACCCGAGCCAGATCGCTGCGAAGGCCGCCAGAGCCGGCGGGCTGAAGGCGAGCAGCACGCCGATGAACGTCGCCACCCCCTTGCCGCCCTTGAAGCCGAGCCAGACCGGGAAGAGGTGGCCGAGGAAGGCGCCGAGGCCGGCGGCCAGCGCCGGGCCCTCGCCGAGGAACTGCCGGGCGATCAGCACGGCTGCCGTCCCCTTCAGGGCGTCGCCCAGCAGGGTCGCGGCGGCGAGACCCTTGCGGCCGGTGCGCAGCACGTTGGTCGCGCCGATATTGCCCGACCCGATCGCCCGCACGTCGCCGAGTCCGGCCAAGCGCGTGAAGATCAGACCGAACGGGATCGAGCCGAGGGCGTAGCCGAGGGCCAAGCCCCCGAGCGCGGCCGGCGTCGCAAGATCGGACGGGGTCATGCCGCCGCCGCGAGATCGTCGATGGCGTGCACGATCCGGCCGTCGACCAGCGTCAACACCGCGGCGCCCTGGAGGCGCGCCTCGTCGAACGGCGAGTTCTTCGAGCGGGATTTCAGCCGGCGCTTGTCGAGCACGTAGGGAAGATCGGGGTCGATCAGCACGAGGTCGGCCGGCGCGCCGATCGCCAGGCGGCCAGCCTCGCGCCCGAGGATCCGGGCCGGGTTCACGGTCAGCGCCGCGATCAGCTTGTTGAGCGCCAGGTCGCCGGTATGGACCAGGCGCAGGGACGCGCCGAGCAGGGTCTCGATCCCGAGCGCGCCGTCTGCGGCTTCCGCGAAGGGCAGGCGCTTGGTCTCGACATCCTGC
This sequence comes from Methylobacterium sp. J-048, assembly GCF_022829515.1. Classification (GTDB taxonomy): domain Bacteria; phylum Pseudomonadota; class Alphaproteobacteria; order Rhizobiales; family Beijerinckiaceae; genus Methylobacterium. Next base: position 62,840 of record NZ_JAKSYL010000256.1, read on the forward strand.
GGATTGTGGTCGGAGACGACCACGTCGATCACGCCCTCGTCCAGGGCCCGCACGATGGCGTGCCGGTCTGCCTCGTCGCGGAGCGGCGGCGAGAGCCGGCAGAAGGTGCGGTAATGGCCGATGTCGTTCTCGTTCAGCACGAGGTTGTTGACCGAGACGCCGCAGGTCACCGGCAACCCGTCCTGCTTGGCCCGGCGCACGATCTCGACCGAATCGGCGCACGAGATCATCGCGGCGTGGTAGCGGGCGCCGGTCAGCCGGACGAGGCGGATGTCGCGCTCCAGCATCACGGTCTCGGCCTCGCGGGGGATGCCCATCAGCCCGAGGCGCGAGGCGAGCTCGCCCTCGTTCATCACGCCCTCGGCGACGAGGTCGGCATCCTCGACATGCTGCATGAGCAGGGCGTCGAAATCCCGGGCGTAGGTCAGGGCGCGGCGCATCACCTGGGCGTTGCCCACCGCGTGCAGCCCATCGGTGAACGCCACCGCGCCGGCCTCCTTGAGCAGGCCGAACTCGGTCATTTCCTTGCCGGCCAGACCCTTGGTGATCGCGGCGGCGGGCAGGACATGGACGCAGGCCGTATCCCGGGCACGGCGAAGCACGAAATCCACGATCGCCGGACCGTCGATCACCGGGTTGGTGTCGGGCATGCAGACCAGCGTGGTCACACCGCCCGCCGCCGCTGCGGCGCTGGCCGAGGCCAGGCTCTCGCGATGCTCGGCGCCGGGCTCGCCCACAAAGGCGCGCATGTCGATCAGCCCCGGGGTCAGGACCCGGCCGCGGCAATCGATCCGCGCCGCTTCCGCCGGAGCACCGGGCGCCGCGCCCTCGGCGATGTCGGCGATGCGGCCGTCGCGCACCAGCACGGCGCCGCGCGTCGCACGGCCCGTCGCCGGGTCGAGGAGGGTCGCATTGGTCAGAAGGGTGCTGCTCACAGGGGCGTCCTCGCGGATGAGGTCGGGCCGTCGAGACGCATGGCCAGGCCGGAAGCTGCCATATGGGCCTTGGCCTCGGCGATGGTCGCCTGCCCGAAATGGAAGATCGAGGCCGCCAGGACCGCGCTGGCGCCGCCCTGGGCTACGCCGGCCACGAGGTCGTCGAGGCCGCCGACCCCGCCCGAGGCGATCACCGGCACGCTCACGGCGTCGCTGATCGCCCGCGTCAGCGCCAAGTCGTAGCCAGATCGTGTGCCGTCCTTGTCCATGGAGGTGACCAGCAGCTCGCCCGCGCCCTTTTCGGCCACCAGGCGGGCGAAGGCGACCGCGTCGATTCCGGTCGGGTCACGGCCGCCATGAGTGAAGATTTCCCAGCGGGCCGGCTCGCCGGCGCCGGAGACCCGTTTGGCGTCGATCGCCACCACGATGCACTGCGCGCCGAACTTTTGTGCCGCCCTTGCGACGAGGTCCGGGTCCTTCACGGCCGCGGTGTTGATCGCGACCTTGTCGGCACCGGCCAGCAGCAGGGCGCGGACATCCTCGACGGTGCGGACGCCGCCGCCCACGGTGAGCGGCATGAAGCAGGCCTCGGCGGTGCGGCTGACGATGTCGAGCAGGGTGCCCCGGGCCTCGCGGCTCGCGGTGATGTCGAGGAAGCAAAGCTCGTCGGCCCCGGCCGCATCGTAGACCTTGGCCGCCTCCACCGGATCGCCGGCATCGCGCAGCCCCTCGAACCGGACGCCCTTCACGACGCGGCCGTCCTTTACGTCGAGGCAGGGGATGATGCGGGTTTTGAGCACGAGCCCTCGGCGGTCCGATCAGGATTCGGGATCGATCGCGAACGGCCGATCCATGATGTCCTGATACGTGTAGGGGCAGGCTTCTGGGAAGCGCATCAGCGGCAGTCCGGTCTCCTTTGCAGCCTCAAGGCGAGCGCGGCGATAGGCTTTCTTGATGGCCTCGTCCAAGCGAGCCTTCAAACCTGGGCTTTCCTCCAGCTCATCGACCGCGTGGATGCGATGCGTCGCGATCGAGATCGCCCAGCTGCGGGTGCGTTTCGCAGGCTGATGATCGACCTTGAGCATGTGCAGCAGCAGCACACGAAGGGCGCTCACGAGGCTGGCGAATTGGCTCTTGCCCAAGCTCTCGATCTCCTCGGCGAGATGCTCGCGGTCGAGGCCGGAGAGATCACCGCCGCGCAAACGGGCAGCCTGTTCCTGCGTCCAGGTGTAAAAATCATTCTCGTAAGCCGTGCTGACCGGGGCAGGCCGGGTCTTCAACGTCGTCATCGAAGCCTCCCGAATCGATATTCCCCGATCGAAAAGCCTATCACGCCGCCTTGCCGCGCGCCTGCGCGATCGCGGCGAGCGCCGCCTGCGGGTCGATGCGGCCGTCGTAGAGCGCCCGGCCGGTGATGGCGCCGGCGATGAGGGTGCAATCCGGCTGGAGCAGCCGGTGCACGTCGTCGATCGAGGCGAGGCCGCCCGAAGCGATCACCGGGATGCGCACGGCCTGAGCGAGCGCCAGGGTCATCTCGACGTTGAGGCCCTTCAGGATCCCGTCGCGGGCGATGTCGGTGTAGATGATCGCGGCGACGCCGGCGTCCTCGAACCGGCGGCCGAGTTCCTCCGCGGTCATGCTGGAGGTCTGCGCCCAGCCCTCGACGGCCACCCGCCCGTCCTTGGCGTCGATGCCGACCGCGATCTTGCCGGGATGCTTGCGCGCCGCCTCCCGGACGAAGCCGGGGTCACGCACGGCGGCGGTGCCGATGATCACCCGGGCGACGCCCTTCGCGAGCCAGCCCTCCAGCGTCTTCATCTCGCGGATGCCGCCGCCGAGCTGCACCGGGATGCCGACCCGGGCCAGGATCGCGTCCACCGCGGCGGCGTTGCGCGGCGCGCCCGCGAAGGCGCCGTCGAGATCGACCACGTGGAGCCAGGGAAAACCCTGGTCCTCGAAGGTCGCGGCCTGCGCGGCTGGATCGTCGCCGAAGATCTTGGCCTGCGCCATGTCCCCCTGGATGAGGCGGACGCAGCGTCCTTCCTTCAGGTCGATCGCCGGGTACAGGATCACGGGTACTGTCTTCCTTCTCGCCGAAACCGGGACGCGGTCAGGGGCGCCAGTTCAAAAAGTTCGCGATGAGCGCCAAGCCGAGGCGCTGGCTCTTCTCGGGGTGGAACTGCGTGCCGGCGATGTTGCCCCGGGCGACCATCGCGGTCACCGGGCCACCGTAATCGGCCTGCGCCACCACGTCGTCCGGCTGTTCCGCGGCGAGCGCGAAGCTGTGCACGAAATAGGCGTGCAGGCCGTCCTCCCCGGTCAGAATGCCGGCGAGCAGCGCGTGGTCCCGGGCCACCCGCAGGGTATTCCAGCCCATATGGGGGATCTTGAGCGCCGGATCCGACGGCTTGATCGGCGTGACGTCGCCCGGGATCCAGCCGAGGCCCGGCGTGGTCTCGTATTCGAGCCCGCGGCTCGCCAGGAGCTGCATGCCGACGCAGATGCCGAGGAATGGCCGGCCGGCGCCCTGCGCGACTTGGGTCATCGCCTCGACCATGCCGGGGACGGAATCGAGCCCGCGCCGGCAATCGGCATAGGCACCGACGCCCGGCAGCACGACCCGGTCGGCAGCGGCCACCACCGCCGGGTCGGAGGTCAGGCAGATGCGCGCGTCGCGCCCGCTCTCCCGGGCAGCGCGCTCGAACGCCTTGGCGGCGGAATGGAGGTTGCCCGACCCGTAATCGATGATCGCGACCGTCTCGGTGCTCATGCGCGTCTCGATGGAAAAAGCGTCACCGGGCGACTGCCTGGGCCGGGAACAGGCCGATCACCGGCTCGGTGCGCCGGGTCGGGCCGGCCGGGAACGGCGCACGGGGCGCCGCCGCGGTGGCGTCGAGCCACCGCCCGATCGCGCGGGCCTCGGCCTCCTCGGGCGAGGCGGCGATCACCGTGTCCCGGGTCGGCCATCCCCGGCGGGCGAGTGTCCAGCGGCGCAGGCTCGAAGCTTCCAAGCCGATCAGCCAGGAGGCCAGCAGGGTGACGATCGTGGCGATCCCCGGCGGCAACCCGAGGGCATGGCCGATCCCGGCCAGCGCCAGCAGCCCCACGAGCACGATCAGCGCTGCGATCCAGAGGCGATGAAACAGAAACCACAACACGCTGAATGCGAAGGCCGGCCACGCGAAGCCGTCCGGCACGAGCACGGCCCGGTCGAGTCCGATCGACTCGCCCGGCCGCGCATCCTTGGGCAGGTGGAGCGTGTAGCTGCGCATCCGCATCGCGGGACCCTCGGCTTCGGCATCGTCCTGAACCTGGGGTCCGGAGCGATGCAAACTCGACAACGAAACGATGGTCTTACAGGGAGCCCTTCGTGGAGGGAACGCGGCCCTCCTCGCGGGGATCGATCGCCACCGCCTTCCGCAAGGCGCGGGCCAGCCCCTTGAAGCAACTCTCGGCAATGTGGTGGGCGTTGTCGCCGTAGAGGGTCTCGACGTGGAGCGTCAGCCCGGCATTCATCGCGAAGGCCTGGAACCACTCGCGCACCAGCTCGGTGTCGAACTGCCCGATCTTCTCGACCCGGAAGGTGGTGCGGAACACCAGGAACGGCCGACCCGAAATGTCGACGCAGACCCGGGTCAGCGCCTCGTCCATCGGCAGGTGGATGTCTGCGTAGCGCGTCACCCCGCGCTTGTCGCCCAGCGCCTTGGCGAAGGCTTGGCCCAGCGCGATGCCGCAATCCTCGGCGGAATGGTGCTGATCGATATGCAGGTCGCCGTCGACCTTGACCTCCAGGTCGAACAGGCCGTGCCGGGCGAACAGGTCCAGCATGTGGTCGAGGAAGCCGATGCCGGTGGCGATCTTCGACTGCCCGGTCCCGTCGAGGCCGACGCTGACCGCAATATCGGTCTCGGCGGTCTTCCGGCTGATGGAGGCGCTGCGCATTTTTTCGGACTTTGCGTCGGGGGCGGCCTGCGGCCGCGAGCGCCTTCTAGAGCCTGTTCTTCGGCAATCGCAAGGATCGTCCTCTGGACAGGGGAAAACATGGGTTCCCAAAGGGCTGCAGCCCTTTGGCGGGGTGCGGGGCGGTGCCCCGTGATGCGCAGGGCGGCGCCTTACGGGTGCAGCACCCGCCCGGCCACCGCGTCGAGCTTGGCGAGCAGCGCCGGATCGCGGGCGGTCGGCGCGGTCATGATCGCGCCGTCGAGCGCCCGGTGCGAGCCCGCCGGGCAGGGCTCGCGCTCGGCCGGGAAGTCGCGGGCGAGCCGCGCCACCAGCCGGGCCGCCGTGTCGGCATTGGTCCGGGCGACCGCGATCACCGCGGCGACATCCACGGCATCGTGGCCGGGATGCCAGCAATCGTAGTCGGTCACCATCGCGATAGTCGCGTAGGTGATCTCCGCCTCGCGGGCGAGCTTGGCTTCGGGCATGTTGGTCATGCCGATCACGTCGAAGCCCTGAGCCTTGTAGGCCCGCGATTCGGCGAGCGAAGAGAATTGCGGCCCGTCCATGCAGACATAGGTGCCGCCGCGATGAACTGCGATGCCCTCCGCCTGCGCGGCATTGGCGATCCGCGCCTGCAGCCCCGGTCCCACCGGGTGGGCGAGCGAGACGTGGGCGACGCAGCCGTCGCCGAAGAACGAGGAGGCCCGCCCGTGCGTCCGGTCGACGAACTGATCGACCAGCACGAACAACCCAGGGGGCAGCTCCTCGCGGAACGACCCGCAGGCGGAGAGCGCCACGAGGTCGGTGACGCCGGCCCGCTTCAGCGCGTCGATATTGGCGCGGTAGTTGATGCCGGACGGCGACAGCCGGTGGCCGCGTCCGTGGCGAGCCAGGAACACGACCTTGGTCGCGCCGATCCGCCCGATGCGCAGCGCATCCGAGGGCTCGCCCCAGGGTGAGGCGACGCGTTCCTCGCGCACGTCCTCGAGCCCCGGCAGATCGTACACGCCCGACCCGCCCATCACCCCGAGCACCGCTGCCGTCATGCCGGTTTCCCTGCTGATTCCAGGCGCTGCTAACGCGCCACATGTCCCATCCACCACCTCATCCTGAGGTGCCAGAGCAAAGCGAAGGCCTCGAAGGAGCCTCCAGAACCCATGACGATCACTGGAGGCCTCCTTCGAGGCCCGCTGGCGCGGGCACCTCAGGATGAGGGGGGCAGGTGGGCTCGGTGTCGCTGAGAGGTCGACGTCTGTGTTCGCCGAGCGGTAGCACGGGGCCACAGCCCAAAAAAGATGGGCCTCCCGAAGGAGGCCCATGGTCGAGATCAATGCAATGCAGGCTCAGAAGGCCTTGTGCAGCTCCGGCTGGAGGCCGTGGACCTCGCCGCCGACATCGGCCCAGACCTTCTTCTTCACGTAGTAGAGCAGCCCGGATAGGATGATCAGGAACAGGATCACCCGGAAGCCCAGGGCCTTGCGGTCCATCATGTGCGGCTCGGCCGTCCACATCAGGAAGGCCGCGACGTCCTTGCCGTACTGGTCCACCGTCTCGGGGACCACCGGCTGGCCGGCGTCGTTCTTGGCGTAGGTGACCTGCCCGTCCGTGATCGGCGGCGGCATCGCGATGATGTGGCCGGGATAGTACTTGTTGTAGTGGCCGCCATCGGGCACCGAAAAATCCTTCGGCGCCTCCTCGTAGCCGTTGATCAGGGCGTGGATGTAGTCGGGCCCCTGCTCGGAATAGCCGATGAGCGGCAGCCAGTCGGTCAGGAAGTAGAGGGAGCCGCGGGAGAAGGTCCGCGCCTTGGCGATCACCGAGAAATCCGGGGGTGCCTTTCCGCCATTGGCAGCCGCTGCGGCCTGGTCGTTCGGGAAGGGCGGCGGGAACGCGTCGGCCGGCCGGCCGGGCCGTTCGAACATCTCGCCGGCATCGTTCGGGCCGTCCTTGACCTGGTAGGTCGCGGCCAGAGCCTTGACCTGCGCGGCGGAGAAATCCGGGCCGCCGTCCTGAGCGAGGTTGCGGAAGGCGACCAGCTTCATCGAGTGGCAGGCGGAGCAGACCTCCTTGTAGACCTGGAAGCCGCGCTGGAGCTGCGCGGTGTCGAACCGGCCGAACGTGCCGGCAAAGCTCCAGCCGACGCGGCCCGGGATCGGGCCGCCATGTCCTTCCTGAGCGGAGGCCGGAGCAGCCCCGGTCAGCAGGGCCGCAACAGCGAAGGCGGCGGTGGTCGAGAGGACGCGACGCATCATCATGGTCCTGCCGTCAGCCCTTCGTGGTCGGAGCGGCGGCGGCGCCCGCCGGCATGCCGGAGCCGCTCACCTGTTTGCCCGGCCCGGTCACGCTTTCCAGGATCGAGGCCGGGAGCGCCTTGGGCGTCTCGAACAGGCCGCAGAGCGGCATGACGAGCAGGAAGTGCGCGAAGTAGTAGGCGGTGCAGATCTGCGAAGCGATCACGTAGCCCCCCTCCGGCGGCTGGGATCCGAGCCAGCCCAGCAGGAAGGTCGCGCCGATGAACACCCAGAAGAACTGGCGGTAGATCGGCCGATAATTGCAGGAGCGCACCCGGGACCAATCGAGCCAGGGTGCGAACGCGAGGATGATCACCGCCGAGAACATCAGGATCACGCCGCCGAGCTTGCTCGGGACCGCGCGCAGGATCGCGTAGAACGGCAGGAAGTACCATTCCGGCACGATATGCGCGGGCGTTACAGCCGGGTTGGCCGCGATGTAGTTGTCGGCGTGACCCAGGTAGTTCGGCTGGAAGAACAGGAACCACGAGAACAGGATCATGAACACGCAGGTGGCGAACACGTCCTTCACGGTGGCGTAGGGCGTGAACGGCACCGCGTCCTTGCCCGACTTGATCGGGATGCCGGCCGGGTTGTTCTGGCCGGTGACGTGCAGCGCCCAGACGTGGAGCACGACGACGCCGGCGATCATCCAGGGCAGCAGGTAGTGCAGCGAGAAGAACCGGTTCACGGTCGGGTTGCCGACCGAATAGCCGCCCCAGAGCAGGGTCTGGATGGTGTCGCCGACCACCGGGATCGCCGCCAGGATGTTGGTGATGACGGTGGCGCCCCAGAAGCTCATCTGGCCCCAGGGCAGCGTGTAGCCGAGGAACGCCGTGGCCATCATCAGCAGGTAGATGATCACGCCGAGGATGTAGAGCACCTCGCGCGGGGCCTTGTACGACCCGTAATACAGCGCCCGGAACATGTGGACGTAGACCGCCACAAAGAACATCGACGCGCCGTTGGCGTGCGCGTAGCGCAGCAGCCAGCCGTAATTCACGTCGCGCATGATCTTTTCGACGGAATTGAACGCGCCCGTCGCCGAGGGCTCGTAATGCATCGCCAGCCAGACGCCGGTGACGATCTGGATCCCCAGGAAGGCCGCCAGGATCGCCCCGAACGTCCAGAAGTAGTTGAGGTTTCGGGGGACCGGGTAGGCGATGAAGGACGAGTGCACCAGGCCGGCGATCGGCAGCCGGGCCTCGAACCACTTGGCGACGCGGCTCTTCGGGACGTACGTGCTGGCAGTTCCGCTCATGTCCGCGTCCCTCTTACGCCGCTTCCTTGCCGCCCTCGCCGATCCGGATCTTGGTGTCCGTCTCGAAGGCGTAGGGCGGGATCGGCAGGTTGATCGGTGCCGGCCCGTGGCGGACGCGCCCGACGGCGTCGAACTGCGAGCCGTGGCAGGGGCAGGCCCAGCCCTCGAAGTTGCCCTGGTGGCCGATCGGCACGCAGCCGAGATGCGTGCAGTTGCCGTAGACGATCAGCCACTGGTCGTGGCCGTTCTTGACCCGGGTCGGGAACGCTGCCGGGTCGATCATCGCCGAGAGCGGGACCGCCTGCATGTCGGTCACCTCCTTGCCCGTGAGCTTGCGCACGAAGATCAGCTTGCCGCGCCAGAACACGTTGACGATCTGACCATCCTGGATCGGCGTCAGATCGACGTCGATCGGCGCGCCGGCCGCGATCGTGTCGGCGTCGGGCGCCATGGACGCGACGAACGGCCAAGTCACGGAGGCGGCGCCGACCGCCAAGCCGGCGCCGGTTGCGAGGAACAGGAAGTCGCGACGGCTCCCGTCCTGAGAGCTGCCATCCCGGGAGCCGGGGGCGGTGGCGGAGGTGGTCGCCAAGATCTGGAACTCCGTGCGTCGGCGTGAGGGCCGCAGGTGCCCTGCCCTGATGTCCCGGCCGGGCCGTGATCAAAGCATTATCGTTCTAATCTGAGCAATGAGACCGTGTGCCACCCCCAAGTCAAGCTGTCGTCCGGGGCGTCTTCGCTCGCTTAGGTCACGATCGTTGTCATATGTTGCCGAACGCCGTCCCGGCTGCGCCGCTACGCCACGGTGTCGTCGAGCCGAGTGGCGCCGCTATCCAAAAACCCGCCCGACTGGCGGGCCCACAGGCCGGCATAGACGCCGCCCTGGGCAACGAGCTCGGCATGGGTGCCCTCCTCGACGATTCGGCCGCGGTCGATCACGACCAGGCGGTCGAGCGCCGCGATGGTCGACAGACGGTGGGCGATCGCCACGACGGTCTTGCCGGCCATCAACGTGTCGAGGGAGTCCTGGATCGCCGCCTCGACCTGACTGTCGAGGGCCGAGGTCGCCTCGTCGAGAATCAGGATCGGCGCGTCCTTGAGCATCACCCGGGCGATGGCGATGCGCTGGCGCTGCCCGCCGGAGAGCTTGACCCCGCGCTCGCCGACCTGAGCGTCGTAGCCCCGGCGGCCCTTGTGATCGACCAGGTCGGCGATGAACCGGTCAGCATGGGCCAGCCGGGCGGCACGCTCGATCTGCTCCTGCGTGGCGTCCGGGCGGCCGTAGCCGATATTCTCGCGGATCGAGCGGTGCAGCAGCGAGGTGTCCTGGCTGACCATGGCGATCGCCTCGCGCAGCGATTGCTGCGTCACCGTGGCGATGTCCTGGCCGTCCACCAGGATGCGCCCGCTCTCGACCTCGTAGAGGCGCAGCAACAGGCTGGCGAGGGTGGACTTCCCCGCGCCGCTGATGCCGACGAGTCCGACTTTCTCACCGGGGCGAATCGTGAGTGAGAAATCCTCGATGACGGTCGCGTCGCCGCGTCCATAGTGGAACCCGACCGATTCGAACCGGATCTCGCCGCCGGCCACGACGAGATCGCGGGCGTCCGGAGCATCGACCAGCGCGTGCGGCCGCGCCATGGTCTGCATGCTCTCCTGGATCACCCCGACATTCTCGAACACGCCCCGGACGGTCTGCATCACCCAGCCGGACATGGCGAGCAGCCGCAGGATCAGGGCGAGGCCGGCCGAGGCTTCGCCGGTGGTCATCCCGCCGCTCCGCCAGAGGAGAAGGCAGGCGGCGCCGGTGGCGATCAGCAGCGTGCTGTTGAGGATCCCGAGCAGGCTGGTCGTCAGGGTGACGAGACGGAACTGGTACAGGTAGGCGTCGGTGTGGACCTCGACCGCGTCGCGCACCGTCGCACGCTCCTCGCGGTCGCGCGCGAACAGCTTCACGGTCAGGATGTTGGTGTAGCTGTCGACGATGCGGCCGATCAGCACCGAGCGGGTGTCGGCGGTCTTGTGCGAACGCGCGCGAGCCCGGGGCACGAACCACGTCGTCAGGGCGGCGTAGGCACCGATCCAGATCAGCACCGGAAGAGCCAGCCAAGGTGAGATCGACCCGAACAGGCCGACAGCCGTCACCGCGTAGATCGCCACGTAAAGCAGCGTGTCGATGAACACGACGGCGAGTTCCCGCACCGCCGGGCCGACCTGCACGACGCGGTTGGCGAGGCGGCCGGAGAAATCGCCCTGGAAATACGAGAGCGCGTGCCCGAGCGTGTAGAGATGCGCCCGCCAGCGGATCTGGCTGGTCGATTGCGGCACGATCAGCTGGTTGGAGAGCAGCTCGTGCAGCCAGATCGTGATCGGCCGCACCACTCCGACCAGGAGCAACACGAGACCGAGCCCAAGAGCATGGTCGGAGAGCACGCTGGCCCTGTCGGCGGTGGCGAGCAGGTCGATGAACCAGCGCATCACCAGGTAGAGCGAGGCCTCGACCGTCCCGGCGATCACCGCAATGACAAACAGGGCCACCAGGGCAGCGCGGATCGGGCGCAGGTAGAACCAGGCAAAACCCAGGACCGTCTGCGGCGGGGTACGGGTCTCGTCGAAGGGCGCGAACGGATCGACCCGGCGCTCAAGCCAATTCAAAAGCATGTCTTTGAGGGGCACCGCTAGGGGAAGCCCTCATGTAAGTCCGGGCTGCCGGGCACCAAGCGTGCGCGGTCGTCGCGGCGTGGGACTTTCCGAAAAGATTCCTTATTCAGGATCGAAGCGCCCGATCGGATTGCCGACCGGGTGCGACGCGATCAGCGCACCAGAGCCAGGGTGGCGCCCGACTTGGTCAGGGCGCCGTCCAGCGAGCCGCCGCCCTGGCGCAGACGCGCCGCCACGGAGCCACCCGGCTGGTAGAGATAGACCTCGCCGTCGCGGAAATCCCACGCCGAGACCCGGGCGAGATCCTTGTTCGGGCAGCCCGACGCCGAGGCCTTGTACAGGTCGAGGGCCGGCGCGCTCGACAGGGTGACCTTGCAGCTCGCGCCGGTCGCATCCTTCGCGTCCCAGCTGCCGACCACCGAGGCGCGGCCGCTCGTGACCACCGGCGGCGGCGGCGCGGGCGGCGCCACCGGCTCGGCGATCACCGTGGGGGTGTTCGGGGCCGCGTTGGCCTGGGCGCCGGGCAGCGGCGGCGCGTCGGGGCTCGCGGTCGCGCCGGGCGGCGGCGCGAGGGGCGCCGCCGTCACGGTGCCCGACGGGACCGCCTGGACCGCGTCGAGGGAAGCCTGCGAGGACGCCCGGCCCCTCGGGCTCTCCAGACGGGTCGTGGCACAGGCACCCAGGGTGGCGCTCAGGCAGAGGGCAGCGAAGGTCGGCAGGCTCGGGCGCAGCATCGGACCACTTCGGATCAGGCTTGGGATAGCGCGCGATGGCGCTTCGCCCCTGACTCGGTGCCAAATGCGCTGACCGCAAGGCGGCTGCCCCGGCCGCCGCCGACTCCGCTGCGGACGGTCGGCCTTTTCGCCCCGGTGTGGCCGGGGCGCCTCACCGTTCGCGCTCAGACCACCCGCTCGACCATCATCTTCTTGATCTCGGCGATGGCCTTGGCCGGGTTCAGGTTCTTCGGGCAGGTGTTGGCGCAGTTCATGATCGTGTGGCAGCGGTAGAGCCGGAACGGATCGTGCAGAGAGTCGAGCCGGTCGCCGGTATTCTCGTCCCGCGAATCGATCAGCCAGCGATAGGCCTGGAGCAGCGCGGCCGGGCCGAGGAATTTGTCGCCGTTCCACCAGTAGCTCGGGCACGACGTGCTGCAGCACGCGCACAGGATGCACTCGTACAGGCCGTCGAGCTTCGACCGGTCCTCGGGGGTCTGGCGCCACTCCTTCTCGGGGGCGGGCGTCTCGGTCTGGAGCCAGGGCTCGATCGCGGCGTGCTGGGCGTAGAAGTTGGTCAGGTCCGGGACCAGATCCTTCAGCACCGGCATGTGCGGCAGCGGGTAGATCCGGACCGCGCCGTCCTTGTCCTTGCGGGTGATGACCGGCAGGGCGTTGTCCGGGCTCCTGCACTCGTCGATGCCCATCGTGCAGGCGAGCGCGTTCTGGCCCTCAATGTTCATGGCGCAGGAGCCGCAGATGCCCTCGCGGCAGGACCGGCGGAACACGAGGGTCGAGTCGACCTTGTTCTTGATCCACAGCAGCGCGTCGAGGACCATCGGGCCGCAATCGTCCCGGTCGACCTGATAGGTGTCGATCCGCGGGTTGGCCCCGTCATCCGGGTTCCAGCGGTAGATCTTGAAGGTCTGCAGGTTCTGGGCGCCGGGCGGCGGCGCCCAGGTGCGACCCGGGGTGATCTGGGAGTTCTTCGGAAGGTTGAACTGGGCCATGAGTCTTATCCGTCGATGGCGATCGTGCCCAAACCGGCCCGGAGGCGGGTTTGGCCAGGTTCGATCGTGAGGATTGCGCCGCCAACCAAAGCTTCACCGGCCGCGGCGATGGATTGGAGAACCGAAGTGCCGACCACCAGCGGGTCGGTGTTGTCGAGCCGTAGCTGCACGACGCTGGGCGCCTTCAGCCCGCGGGTCGCGACTGCGGCACCGAAGTCCAGATCGGCCGTGAAGACGATCCGATCATCCTCGGCCGCCCAGATGAGGATGTCGTCGTCGAGAGCGTCGACGGCTCCGACGTTCCGCCAATGTACGGCGGAGTGACCCTGCTCGGTCAGGAGTTGTGCCCATTCCGGCGACAGGTTCACATCGACGACGAATCTCACGCCGCCGCCTCCGATGTCACGGCAGAGGTGGTGATCGCGCGTTCTGATGCGAGCCAAGCCGCATAACGGATAGCTTCGAGCACATCCTCCCGCTCGATATACGGGTACATCTCGAGGAGCCGTTCCATCGTGACGCCGGCACCGAGGTTGCCGAGAATCATGGAGGCGGTGACGCGCATCCCACGGATACAGGCTTTGCCGCCCATCACCCGTGGATCGACGGTGATGCGGGAGAAGCCGGTGATGCGCCGTGTCGTGTCGCTCATGACGATCGCTCCTCGCTCGGATGTCAGTACACCCGGGCCTTCGGCTCGATGTACTGGATCTCGTTCGACATCGTGTAGGTATGCACCGGCCGATAATCGATGTTGACCTGATGCCGGCCCTCGTCGAGCCAGGAGAGGGTGTGCTTCATCCACTCCTTGTCGTTGCGGTCCGGAAAATCTTCGCGGGCATGGGCGCCGCGGGATTCCTTGCGGTTGGCGGCCGATTCCATCGTCACCACCGCCTGGCCGATCAGGTTGTCGAACTCCAGGGTCTCCAAGAGGTCGGTGTTCCAGACCAGCGACCGGTCGGTGATCTTCACGTCTGCGGCGGCGTTCCAGACCTTGTGGATCAGGCCCTTGCCCTCTTCCAGCACCTCGCCGGTGCGGAACACGGCGCAGTTGTTCTGCATCGTCTTCTGCATCTCGGCGCGGAGCTCCGCGGTCGGCGTCGAGCCGTTGGCGTTGCGGAAGCGGTCGAGGCGCTCGAGCGCCTTGTCGGTCGCGCCCTTCGGCAGTTCCTGGGCCCGGCCATTCGGCTCGACGATCTCGGCGCAGCGCTTTCCGGCAGCGCGGCCGAACACCACGAGGTCGATCAACGAGTTGGAACCGAGCCGGTTGGCGCCGTGGACCGAGACGCAGGCTGCCTCGCCGATCGCCATCAGGCCCGGCACCACCGTGTCGGGATTGCCGTCGCGGAGCGTCAGCACCTCGCCGTGATAGTTCGTCGGGATGCCGCCCATGTTGTAGTGCACGGTCGGGAGGACCGGGATCGGCTCCTTGGTCACGTCGACGCCCGCGAAGATTTTTGCCGACTCCGAGATACCCGGCAGGCGCTCGTGCAGGATCTTCGGGTCCAGGTGATCGAGGTGCAGGTAGATGTGGTCCTTGTTCTTGCCGACGCCGCGGCCATCCCGGATCTCCATGGTCATGGAGCGCGAGACCACGTCGCGCGAGGCGAGATCCTTGGCCGAGGGGGCGTAGCGCTCCATGAAGCGCTCGCCCTCGGAGTTGGTCAGGTAGCCGCCCTCGCCGCGCGAACCCTCGGTGATCAGGCAGCCGGCGCCGTAGATGCCGGTGGGGTGGAACTGCACGAACTCCATGTCCTGGAGCGGCAGCCCGGCGCGCAGCACCATGGCGTTGCCGTCGCCCGTGCAGGTATGGGCCGAGGTCGCCGAGAAGTAGGCGCGGCCGTAGCCGCCCGTGGCCAGGATGGTCTGCTGGGCGCGGAACCGGTGGATCTCCCCGCTGGCCTGGTCGAGGGCGATGACGCCGCGACAGCGGCCTTCCTCGTCCATGATCAGGTCGAGGGCGAAATACTCGATGAAGAAGTCGGTCTGGTTCTTCACCGCCTGCCCGTAGAGGGTGTGCAGCATGGCGTGGCCGGTCCGGTCGGCCGCCGCGCAGGTGCGCTGGGCGGTGCCCTTGCCGTAATCGGTGGTCATGCCGCCGAACGGGCGCTGATAGATCTTGCCTTCGTCCGTGCGGGAGAAGGGCACGCCCCAGTGTTCCAGCTCGTAGACGGCGGCCGGCGCGTTGCGCACGAGGTACTCGATCGCGTCCTGGTCGCCGAGCCAGTCCGACCCCTTCACGGTGTCGTACATGTGCCAGCGCCAATCGTCCGGACCCATATTGCCGAGCGAGGCCGAGATGCCGCCCTGCGCCGCCACGGTGTGCGAGCGGGTCGGGAACACCTTGGTGATGCAGGCGGTGCGCAACCCGGCCTCGGAGCAGCCGACCGTGGCGCGCAGTCCCGCGCCGCCCGCCCCGACGATCACCACGTCGAAGGCGTGGTCGTGGATGGTGTAGGCAGGCCCGCTGCCGTTGGTGCCGTTGGCGGCCATGATCGGCTCCTCGAAATGCGTGATGGCGGGGTTCAGGCCGGCTGTCCGAAGCCGATGCGCAGGACCGCGTAGAGGCAGGCCACGGCCACCAGGACCGCGTAGGCGTTGTTGGCGAACACCGCGGCGATCTTCGTGCCCTGGCCGTGCACGTAATCCTCGATGACCACCTGCATGCCGATCCGCATGTGGATCGTTACCGACAGGAGCGCCAGGATCAGGATGATCGAGACCAGGGGCTTGGCGATCAGCTGCGTCGCTTCGACGTAGCCCCGGCCGGCCATGCTGGCGACAATCACCACGAAGGCCAGCATCAGGACGACGTTCGCCGCCGCGGTCGCCCGCTGCACCCACCAATGGCCGGCGCCGTGATGGGCGACGCCGAGGCCGCGGACGCGGGCGCGCGGGGTGCGGATGGAGACGCGGGTGTCCTGGCGGATCTCTTCCTTAGCCATGCCGGCCTCCCCTCAGCGGACCAGAAGGGCGACCGCCCAGATGACGATGGTGAGCGCGACGGACCCGATCAGGGTCATGCGCGCCATGCTCAGGCGCTTCTCGCGGTCGAAGCCGGCGCCGGTATCCCATACCAGATGGCGCAGGCCGCCGAGCATGTGGTGCATCAGCACCCAGGTGTAGGCGAACAAGATCAGGCGGCCGATCAGCGAGCCGAAGAACCAGGCGACGTAGGAATAGGCCACCGGTCCCGAAGCAAGCGCCACGAGCCAGATCGCGACCAGGGCAGTGCCTCCATAGAGGGCGATGCCGGTAAGACGGTGAAACACCGACATCGCCATCGTCCAGGTCAGGCGGTAGATCTGGAGATGCGGTGAAAGCGGTTGCGCCACTGTCGGGCGGGCGGTGGGTGCCATTGGATTGAAGCCTCGCAGCTGCGAACTGGACCGTCTCTAATCTGGTGGTAGCGCTAGTGCCTGCGGGCGCAAGCCGCAATGTGTCATGCTGCGCCGCACAGCAGGGGGCGTGTTGATAGCGGGGCGGATCTGTCACTTCAGTTGGCCCAGCAGGCGCCACCAGGCGTAATCCAGCGGTGCCGCGACCACGAGCGAGGCCAGGCCGAACGCCAGCGTGAGTCGCGTGGCGTCCCGCAGCCGCACGCCGCCGAGTTCGCTGGCGAACACGATCGGGGGCGCCTGGTAGGGGACGAACAGGGTCGAATAGCCGATCACCTGGATCGACACGACGGCCAGGGGCGAGAGGCCGCTGGCATTCACCATCTCGCCCGCCAGCGCCGTGTACAGGGCCGGCGCGCCGTTGGCAGTGACCAGCAGCGTCAGGAGTGTGCTGATCCCGGTGAGCACCGCGAAGTTCTGGGCCGGCGCGCCGGGGGCGAGCGGCGCAACCGCGAGGAGCCCATGGCCGAGTTGCGCCCCGAGCCCGGTCTCGTTGACCAGGGCGACCAGTCCGAGCAGGGCCGCGATGTAGAAGCAGGTCCGCAGGTTGACCTGCTGGAACGCTTCCGGAGGCAGCACGCCGACCCGCGGCAGCAGGCAGATCACCGCGGCCGCGAGCCCGACCCAGGCCGGGGCGAGGCCGTGCAGGCTGTCGGTCATCCAAAGGGCCAGAGTGCAGGCCAGGATCACCGCCAGGCGCCGCTCGGCACGCGAGACCGGCGGCAGAATCGGCAGCGCCTGTGGGTCGGGGCTCAACCGGTCGGGGAACAGGCGCACGATCAGCGCCACCAGCATCACGCCCTTGACCAGGGCCAGGACCGGCGCGTGCAGGACGAAATAGGACAAGTAGGACAGGTGCAGGCCGAGCACCTGCTCGGCCGAGCCGGCCATGACGAGATTCGGCACATTCGCCGGCAGGATCGCCGCCGATAGGATCGGAGTGGCGACACCCACGGCGAGTACCGCGCCGGTCCGTCCCGGACGGCCGGGCGTCAGGCCGAAGCCGTCGCAGAGGGCCAGCGTCACCGGGATCATCAGGGCGATCCGCCCGAGATTGGAGGGCATCACGAAGGCGATGAGGAAGCTCAAAGCCACGAGGCCAGTGATGAACTGCGCGTAGGAGCCGGACAGGCGCGCCGCCAGCGCCCGGGCCATGCGGGCACCGAGGCCGGTCCGGGTCATGCCCTGGCCCACCACCATGCCGGACAGGACCAGCCAGAACGCCGAGGCCGAGAAGCCCGAAAAGACCGTCGCCGGGTTGCCGAGACGCAGCAGCATCGCCAGCCCGAAGAAGGCGAGCGCCGTGACGATCTCCGGCAGCAAAGCCGTCGCCCACAGGCCCATGCACAGGACCAGCAGGGCGGCTGTCGCCGGAACAACCGCCTCCCCGCTCATCCGACCCTCCCGTGCTTCACACTGCGGTGGGCATGGGCCGGTTTGGAACCGTTCGCAATTCGGGAGTCCGCGACTCAGCCTTCGCGGATCGCGAAGGTCGCCGAATCGACGGAGGCGATTCCGGCACAGAAAAGCCCGACCGTTTCCGGCCGGGCTTTCGCGTTCAAGAATAGGCCTGAACGGTGTGGTGCTCAGTATCCGTAGCCATAGGTGCCGCAATAGGCGGGATCATAGCCGTAGCCGTATCCGCCGGCGCAGGTATCGCCGTAGCCATAGCCGTACCCGCCCAGGCCGTAACCAACCCCCAGTCCGAGGCCCACGCCAGCCAAGCCGTATCCCAGGCCGCGGCCGTAGCCGCCGCCGTAGCCACGCCCGTAAGAGCCGCGATTGGCGAAGCCACGGCCCGCGAAGCCGCGATTGCCGATCACGCCGCCACGCTGGAAGCCGCCGCCGCCGAGACCGGCACCCCGGAATCCGCCGCCGCCCAGTCCGCCGCCCCGGAAGCTACCGCCGCCGAAACCGCCACCATGGAATCCGCCGCCGCCGAAGCCGCCGCCGTGAAAGCCGCCGCCGCCAAACCCGCGGGCATCCGCGCTGCCGGGCATCAGGGCGACGACCGCCAATAATGCAGTCGATGCGAGAACCAAACGCTTCATGAGAAAGTCCAATCCTTGAAAGGAGTATGACGTCTCAACGTTCAATCACGCACAGGTATCCACACGCGATCATCGAAAACGGCGTGTCAGCCCGTCGCTACATCGCGGTTCTTGTTCGATCCGAACAAAAGCTTGGCCGTGAGTGCGTCCCCGTCTTTGATTCGACGCGCTCGTCGGCGCTTCACCGGAACGGCGGCTCGTCGAAGCTGCGCAGCTTGCGCGAATGCAGCCCATGCCGGTCGGCGCGCAGCGCGTCGAGGGCCGCCAACCCGACCCGCAGATGCTCGGACACCGCCCGGTCGTAGAACGCGTTGGCAGCGCCGGGCAGCTTGATCTCGCCGTGGAGCGGCTTGTCGGAGACGCAGAGCAGCGCGCCATAGGGCACGCGCAGGCGAAAGCCCTGGGCCGCCACGGTGCCGCTCTCCATGTCGACCGCGATGGCGCGCGACTGGTTGATCCGCCGCCGCTCCTGGCTGAACCGCAATTCCCAGTTGCGGTCGTCGTAGGTGACGACCGTGCCGGTGCGCAGGCGGCGCTTCAAGGCCTCGGCTTGCTCGCCGGTCACCGAGGCAGCGGCGCTCTGAAGCGCGACCTGCACCTCGGCGAGCGCCGGCACCGGCACGTCCGGCGGCACCAGCTCGTCGAGGATCCGGTCCCGCCGGAGATAGGCGTGGGCGAGGACGTAATCGCCGATGGTCTGCGACTGACGCAGGCCGCCGCAATGGCCGACCATCAGCCAGCAATCCGGGCGCAGCACCGCAAGGTGATCGGTGATGGTCTTCGCGTTCGACGGTCCGACGCCGATATTGACCAGGCTCGTGCCCTGCAGGGTCCCGTCGGCGCCCCGGGCGACGAGGTGATAGGCTGGCATCTGGTGGCGGTGCCAGGGCGAGGCCGCGATCACCGCAGCCGGATCGGCCGTGGAGGCCTCCGCCCGGCTCACGGAAATTCCACCGGGCAGGACCAGCCGCTCGAACCCCTCCGCGCCCGAGGCCAGGCGCTCCAGCCCGTGCCGGACGAACTGGTCGACGTAGCGGTGATAGTTGGTCAGGAGAATCCAGGGCTGGACCTCGCGCCAGTCGCAGCCGGTGTAGTGGACCAGGCGGCGCAGGGAGTAATCGACCCGCACCGCGTCGAACAGGGCCAGCGGCAGCGGCTCGCCATCGACGAGGTCGAAGGTGCCGTCGGCGATCTCATCGCCCACGAGCGACAGCAGCGGGACGGGGAAGTAGGTAGCGAGTTCCGCGCCGTCCACGGCGCGCCCGCCGGCATCGAGCCCCGCTTCCAGGACGTAGGGATAGGGGATCTCCTGCGCGCTCTGGCCCACCTCGATCTGGATGCCGTAATCGTCGATCAGCGGCTGCAACTGCCGGGTGAGGTAGTGGCGGAAGAAGGCCGGGTGTGTGACCGTGGTGGCATAGGTGCCGGCGGCCTGGAGCTTGGCGGTGGCGCGCCGCACCCGCGGCAGCGGGCCGGCGGGGCGGTAGCTGATCCGCAATTCGGGATAGCGGAAGGCCAGGCGCTCGGTGGCGTCCGGCGGCGGGCCGCCCGCGAGGTAGCGCTCCAGCGCCTGCCGCAGGGCGCCGGCCGCACCGTCGTAGAGTTCGACCAAGCGGTCGACCGCGCTGTCCGCATCCGCGACGGCCTGCATCGGCCGCAATTCCCGCTCGATCATGAACCCTCCCGTTTAGCGCATCGCCCGGGATACCGGGCCCCGGCCGATGCGCTAGGTCTTTGGCTTCGCATCATCTTTTTCCGAAAGCCGATGACCACCTTTCGGGATGATGCTCGATGGCTCGGATCTACACCGGCCCGATGGCCTGCGCGAGGTGCGGGCTTGCGGCCGGACGGCGCTTGGCCGAGAACCCGGCGCAGGCGGAGTGAGGACAGATGGGCGCGGACGAGTTTGGGACCCGTCCCGGCGAAGAGATGGCGGCGCTGCCCGCGGATTTCGATGCCGGCCTCCATTTCATCGGCCGGCTGCGCACGCCGTGGCAGACGCGCCAGGACTGCCCGAAGAACGGCCTGCAGACCGACGCCATCTGCACCGTCGAGGTCGATCCGGCCTACGTCTCCGGCCTGCGCTCGATCACCGGCTGCACGCACCTGATCCTGCTCTACTGGATGGACCGGGCGACACGGGGCCTCGTTGTGCAGCGACCCCGCCACGCCGACGGGCCGCGCGGCACCTTCTCGTTGCGCTCCCCGGCCCGGCCCAACCCGATCGCGCTCTCGGTGGTCGAATTACTTGAGCGCTCGGGAGACACTCTGCGGGTGCGCGGGCTCGATTGCCTCGACGGCACGCCGCTCCTCGACATCAAGCCCTACTACGCCTCGACGGATTCGCGCCCGGAGGCGCAGGTCGACCGCGCCGGCGCCGAGCCGTGATGCGTCGCGTTCTCGCGGGCCTCTTCGGCCTCGTGCTTCTGGCTTCGGGAGGCTTCGCCGGCTGGCACCTGCGCAAGCCGGCCGCCGATGCCCGCGCCTACGCGGTGATGCGCGGCATCGCCGTTCAGGTCAGCCTGGACGAGGCGCCCCCGGACTACGTGTTCTGGGGCGGCGATTCCCAGGTCGAGCTGCAGCCCGGGAGCCAGCGGCCCTGCGGCCTGGACTTCGTCAACGGCGGCTTCAGCGGCGCCACCGCCGCCGCCTATCTCGATCACCTCTCCGGCCTGCGATTCCACCCAAATCCCAAGGTCGCCGCCCTGACGATCGGGACCAACGACATCCTGGTGAAGAACGATCCGCGCTCGGCCGAGGCGGCTTCGCGGTTCGAGGCGAAGGCGGAAGCGATCGTGAGGCGGCTGCAGGCCGTGAGCCCGCGCGTCGTCGTCACCGCCCTGCCCCCGGTCGGCCGCGAGGTCGGCCGCCTTATCGATGCCGGGGCCGTGGCGGATTACACGCAGCGGCTGCGCACCCTGTGCGGCCGCCTCGGCTGCGCCTTCGCGGACCCGTTCGCGTCACTCCGCGATGGCGAGACCGGCTATGCCAAGCCCGGCGCGCTGCGGGACGGCCTGCATCTTTCAGCCTACCGGCCGGTGATGGCGGCCCTGGAACCGGTTTTGTGCGGGCCGTGAGCGAGGCGTGCGGAAGGCGTTTCGTATTACGCTTTGTGCCCAATCACCTTCGCGCGCCTGCGAAAAGTCTTGGCGCCTCTGCTGAAGCCTCCCCTCCTACGGAGCGGCGAATTCATGACGGCGCAAACCTTGATCCGTCGTTGAGTAACCCCGCGTGCTGGAAGTCTATCTGACCGGTCTGTCCGTCAGCGGCGGCCTGATCCTGGCGATCGGTGCCCAGAACGCATTCGTACTGCGGCAGGGCTTGCGCGGCGAGCATGTCGCCCTGGTTTGCGCTACCTGCGCGGCCTCCGACGCGCTCCTGATCCTGGTGGGCATCACCAGCTTCAGGGGCATCGTGGTCCTCGCCCCCTGGCTGAGGCCGGCGATGCTGTATGCCGGCGCGGCCTTCCTCATCGCGTACGGGGCACGCAGTCTCCGGTCGGCCTTCGCCTCCGCGGAGGCGCTGCAACCCGCCCCGGAATCCGCCGCCGGCCTTGGGCGGACGCTGGCGACATGCCTCGCGCTGACCTGGCTCAACCCGCACGTCTATCTCGACACGCTGCTGCTGATCGGATCGATCTCGACGCGCTTCCCGGGGCAGGAGCCCGCCTTCGCGGCCGGCGCGATGACGGCCTCGGTCGCGTTCTTCTTCGCGTTGGGCTACGGCGCCGCGATCCTCCGGCCCCTGTTCGCCAAGCCGGCCGCGTGGCGCGTGCTTGAGGGCATGATCGCGCTGACGATGTGGGTTATCGCGGCTGAGCTGCTGCTGAGCGGACAGTAACGACGGGTCGCACTTTCCGGACAGGCTTTCATCAGGCCCGCTCGAATTGCCAAGCACAACACGCTACGTGAACTGCGATGGTCAGGAGCACGGCATGGACGCGATCACGCTGGCGGATGCCAAGGCACAACTGAGCACCCTGGTCGACCGGGTTGAGGCAGGCGATTCGATTGAGATCACCGGTCGCGGCAAGCCGGTCGCTCGACTGACAGCCGTAACGAAGCCGCGCAAGCCGATCGACCTCGCGTTGCTTCAAGCGCTGACGGCAGCGATGCCGCCGCAATCCGAAAGCGCCGTCGATCTCGTGCGGTCGATGCGGGACAGCGACCGCTACTGATGCGCTACGCGGCTACGTCGCTAATCGGTTCGTGACGCCCGCCCGTCACTCCCACTCGATCGTGCCGGGCGGCTTCGAGGTAATGTCGTAGGTCACCCGGTTGATGCCCTTCACCTCGTTGATGATCCGGGTCGCGACCCGGCCCAGGAAAGCCATGTCGAACGGGTAGAAATCGGCGGTCATGCCGTCCACCGAGGTAACGGCGCGCAGGGCGCAGACATGGTCGTAGGTTCGGCCGTCGCCCATCACGCCCACCGTCTTCACCGGCAGGATCACCGCGAAGGCCTGCCAGATCGTGTCGTAGAGCCCCGCTTGCCGGATCTCGTCGAGGTAGATCGCGTCGGCCTTGCGCAGGGCCTCGAGCTTCTCCGGCGTGATCGTGCCGGGGCAGCGGATGGCGAGGCCGGGACCAGGGAACGGGTGGCGGCCGACGAAGGCGTCCGGTAGGCCGAGCTCACGGCCCAGCACCCGGACCTCGTCCTTGAACAGCTCGCGCAGGGGCTCCACGAGCTTCATGTTCATGCGCTCGGGCAGGCCGCCGACATTGTGGTGGCTCTTGATCGTCACCGACGGGCCGCCGGTGAACGACACGCTCTCGATCACGTCCGGATAGAGCGTGCCCTGCGCCAGGAACGCCGCCCCGCCGATCTTCTTGGACTCGGCCTCGAACACGTCGATGAACAGGCGGCCGATCGTCTTCCGCTTGACCTCCGGATCGCTGACGCCTTCGAGCGCCGAGAGGAACATGCCGCTGGCTTCGACGTGGACCAGTGGGATGTTGTAGTGGTCGCGGAACAGGGCCACGACCTGCTCGGCCTCGCCGAGCCGCAGCAGACCGTGGTCGACGAACACGCAGGTGAGCTGGTCGCCGATCGCCTCGTGGATCAGCACCGCGGCCACCGCCGAATCGACGCCGCCCGAGAGGCCGCAGATCACCTTCTCGGAGCCGACCTGCTCGCGGATCTTGGCGATCGCCTCCTCCCGATAGGCCCCCATGGTCCAGTCGCCGGAGCAGCCGGCGATGTCGCGCACGAAGTTGCGGATCAGCAGGGCACCGTGCGGGGTGTGGGCGACCTCGGGATGGAACTGCACCGCGTAGTAATTCCGGGCCGCGTCCGCCACGGCCGCGAAGGGTGCGTTCTTGGAGATCGCCACGGTGGAGAAGCCGTCGGGCAGCTTGGTGACCCGGTCGCCGTGGCTCATCCAGACCGGGTATTTTTCGCCCGTGTGCCAGACGCCGTTGAACAGCGGGCAATCGGCCAGGATCTCGACCTCGGCCCGGCCGAACTCGGCATGATGGCCGCCCTCGACCGCGCCGCCGAGCTGGGCCGCCATGGTCTGCTGGCCGTAGCAGATGCCGAAGATCGGCACGCCCGAATCGAACACCAGCTGCGGCGCCCGGGGGCTCGCCTCGACGGTCACCGATTCGGGGCCGCCGGAGAGGATCACGCCCTTCGGCTTCTGCTCGCGGAATGCGGCTTCGGCCTTGGTGAAGGGCACGATCTCGCAATAGACCCCCTCCTCCCGCACCCGCCGGGCGATGAGCTGGGTCACCTGCGAGCCGAAATCGACGATCAGGATCTTGTCGTGGTCGGTGTTCATCGCGGGCGATTATCCGAAGGCCGGGGCGCACGCAACGGATGCGCCCGTCTCAGGCTGGGGATCGCGGCGCAAAGCGCTCGCCACCCGCACCCGGTCAGTCGAAGTTGCGGACCTTGGCCGAGCCGCCGAGGCTGATCGCCGGCTTCGCCGGCGCGCCCGCGAGGCTGACCTTCTTCTGGCCCGGCAAGGTCTTGGCCCGCAGCTCCGGCGCGGCCACCGGCACAGGCTTGGCCGGCTTCAGATGCGCCTGGCCGTGGATCACCGAGCCGATCTCGCCGGCGACCCGGATCAGGTCGTCCCGGTCGCAGGAGCGGGCCACCTTCAGGCCGAGCTTGTGCATGTGGCTTTTGCCGTAGAGGTACGCGGCGAGTTGGGCGCGCTTCAGCGGCGGGATCTGCTCCAGGATCATCGGCAGGTCGAACTCGTCGGCCCGGTAGACTTCGCCCAGAACCTCGAGGCTCACGGGGCAATCGACTTCGGGCTCGGCGCCGCTGGTCGGGTGCGATTGCGTCATGGGTGCCTCTCGGAACTCGATGAATCGGAAGTTGGCCCGGATGCCCCGGAGCCGGGGTCGGTTTCAAGCCCTGACGGTGCAGTCAGGTCCGCAATCCTGGCCTGCGTAGGGCCGGGTGTCGCGGGCGACGCCGCCGAATCCGCGGGTTTCCAGACTCCGAGGCAGCCGGTGCAGACGGATTCGATCACCGCGCGGGCATGGGCCTGCCGACGCGCCCACAGGGCATCCCGGACAGCCCGGTCGCCCTCGGGCATCGGCCGGATGTGGATGAACAGCGGCTCCTCGGCGAAGGCCGGTGCCGGGCTGGCCACCAGCAGTGCGAGCAACGCAAGGGCGCGCATGTTTCGGCCTGGAGCAGGCTGCGCCGCGCGATTCATGACGCCTTGTCCCTCCGGTCGAGCTGATCCGGAGACCTCGCGCGTCATGGTAAACCGCCGCTTAACGTGAGGCGAGCGGTTCCATTGCTGGGGCGGCGGCATCCGCATCCAGAGCCGCCCGCCGCCTGTCCTGGGCGCGGCCGAGCCAGAGGCTGTTGAACAGCCAGGCCACGGAGAGCGGCACCGCCGCGCCGGCGATACCGGTACTGCCGAAGCCGAATCCCTGGATGCCGGTGAACGACCAGGCCCCGACCTGGTCGCCCAGCCGGTAGACCACGGTGTCGATGAAGCTCTTGGCCTTGTAGCGATCCTCCCTCGGGACGACGGTGAACAGAACCTCCCGGATCGGGCGGGCAATCGCAAAATTGCCAGCCCGGCGCAGGACCTGGAACGCCACGATCACACTGATGGTGGGCGAGACCGCCAGCGCGGCGAAGCCGAGGACGCTGAAGGCCGGCAGCAGGGCCAGGGTGATCCCGACGCCGAGGCGCTTGACGATGCGTCCGGTCAGGAACAGCTGCACGCCGAGCGTCAGCACGTTCACCGCAAGATCGACGCTAGCGAAGAACGCGGTTTGGGCGCCCCGGTCCGGGAAGCTCCGTTTTGCGATGCCGGCCTGCTCGAAATACAGGAAGGTCGAGGTCACCGAAAACAGCAGCAGGAACAGCGAGATGTTCAGCAGGTAGGGCGAGGCCAGGGTCCGGGTGACGCCGGCCAGCACGCTGCCGCCGATGGTGCGGTCCTGGCCGTCATGGGCCATATCGGCGCTGCCCGGCACGGCGTGGAGCCGGGCCGACAGGGCGGCGAGCCCGCGCATGGAGAACACCGCGGCTTCCAGGAGCACGACCGCGCACAGCATTAGCCCCCATGTCGGGACGTTCTTGGCGAGGATCGCCGTGGTGGCCGAGCCCGCGATGGCGCCGAGCGTCGCGCCGGCCGCGATGAAGCCGAACAGCCGCTTGCTCTGGTCGTTCGAGAACACGTCGACGATGGTGGCCCAGAAGATCGAGACCACGAACAGGTTGAAGATCGACAGCCAGACGAAGAACACCCGCCCGATCCAGATCCCCCAATCCGGCGGCGCGAGGTACAGGGTCAGCGCGAAGGCCAGGATGTTGGCGGCGAAGAACCGGTAGGTGATCGGCACGAACCGCGCCCGCGGCATGCGCTTCACCAAGTAGGCGAAGGGCAGGTTGAGGGCGAGCATGCCGACCAGCGTCGCGGTGAACAGCCAGGGCAGGTTCTCGATGCCCCCGGCCACGCCCATCTGGTCGCGGATCGGACGCAGCACGTAATAGGCCGCCAGGATCGAGAAGATGTAGGCCCAGGACCAGGCGAGCGCCTGGCCCTCGCCCGGGCGGATGTCGATCAGGCGCGCGAGCGGGCCTCGGGGAACGGACGTTTCAGGCATGCATATTCCCTCCCCCCTCTGCGGGGGAGGGTGGCCCCTGCGTCAGCAGGGGTCGTGAGAGGGGATCGACGGAGCCTGAACGGTCGCGAACGGTGTCATAACCTGAATCGGCGCGATGCCCCTCTCCCCCCCGGCCTCCCAGGGTACTCTCCCCCGCACAGCGGGGTGGGAGAAGCTGAACGGCCGCCGCCGTCACGTCCCCAGCCCGAGCATACCGCGCATCTCCGGGTCGGTCGCCTCGTCGCCTAAGCCGTGACGACACAC
>NZ_JAKSYL010000258.1 GCF_022829515.1 Methylobacterium sp. J-048
GCTTCCGAAGGCTACGCCGCCCGGGCGGTGACCTTCTCGAAGGTGCCCGTCGCGACCTGCTCTTCGAGCTCCGCCTTGAAGTCCGCGATCCCCAGGACCTGGACGGGATTGCCCGCATCGTCGAGGAACTCGTAGAGCGCGTCCTCGATGTTGCGGTTGCTGAAGAACACGATGGCGTCCTCGTCGCCGCCGCCCTCCGTGTGTGGGTCGCCGTTCGCCACGCCCGAGACGTAGCTGCCCGTCGGACGGATCTCCTTCAGGGACCCGTCCTCGCGGTAGAACCTGAGTTCGCCCTGCATGACGAGCGTGACGTAGGGGCTCTTATGCCGATGCAGCATCACGCGCTGGTTCGCGGCGAACTTGAACACGACGTCGACGATGCGGTTCTCCTCGTCGACCTTGTAGACGAAGAAGGCGATGTGCGGCAGCCAGTCGAGAGTCCGCCAAGTGATGTTGGTCTCGTCGAACGTGTGTTCGGACATCTTGCTTCCTTCCGTTCCCCCACCCCGCCTGCCTCGGGGGATGCGCGGTCTTCCGCTGCATCGGGTGGTTCGACGTGGAGGCAACGTCCCCCACGAGGATTCGGTGCGACCCGTTCCGTCCAATTCGTCGTGAGGCGGGTTCGCCGCGGGATCCGGAGCCGCTCCGTGGCCTCAAGTGTCAGCGTCTTCCGTTCCGCGTCGGGACGGTCAGCATCTCGACAAAGTTGCGGATCTCAAGCTGCCGACTGTCTTGGTCCGTGACCTGATCGTCCAGGCCGCAGCGCCATGCGAGATCGCGACGCGTCGGCTCAAGATCGAGAGCACGGTTAGGTACCTCGGCTTCAGCGTCGAGGGGCTTCAAACCAGCCGGGCAGCTTTGCGCCCATCTCGGTCATTCGGCAGCCGTCGCCAGTATCTCCGAAGCGAACTTCAGATCTAACTTGATCATAGACGTAATACGTATCAAGTTCGTAGATTGAGGCCGGCGCGGTCCATAGTCCTTTCCTGTTGTCAGAGCAAACAACTTGGCCGCGTATCGATATTGACGAAGGACAAACGCGTGCAACAGGCATGTATGATGGCCGCCTATCCGTTGAAAGCCAGGTCTCGCCAGGCAGGCTTCAGGACTGTCCGTTCGCAATGAGGGTTTGACGCATGCCTAAGTGCGTCATCACCAGCCCAGCGAGGACTTGTAGGCATTCCCGCTGCTCCTCGGTCAGTCCGTCTGGGCGCGGCTCGGTGTCGATGACGCAGAGCGCACCAAGGCCGTGGCCATCCGGGGTGATAAGGGGCGCTCCGGCGTAGAAGCGGATATGCGGCACGCCGGTGACCAGGGGGTTGCCTCGGGTGCGTGGATCGCGCGTCAGGTCAGGGATCACCAGCGTGTCGCGCATCCCGACGACATGCTTGCAGATCGAGGCGTCCAGCGCCGTCCCGCAGGCAACCAGACCAGAGCGGGCCTTGAACCATTGCCGATCCTGGGCCACGAGACTCACCAGCGCGATGGGTGCCGCGCAGACGGCGCGAGCCAACACGACGATGCCGTCGAAGCCGGGCTCGGCCGGTGTATCGAGGACGGCGTATCCGTCGAGGGCGTCGAGCCTGTCACGCTCGGCGACCTCTGCAGAGGGCTTCGGATGCTGCATTAGCGGCTTCGGTCCTGCGTCTCGTCGGTCGGGGAGAAAGCGCCGATCACCCGGCGCAGGACCCGGCCGACCTGCGCCGCCGAATACGGCTTGTGGAGCAGCTCGAAGCCGTGGCTGTCCTCGCGGGCCAGGACATGGCTGTAGCCCGAGGCCAGGACGACCGGCAGGGTCGGGATGCGGATGCGCAACGCCTTGGCGAGCTCGATGCCGCCCATGCCGGGCATGACGACGTCGGAGAAGACCGCCCGGAAGCCCGCCCCGTCCGTCCCGAGGCGTTTGAGCGCTTCCTCCGCGTTGACAACCCATTCCGGCGCGTATCCCAGGTCCTCCAAGATCTGCGAACAGAAGCCGCCGACTTCCAGGTTGTCCTCGACGAGCAGGATGCGCTGGCCAAGGCCAGCTGGCGACAGGACTGCGTCGGGGTCGGTGACCAAAACCTCCGTGGGCTCGGACGAGACCTCGGGTAGGTACAGGGTGAAGGTCGTGCCCTTGCCGATCTCGCTCGTCACCTCCACGTCGCCGCCGGACTGCTTGGCGAACCCGAAGACCTGGGATAGCCCGAGACCCGTGCCGCGCCCGACGTCCTTGGTCGTGAAGAACGGCTCGAAGATGCGCCCGAGCACCTCCGGGAGAATCCCCGATCCGGTGTCGGCGAGCGCGACCGCGGCGAACGGCCCCCGCGAGCCTGCATGGCCCCGGATCATCGGCATGGCCTGGCCGGCCGCCACCCGCATCGTCAGCGTCCCGCTGCCGTCCATGGCGTCGCGGGCGTTGACGGCGATGTTCACCAGGGCCGTCTCGAACTGGCTGAGGTCGGCCCGCACCAGGGCCGGCCTGTCCGACGCTTCGACCCTGACGCGGATGCGAGCGCCGGTGATGGTGTCGAGCATCTCGGCCACCCCACGCAGGCGCTCGCCGACCTCGAACACTTCGGGCTTCAGGGTTTGGCGGCGCGCGAAGGCCAGGAGCTGTCCGGTGAGCTTGGCGGCGCGGTCGACCGTGTCGGAGACGGCGTCCATGTACCGCTTGCGCCGGTCCTCCGGCAGGTCGGGACGGCGCAGGAAGTCGACGGACGAGCGGATGATGGTCAGCAGGTTGTTGAAGTCGTGTGCACGCCGCCGGTCAGTTGCCCGACCGCTTCGAGCTTCTGCGATTGCCGCAGGTCCTGCTCCATGTGCTCGCGCTCGACCGCCTCGGCGAGGAGCCGGGCGTTCGCCTGGGCGAGTTCGACGGTGCGGGCTGCAACCTGGCT
>NZ_JAKSYL010000259.1 GCF_022829515.1 Methylobacterium sp. J-048
ACGAGGCGGCCTTCCGCGTCGGTGTTGATCACCTCGATGGTCTGGCCGGACATGGAGGTGATGATGTCGGAGGGGCGGTAGGAGCCGCCGTCCGGCATGTTCTCGACGATGCCGATGGCGCCGACGACGTTGCAGCGGGCCCCGCGCTCTACGAGTTCCTCGACGATGCGGGCAATCCCGTCCAGGTCCTGGGGATCGCGGACTTCAAGGCGGAGCTCGAAGAGCAGGTCGCGACGGGCACCTTCGAGAAGGTCACCGCCCGGGCGGCGTAGCCTTCGGAAGC
>NZ_JAKSYL010000278.1 GCF_022829515.1 Methylobacterium sp. J-048
CCGGCTTTCGGAAAAAGGCGATGCAAAATCAAAGACCTAGTGCATCATGGCGGTTCCGATATCCGGCACGATGCACTAGGTTGCTTCGCTGCGCTCGCAATGGCGGCTCGGTTCACCGAACAATTGGATCAGAACCGTAGAAAGCGCATTGCGTTACCGCTTCCGCGCCGGCGCTGATCCCATCCAAAACCAAACGCAAAAAGCCCGGCCGCGCGCGCGGTCCGGGCTTCTGCCGTTCGAAGGGAACGTCTTAGGCGACAGTCGCCGGGTTCACCGAGACCTGGCCCGCCGGGTTGCCGCCCTGCGACGGGGCAGCGGTCGGCGACGGGAAGCCGGGGCGGCGGCTGCCGGCCGGGAAACGGGGCTTCGGCTTCGGAGCGGCGATCAGGCCCTCGCGGATCGCGGTCTTGCGGGCCTGCTTGCGGGCACGGCGGACGGCTTCCGCCTTCTCGCGCGCCTTGCGCACGGACGGCTTCTCATACGCCTTGCGCTGCTTCATCTCGCGGAAGATGCCCTCACGCTGCATCTTCTTCTTGAGGACGCGGAGCGCCTGATCGACGTTGTTATCGCGAACGAGTACCTGCAACGGACTTGATCCTCTGGACCTGGATTTGGGGCTCGCGCAGCTCGCCGCCGATCTGGAAACCGGCAACGTCCCTCGCCCGGGAGAACCCGGGAGGGACGGGAACGTCGGTTTCCGAATCGGCGTGGAGCCCACGCCTTGGCGCGCCTTCTACACCAAGCGCGAACCAGTTCCAACATCTTCGCGGCAGCGATCTTCGCAGCGGCCGTATCGAGATCCTCGGACACGAAGCGGATACCGGTTCGGCGCGCACCTGCCCTGCTTGGGGCGGATTCGGCCCGCCGCACGATTGCAACGCGATCGGGCGCGGATCTAGGCTGGGCGGATGACGCACGACGACTCGCAGCAATTCGCCAGCGACAATTACTCCGGCATCTGCCCCGAGGCCTGGGCGGCCATGGAGGCGGCCAATCGCGGCCACGCGCCGGCCTACGGCGAGGATGCCTGGACGGCCCGGGCCGCGGACGCGTTCCGCGGGGTCTTCGAGACCGGGTGCGAGGTGTTTTTCGCGTTCAACGGCACAGCGGCGAACGCGCTCGCGCTGGCCTCGCTGTGTCAATCCTATCACAGCGTGATCTGCGCCGATTCGGCCCATGTCGAGACCGACGAGTGTGGGGCGCCGGAATTCTTCTCCAACGGCTCGAAGCTGCT
Organism: Methylobacterium sp. J-048; assembly: GCF_022829515.1. GTDB lineage: Bacteria > Pseudomonadota > Alphaproteobacteria > Rhizobiales > Beijerinckiaceae > Methylobacterium. The sequence continues at coordinate 1,235 of NZ_JAKSYL010000278.1, forward strand.
CACGGTCCGGACCGAGGGCGGCAAGCTCACCCCGGAGGCGATCCGCGGTCTCGCCACCAACCGCAGCGACATCCATTTCCCGCGGCCGCGGGTGGTCACGATCACGCAGCCGACCGAGACTGGGCAGGTCTACTCGCTGGCCGAGTTGCGGGCGCTCTCGGTGACTTGCCGCGAGCTCGGCCTCGCGCTGCACATGGATGGCTCGCGCTTCGCCAATGCCTGCGCCAGCCTCGGCTGCAGCCCCGCCGACATGACCTGGCGGGCGGGGGTCGACGTGCTGTGCTTCGGCGGCACCAAGAACGGCATGCATGCCGGCGAGGCGGTGGTCTTCTTCGATCCGAAACTCGCCGAGGATTTCGGCTTCCGCTGCAAGCAGGCCGGACAGTTGGCCTCGAAGATGCGCTTCCTCGCCGCCCCCTGGGTCGGCATGCTGGAGAGCGGCGCCTGGCTGCGGAACGGTGCCCACGGCAATGCCTGCGCCCGGCGTTTTGCCGAATCCGTCGCCGGCCTGCCGGGGATCCGCGCGCTGTTCCCGGTGGAGGCCAATGCCGTGTTCCTGGCCATGCCGGCCGCGACCATGGAGCGGCTGCGGGCACGGGGCTGGCGGTTCTATACCTTCATCGGCGGGGGGGCGCGGTTCATGTTCGCGTGGGACGCCGAGACCGCGCGCGTGGATGCCCTGGTCGCCGACCTGCGAGCGCTGGCGGCCGAGGCGGCGTAAGATAGGGTTTCCAAAGGGCTCAGCCCTTTGGCGGGGTTCCGGGGCGGAGCCCGGAGGCTTGCAGGGCTCCACCCTGCACCCGCAAAAGGTCGAACGACCTTTTGAAACCGGGACTTGGATCAGCCGAGGTCGACCGACGCCGCAGGTTCTTTGCCAATACCGGGGCTTGCCGCTACACGATCCCGAGACCTTCGCCCGAGACCGCGCGCCGGGCGACGCCCCTCACGTTCCGCCGACCCAGAGCGTTCGCTCCATGCTGATGCAGACCAAGACCGAAGCGAGGCCGGCCGATCCGGTTGCGCGGCGGCGCACCTTCGCGATCATCTCCCACCCGGATGCGGGCAAGACCACGCTGACCGAGAAGCTGCTGCTGTTCGGCGGCGCGATCCAGCTCGCCGGCGAGGTCAAGGCCAAGCGCAACCGGGTCTCGACCCGGTCCGACTGGATGGGGATCGAGAAGGAGCGCGGCATCTCGGTGGTCACCTCGGTGATGACCTTCGAGTACGGCGACTGCGTCTTCAACCTGCTCGACACGCCGGGCCACGAGGACTTCTCCGAGGACACCTATCGGACGCTCACCGCGGTCGATTCGGCCGTGATGGTGATCGACGCCGCGAAAGGCATCGAGGCGCGCACGCGAAAACTGTTCGAGGTGTGCCGGCTGCGCGACATCCCGATCGTCACCTTCGTGAACAAGCTCGACCGCGAGGCCCGCGACCCGTTTGAGCTTCTGGACGAGATCGAGAAGACGCTCGCCCTCGACGTCGCCCCGGTCACCTGGCCGATCGGCACCGGCCGCAACTTCTCCGGGACGTACGAGCTCGGCGGCAATCGCGTGCGCCGGCTCGACGCCGCCGAGGATGCCGGCATGGTCACGGTGTCGGGCCTGCAGGACCCGCTGTTCGACCAGCTGCTCACCGAGAACGGTGCGGCCGATGCGTGGCGCGAGGAGGTGGAACTGGCCGAGGGCGGGCTGAAGCCGTTCGACCTCGACGCGTTCCGCGAGGGGCACCTGACGCCGGTGTTCTTCGGCTCGGCGCTGCGCAATTTCGGCGTGCGCGACCTCATCGACGGTCTCGCCAAGGTGGCGCCGCCGCCGCGCGGACAGGATGCCGACAAGCGCCTGGTCGAGCCGACCGAGCCGCGCATGACCGGCTTCGTGTTCAAGATCCAGGCGAACATGGACCCGAACCACCGGGACCGCATCGCCTTCATGCGGGTCTGCTCGGGCAAGCTCAGCCGCGGCATGAAGGCCCGGCTGGTCCGCACCGGCAAGCCGATCTCGCTCTCGGCGCCGCAATTCTTCTTCGCCCAGGACCGCGCCATCGCGGACGAGGCGTTCGCCGGCGACGTGGTCGGCATCCCGAACCACGGCACCCTGCGGATCGGCGACACGCTCACGGAAGGCGAGGACATCGTCTTCCGCGGCGTGCCGAGCTTCGCCCCGGAAATCCTCCGGCGGATCAAGCTCACCGACGCCATGAAGGCCAAGAAGCTGCGCGAGGCGCTCCAGCAGATGGGCGAGGAGGGCGTCGTCCAGGTGTTCGTGCCGCAGGACGGCAGCCAGGCGATCGTCGGCGTGGTCGGCGCGCTCCAGCTGGACGTGCTGAAGGAGCGCCTCCAGACCGAATACGGCCTGCCGGTGGATTACGAGACCTCGCGCTTCTCGGTGTGCCGGTGGATCGAGTCCGAGTCCGAGATCGAGCTCGACAAGTTCGTGGACAGCCACGGCTCGGCCATGGCCAAGGACCTCGACGGCGCGCCGGTGTTCATGGCGACCACGGCGTTCTCGCTCCGCTACGAGGAGGAGCGCTACCCGGCGGTCCGCTTCACTGACGTGAAGGATTATCAGAAGCGGGCGGCGTGATTTTTTGGGGGGTGGGGTGCGCGACTGGCTCTCCCACCAATTCCCCTCATCCTGAGGTGCGGCCGCGCAGCGGGCGCCTCGAAGGAGCCCTCCAGACGCCTCGCGATCCCTGGAGCCCTCCTTCGAGGCTCGCTACGCTCTCACCTCAGCGACTGTGTTGGGCGTCAAGCGGTTTGCCATGGTTTCTGATCCCGGATCATGGCGTTGAGGATGGTGAGGAGCTTTCGGGCGACGGCGATGACGGCGACCATCTTTGGCTTGCCGGCGGCGACCAGCCGGTCGCGG
>NZ_JAKSYL010000280.1 GCF_022829515.1 Methylobacterium sp. J-048
TGCGGGAAGCGCGGTCCCGCGCCGGCCATCCGCCAGGGCGAAGGGATAGAAGCCCGGCGGCCGGGTGCGCTCGAAGGCATCGCTCACCAGGATCAGCCGGATCGCGACCCGCTCGGCCAGCAGGGTCAGCGTCTCGTCGAAGCCCGGGCCGGGGGCATCGAGGGCGCTGGCGATGACCAGGTGGCCGCCGGCGGGCAGCAGGCTGCGGGCCAGCCCCAGGGTCGCCTCAAGGGGCGCGTCGGACCCGGCCGCGCCGGCCGCCGCGAGGGCGTCCGCATGCGCCTGGGCCAGGGCTCCGGTCACTGCGATCATGGCGCGCTCGCCACCGGCCGGCCGCAGCACCGTCGGCGCGCCCGCACGCGCCACTGCGAGGCCGACCCGGCCGCCATCGGCCGCGACCCGCCAGCCGAGCAGGGCCAGGGCCTCGGCGGCGGCCACCGAGCGCAGGGCCCGGCGGGTGCCGAACAGCATGGAGGGCCGGAAATCGGCGAGCAGCACCACGGCGCGGTCGCGCTCGTCGTGATGGGTGCGTACGTGCAGCTGCCCGGTGCGCGCGGTGGCGTTGCGGTCGATGAACCGGCGGTCGTCGCCCTCGGACCAGAGCCGCACATCCTCCGGCTCGGAACCGCGCCCGCGCCGCCGCGTGACGATGCCGCCGGGCAGGCCCGCGAGCGTCCGGGTCGCGGGCGCCGCGCCCCGCCGGGCGAGGTGGCGCAGGCCCATCAGCGCCTCGCCTGAGAGATGGATGCCGTATTCTTGGGACTTTGCGGCACTGACAGGATGCGCGCGCGTCCCTCCCCCCTTTGCGGGGGAGGGTGGCCCCCGAAGGGGGTCCGGAGAGGGGAGCGACGCTGCCGGAAACGTCGCGACGGGTGTGAAACCCGCAGCGTCGCGCTGCCCCTCTTGCGGGACTTCGTCCCGGCCCCCCCTGCTGCGCAGGGTACCCTCCCCCGCAGAGGGGGGAGGGCGTGTCCGGCCCGTGTTCCAGAACCCGAACACGCTCAGAGCGCCCGCACCCGCTGCACCAGCTCGCCGACCAGGCCGCGGGCGGTCTTGCCTTCGGCGGCCGCCCGCCAGGTCAGGCCGATCCGGTGGGAGAGCGCGTCCCGGGCGAGCTCGGTGACGTCCTCCGGGGTGACGTAGTCCCGGC
>NZ_JAKSYL010000281.1 GCF_022829515.1 Methylobacterium sp. J-048
TTCGACGAGACGCTGACCCTGCTGGCCGAGCGGGTCGCGATCCGGCTGATCCTGGTGAGCGATGCCTTCGAGCGCACCCGGCCGCCGGGCTTCTATCCCTTCGCCCTGGCGGATGGCCGGCGCGGGACCGCGCTTCCCGCACCCGCTGCACCAGCTCGCCGACCAGGCCGCGGGCGGTCTTGCCTTCGGCGGCCGCCCGCCAGGTCAGGCCGATCCGGTGGGAGAGCGCGTCCCGGGCGAGCTCGGTGACGTCCTCCGGGGTGACGTAGTCCCGGC
>NZ_JAKSYL010000137.1 GCF_022829515.1 Methylobacterium sp. J-048
GTCGGCCCGTATTTGTCCCCGATAACCATAGTGCTAACATCCAGCTCACGAAGCATGGGGATCGGCCATGGCGATCATTGGCAGACATAAACCCGGTCAATTCGGTCTGTTTCTTGTGGTCAAAGACGTTGCGGCCGCAGCGGATTTCTATCGTGCGGTCCTGGGCGCCGAGGAAATCCTTCGCACGACGCAGGACGAACCGATCCGCAATCTCGACCGCGGGACTGTTACCGCGATCGAGATGCGCCTCGGCGATATACATCTGTGCGTGACGTTGGAGAATCCGCGCTGGTCGGAGGCACCACGCCCGGATTGGCCGCGCGCGCCGCACTCTGCCGGGACCACGACGGCCCATTTCTCCCTCTACGTCTCCGACGTGGATGACGCGATGTCTCGGGCCCTGTCAGCGGGCGCGCGGTTGTACAGCGCGGGACCGGCCATCGAGGACGCCTACTGGGGCGATCGCGTCGGGCAATTCGTCGATCCCTTCGGCCATGTCTGGCGGCTCATGACCGCCCGAGAAGCGGTCGCCGACGAAGACCTTCCAGCTCGGGCCGCTGCTGCACGGGCATCGCACCGCGGAATGCAGCCGGGCCGACACGCTTGAGCCCTCGCCTGTTTCGCGCCGAATATCCGCGGCGCGACGGAAGGGGACCGTTTATGGTGTGTGCCCTTCCTCTTCGGGGTAGGGCTATCGCATTCGAAAACACTCCTCGCTGAAGGGTTTGGGAGCGCAGCGGCAACCCTGTCGCCCTCCTTGTCATCCCGGCGCGACGAAGTGGAACCCGGGATCCACAAACGCCGACTGTTGAAGGACCTGCACGTCGGCGGCTCCGGATTGCCGGCTCTGGCGGCCCCTCCGGTCCGGGCCCGCCTGCGGCGCACCGGAATGACAGGGTGGTTTACCCAGCCGCCGTTATGGCGGCTGAATCGCAGGGAGTTGCCGGAAGGCCGCGCCCGCAAACCGCCCCCTACAGCTTCACCACATCCATCGCCGATCCCGGGCGATCTCGGCGACGTGGCGGCGGTGGGTGAACGGGATCGGCTGCGCGCTCGCGCCGATCTCTCGACCAACGCATCGGGGCCGCGACCGGTGCGGGTTTCGTCGAACGTCGAAAAAATCATTGCCGATGAACAGCGCCGGCTCGGCGCGGCCGGCATGATCTCCCGATCGGCGAGATGATCGCGGATGTCCCCGCTGATCGCCGAGACCAACAGGAGCAGCGACGTCAGGATTCGGCGGAAACGGCCGGATAGAAGGGCGAATGAATGGCTCTGCTCGCCTCACGGGTCACATCGGCATCGAACAGGCGGACGCTCAAGCTTCCGCCGACCTGTGCAGCAAACGGGATCAGCAAGCCGTCGATATAGGCCTGTGCGTGTTCCAGACTGTCGAACGCATAGAAGCCGCCGACACTGTTCGTTTTCAGGCCGCTCAGCCATGTTTTCGAGAGAAGACCGGTAAATTTCTTCATCTCGACATCGATCGGCTTCCAGTCGATCGCCTCGAATGGGACAGATGTCTGATATTCGGCATAGAGGAAGACGGCAGGAACACTCATGGATTTGCACTCCGGCTCATGAACGACGCTGAGGCGATCACTTTCAAATTAATTGCTTGGGACGGACGCACATCCAAGGATATCATCAACAATACCCGCCGCGCCGTCCCGCTTGGAAAGAGCATTTTTAACGATTGCGTATTTTTAAATAATCAAAGCGTTGATTCGATTATTATTCGCGGAAATCTTGACCCGTTCTGCTGGATACTAAGTGTCGACCCCCACACGAAGCCGTACCGAAAAACGGCTGCCGGCATTCATTGTCGGCCGAACACCAGAATAAAATTGTTGGCCGGGCGCTCGATCGTCTCCTTGAGAACGATGCCGTGCGGCTTGGCCGCCTTCTCGAGATCGCGGACATCCTTCAATCCCCATTCGGGCACATTCGCGGCCAGGATCTCCTGGTCGAACGCCCGGTTGGAGTCGGTGGTATAGCGACCATCGACCTTGAACGGGCCGTAGATGTAGACGCGCCCCTCGTCCTTCAGGACCTGCGCGGCAAGGGCGGCGATACCCTCGTTGATGGCGACAGGAGCGACCTGAAAAATATTGATGACGAAGATCGCATCGAATTTTTTGTCACCGAACCGAAACGTCGCGGGATCGGTCAGGTCGATGCGAATCGGGTCCAGGACGTTGGCGTTTCCCCGCTCCGCCCGTTTGGCCTTGATCGCGGCGAAGACCTCCTCGGTCAGATCCGAGGGCTGCAACGTGAGGCCGGGAAAATGCGGAGCGAAATAATTGACGTGCAGTCCCGCGCCGCTGGCCAGTTCGAGGACGTCGCCCGCGCTCGGAAAGCGCTGCTGGAACACCTCCAGGATCGGGTTGCGGTTGCGGCGCCCAGCCCAGGCCACGTAATCGCTGAGCGGGTGGGGGTCGATCGCGGGCCGCGGTTCATCGACGTAAGGAAGGATTTCCGCACTCATGGAGCCTCCTGTGGAGCCGGAGTCGCAAGCAATTCGCTGAGCCCGGCATCGACGGCGCGGTTGTAGGCGGGATCGAGCCCGAACAGCGCGAGATGGCCCCATGCCGACGAGATCCGCACCAGGCGGCTTCGGGGAACCAGCCGCTGCTCCGCCTCGATGTCGGCCAACGGAAAGAAGCCGTCCTCGTCGATGGCGATGATCGAAAGCTCGGCCTTGATGCGGGCCAGCGCCCGGGCCAGATCGCCACCGCCGTGGGGACCGACATCGCCGCCGCGCCACTTGCGCAGGAGGGTGAGCAGGTCGTTCGGCCCCTGCGGCAGGAAATGGTTTTCGACGAAGCCGGTGACGAAATCATCGACCGTGGTGAAGCCGAGGTCGCGCCAGAGCGCCTGATTGAACAGCCGCGGCGTGAAGCCGGCCGCGGCGAACAGGCGGGCATGGCGACGAAGCCCCCGGTGAACGGCTCCTTCGTCGAACCAGCCGTCCCCATAGGCCTGATCGCTGGTAATGGCCTCGATGAACGTGTCCACCAGAAGCTGATTGTGCGGCGTCGTCCGAGCGGTGCCGGCGATCGGGGCCGCCCGGGCGACCGCGTCCGGAAACCGAACCGCCCATTCCCAGGTCTGCTGTGCCCCCATCGAGCCGCCCAGAACCAGAGCCAGCCGTTCGATACCAAATCTTTCCGTGATCAGCCGATATTGCGCGCGCACATCATCGCCGATGGACGGTTGCGGAAACCTGGCTTGATGGAACGGCGCCGGGGTGTTGCTCGGCGAGGATGAGAGCCCATTGCCGATCTGATTCACGAGAATGACGAAATATCGCTCCGGATCCAGAGACCGTCCCGAGCCGATATAGGCATGTTCGAGAATCTTGGTTGTCCCGGAATACCAAGACGGAAAAAGAATGGCGTTGCTTTTTTCCGCGTTCAATGTGCCGAACGTGGCATATGCCAAGCTCAAATCCCGGATCTTTGCGCCGGATTCTAAAACGAAATCGCCGACCTTGAAGTTCTCGTAAGGACCGTGCGTCTCCTGGCTATCATAAGACTCAGCCATGGCCGGAAATCTCTTGCCCCATAGTATAAAATCGTAACCGTGGGGGCTTAAATTTTCAATTCTGTTTATGGATCCCGCGGGAGAATGTTGCGTTTGCTTACCCTTGCTCCGGAGGTGGAAAGCATGGCGGGGAGGCGATCGGACCGGGTGAACGAGAGACCGGTCAGCCTCTTGTGACGCCCTACAGCTCCAGCACATCCACCGCCGCCCCCAGCCGATTCTGGGCGATCTCGGCCACGTGGCGGTGGTGGGTGAACAGGATCGGCTGGACGCTGGCGCCGATCTCGGCGAGCGCGTCGAGGCCGTAGCCGGTGCGGGCCTCGTCGAAGGTGGAGAAGAGATCGTCACCGATGAACGGGGCGGGCTCGGCGCGGCCGGCGTAATCCTCCAGGTAGGCCAGGCGCAGGGCGAGGTAGAGCTGGTCGCGGGTGCCCTCGCTGAGCGCCTCGATCCCGACCAGGCCGCCGCCCGCGCGCTGGCCGGCGAGCTTGGGCGTGTCGGCCTCGTCGTAGGTCTGGGTGAGGCCGGAGAAGGCGCCGCCGGTGAGAGCCCGGAACAGGGCACCGGCCCGGGCCACCAGGGGGTCCTGCTGGCCGGCCCGGTGCCGGGCCACCGCCTGGCCGAGCATCAGGCCGGCGAGCCGCAGCACCGCCCAGGAGCGGGACGCCGCCTGGAGGTCGGCTTCCGCCGCCTTGCGCTCGGCGGCGGCCAGCTCGGCGCCGCTGCCGCCTTCAAGCTCCGCCCGGCGCCGCTCGGCCCGGTCGCGATCGGCGAAGATGACTTGGCCGCGCTCGGCCTGCTCCTCGGCCTCCATGGCGAGGCGGGCGAGTTCCGCCTCCACGGCCTCCGGGGGCAGGGCGTCGAGGCCGGCGCGGATCTCGGCTTCCGGCAAGCCGTCGGCGGCGCCCGCGAGGCTGCCGCGCAGCCGCAGGCGCTCGGCCCGGAGCATCTCCCGGGCGTTCAGCCGGCCGAACACCTCCGCGATGGCAGGGATCGGGGCCTCGGCCAGATCCGGCATCGTGTCTGCGACCTGGCGGGTCAGGTCCGCCCGGGCGGCGTCGCGCAGGCCGACCGCGTGGCGCAGGGCCGTTTCCGCCTCCTCCAGGCGGCGGTCCAGCTCGGCCCGGCGGGCCTCCCGGGCCTGGGCGGCGACCAGGCGAGCGTGCAGGGTGCGGATCGCGCCGGTCGGCGGCGTGTCGGCGAGGTCCGGCGCCAGGGCCGCGACCAGGGCGTCCGCCCCGACGCGGAACGCCTCCATGTCCCGCCGCAGACCCGCCGCCCGGCGCTGCAGGGCGGCACGCTCGGCGAGGCGATCCGGCACCGTGCGCCAGGCTTCCAGCGCACCCTCGGCCTCCTCGGGACGGGCGGTGGCGGGCAGACCGAGGGGAAACAGCGCCTCCGCCCAGTCCGCCTGCCAGGCGGCGCGGCGTGACGCAGTCTCGGCCAGAGCGGCCTCCAGCTTCTCCGCCGTCGCGGCGGCGGCGCGCAGCCGCCCGCCGGTTTCGAGATTGGCTTCCCAGCGGCTCGCCAAGGTAGCGACCCGGGCCTCGAGCCGTTCGAGGGCCTGGCCGATATCGCCATCCGGCGCCGATTCGAGCCCGGCCCGGGTGAAGAGGTCGGCGAGCGGCGCCCTGGCGGATTCGATCCGGGCCTTCAGATGGTCCCGCTCGATCCGCTGCTCGGCCAGCTGCTGCTCCCCGTCGATCAGGCTCTCGGTCTCGGCGAGCCAGGCCGCCATCTCGGGCGGGGGGCCGGGGACGAGGCCGGCGGCCTGCCATTCCTCGCGCCAGGCGGCCTCACCCTCGGCGATCTCGTCCGCGATCCCGGCGAGCACCCTGTCGGCCGCCGCCAGCGCCGCATTCTCGGCGGCCAGTCGGTCGAGATCGGCCGCGTGGGCCGCGACCCGTGCGGCGTCGGTGGCGCGCTCGTCGGCGAGGCGGTCCGCCTCGAACAGGGCGCGCTCGTAGGCGGCGAGCGTGCCTGGCTCGGTCGTCCGGCCGGCCGCGAGGGCATCGCGCAAGGGGGCGAAGGCGGCATCGCGGGCGGCCCGGACGGACTCGAGCCGCTCCTGGGTGGCGATCGGCCGGCCGGCCTCGCGCTCGCGCAGACGGGTGCGGGTGGCGTCCGCCTGGGCCCGCGCCGCGTCCCGGCGGTCGGCGGCGCGCTCCTGCTCGCGCCGCTTGCCGTCGAGCAGGCCGCGATAGCGCGCGATCGTGTCGGCGCTGGGCATGGGCATGCGGGCGAGCGCAGCGGTGTCGGCCACCGGCGGCGACAGACGCGCCGCCTGGTTGCGCAGCAAAGCCGTCTCCCGCCGGATCGCGGTGTCGAGCGCCTCGTGGGCGGCGAGGCGCTCGTGCAGCTTGGCGAGCGGCTTCAGGGCCTCGCGCAGCGGCGTCGGATCATGGGTGGCGCCGGCGGCCTCGACCTCCCGGGCGAGCCGGTCGCGCTCGGCTCGGGCCGCGGCAGCGTCCCGGGTGAGCTGGTCCTCGGCGGCGGCGAGCATCCGTCCGTCGCGGATCAGCCGCTCGACCCGGGCGCGGGCGGCGTCGGTGGGCTGGCCGGCTTCCAGGGACGCGAGATCCGGGGCGCCGATCCGGGCGCGCAGGCGCTCCAGGTCGAGCCCGACCTTGTGGGCGTCGCCCTCGATCCGGGGCAAGTCGGTGCCGCCCTTCTCGAACTCCTTGGTGCCGCTGAACGCCGCTAGGATCTCCTCGGCCCGCAGGATCAGCGCCGGCTCCACCGGCACCGATTCGGCCTCGCCGCGCGCCCGGGTGAGGGCGGCGTCGGCGCGCGCCGCCTCGGCCTCGGCCGTACGGCAGCGTTCGAGGGCGGCGCCCAGGCGCTCGATCCAGGCGGAGCCCGCCTCGGCGAGGCCGGCATCCGCGGCGATCCGGTGGTCCAACACGTCGATCTCGGCGACGATCGGCCGGGCGCGCTTCAGGCGCTCCAGCCGGGCGCGCTCGGTTGCCACGCGCTGATTTTCGGCCCGGAGCGCATCGAGCTGCTGGGCGGCGGCCGCGATCTCGTCGTTGAGCGCGCGCCAGTCCCCAGACCGCAGGCCCTTCTCGCGGATCGCCTTGCGGGCGGTCTCGTGCCGCTCCAGCGCCTGGTAGAAGGTCCGGTGCTTGGCTTGGCGCGGCGCGAAGATGCCCTCGGCCTCCGCGTCGAGGGCGGTTTGCAGCTCGGTGAGGCCGCGCAAGCCGGAACCCGCCGCGAACAGGCTGGCGCCGACCTCGCCCTCGACATCGACCATCTCGCGCCCGCCGGCCCGCAGGCTGCCGGCGTCGAGGCCGAAGGCGCGGCAGAACACGCTGCGGGAGATGCCGCCGAGGAACGGCGCCAGGGCATCGTCGGGGAGCGGCGCCTCGGCGGCGTCGATCAGCGTCCGGGTGTTGCCCTTGCGGCGGCGGAAGGCCAGGCGGCGCCCATCGGCGGCCTCGACCTCCGCGCCCAGGCGCAGCAGCGGCATGTCGTGCAGGAAGGCGTAGCGGGTGGTCTTCTCGAAGCCGAACAGCAGGTCGGTGACCGCCGCCAGCGCCGTGCTCTTGCCGGCCTCGTTGGCGCCCAGCACCACGTGCAGGCGGGCCTCGGGCCGGAAGGTCACGGTCCGGTCGGTGAAGGCGCCGTAGCGCTCCAGGGCGAGGCGGATCAGCCGCATGATGCGCGCCTCAGCAGTGCCGGCCGCCGAGGCGGCCCAGGATCAGCGCCTCGGCCTCGGCGCAGAGCGCGTCGAACTCGGCCTCCAGATCGGCTTCCGCGGCGGCGGTGGCGGGCATGCGGGCGCCGATCTCAGCCAGCGCCGCCTTGGCCCGGCTGCGGAAATCCGGGTCGCGGTCGAGATCGGCGAGCAGGGCCGCCGGGTCGATCGCCGCCCCGGAGGCCGCGACCGGGGCGCGGGGCCGGCGGGTCTCGATCTTCAGGCGCTCCAGCCAGATATCCTCGTGCAACCGGTGGGCGGCGGCCTGGATCTCGGCGGTGAGGTTGTCTCTGTCGGCCGAGAGCGCGTCATGGGCCGCGGTCGTGCCGGTGAGATGCACCCGCACCAGGACGAGGCGGTGTGCCGCCACCTCCGCAAGGGGCCGCAGGGCTTTCTCAACCGTCTCGAGGGTCGCGCTTGTGTCCGCGGCCGCGCTCAGGTCGACGGTGATCTGCTCAAACCGCGCGCGGTCGAGGGGGAGGCGGCTCAATCCGGTGACCCGCCCGTCGACGACCTCGACCAGGACCGCGCCCTTCGCGCCGCATTCGCGCACGCTTCGACCCTGGATGTTGCCGGGGAACACGATCCAGGGATCTCGGGATAGTTCAGCATACTCGTGGATGTGGCCGAGCGCCCAGTAATCGTAGCCCCGGGCGGTGAGGTCGGCGATCGAGCAGGGGGCGTAGGTCTCGTGGGCGGCGTGGCCGGTGCAGGAGGTGTGCAGCACGCCGAGGTTGAACCAGCCCGGCAGGGCGGCCGGGTAGGTCAGCGACAGGTTCTCCTCCACGGCCCGGGCCTGAAAGCTGCGGCCGTGCACCGCGACCCGGAGGGCATCGAGGCGCAGCGTCTCGGCCCGGGCCGACGGGAAGACGTGCACCGAGGGCGGCAGGGTGATCGAGCGGGTGATCACGCTCTCGGCGTCGTGGTTGCCGCGCACCAGGATCGTCGGGATGCCGGCGCGGTCGAGGCGGGCCACCTGGCGGGCGAAGAACAGCCCGATCGTGTTGTCGGCCCAGTCGCCGTCATAGATGTCGCCGGCCACCACCACGAACGCGACCCGCCGCTCGATCGCCTGGGTGACGAGATCCTCGAAGGCCTGACGCCCGGCCGTGGCGAGGCGTCGGGCGAGGTCCGCGTCGCGGGTGGCGAGGCCCGAGAGCGGGCTGCCGAGATGCAGATCCGCCGCGTGGATGAAGCTGAAGCCCGACATCGGTCTCCGATGAGCGATCGGTGAGCCGGGGTCTTAGGCCGCCGGAGCGTGCCGCCTCAAGCACCGGCGGCGGCAAAGGGCGGGCTGTGAACATGGATCAGCGGATATGGGCATCGCAGGCGGCGGTTTCTTTCAGTGCGATCCGCCGCACAAGGTGAGCTGCTGCGCAGCAGCTCGTTCGCTAGGTCCCGGATCGGACTCCGCTTCGCTCCACCCGTCCGGGAAAGGGACGGTGCCGGGTCAAGTGCAACGCCCTTTCCCGGGCGCCTGGAGCGTCAGCGAATGGTGACCCCGGACCCAGCGCATCATGCGCCGCGCAGCGGCACCACTCACACCACAATAATCGCAGCGAACGCCCAAGCCCCCGGCGCGTTGAAGCGCGGCGGTGGCGACAGAACCGCCCGGTGAGGTACGAGGCCGGCCCGATGAACAGCGTCACCCATCCGGACCGCTCCGGCCTCGCTTCGGCCTCCGCGTTGCCGTTCAAGATCGTGAGCTGGAACCTGCTGCGGCGCACCGGTGCGGCGGTGGACGATGTGGTCGCCCTGGTGGCTCAGGAAAAGCCAGACCTGCTGCTGATGCAGGAGGCGACCCGGGCGATCGGCTTCCTGCAGGACCGGATCGGCGGCCATTACGCCTGGGCGCCGCTGCCCGGGCGGATCCACGGGCTCGCCATGTGGAGCCCGAAACCGTTCCCGAACGCGCCGCGGGTGATCACGCTCCCCGCCGGCGCCCTGGTGCATCGGGTCTGCCAGGTGCTCGACCTCGGCGCGTTCGGAATCGCCAACGTTCACCTGTCGCACGGGCAGATGCTGAACCGCCGCCAGCTGCGGCGCATCGTCGGCGAATTGCCGCAGCGGGCCGCGGTGCTCGGGGACTACAATATCGTCGGCCCGGCGATGATCCCGGGCTTTCGCGATGTCGGCCCTCGCCGGCCGACCCACGCGATGGTCGACGTGCTGCCGCTGCGCCTCGACCGCTGCCTCGCCCGCGGGCTGATCTGCCACGCGCACGCCGTGCTGCCGCGCGGCCCCTCCGACCACCGGCCGATCGTGGTCCATCTCGGGCCGGCCCCGGAGGCGCACGCCCCCGCCCGCTTCAAAGGTATGGCAGCAGCAGTCGCACGCCTGCGTCGCGCAGACGGATCGGCAGGGCGCGGGCGGCGAGATCCTCCCGGCTGAGCCGCGCCTGCATCTTGCCGCGCATGAACGTATCGAGCTGGGCCGCGAGATCCGGATCGATGATCTCGACGTTCAGCTCGAAATTGAGCCGGAAGCTGCGCATGTCCCAATTCGCGCTGCCGACGAAGCACCAGACGTCGTCCACCACCATCGCCTTGGAATGGTCGAAGGGCGGCTCGTCGAGCCAGACCCGCACGCCGGCCTTGAGCAGCGCGTCGAGATGCGCCCGCGTCGCCCAGTCGATGAACGGGTGATCGCTCACCCGGGGAATGATCACGTCCACGGTGATGCCCCGGGTCGCGGCCTGGGCGAGGGCGCCGGTGACCAGCTCGTCTGGCAGGAAGTACGGGGTGACGAACCGGACGGTGCGGCGGGCGCAGGACAGCGCCTGGAGGACCACCTGCTCGATCTTCTCCACGTCGGCGTCCGGCCCCGAGGTGACCACCCGGGCGATGCTATTCCCCTCCGGCTCCAGGTCGGCGAACCAGGGCGCGGAATCGAGGATCTCGCCGTCGACGAAGGCCCAGTCGGCGGCGAACGCCGCGGCGAGCTGCTCGACCACCGGTCCACGGAGCCGGAAATGCGTGTCGCGGATCGGGTGCTCGGGCTTCAGCGCGACGCGGTTCGGCTGCGAGATATTGAGGCCGCCCGTGAAGGCGACACGCCCGTCGATGATCAGCAGCTTCTTGTGCGAGCGCAGGTTGAGGAACGGCATCCGCCAGGGCAGGGCCGAGTGCATGAACAGGGCCGCCGGCACCCCGAGGCTGGTCAGCCGGCGGTAGACCGGCGCGCGAAAATAGCCGCCGCCGATCCCGTCGATGATGACCCGGACCTTGACGCCCCGGGCCTTGGCCTCGGCCAGGGCGTCGCAGAACTCGCGACCGATCGGGTCGTCGCGGAAAATGTAGCTCGACAGCCCGATGCTGGCCTCGGCTGCGCGGATCGCCTCCAGCATGGCCGGGTAGCCGGCATCACCGTTGCGGAACATCTGCACGTCGTTGCCCGCGAAGGCCGGCAGGCCGGTGATCCGCCGGATCGCCCGGTCGAGGGGCCAGAGCGCCTCCGGCACCACGGCGTCGTCGGTATCGGGGAGGTGCGTCGCGTCGGACGGCTTCGTGCGCAGCTTGCGCGCGCGGCGCGAGACGCGGTTGATGCCGAAGGTCAAGTAGAGCGCGGTGCCGAAGATCGGCGACAGCCAGGCCAGACCGATCCACCCGACCGCGACGCTGACCCGGCGCTTGCGCAGCAGGGCGTGCAGGGTGACGCCGAGCGCCAGGGTGATGCCGATGAGCGCGGCGACATCCGCCCGCAACAGGGCGGTGGATTGCAGCCACCGATACAGCGCGTCTTCCAAGGTCTCGGCATCCGGTTCGCGTCAGACGGCGCCGGATATAGACCAACATCCCGAACGGTGGGGGCCGGGTTTGGCGAAAAACGCTCCTGCCGCTCGGAAGCCCGATGGGAACGCCGGGGCGCGGGTCTAATACGCCCGCAGGGCCGGCTGCGTGCCGGCATTCGCGGCGCCGATGGGCCGCGCGCAGCGATAGGGGCCGCTGCCGTCGAGCGCCGCGTACAGGATCCGGCCGCCATCGGCGATGCAGCGCGCCTTGGCCTCGGCATAGGGGCGGTGGAAGCTCCAGATCGTGATCATCGGTCCGACCGTCCCGAGGCAGATGCCGCCGAACAGTAGCGCGGCGGCCCAGGTCGCCCTGTCCGGCCGCGGACGCGGCGGCCGGGGCGGCGGCATGGCGCCGACGAAGGCCAGCGTCAGTCCGAACAGGTCGATCACGCTCATCAGCCGTTCCGCATGCAGGCGCTGGGCCCGGCAGGACAGGACCTGCCGTCACCCTACGGCATGGCGGCCCCGGAACCTACGCATCGCGACGCGGGGGCCCTGCGTCGTATCGCGCGGGGCTACGGCTCCCAATGCGGCACCCGCTTGGCGATGAACGCATCGATGCCCTCTCGCGCATCGGCCATCATCATGTTCCGGGTCATCACCTCGGCGGCGTAGCCGTAGGCCTCCTCCAGGCCCATCTCGATCTGACGGCCGAACGCCTCCTTGCCGATCGCCACGACCCGCCGCGCCTTCCCGGCGATCTTTTGGGCCATGGCGGCGACGGCATTCTCCAGTTCCGCGGCCGGCACGACGCGGTTGACGAGACCGATCCGCAGCGCCTCCTGCGCGTCGATCGGCTCGCCGACCAGGAGCATCTCCAGGGCGGCCTTGCGCGACACGGCGCGGGACAGGGCGACCATCGGGGTCGAGCAGAACAGGCCGATCTGCACCCCCGGCGTGGCGAACCGGGCCTCCTCGGCGCAGATCGCGAGGTCGCAGGTGGCGACGAGCTGGCAGCCGGCCGCGGTGGCGATGCCGTGGACCTGCGCGATCACCGGCTGCGGCAGACGCGTGAGGCTCAGCATCAGCCGGGCGCAGGTGCGGAACACCGCCTCGGTCGCCTCCCGGGAGGGATCGGCGCGCATCTCCTTGAGGTCATGGCCGGCGCAGAAGGCCGGGCCGGCCGCGCGCAGGATCACGACCCGCACCGACGAATCCTCCCGGATCGCGTCGAGCGCGTCCTGGAGCGCGCCCATCAGCGCCATCGACAGGGCGTTGCGCGCCTGCGGACGGTTCAGCGTCAGGGTCGCGATGCCGTCGGCATCGTGGCGCAGCAGGGCGGGTGCGTCGACGGGGGTCGGGGCGGCGGACGGGGCCGTGCTCACGGCTGCAGTCATGGGGCGTCTCCCGGTGCCGGCCTCCCTGGCGCTCGGGACCGGTCTCTTGGCCGGAGGATAACAGGCCGGCGGCGGTTTCGCGATGGCGCTCGGCCGGGAAGGCGGCTTCACGAAAGCTTAAACCGTCATCCTGGCAAGCTCGTGCGGCAGAGGCGGCCCGGCGTGGGGATGCGACGCCGGCGAGCGGGGTCGATGTCCATGTTGGTTCTGCCGTTCGTCGGTTTCGCGGGAAGTGCGGTCGCCATCCTGGCAGGGCGGCGCGGGATCGCCCTGGGCCTCTGGCTGGCGTCGCTGGTCGGCACGCTCGCGCTGTTCGCCGCGCACGCGACCTCGACCCTGCAACTCGATTTCTGAGCCGATCGCGTGATGACCGCCTCTCAAGCCCGGACTCTCAACGCCCTCGGGCTGCTCGGCTGCTCGGCCATCCTGCTCGTGGCGTTCGGGTATCAGTTCCATCTCGGCGAATTGCCGTGCCCGCTATGCCTGCTGCAACGGTCCGCCTTCGCGGCGGCGGGGATCGGCTTCGCGCTCGGCGTCCGCTTCGGTCCGCGACCGTCCCATTACGGCGTCGTGATCCTGAGCGCAGTCGCCGGCGCCGGCGTATCGGCCCGGCAAGTCGCGCTGCACGTCGTCCCCGGGACCGGTGGTTACGGCTCGACGCTGGCCGGGCTGCATTTCTACACGCTCGCCCTCATCGCCTTCGCGGCGATGATCGTCGGCGTCGGCGTGCTGCTCCTGAACGACAGGGCGATCAGCCCCGAACGGCAGGACGAGCGGAACGGGGTCGGCACCTTCGGGAAGGCCTGTCTGCTGCTGTTCCTCTGCGTCGTCCTCGCCAATGCCGTGTCCACGGTGGCGGAATGCGGCACCGGCCTGTGTCCCGACGATCCGTCCCGGTACGAGGCCCTCGACGACTGGCTGGCGCGGTTCGGGCTGCGCTGAGGAGGCCGCCGAGACCACGGTCCGACGGGGAGACGGCGGATCGCGCGACGCGTGCGCGATCGGGCTTCGTGTCCGATGCCCGCCGAAGGCCGCCCGGGCGTACCGCCCCTCAGCCCTGCTCGGCCAAGGCGAGATCGAGACTGGCAAAATCGGCGCCGGGGCCGTTCCACCACACGCTGGGATAGGAGGCCATCCGGCCCATCACGCCGGCATAGGTCTCGGCCAGGGCGGTGTCGACGATCGCCAGGGTGGCCCCCGCCAGGGCGAGGCTGTCGGCGAGCGCCTCGCCGCGGCGACCGCCGTCGAGGGCGACGACGCGGATCCCGAGCCGGGCGAGGCCGAGGCGCATCGCCTCCGCCTGACCGAGGTCGCGGACCAGGAGCGCGACGGTCTCGCCGGCGCGCAGGCCCTCGCCGTAGGCCCAATGCGCGACGCGGTTGGGGCAGATCGCCGGAGCGGCGGGCGGCTGGGAGGCGCGCCGGTCGCCGGACGCGAAGCCGGCCCCCGGCCGGAAGCGCCGGTCGGGATCACGCGGGCCCGGTACCGAGGTAGAGCTGTCTGCGAAAGTGGAGTTCACGCCAAACATACGCTGCGAACCGCCTGGGTCTGGATAAACGGTGGACCTTGGCGTGACGCGGGCAGGTTAAAACTCTGTCTCAGGTTCGCGGATCGTCAGAACACTGGCCGCTTTTCACGGCTCCGGGCGGCCGGGACTGCGCCTATGCCGAATCGAGGATGAACGGGCGACGGCAAAGTGTCGGCAAATTCGGTCGCATTGGCGTGCGCAGCGGCCCGGCCTATGTCCGGCCTGACGCAGGCGCCCCGGAAGAGGTCGCCCTCGACCGAGGAAACAACGCCCCATGAATCACACACCCATGAATCACATCCCCAAGAATCACACCTCCGTGAATCGTCGCCCCATTGGCCGGATCGCTCCCGCCGCCGCACTCGCCCTGATGCTCGCCGCCCTTCCGGCCCAGGCGCAGATCCGGAACGCGCCGTCCCCGCGGGCCCTGGAATTTGCCGCCTACATCTTCGCGGCCTCGAACGTCTGCGGCTACCGGATCGGCAACGCGGCGTTCGAGGGCCTGCTGGCCAAGCAGAACGTGCAGGCGGCAGACGTCCAGCCGCGCGGGCCGTTCGGCAACCATGTGCAGACCATGTTCACGCTGATGTCGAACCAGATGGCCCAGAACCGCGATCAGGCCTGCCTGGCGGTGGCCGGCGAGTATGGGCCGGAGGGCTCGGTCGCCAAGAACGTCCTGCTGCCGGCGGGCCAGACGACCGAGGCACCGGCCCCGGCGGAGCCCGCCAAGCCCGCGCAGTGATCGCTCAGCCGAGACGCCAGTCGATCGGCGATACCCCGCGTTCGGCGAGCCAGCCATTGGCGCGGCCGAATGGGTCGGAGCCCGGGAAATCCCGGGCGCGGTTGAGCGGGGAGGGGTGCCCGCTCTCGAACACGCCGTGGCGCGCCGACTCGATCAGGGCGGTCCGGGCCCGGGCCTGGGCACCCCAGAGCAGGAAAACCGCCGGTTCCGGACGGGCGGAGACCGCGGCCACGGCCTCGTCGGTCAGCGCTGCCCAGCCGTAGCGCAGGTGTGCGCCGGCCTTGCCGGCCTCCACGGTGAGGGCGCTGTTGAGCAGCAGCACACCCTGCCGGGCCCAGGGGGTCAGGTCGCCACCCGCGGATCGCTCGGAGCCGGCCTCCGCCAGAATCACCCGCAGCGAGGCCGGCAGGCGGCCGGAGCCGACATACGAGAAGGCGAGCCCGTTCGCGTCGCCCGGGGTCGGGTAGGGGTCCTGCCCGAGGATGACCGCGCGCACGGCCGGCAGCGGCGTCTCGGTGAGCGCCCGGAAGATGTCGGTCGGCGCCGGCAGCACTCGCGCGCCTTCGGCGATCCGGGCATCGACCCGGGCCGCAACGGCGTCGGCCGCCCCACCGGCGAAGAACGGCAGCGCCAGCCACGGCGATCCGGAGGCGCGGAAGGCGGCCAGCGCGGCGGCCACGGGGGTGTCGGACATCGGATCTCGCGGTTGCGGGGCGGAGCGGCGGTAGCTAGGGAGGAACGGTCGATCACGCGTGGCACGCCCGGTGCAGCATGTCGCAGCCGGCCTTCGCTGGGCGGTGTGGCACCCTACATGGGATTGCACCTGACACCGGGAAGCCTCCGGCCCAAGCGCGTGCGCCGGCCGCCGGGTATCTGAAGCCAGAAGAAGGACTCGGCGCGCGGCGCCGGAACGCTGCCATGAACGAACGCGTCGAACCCGCCGCGCTGGCGGAAGGCCGGCCCCTCGCGACACTGGTCCCGGCCGCGGGCGGCTTCCCGGCCGACCACCCGAAGGTGGCCTGGGGCCGTGTCGGGGTCCTGCTGATGAACCTCGGCACCCCCGAGGGCACCAGCTACTGGCCGATGCGGCGCTATCTCAAGGAATTCCTGTCGGACCGCCGCGTCATCGAGGTGCCCCGGCTGATCTGGTGGCCGCTGCTCAACCTGATCATCCTGACCAAGCGCCCGGGGCCCAAGGGCCGCGACTACGCCAGCGTCTGGAACACCGACCGCAACGAGGGTCCGCTCAAGACCACCACCCGCGGCCAGAGCGAGCGCCTGCAGGCCGCGATGGGCGATTCCGTCGTGGTCGACTGGGCGATGCGCTACGGCAAGCCGGAGGTGGCCGACCGACTCCAGGCGCTGCTCGACCAGGGCTGCGACCGGATCCTGCTGGTGCCGCTCTACCCGCAATACGCCGCCGCCACCTCGGCCACCGCCTGCGACCAGGCGTTCCGCGCGCTCATGGACATGCGCTGGCAGCCGACCGTGCGGGTCTCGCCGCCCTATCACGACGACCCCGTCTACATCGCCGCGATGGCCGATTCGATCCGCGAGGGCCTGGCCAAGCTCGACTTCGAGCCCGAGGTGATCCTGACCTCGTTCCACGGCGTGCCGCGCAGCTACCTGCTCAAGGGCGACCCGTACCATTGCCAGTGCCACAAGACTGGGCGCCTGATCCGCGAAGCGCTCGGGATGTCGCCCGAGCGCATGCGGGTGACCTTCCAGTCGCGCTTCGGCAATGAGGAGTGGCTCAAGCCCTATACCGACGAGACCGTGACGGAGCTGGCCAAATCCGGCGTCAAGCGCATGGCGATCGTCGCTCCCGGCTTCACGGCCGATTGCCTGGAGACGCTGGAGGAACTCGACGGCGAGAACCGCCACTATTTCGAGGGCAACGGCGGCGAGCGCTTCGCCTACATCCCGTGCCTGAACGATTCCGATCTCGGCATGAAGGTGATCGAGCACGTGGTGCGCCGCGAGCTTCAGGGCTGGCTCTGACGCAAAACCGCCGGGGCGCCGCTTGCGGACGGCCCCGGCCGGCCTATCATCGTCCGAAGCTGGACAATTCTCAGATCCGGCGTCGGAGGATCACATGGCCTTCTTCATCGGGATCGCGTGTCCGTGGCTGCTGATCGCGGTGCTCGATCGGATCGCCGAAAGCCGCCGCTCGGCTGAGCTCGTGGCACTCGGCGTCACCGCACCGACGCCGCCCGCGAGCTCGGCGTATCTGCATCCCGACCGGCCGTATTGAGAGGCCGCGAGCAGGCGTGGAGCGGGCCTCATCGGCCCGCATGCCTCGCTGGCGACGCTTTGCAAGACTTGATAGCCTTCGCTCGGGAGCGGTCTTCAGGAGGACGCGATGATCCGTGCAGATCTCGGGCAGCAACTCGAAGCCTTCGTGGCGCGGCTGGTCGAGACCGGCCGGTACACATCACAGAGCGAAGTTCTGCGTGAGGGGGTCCGGCTCATCCAGGATCGGGAAGTCCGAATCGCGGTTCTGGACGCCTCGATCGCACGCGGGATCGAGCAGGCGGATGCGGGACAGACGAAGGCCGCCGAGGAGGTTTTCGACCGCCTCGAACGCAAGTACCGTGACCTGAGCAACGCCAAGGCGTGATCGTCCGTTTCACCGAGGAAGCGGAACGCGACCTGGAGTTGATCGGCGACTACATTGCCCGCGATAACCCGTTTCGGGCGCTCAGCTTCGTGCAGTCGCTTCGTTCCAAGTGCATGGGCCTCGCCGAATTACCGAACGGGTTTCCTCTGGTCCCACGTTACGAGAAGCAGGGGATTCGCCGTCGGGTCCACCGCAATTATCTGATCTTCTATCGTGTCGAGACCGATCAGATCGTGATCTTGCACCTCCTCAATGGCGCAGTGGATTACGACGGCATCCTTTTTCCGCCCTGAGCAGTCCTTGTTTGAATCGTGAGGATCCGGCAGGTGCGCAAGCCATCTGCCGGATCGATCCGCTATGCCGATCCGATCACGGCTTCTTCGTCTCCGGCGCCGGCTGTGCGGGAGCGGGCGCCGCGTCGGTGCGGTCGATCTTGGCCTCGGCGCGCAGCTTCAGGATCAGGTCCTGCTGCGCCTTGCGGACGATGTGCTGGTCGATCTGGTCCTTCAATTCGTCGAAGGTCGGCTGCGGCTTGGTGCGCTTCTCCTCGACCTTGATCACGTGCCAGCCGAACTGGCTCTTGACCGGGTCGGAGACCTGGCCCGGCTTCATCGCGAAGGCGGCGTTGGCGAAATCCGCGACCATCCGCTCCTTGGTGAACCAGCCGAGATCGCCGCCCTCGGCCTTCGAGCCGGGATCCTTCGAGGTCTCGGCCGCGACCTTGGCAAAATCCTCGCCGCCCTTGATCCGCGCGGCGATCTTCTTGGCGTCGCCCTCGTTGTCCACGAGGATGTGGCGCGCGTGCACCTCCTCCTCGGGCTTCATCAGCTTGACGGTCTGGTCGAAGATCGCGTGCTCGGCCTCGGGCGTCACCGCGCGCTTGGCCTCCTGCTCCAGGTAGTCGTCGAGCAGCAGCTTGTCGCGGAAATAGGCGAGCTTGCGCCTGAACTCGGGCGAGTCGCCGACCTTGGCGGCCTCGGCGGCCTGCGCGCCGACCCGCAGGTCGACCATGTAATCCACCAGCAGGGACTTCTTCTGCGCCTCGTCGACGCCCGGCAGCGACAGGGCAGGGTCGTCCGACGCGATGGCGAGGTCGCCCTGCGTGATCGGCTTGCCGTTGACGCTGGCCACCACCGTGTCGGGGCTCGGGGCGGCCGTGTTCGCTGCCGGTGTCGAGGTCGGAGCCGCCTGGGGGGCCTGCGCCAGCGCGAGTCCGGGCATCGCGAGCATCAGGGCGAGTGCGCTCGCGCGCCGGAGGAGGGCGGGGTTCGGCATGCTGGCGTGGTCCTCGGCTGACGTCTCGGCGCCGCCCCGTTGAGGCCGGGCGGCGGTCCGCGGCACAGGTGGCGCGGGTCGCCCGAGAAGGCAAGCGCTGCCGTTTCAACCGTTCGGAGCCCGATGGATCGGAGGCCGCCTCTTTCAGGTGCGCCGGCCGATGTTTACCTCTATAAGCCCGGCCAACTCCGCCAAGGCCGGCCCGCCACGCACACCCGTGGGCGGGCTCGCGCGTCCGCAGGTCAACGATGCTCGGCTCGATCGCCAAGAAGATTTTCGGCTCCTCCAACGACCGGCGCGTCAAGGGCTATCGCCCGCGCGTGGCGCTGATCAACGCGCTGGAACCGGAGATCCAGGCCCTCTCGGACGACGCGCTCCGAGCGCGGACCGACATGCTGAAGGCGGAGATCGCCGCCGGCAAGAGCCTCGACGACATCCTGGTCCCGGCCTTCGCGACGGTGCGCGAGGCGGCCAAGCGCGTCTTCGGCCAGCGCCACTTCGACGTGCAGCTGATCGGCGGCATGGTGCTGCACGAGGGCGGCATCGCCGAGATGAAGACCGGCGAGGGCAAGACCCTGGTGGCGACGCTGCCGGTCTACCTGAATGCCCTGGAGGGCAAGGGCGTCCACGTCGTCACGGTGAACGACTATCTCGCCGCCCGCGATGCGGAGTGGATGGGCCAGCTCTACCGGTTCCTGGGGCTCACCGTCGGCACCATCGTGCACGGGCTGGACGACGAGCAGCGCAAGGCGGCCTATGCCTGCGACATCACCTACGGCACCAACAACGAGTACGGGTTCGATTACCTCCGCGACAACATGAAGTACGAGCTGTCGCAGCTCGCCCAGCGCGGACACAACTTCGCGATCGTCGACGAGGTCGATTCGATCCTGATCGACGAGGCGCGCACGCCGCTGATCATCTCGGGTCCGGTGGACGACCGGTCCGAGCTGTACGTGTCGGTCGACGCGATCCTGCCCCGGCTGGTGCGCGAGCATTACGACCTCGACGAGAAGCAGCGCACGGTCTCGCTGACCGAGTCCGGCAACGAGTTCGTGGAGGAGACCCTGCGCGAGGTCGGCCTGCTTAAGGACGGCGACCTGTACGATGCCCACAACGTCAGCCTGGTCCACCACGTGAATCAGGCCCTGCGCGCCCACACCCTGTTCACCCGGGACAAGGACTACATCGTCAAGAACGACGAGGTGGTGATCATCGACGAGTTCACCGGCCGCATGATGCAGGGTCGGCGCTACTCGGAAGGGCTGCACCAAGCGCTCGAGGCCAAGGAGCGCGTGACGATCCAGCCCGAGAACCAGACGCTCGCCTCGATCACCTTCCAGAATTATTTCCGACTCTACAATAAGCTTGCCGGTATGACCGGCACGGCCTCCACCGAGGCCGACGAGTTCGCCGAGATCTACAAGCTCGACGTGGTCGACATCCCGACCAACAAGGAGGTCGAGCGCGTCGACGAGGACGACGAGGTCTACCGCACGGTCGGCGAGAAGTACGAAGGCATCATCGCGGAGATCGACAAGGCGCACACCCGCCACCAGCCGATCCTGGTCGGCACCGGCTCGATCGAGAAGTCCGAGCACCTGGCCGAGATGCTGAAGAAGGCCGGCTACACCCTGCTCGACTACTCGGATCCGAACGCGCTCACCGACGTCTACAAGGCCGCCCGCGAGGGCCGGGTCACCAAGCGCTTCGCCGTGCTGAACGCCCGCTTCCACGAGCAGGAGGCCTACATCGTGGCCGAGGCCGGCGTGCCGGGCGCGATCACCATCGCCACCAACATGGCCGGCCGCGGCACCGACATCAAACTCGGCGGCAATCTCGAGATGCGCATCGAGAAGGAACTCGGCCAGCTCCCGGCCGGGCCGGAGCGCGACGCCGCCATCGAGGCGATCAAGGCGGAGATCGCCGACAACCGGGCGAAGGTGCTGGCCTCCGGCGAGCCGGCCGATCCGGCAGCCGGCCGCAAGAAGGCCCTGCCGGGCGGCCTCTACATCATCGGCACCGAGCGCCACGAATCCCGGCGCATCGACAACCAGCTCCGCGGCCGCTCCGGCCGCCAGGGCGATCCCGGCCGCTCAAAGTTCTACCTGTCGCTTCAGGACGACCTGATGCGGATCTTCGGCTCCGACCGCATGGACGGGATGCTGCAGAAGCTCGGCCTGGAGCAGGGCGAGGCGATCATCCACCCCTGGATCAACAAGGCGATCGAGAAGGCGCAGCAGAAGGTCGAAGCCCGCAACTTCGACATGCGCAAGAATGTGCTCAAGTACGACAACGTCATGAACGACCAGCGCAAGGTCGTGTTCGAGCAGCGCCGGGACTTCATGGCCCAGGAGAGCGTGCGCGAGACCGTGGACGAGATGCGCGAGGGCGTGATCGACGACCTCGTCGCCCGCTACATCCCGCAGAACGCCTATGCCGAGCAGTGGGATGTCGCGGCCTTGCGCGAGCAGGTCCGGGAGGTGCTCAACCTCGACGAGCCGGTAGAGGAATGGGCCAAGGAGGAGGGCATCGCCGACGAGGAGATGCGCGAGCGCCTGCTCAAGGCCGCCGAGACCGCCTACGCCGCCCGGGCCGAGAAGAACGGCACCGAGATCACCGCCTATATCGAGAAGCAGGTCCTGCTCCAGACCCTGGACCACCTGTGGCGCGAGCACCTCGTGACCCTCGACCACCTGCGGCAGGTGATCGGCTGGCGCGGCTTCGCCCAGCGCGACCCGCTCAACGAGTACAAGTCCGAGGCATTCGACCTGTTCAACAACCTGGTCACGGCCCTGCGCGAGCAGGTGACGGCGCAGCTCTCCCGCGTCGAGATCGTGCATCAGCAGCCCGATCAGCAGCAGGCCTTCCCGGGCGGTACCCCGGAGCTGCCGCAGATGTTCGCGCAGCACCTCGATCCGGTCACCGGCGAGAACGAGATGGATTACGATACGCGCGGCTCGGGCAGCGATGGCGGCGGCGGTCCGGCCTACGGCTACGCCGCGCAGGGCCTGTCCGTCGACGGCGCCGTGCTGGAGCGCGACCCCACCGATTCCACGACCTGGGGCCGGGTCGGGCGCAACGAGCCGTGCCCGTGCGGCTCGGGCAAGAAGTACAAGCACTGCCACGGCACCTTCCAGGCCTGAGGCGGCCGGGACCATGGCTGCCCGCACGGTCTTCGTCGCCGGCGCCGGCACCGAGATCGGCAAGACCTACGTCACCGCGGCGCTGACCCGGCGCCTGCGGGGACAGGGAAGGCCGGTGCGGACGCTGAAACCGCTGGCGAGCAGCGTGCCGCCCCTGAGCGACCCGGCCTTCGCGGAGAGCGACACCGCCCGGCTGCTCGACGCGCAGGGCCTCGCCGTCGAGGACGAGACCGTCGAGGCCTGCTCGCCCTGGCGGTTCGCGGCCCCGCTCGCGCCCGATCAGGCTGCGGCGCTGGAGGGCCGGTCCCTGGCGCTGCCCGACCTCGTCGGCTGGTGCCGGATGCAGATCGCCCACAGCGAAGGAACCCTGATCATCGAGGGTGTCGGCGGGCTCATGAGCCCGGTTACCGAGAGCGCCACCGGGCTCGACTGGCTCCGCGAACTGGCGGTGCCGGCGCTCCTCGTCTCCGGCAGCTATCTGGGGGCGATCAGCCACACGCTCACCGCCTGCGAGACCCTGCGCCTGCACGGCATCCGGCTCCTCGCCGTTGCGGTGAGCGAGAGCGAGGCGGCGCCGGCGCCGCTCGGCACCGTGGCCGCGTCGATCGCCCGCCATGCCGGCGTCCCGGTCTTCGGCCTGCGGCGCGGCGAGGCCTGCCCGGAAGGGCTGGCCGATCTGGTGTGACAGGGTGGTTCTCACACGGTGTCGGGTTTGATCGACTCGCCGATTGCCCCGCACCGTCATCGCGAGCGCAGCGAAGCGACCCAGGAATCCGCTACGACCGGAGACCGCGCGCCGCACTGGGTTGCTTCGCTGCGCTCGCAATGACGGTGAGAGCCGAGGGCGCACCCTTCGGTCGCGCGCGGATCCAACCGCATCGGCTTCCACTTCGGCGAACTCCGCTCTACCTGTCCCGCCAGGGAAATACGTTGAATCCCGCGGGAGCCGTGCGTTGAGTCAGTCCCTTGCCCCCGCGGCGGCTTCGGGTTCCCCGGCCGATGCCGGCGACGACGCCGCGTCCCAGAAGGGCCGGCTCAAGCCGGCGCTGATCTTCGGTGCGCTCGGCGTCGTCTACGGCGATATCGGCACCAGCCCGCTCTACGCCTTCAAGGAGGCCGTGAAGGCGGCCACCGCAGGCGGTGCCTCCGTAGCGGAAGCCGCCACCGGCGCGGTGTCGCTGATCCTGTGGTCGCTGATCCTGATCGTGTCGCTGAAATACGCGGTGCTGATCCTGCGGGCCGACAACAAGGGCGAGGGCGGCATCGTCGCCATGCTGGCGCTGCTCGGCGCCCGGCAGGCTCGCCACGGGACTTGGAAGGCGGCACTGCTGGTGGTCGGTCTGATCGGGGCGGCCCTGCTCTACGGCGACGGCGCGATCACGCCGGCGATCTCGGTGCTCTCCGCCATCGAGGGGCTGAAGGTCGACGCCCCGGCGCTGGGCCATTTCGTCGTGCCGATCACGATCGTGATCCTGCTCGTGCTGTTTGCCGTCCAGCACAAGGGCGTGGCGGTGATCGGCCGGGTGTTCGGCCCGGTGATGCTGGTGTGGTTCATCGTTCTGGCGCTGCTCGGGATCGGCGGCATCCTCGGCAAGCCGGAGATTCTCGCCGCGCTGAACCCGCTGCGCGCCGTCGAGTTCATGCTGCATGCCGGCTGGCACGTGAGTTTCGCCATGCTGGGCGCGGCCTTCCTGGCGGTGACCGGCGGCGAGGCGATGTACGCCGATCTCGGCCATTTCGGCGCGATGCCGATCCGGGTCGCGTGGTTCGTCCTCGTGCTGCCGGCGCTGGTGCTCAACTATTTCGGCCAGGGCGCCCTGCTGCTGGCCTCGCCGGACGCACTGGAGAACCCGTTCTTCCGGCTGTGCCCGGATTGGGGCCACTACCCGCTGATCGCGCTCGCGACGCTCGCGACCATCATCGCCTCCCAGGCGATCATCTCGGGCGTGTTCTCCCTGACCCAGCAATCGGTGCAGCTCGGCTTCCTGCCGGCCATGCGCATCGTCCAGACGGCCAAGGAGGAGCGTGGCCAGATCTACGTGCCGATGGTCAACTGGCTGCTCGCCGCCGCGACCCTGGTGGCGGTGGTGATGTTCGGCTCCTCGGACGCGCTGGCCGGCGCCTACGGCATCGCGGTCTCGATGCTGATGGCCATCACCACCCTGCTCGCCGCGCTGATCGCGCTGCGCTGGGGCTACAACCCGATCCTGGTCTTCGCGGTCAACGGCCTGTTCCTGGCCATCGACGCCGTGTTCTTCGCGGCCAACAGCGTGAAGATCTTGGAGGGCGGCTGGTTTCCCCTGGTGCTCGCCGGCCTCGTCGCGCTGATGATGCTCACGTGGAAGAAGGGCAACGAGCTGGTCGAGCAGGCCCGGGTCGCCCTGCGCCTGCCGGAGGATGCGTTCCTGGCTGGGCTCCAGCACCGCGACCTGCTGCGCCTGCCCGGCACCGCGGCGTTCCTCTCGGCGGCCGAGCACGGGATCCCGCTCCACCTCTCGCGCTTCGTCGAGCGCAACCACGCCCTGATGGAGCGGATCCTGATCATCACCGCCCTCTACGAGGAGACTCCCACGGTCCCGGTGGAGCAGCGCGCCCACGTGACGATCTTGGCGCCGGACTTCTACCGGGTGATTCTGCGCTACGGCTTCATGGAGGATGCCTCCATCCCGGAGGGGCTGGCCTGCGCGGTCGCCGCCCGCCACCTGCCGGCGAACGTCGTCGACGACATGACCGTGTTCGTCGGCCACGAGACGATCATCCCCAAGAATGACAAGCGCGGCATGGCGCCGTGGCGCGAGAACCTGTTCGCCTTCATGCAGCGCAACGCCGAGCGCACCGGCGCCTTCTTCGGCGTGCCGACCCGCCAGGTGGTGGAGGTCGGCACCGAAATCGAGATTTAGGCGTCCAACGGCCCGGAAGCGGCCGCCCCGCAGCCTGGAACGTATAAAGACATGTTTATGTCTTGATTGCTTCGTATCCCGCGAAGTGGTAGGGGCTGGCCCCGAACCGCAACGCGAACACACGGAGCCGCCGACTCATGGCCAAGGATTACATCGTCAAGGACATCGGGCTGGCCGATTACGGCCGCAAGGAGATCTCGATCGCCGAGACGGAGATGCCGGGCCTGATGGCGGTCCGCGAGGAGTACGGCGCGAGCCAGCCCCTGAAGGGCGCCAAGATCGCCGGCTCGCTCCACATGACGATCCAGACCGCCGTGCTGATCGAGACCCTGAAGGCGCTCGGCGCCGACATCCGCTGGGTCTCCTGCAACATCTACTCGACCCAGGACCACGCCGCCGCCGCCATCGCGGCCGCCGGCATCCCGGTCTTCGCCGTGAAGGGCGAGACCCTGGAAGAGTATTGGGACTACACCTCCCGCCTGTTCGACTGGCATGACGGCGGCATGCCGAACATGATCCTCGACGACGGCGGCGACGCCACCATGTTCGTCCATCTCGGCCTGCGTGCCGAGAACGGCGACACCGCCTTCCTCGACAAGCCGGAGAGCGAGGAGGAGGAAGTCTTCTTCGCGCTCCTGAAGAAGAAGCTCGCCGAGAAGCCGAAGGGCTGGTTCGCCGGGTTGGCCGACAGCATCAAGGGCGTCTCCGAGGAGACCACCACGGGCGTGCACCGCCTGTACGTGCTGGCCAAGGAGGGCAAGCTGCTCTTCCCAGCGATCAACGTGAACGACTCGGTCACCAAGTCGAAGTTCGACAACCTCTACGGCTGCAAGGAGTCGCTGGTCGACGGCATCCGCCGCGGTACCGACGTGATGATGGCCGGCAAGGTCGCCATGGTCGCGGGCTTCGGCGACGTCGGCAAGGGTTCGGCCGCGTCGCTGCGCAACGCGGGCTGCCGCGTGCTCGTGTCGGAGATCGACCCGATCTGCGCGCTCCAGGCCGCCATGGAGGGCTACGAGGTCGTGACCATGGAGGATGCCGCCCCGCGCGCCGACATCTTCGTCACCGCCACCGGCAACAAGGACATCATCACCCTCGACCACATGCGGGCGATGAAGGACCGGGCGATCGTCTGCAACATCGGTCACTTCGACAACGAGATTCAGGTCGCCGGCCTGAAGAACCTCAAGTGGTCGAACATCAAGCCGCAGGTGGACGAGATCACCTTCGCGGACGGCCACCGCATCATCCTCCTGTCGGAGGGCCGCCTGGTGAACCTCGGCAACGCGACGGGGCACCCGTCCTTCGTGATGTCGGCCTCGTTCACCAACCAGACGCTGGCGCAGATCGAGCTCTGGACCAACACGACCAAGTACCAACGCCAAGTCTACACCCTGCCCAAAACCCTCGACGAGAAGGTCGCGGCTCTGCACCTGGAAAAGATCGGCGTGAAGCTCTCGAAGCTGCGCCCCGACCAGGCCGCCTATATCGGCGTGTCCGAGTCCGGCCCGTTCAAGTCCGACCACTACCGCTACTGAGCCGGCCTCGGTCGGGAGCGGCTTCGGTTCGGCCGACGCGCCGAACCGGAGGTTGAAATCCTGACCGCCCAGGCGGCGATCGGTACGGTTTCGAACACACTGATCGAGAGCACGAAAAGGCCCGGCGCGCTGCGTCGGGCCTTTTCATTTGTCAATCCGTTTCGGCGCAACCGCACTGTGTCTTCTGAGTGTCGTTAACGGATGATTGTGCGCGACCGGCGTATAGCCACGCTTCGTTCCCCTTCCGGGTCGATTCCGCCGCACGGTAAGGTGCGGGCGAATCTTAGATCGGTGGGTCCGCGGCGGTTCGAGAGAATCATCTGCGGGAACGGTGCGTTCTGCGCCGCGCGGTTGCGCGCGCATGCGGATCGCCAGGGTGGGGGCAGGGCTATCATGGGTGTCGGTCGTGCCGCGCACGTTCGAATCTGCGTGGGTACGCTCACATTGACTGCGGCGAGCGCTGCGCTCGCCGAACTGCCCGAGACCGCGGCTACGCACGCGCCGCGCGAGATGCACGGGGTCGCCGCCCTGGCGATCTTCGGCGGCCTGGTCGCCTTCGCAGTGATCCTGTCGCTGCTCCATCTCTACGAGCGCAGCCGCTGGACCCGCCGGGAGCGCGAGCTGGCCGGCGCCCTCGACGTGCTGCGCGGCGCCCATGACCGCGCCGAGATGCTGCTCAATGCCGAGCGCCAGATCATCGTCACCTGGGACCGGCGCAGCGAGCCCGTGGTCGAGGGCGATATCAGCCTGGCGATCTACGGCGAGCGGCCGACCTCGGGCTATGCCCGCCGGGTCCTGGCCTTCGGGACCTGGCTGGTCGCCACCGACGCCGCCGCGGTCGAGACCGCGGTCGAGGCCCTGCGGGCGCGGGGCACGAGCTTCACGCTCAGCCTGCGCACCCAGACCGGGCGCAGCATCGACGCGCACGGGCAGGCCGTGGCCGGACGCGCGCTGCTGCGGCTGCGCGAGACCAGCCAGGAGCGCTGTGAGATCGCCGACCTGCGGGCGACCCTGGACGAGACCCGCCGCGGCCTGTCCGCGCTGGCCGGCCTGCTCGACGCGATTCCGCAGCCGGTCTGGCGGCGCAACCGCGAGGGCGGCCTGAGCTGGGTCAACGCCGCCTACGTGGCGGCCGTCGAGGCGCCGACCCGCGAGGCCGCTTTGGATGGCGGCATCGAGCTGCTGGACCGTCCCGCCCGCGAGGCGATCGCCCGCGACGCGGCGGCACGCGCCGCCAGCCCGACCCGGAGCGTCCCGCGGCTCTCGGCCGTGGTGGCCGGCAGCCGGCGCATGCTCGACGTGTTCGAGACCACCCTGGATAGCGGCCATGTCGGGATCGCCATCGACGTATCCGAGCTGGAGAGCGTCCGCGCCGACCTGCAGCGCCAGATGAACGCCAATGTCCGCACCCTGGACCAATTGCCGACCGCCGTGGCGATGTTCGACGTCTCGCAGCGGCTGATCTTCCACAATGCCGCCTACCGCGAGCTCTGGGACCTCGATCAGGCCTTCCTCGACAGCCGCCCCTCCGACGGCGAGATCCTCGACCACCTCCGGGCCGAGCGGAAGCTCGAGGAGCATGCCGATTTCCGCGGCTGGAAGCAGGGGGTGCTCGCCGCCTACCGGGCCGCCGAGGCGAACCACGGCTGGTGGTACCTGCCCGACGGCCGGACGCTGCGCGTGGTCGCCGACCCGAACCCGCAGGGCGGCCTGACCTACCTGTTCGACGACGTCTCCGACAGCCTGAACGCCGAATCGCGCTACAACGCCCTGCGCCGCCTCCAGGCCGAGACCCTGGACACCCTGGCCGAGCCGGTGGCCGTGTTCGGCGCCGACGGCCGCATGACGCTCGCCAACCGGGCGTTCTGCACCGTCTGGCGGCTCGATCCGGCGACCGTCGAGGAGCGGCCGCATGTCGATGCCGTCATCGAGGCCTGCCGGTCCCTGGCACCGGCCGAGGAGCCCTGGCTCGACATCCGCGACGCGGTGGTCGGTCTCGAATCGCGCACCGCCCGGTCCTGCCGCCTGGAGGTGGTGGACGGCACCGTCCTCGATTGCGCCGCGCAGCCGCTGCCCGAGGGCGCGACCCTGCTGACCCTGATCGACGTCACCGCCAGCGTGAACGTCGAGCGGGCGCTGACCGAGAAGAACGACGCCCTGGAGAAGGCCGCGCAATTGCGCGACACCTTCGTGCACCACGTCTCCTACGAGCTGCGCTCGCCGCTCACGAACATCATCGGCTTCACCCAATTGCTCGGGGACGAGACGGTCGGGGCGCTCAACGACCGGCAGCGCGAATATTCCGACCACATCATGCGCTCGTCGGCGGCGCTGCTGGTGATCATCAACGACATCCTCGACCTCGCCTCGATCGATGCCGGCTCGCTGGAGCTTCTGCGGGAGGAGGTCGACGTCCAGGCGACCATTGAGGCCGCGGTTCGCGGCATCGAGGACCGGCTGGCCGAATCCCACATCACCCTCGCGCTGGACGTGCCGGAGGAAATCGGCAGCGTCCACGCGGACGGGAAGCGGGTCCGCCAGATCCTGTTCAACCTGCTCTCCAACGCCGTCGGCTTCTCGGATGCCGGGCAGCGCGTCGAGGTCCGCGCCCGCCGGGAGGCGCACGAGCTGATCCTGAGCGTGCGCGACCACGGCCGCGGCATGCCGCCGGAGATCGCCGATTCGGTCTTCCGCCGCTTCGAGAGCCACACCCTGGGCACCCGCCATCGCGGGGTCGGGCTGGGCCTGTCGATCGTGCGGTCCTTCGTCGAACTCCATGGCGGGCGGGTCCTTCTGGAAACCGCGCCCGGGGCCGGGACCCAGGTGACCTGCATCTTCCCGCTTTTCCCTTTTGACGAGTCGCGTCTCGATCATCACGAGGCGCGACCCGTCACGGCCCTGCCCGAGACCGCCGGTCGCAAGCCGGGCTTCGCGCTCCACTGAGGCCGACGGCGAGCGAGGCGATCCGTTTCCGCGCCGGGCTTGATTAATCCCCCGGCCGGGCTCAGCAGGGGGCCATGTCCGAAAGAGATCGTTCCGGCTGGGCCGTCTTCGGCATCGGCGACTTCCGCCTGTTCGGCGCGGCCCGCTTCCTGACCGGCCTCGCGTATCAGATGCAGGCGGTGGCGATCGGCTGGTTCGTCTACGACCTGACCCATTCCGCCTTGGCGCTCGGCCTCGTCGGGCTGGCCGGCTTCCTGCCCGCGGTGATCTGCGCCCTGATCACCGGCCACGTCGCGGATGCCTATGACCGCCGTCTCGTCGGCGCCGCGGCCTTCGGGCTCCAGAGCCTGGCGAGCTTCGGGCTCCTCGCCTACGCGCTGGCCGGGCTCCAGTCGGTCTGGCCGATCTACGCCCTGGTGATCGTCGTCGGCACGGCCCGGGCCTTCGCCAACCCCGCCCTGCAGGCTTTGCTGCCGACGCTGGTGCCGGGGCCGCAATTCGGCTCGGCCATCGCCTGGAACGCCTCGCTCTGGCAGAGCGCCTCGGTGATGGGTCCGGCGCTCGGCGGCCTGCTCTACGCCCTCGGGCCGTCGGTGGTGTTCGGTGGCGCGGCGGCGAGCTTCGCCCTGGCGAGCCTCCTGACCGGGCTAATCCGCTTCCGACCGGCGGCGGTGACCGAGCGGCCGCCGATCACCTGGGCCGCGCTCTCAGCCGGCATCGGCTACATCCGTTCGCAGCCGGTGGTGCTGGGCGCCATCAGCCTCGACCTGTTCACCGTGCTGCTCGGGGGCGCCACGGCGCTGCTGCCGATCTATGCCGGCGAGGTGCTGCATGTCGGTCCCCTCGGCCTCGGGGCTCTGCGAAGCATGCCGGCCTTCGGGGCGGTCACCATGGCAGTCCTGCTGGCCTATCGCCCGCTCCGGCGCCATGCCGGGGTGCGGATGCTCCGGGCGTGCGCCGTGTTCGGCGCGGCCACGGTGGCGTTCGGGCTTTCCACCTCGCTGCCCCTGTCGATGGCCTGCCTGTTCGTCACGGGCGCGGCTGACATGATCTCGGTCTATGTCCGCCAGACCTTCGTGCAGGGCGAGACGCCGGACGCCATGCGGGGCCGGGTCTCGGCGGTGAACACGGTGTTCATCGGCGCTTCGAACGAACTCGGCGAGTTCGAATCCGGCGTGCTCGCCGCCGCGATCGGGGCGGTCCCGGCGGTAGTGGCGGGCGGTGCCGCGACTATTGCGGTCGCGCTGCTCTGGGGCCGGTTCTTTCCGGCCTTGCGGGCGCGGGACCGGTTGCTGGTGCAGGGGTAGAACCTCCTCTCTGCAATCGAAGAGTGGACCGGCTGGTCGGACGCTGGCTGAGCGAGGATCTGCGAGGCCGACGGACACCGTCAGAAGCGTTGGCCTCGCGATCGCGTTTATCCATTTTACGCCTCTGGTTGTTCCAGATATGGATAAATCGTTTGCTAGCAACAGCTTGATGAGTATGATCGCGGGTCGCACCGTCGGCTGGGACGCGCATCATGGCCTATCGCGAACTCGACGATGAACAGGCCCGGCAACTCATCAATGCCGAGCAGGTCTTCGATGCCTACCGCGCGGCGCGATCGACCTTGCAGAGCCGCTTTGCCGGTTCGATGGGCTGGAAAACCGTCGATGGGCGCAGTTACCTCTATCGTTTCAAGAATGGCGTCTGGAAGTCGGTCGGGCCTCGTTCGTCCGAGACGGAGGCCATTCACCAACGCTTCGTCGAGGGTCGTGCGCGCGCGAAAACGCGCAGCACCTCGCTTGCACAACGGCTGAACAGGATCGCGGCCGTCAACCGAGCCCAGCGGCTCGGCCGAATGCCGGTGATCGCCGCCCGGATCCTGCGGGCTCTGTCCGATGCCCGTCTCACGGAACCGGTGGTCGCCACGGTCGGAACGAACGCGTTGTTCGCCTACGAGAGGATGGCCGGTGTCCAGATCGACCAGGCGGTTCTCGAAACAGCCGATTTCGATCTGCTATACGATGCCCGGGCCAGCTTGAAACTCATCGTGCCGGAAGTCGCAGCATCCGGCGTCGTCGGCCTGCTTCGGAAGGTCGATCATTCCTTCGAGGTCATGGGCAGGCGCGGATTTCGCGCGGCGAACCGCGACGGCTACATCGTCGATCTCATCACGCCCGCCCCGAAAGATCCGATTCGACCGAGCGAGGTCAGACAGATCGGGCGCGACCCTGACGATCTCGTCGCCGTCGAGATTTTTGGTCTGACCTGGCTCGTGAACAGTCCCAAGGTCCGGGTCACGGTGCTCGATCTGCGCGGCTACCCGGCCGAGATGACCGTGCCCGATCCCCGCGCCTTCGCGCTCCACAAAGCCTGGTTGTCGGAGAGACCGGAACGCAATCCCGAGAAGCGCCGCCGCGACGCAGCCCAGGCCAAGCTCATTGCCGGACTCATCGCCCGCTACCTGCCGCATCTCGGTTTCGACGATCCCGTCCTCGGGGCTCTGCCGAAAGCGTTGCGGGATCAGGCCGCGACGCTCACCCCTGCCGTCACGGGCGGCGAAACGAACGACGCCCTGGAGCCCGACTGGTAGCCGGGCTCCAAAGTCCCGAAAAAGATCAGCGCCCCGCCAGCAGCGGCGACCAGGTCGGATCCGAGGCGTAGGACGGCGTCGGGACCGGCTGCTCGACCTTGCCGGTGATGTCGACCATGAACAGCTTGCCGCCGCCCTGGCCGCCGGGATCGCGGAAGAACAGCACGTACTGGCCGTTCGGCGCGAAGGTCGGCCCCTCGTTGTGGTAACCCTCGGTCAGGACGCGCTCGCCGGTGCCGTCGGGCTTCGACACGCAGATGGCGAAGCCGCCGTTGCGCTGGCGGGTGTAGGCGATCAGGTCACCGCGCGGCGACCAGGCCGGCTGCGAGGCCGAGCCGGTGCCGAAGGTGATGCGGTGCGGGTTCGAGCCGTCCGCGCCCATCACGTAGACCTGCTGCGAGCCGCCGCGATCGGATTCGAACGCGATCTGCGAACCGTCCGGGGCGTAGGTCGGCGAGGTGTCGATCGCCATGCCGTTGGTGACCGAGTGCTGGGCCTTCGTGGCGATGTCCATGGTCACGATATCGGCGTTGCCGCCCTGCTGCACGCTCATCACCAGGCGGCGGCCGTCCGGTGAGAAGCGCGGGCTGGCGCTCATGGAGTCAACGTTGCCGAGCGCCTGCCGGGCGCCGGTCTCGAGGTTGATCACCTGGACCCGCGGCTGGTGCCCGGTGGCCTGGGACATGAACGCGATGTCCTGGGTGGCCGGCGAGTAGCGCGGCGCGACGATCGAGGTCTCGCCGCTGGTGATCGCCCGGACGTTGGCGCCGTCCTGGTCCATGACCATCAGGCGCTTGCGCCGGTTCTCCTTGGGGCCGCTCTCGTCCACGAAGGCGATGCGGCTGTCGAACCAGGGGCCGAGGCCGGTGATCTTGGTGTAGACCGCGTCCGAGATCAGGTGGCCGGTGCGCCGGGCGTTGGCGGTGTCGGTGCCGTATTGCTGGCCGGTCATCTGCTGGCCGGAGGTCACGTCCCAGAGACGGAACTCGACCTTGAGCTTGCCGGAGGCATCGCGCGAGACGCGGCCCGTGACCAGCCCCTGCACGCCGGTGGCGCGCCACTTCTCGAAGTTCGGCGCGGCGTCGAAATTCGGCTGCTCCGGGAAGCGGGCGTGGTCGAGGGGCGTGAAATACCCTGAGCGGCGCAGGTTGTTGGTCACCACGCCGGAGACGAGGCCGCCGAGGCTCGGATCGCCGCCGAAATCCGCGATGGCGATCGGCAGCGGCTGGAAGTTGCCGCCGCCGATGCGCAGCTGCAGCTGCGCCTGGGCCGGCGCAGCGAAGCCGAGGGCGACCGTCAGCAGCGCCAGAAACGCGACGATGGGCGCGAACAGGCGCGCGGCATAGGGCGCCGGAAGGCGCCCGGCGGAGGGAAGGTCATGCATGGGTCGGATCCGAAGTGGCGATCAGACGGGGAGGCGGGTGACGGCAGGCTGCGCGGGTGGCGACCTCAGGTCGCCGTGAATTCGAACTCCGCGTTGATGGCCTTCCAGTCGTTGTAATACGGCGCGTAGGTGGCCGGTATGTTGTACGGCGCACAGCGGCGCACCGCCCGGAGCGCAGCTTGCGCGATCGACTGGTCCACGCCGCTGGAGCCGCCGCGCATGATCCGCGGCTCGGTGCTGAGCGAGCCGTTCGGGTTCAGGCGGATGTCGAGCACCGGCAGGACCACCCCCTGGGCGGCGCCGGGCGGGGCCGAGTAGCAGCGCTCGATCTGCTGCTGCAGCAGGCCGACCAGGGCGTCGCGCAGGGACGGCGACAGGCGTTGGGCCGTGCCGGTCGCGGCACCCAGGGCGGCCACCTTCTGCACCGTATGGCCGGTGGCGCCGGTCGATTGCGACGGCGCCTTCGAGGCGAGCACCGAGCGGATGTCGCCGGCGTTGAACTTGTCGGCGAGCTCGGCCTGCTTGCGCGCCTTGGCCTCGCCATCGGCCTTGGCCTTCGCGTCCGCCATCGCCTTGGCCTTCGCCTTGGCGGCAGCCTCGGCCTTGGCGGCGGCCTCCGCCTTCTCGTGCGCGGCCTTGGCCTCGGCCATCTCCTTCTGCCGCTCGGCTTCCGCCTCGGCCTTGGCTTCGGCGGCCTTCCGGGCAGCTTCGCGGGCGGCCTCGGCCTTGGCGGCATCCGCCTTGGCCTTGGCCTCGGCCTTCGCGGCGGCGGCCTTGGCGGCGGCTGCCGCGGCTTCGGCCTCCTGCCGCTCGATCAGCTTGTCGAGCTGCTCGCGCTTCTCGGCGTCGGCCTTCGCGGCCGCTTTGGCTTCGGCCTTGGCCGCAGCCGCCTTCTCGGCGGCGGCCGCCTTGTCGGCCGCCGCTTTCTCGGCCGCCTTCTCGGCGGCCTTGGCGGCAGCCTTCTCGGCGTCGCGCTTTTCCTCGGCAGCCTTGGCGGCTTTCGCCACCTCCTGCGGATCCGGCTCGGCGCGCAGGGGCATCTCCTCCGCGTTGGCGAGCTTCATCTCGGCCGTGCGCTTGGGCGCGGTCGGCGCGTCGGTCTTGGCGTTCTCGGGCTCGCGCTCCTCGACCTTCTCGGCTTGGCGGTCGGCGCGCGGCTGGGCGTTCGGCATCGGCTTGTCGGCCTGGCGCTCGCCCTTGGTGATCTCGGAGAACTGGTTCTCGGTGATCACCTCGACGGGCACACCCTCCTGCGCCTCGGGCAGGGCCGGGGCCGCCACGCTGAACAGCGCGAAGGCCAGCAGCGCCACGTGGGTGCCGGCGGAGATCCAGACACCCGGTTCCTTGCGGTCGAAGTGGAACTCCACGGTTCTACGCCCTACTGATGCTCAGGCTCGGTCACGAGGGCGACCTTCTTGAAGCCGCCGCCGGTCACGATCGCCATCACCTGCGCGACCCGGCCGTAATCGACCCGCTTGTCGCCGCGCACGAACACGCGCTCCTCGGTGCCGGATTTCGACGTCTCGAGCAGCTTCGGGATGATCGTCTCGTCGGTCAGCTCGTCCTCGCCGAGGAAGACCTGGCCGGTCTGCCGGATCGAGATCGTCACCGGCTTCACGTCGGAATTGAGCGGCGATGCCTTCGACTGAGGAAGGTCGAGGGGAACGCCCACCGTCATCATCGGCGCCGCGACCATGAAGATGATCAGCAGCACCAGCACGACGTCGATGAACGGCGTCATGTTGATCTCGTTGATCGGCCCGCCGCGCCGGCCCCTGCGCCGCCGCCTTTTGCCGCCGTGGGATGCCCCCGCCGCCATGCTCATGGATCAATCTCCTGGATCGGCCCGGTCAGGCGGCGAGCGAGAGGCGCTCGTCGATCTGGCGAGAGAGGATCGCGGAGAACTCGTCGGCGAAACCCTCCAGCCGCGATTGCGACTTCGAGACCTCGGCCTGGAGCTTGTTGTAGGCGAGCACCGCCGGGATCGCGGCGAACAGGCCGATCGCGGTGGCGAACAGGGCCTCGGCGATGCCCGGCGCCACGACGGCGAGCGAGGTGTTCTTGGAGGCCGCGATCGAGGTGAACGCGGTCATGATGCCCCAGACCGTGCCGAACAGGCCGATATACGGGCCGGCCGAGCCGATCGAGGCGAGGAACAGCAGGCGCGATTCGAGCCGCTCGACCTCGCGCTGGATGGTGACGTCGAGCTGCTTCTCGATGCGCTGGGACAGGGACTGGACCTGACGGCCGGAGCCCTCGAACGAGCGCTTCCACTCGCGCATGGCGGCCACGAACACCGCCGCCAGCCCGGTGGCCGGGCGGTCGTTGAACGAGCGGAACAGCTCTTCCAGGGAGCGGCCGGACCAGAACGCATCCTCGAACGCGTCCATCTCGGCCTTGGTGCGGCGGAACAGCAGGGTCTTGTCGACGATGATCGACCAGCACCAGATCGACGCGCTGAGCAGCCCGACCATCACGATCTTCACGACGAAGTGGGCTTGCAGGAACAGCCCGAGCAGCGTCATGTCGGCGACAGGCGCGGCCTGCATCGCGTCGGCTGGGTTCATCCGTCGAGGTCTCCTGCTCCGGATCGCGATGCGCCGGGCGAGGCCCGCGTCCGCCGGATCCGTGAGCGATATCAATGCTATCGCCCGCGAATCTGTCGAAAGTAAGGGCCGTCTTCGCGCCGGGACTCGGCCGGCTTGCACCGGCTCCGTTAAGGGCGCGACAGGGTTAAGGATCGGTTTCGATCCGGGCGATCCCAAGGCATTCCGAAGTATCGGTTGTGCCGCCGCCCAGGGGAGGCTGGACCTCACGAAACCGACGCCGTTATTCTTGCGTCATCAGAGTGCCGCACGCACCGCGAGTCTCAGTTCAGGAAGCGCCATGACCCTGCCCGTCCCGAGCCTCCACGGCCTGCTGCCCGCCGAGCCGGCCCGATACCTCGGCTGGTCCTGTATCGCCGATCCGGCCATCGCCGGCGCCCTCGCGCGTTCGGGCTTCGATGCCGTGCTGCTCGACCAGCAGCATGGCGCGCACGACTATCATTCGTGCTGTGCGGCGATCACCGAGGTGGCGCTCGCCGGCAAGCCGAGTCTCGTCCGGATCCCGGTCGGCGACTTCGCCATGGCGTCGCGGATGCTGGATGCCGGCGCCTCGGGCATCGTCGCGCCGATGATCAACAGCGTGGCGGACGCGCAGGCGCTGGCGGCGGCGACCAAGTACCCGCCGGTCGGGCAGCGGAGCTGGGGTCCGGACCGCGCCATGTGGATGTCGGGCCAGAGCGACGCGACCGAGTTTCTCGCCGGCGCCAACGCCCGGGCGCTGACCATCGCCATGTGCGAGACCGCGGAGGCGATCGACGCCCTGGAGCCGATCCTGGCCCTGCCGGGGATCGACGGCATCCTGGTCGGGCCCGCCGACCTGTCGATCGCCCTGTCCAAGGGCAAGGCCATCGACCCAGCGGGCGCGGCGGTCACGGCCGCCCTCGGCGAGATCGTGCGCAAGACCCGGGCGGCCGGCAAGCTGCCCTGCGCCTTCTCGCCATCGCCGCTGCGGGCGCGGGAGATGGTCGCGATGGGCTTTCAGCTGGTCTCGGTCGAGTACGATGCGATGACCATCGTCAACGCCTTCGCCAAGCTCCTGCGCGACACCGATCCGTCGCGGGTCGCTTGACCCGAGGCGTTACTCGGCCCCGGCCGGGGCGAGGAGCCGCCGCAACGCCTCCGGTAACCGGATGGCGCGGCCGTCGCGCACGCAGGCGACCGTGACCTCGGCAGCGACGAGCAGGTCGTCGCCCCGGCGGACCTCCTGGGCGAGTTGCATCGAGGCACCACGCAGAAGCTGGGTGCGGGTCACGATGGTGAGCTGGTCGTCCATGCGGGCGGGGCGGATGAAATCCAGCGTCATCCGGCGAACCACGAAGACTAGGCCGCGCGCCTCCCGGTGCAGATCGGATTGGTCGCCCGCCAAGCCGCGCAGCAGCTCGGTCCGGCCGCGCTCCAGGAAGCGCAGGTAGCTCGCGTGGTAGACGAAGCCCGAGAAGTCGGTGTCCTCGTAATAGACCCGCACCGCCAGGCGGTGAGGCTCCGTGTCGACAGGGTTCGGTCCGCTCATCGGCGTGGTCTACGGCATGGTGCGGAGGCGGGGAAACCCGACCGCTGAAACAGGCGCGCCGGCCTGTGCCGGACACGACGAGGGCCGCCCTGGGGCGGCCCTCGCATAGTCAGGTTCGCGCTGTCGGATCAGCCGCCGATGCGGGCGGCCAGGCTCGCCGAGTGGGCGTGCTCGTCGGCGATGTAGGGCAGCGCCTCGCTGGCGAAGCGGCGGCCCTGGGCGCTGTCGCCCGACTTGGCGTAGGCGTCGTAGAGCGCCAGGGTCTGGGCGTCGGACCGCGCCTGCTGGTCGATATAGGTCCGATCGAAGGACCGGTTGTTCGGGGCCGACTTGAGCTGGGACAGGCGGGCCTGGCCGCGCTCGCCAAGGGCCACGCGACGGCCCGGCTCGGTCGGGCTGTTGTCGACGATGCCGACCGCGCCCAGCGCGCCACCGACGATGCTGGTGCCGAGGTTCGCGGCGATGGTCACCGGGGCCAGCACGAAGCCGACCGGGTTGCTCAGATCGGTCTGGATACCCTGGTTGTCCGAGACCACCGTGCCGTTGCGCGACAGGGAGGTGTTCGGCGGCAGGAGGGCATCGGTGGTGGCCTTACGCTCGACCAGGACACGGTTTGCGTAATTCCGGACCCGCGGGTTGCGCGACCGCTCGAGGGCGATGCGGCTGGCCTCGATGCTGGTGGCATCCGAACGCAGCGCCTCGGCGCGGAACGCGGGGGTCTCGGTCGCGGCGGCGCCGACGTCCTGCTGCTGGTTGGCGAAGGGCAGGATCCGGATCGGCAGCGCGTCCTGGGCGAAAGCCGGCGTCGAGAGCGCAGCGGCGGAAAGGCCGAGGACGGCGAGTGTGATGTTCTTCATATCGGAAGATGGTCCTTGGTGTTCTTATTGATGGCTCAAAGATGTGTCGGGATTTCGTGGCCTGAACCACAGTCCCGCAATCCTGCCAGCGCCACGCAATCTGGCGCGGTCGTCATCACAACTGCTGCGTTATGAGGCTGTTCCGCCGCCGTGATCGCGTTTGCGTGAGCGATCCAGGCGTCCGACTACGCAAAAGCTTGGCGTTATTGCCGGGGGCGGCTG
Organism: Methylobacterium sp. J-048; assembly: GCF_022829515.1. Lineage (GTDB taxonomy): Bacteria > Pseudomonadota > Alphaproteobacteria > Rhizobiales > Beijerinckiaceae > Methylobacterium. Next base: position 38,217 of record NZ_JAKSYL010000137.1, read on the forward strand.
GTCCGAAACCCGAATGCGCTGAGGTGCTTGGCTCTTGTGCAGCGCACGCGTCGAGGGAGCTCGGCTCCGGAGGTCCGGGCGGCCGTCCATGAACCAGGCGTGAACCAGCCCCGTCCCGACCGCATGGACCTCGGCCGTCGATTGTTCAGGCGGCGTCGCCGTCGTCGAACAGGCCGTCCCGTTCGCGCCGCGGCTCCGCGAAGCCCATGTGGCGGAAGGCGTGCTTGGTGAGAACGCGGCCGCGGGGCGTGCGCTGCACGAAGCCGCGCTGGATCAGGTAGGGCTCGATGATGTCTTCGATGGCGTCGCGCGGCTCGGACAGGGCGGCGCCGATCGTCTCGATACCCACGGGACCACCGCCGAACGACGTCGCGATCAGCGTCAGGTATTTGCGGTCCATCACGTCGAGGCCGACCGAATCGACGTCGAGCAGCTTCAGCGCCCGGTCGGCGATGGCGCGCGTCACGGTCTCGGCTTCGGCCACGATGGCGAAGTCCCGCACCCGCCGCAGCAGCCGGCCGGCGATGCGCGGCGTGCCGCGCGCCCGCCGGGCGATCTCGTTGGCGCCCTCGTCGGACATGCCGATCCCGAGCACCCGGGCGCCGCGGGCCACGATCTTCTCGAGTTCGTCGATCTCGTAGAATTCGAGCCGGATCGGGATGCCGAACCGGTCGCGCAACGGCGTCGTCAGCAGGCCCGCCCGGGTGGTGGCCCCGACCAGGGTGAATTTCGGCAGCTCGATCTTGACCGAGCGGGCCGCCGGTCCCTCGCCGATGATCAGGTCGAGCTGGTAATCCTCCATGGCCGGGTAGAGGATTTCTTCGACCGCCGGATTGAGCCGGTGGATCTCGTCGATGAACAGCACGTCGCGCTCTTCGAGATTGGTCAGCTGCGCGGCGAGGTCGCCGGCCTTGGCGATGACCGGCCCCGAGGTCGAGCGGAAATTCACCCCGAGTTCGCGCGCCACGATCTGCGCCAGCGTGGTCTTGCCCAGGCCGGGCGGTCCGACGAACAGCACGTGGTCAAGGGCCTGGCCGGTCATCTTGGCCGCCTCGATGAAGATGTGCATGTTGGCGCGCGCCGCCTTCTGGCCGACGAACTCGGCCAGGCTCAGCGGCCGGATGGTCTGGTCCACGTCCTCGGCGCGCTTTTCCGGCGTCAGCAGCACGTTGGTCGGGGGCTTCGGCTTGCTCATGGACCTTCGCTCGTGGACCGGCCCGACTGGGCGCCGATGAAGCGTCCACGGGAGCCGCCGCGTCCGGGCCGCTCCTCCTAATACGGGGAGCCGGCGAAGTCTAAGCACGTCACAGCTTCCCCGCCGCAGCACACCGTCACGCCCGACGGCGACGATTCAGGCGGCCACAACCGTTGGACTCGATGAAACCGAATTGCTGCGCCGCGCATTTCGTTGGGGAATCCGCAAACTCGGCCGCAGGGCATTCTTCGACCATGACCATCCGATCGACCGGAACCGGCGCGGCCAGCGCCTTCCTGCTTCTGGCCAGCCTGGCGACCGCTCAGGCCGCGCCGGCCGGAAACGAGACCAAGGTGGCCGAGGCCGCCCCGACGCAGGTCCACCCGGTCGCTATCGTCGAGCACGACGACGATGCCAGTTGCAGCCGGGCGCGGCGGCGCCTGTGGATCGAGGGCGAGGGCTGGGTGGTACGCCGGATCACGACCTGCCGGTGAGGCGCGTAAGATCCTTCCCATACGCATTCTGCGCGGCTGGCGGCACGGAACGGCCGGTGATCGTGTCGGTTCCTCAGGGACGTTCCTGACGTGTTCCTCCCATCGAGTCTCGGAGCCGGCCGCATGATCTCCCGGACAGGTCTTACACTCGCCGCCATCCTCCTGGCCGCACCGGCCTGGGCCCAGGGTATTTATCCCTACGCCCCTGTGGCGACCCAGGAGAGCGACTTCGCCGGCCCGTTGGTGCGCGGCACCTATATCGGTGCCCCGCTGACCCGGGTGCCGCGGCCGAGCCAGCTTGTGCCGTCGCCCTGGAGCTACGGAACCTACGGGATCCCCACCGTCACCGGCATCGCGGCGGCGCCCGCGCAGCCGCCGACCATCACGGTGATCAACGCGACCAATCCGGCGGTGAGCCGCGCGGCCGGTGCGCAGGTCATCACGGTGCAGGTTCCGCGCCGTTGAGCGACGCGAACCAGGCGGCGTAGGGCGTGTTCCGGACGAGGTGACGGTTCAGGTCCGGTGCACCGTCGGTCCACCAGACAGGACCGCGCTCGCCGAGGGCGGTCTTGGCTGCGTTGACCTCGGCCCGGGCGGCCTTCATCGCAGCGGCGGCCTCCGGATCGCCCGCCCGCTCGATAACCTTGGCCGCCTTCACGGCCCGGCGCGCATCCATCAGCCGGGCCACCAGCGCCGCGCGATGCTCCTCAGACAGGTGCGGATTGGCGCGCCGCCACAGACGGTCGCGGACGACGATATAGTGCAAGTCGGGCGTGATGATGACCTCACGCATGCTGGAATTCGCCTCCGCTGTTGGGTTCAAGTTAAGTCTTGCCGCGTACACACCGGAGATAGGGTCCGGGTTATGCCATGCAGATCGTCGTCGTCGATTCGAGCCGTGTCGTCCTGCAGATCATCGCGTCGCTGATCGAGCCGCGCGGCCATGACGTGCACGCCTTCACGGATTCCGCGCAGGCCCTGCAATTCCTGTCCGCGACGCCTTCGGTCCGCGTCCTGATCACCAGCGTCGAGGTGCGGCCACTCTGCGGCCTGGAGCTCTGCTGGTCCGCGCGTCTCCTCGCGGACGAACGCCGACCGTTGCACGTCATCACCATGTCGTCCGCCCGCAACGTCCGCAGCCTGGCCGAGGCGCTCGACAGCGGTGCCGACGACTTCATCGAGAAGCCGCCGAGCGCCGAGGAACTGAACGCCCGGCTGCGCGCGGCCGAGCGCCTGATCACCCTGCAAGAGGAGCTGATCCGTCTCGCCGAGACCGACCCGCTGACCGGCGCCTACAACCGCCGGGCGTTCTTCGATCGGGCGCGCATCGCCGCCGAGCAGGGCGGACGCCCGGGCCGGATCTCGGCGATCCTGGCCGACATCGACCATTTCAAGCGGATCAACGACGAGCACGGGCACGATGTCGGCGACGTCGCCATCAAGGCCGTGGCCGACCTGATCGGCGCGGACGGGATCGGCGGCCGCCTGGGCGGCGAGGAATTCGGCGTCGTCCTCCCGGGCTGCGGCCTCGCCGAGGCAACCGAGCGGGCCGAGCGCCTGCGGAAGGGCGTTCAAGCCCTGCGCATCCGTAGCGGGGCCCATGCGATCGGCCTGACCTGCAGCTTCGGCGTCAGCACCTGGATCGAGGCCGACGACGTCCACGCCCTGATCAAGCGGGCCGACATCGCGCTCTATGCCGCCAAGAGCGGCGGACGCAACCGCGTGGTGCCGTACCAGGGCGAGTCAGGCTTGGCCGTCGCAAGCTGAGACAGCCGAGCCGCCCCGACCTGACACGAATGGGCGGAGAATGGTTATTGGCCGCGCCCCATATTGACACACCAGCTCGCGGCACGAAGACAGGAATCGATCGAATACGCGAATATAAAGCTTAATATTCGCCCGAAACTCGTGGAATGGATCTTGGAACTACGCATCCGATCCCGGCCCCTTTGTATCGCCGGGAGACGAAAGGTGCGAGGTCATGAGTACGGCCGTTGGCGTCCTGATCCTGGATGAACCGCAGGACCTGAGCGCGACTGTTCGCGCCACTCTGGAGCACATGCCGGAGTTCCATACGATCGGCGAGGAAGACTTGGACCGGGCCGATGCCGGGACCACGGTGGCGCTGATCTTCCTCGACGAGATCCGCCTGGCGGACGGGATCGCGCGTCTCGTCGGCCTGAAGGAGCGTCAACCGGACCTGCGCACGCTCGTGGCGTTCGGGGCTCTCACCGCCGACGACCTTCGGGCGCTGCTGGCTGCGGGTGCCGATGCCTTCGTGGCACGGTCGAAGTCGCCGCGGGAATTGTGCGCCGCCCTCCTCGCCCTGGCCGAGGGATCGGACTGCCTCGTGCCGCCCGAGCAGCAGGCCGTGATGCCGGCGGAGCAGGGCGACGGCCTCGGGCTCACGCCGCGCGAGGCGGAGGTGCTGCGCTTCCTCAGCTCCGGCTTCAGCAACAAGGAGGTGGCCCGCCGCCTGGCGCTCAGCGTCCGGACGGTGGAGACCCACCGGCTCAACCTGCGGCGCAAGACGCAGACCGGTCGTCTGAAGGACCTGGTCTCGCTGGCCCGCCAGCTCGGCCTGGCCCCGGTGGTCGACAGCGAGCAGAACCGGCGCGGCGGCGGGTCCGGCAGCAGCAACCAGTCCCGGCACTGACCGGGATCCCGGGCAGCCCCGCGCGGGGCTGCCCCCCTACGCGACGCCGACCTGCGCCCCGGCGCGGGTCCGCGCAGCCCCGGACGTTCTTTTCTTCCCGCCCGCAACCGACTTGATTGCGGTCATGGCAGCCGCCTCGGCCCGGGGCGCCGCCCCCTTCTTCGCCGGGCTCCGTTTGCGAACCTGAGCCGCAGCCGGCTTGACCCTCTTGCCGGCCAGGCCCTCGGCCTCCGACGCGGCCAGCCGCGCCTGGAGCAGCCCGAGCACCGCCGCCTCCTCGGAGCGGAGTTGGCCAAGATCCTCGCTCAGCTCGGTCTCCACCGCATCCTTCACCTGCAGCAGGAGATCGCCCTCCAGGTAGCAATCGAGGATCTGGGGGTGGATGTAGCATTTGCGGCAGATCGTCGGCGTGTTGCCCAGCCGTCCGGCGACGCTCTCGATCGCCGCGCGGACGTTGCGCTTGGCCCCCGCCTCGCTGTCGAAGCTCTCGAACTCCCGCAGCGCCAGGGCTGCCAGGACCGTCCCGGCCCAGGTCCGGAAATCCTTGGCGGTGAAATCCTCGCCGGCGATCTCACGCAGATAGGCATTCACGTCCGATGAGGTCACGTCATGCTGGGTGCCGTCCGCATCGAGATACTGGAACAGCTCCTGTCCGGGCAGCTCCTGGCACGCCTTCACGATCCGGGCGACGCGCCGGTCCTTGAGGGACACGTCCCAGAACTTGCCGCTCTTGCCCTTGAAGCGGAACGACAGTTCCGACCCCGCGATCCGGACATGCGGGTCGCGCAGAGTGGTCAGGCCGTAGCTCTTGTTGATGCGGGCATAATCGTCGTTGCCGACCCGGATCAGCGTGGTCTCGAGCAGATGGACCACGGTGGCGAGCACCTTCTCGCGGCACAGGCCCGACCGCTTCATGTCGGCATCGACGCGCCGGCGGATCCCCGGCAGGGCATCCGCAAAGGCCATGATCCGCGCGAACTTGTTCGTCTCGCGCGCCTGCCGGAAATCCGGATGATAGCGGTACTGCTTGCGGCCCTTGGCGTCCCGGCCGGTGGCCTGGATATGGCCGCTGCTGCGCGCGCAGATCCAGACATCGGTATAGGCCGGGGGGATCGCCAGGGCGCGGATGCGGGCCAGGATCCGCTTGTCGCGCACCGGGGCGCCCTTCGCGTCGAGATAGCGGAAACCCGTGCCGCTGCGCTTACGCGTCAGGCCCGGCCGGCGGTCGTCGACATAGACGAGGCCGGCCTCCTCGGCCGCCGCGCGGAGGCTCCCGCCGTTCTGATCCGTCTCGACATCCGCCATGGCCGCCCCTCCCGGATACGCCGCCGGGGTACCGCCCGGCGAGAAGGCGCTGATCAACCGGCGGTGCCCGATCCCCGTTCCGGGTCTGCGCATCCGCCGCAGGCCGATCCCGCGCGGCGTGCTAGAGGGAACCGATGGAGTCCGAACCCGCCCGCGAAAACCTGCCCCCCGCGAAGCGAAGCCTCGTCTTCGTCGTCACCGAGGATTGGTTCTTCGCGTCCCATTTCCTGCCCATGGCCCGCGCCGCCATCGCCATGGGGCTCTCGGTCGCCGTGGTCACCCGGGTGCGGGCGCACCGCGCCGTCATCGAGGCGACGGGCGCCCGCGTCGTGCCGCTGGAGGCGGAGCGGGCGAGCCTCAACCCGATGGCTGCCGGCTACGCGGCCGGGCAGCTCGCCGGGATCCTGAAGGCGCTGAACGCCGACATCGTCCACTGCATCGCCCTGCGCAGCATCCTGGTGGGCGGGACCGCGGCCGCCATGGCCGGCATCCCGGCGCGGGTCTACGCGCTGACCGGCCTGGGCCTGGTCGGCGCACGCAGCGACCGGATCGGACGCGCGGCCCGGCTCGGCCTCAAAGCGTTGATCCGCGGGCCGCTGGCCTCGGCCCGCACCCGCTTCCTGTTCGAGAACCCGGACGATGCGCTGGCCCTCGGGCTCGATCCGTCCGAGCAATCCGTCACGGTGATCGGCGGGGCCGGCGTCGATCCCGACGCCTTCACGCCGCAGCCGCTGCCACCGGCACCGCCGCTCAAGGTCGCCGTGGTGGCGCGCATGCTGTGGTCGAAGGGCATCGACGTGGCGGTCGAAGCGACCCGCCTGGCCCGGAGCCGGGGCGCCGCCATGGAACTCGCCCTGTTCGGGGCGCCCGACCCGTCGAACCGCCGCGCGATCGACGAAGCAACGCTGCGGGACTGGAGCCGCGACGGTGTCGTTTGGCATGGCCCCACCGCGGACGTGGCGGCCGTCTGGGCGGGCCATCACGTCGCGTGCCTGCCGTCCCGGGGCGGGGAGGGGCTGCCGCGCAGCCTGCTCGAAGCCGGCGCGTGCGGCCGGGCGCTGGTCACCACCGATGTGCCGGGCTGCCGCAGCCTCGTGCGCGACGGGATCGAGGGCTTCCTGGTGCCCCCGGGCGACGCCCCGACCCTGGCCGACGCGCTGGTCCGCCTGAGCGGCGATCCCGCCCTGGTCGCGAGCCTCGGCGCGGCGGCCCGGACCCGGATCGAGGCGGGCGGCTTCACAGAGGCGGCGGTGACCGATCAGGTCTGCGCCGTGTGGCGCGACCTGCTGGACGCCTGACCATGCGCGCCCCGGACGATCCGCTCGGCTTCATCCAGGCCCACACCCGGCTGCTGCCGGTTCCCTATGCGCCGGAGATCCACCTCCAGGTCGCCGACGAGGCGACCGAACTCTGGCAGAAGACCGAGGACGAATTGCAGGAGATCGGCCTGCCGCCGCCGTTCTGGGCCTTCGCCTGGGCGGGCGGTCAGGCGCTGGCCCGCTACATCCTCGACCATCCCGAGATCGCACAAGGTCGCCGGGTCGTGGATTTCGCCTCGGGCTCGGGCCTCGTGGCGATCGCAGCGGCCCGCGCCGGCGCACGGCACGTGATCGCCAGCGACCTCGACCCGTTCGCCGTCGCCGCGATCGGTCTCAACGCCGCGGCCAACGGTGTCGCCGGCCTGATCGATCCGGTCTCGACCGACCTCCTCGGTACGGTTCCAGACGCCGATCTCGTGCTCGCCGCCGACGTGTTCTACGAGCGCGACCTCGCCCGGGCGGTGACCGGTTGGCTCATCGACCTGCAGGCGCGCGGGCTCACGGTGCTGATCGGAGATCCGGGGCGGACCTACCTGCCGCGCGAGCGCCTCGAATGCCTCGCGAGCTACGCCGTGCCGGTGTCTCGGGCGCTGGAAGACGCCGAGATCAAGCAGAGCCACGTCTGGCGGTTGCACGGTTGAGACGGTGGCCCGGCCATGACGTGTCCAATCGCTCCAGGCGGTGCTGCGAGGCTTCAACCGCGGCCGGAATGCGTTACGTTGCTGCCGGACCGAGATGTGCGAGGGGCACATCGATGCGAGTCGCCCTCCGGCGCTCCGCAGGCTCGAAGTTTTTGCGCGTCCCGCCGGGCGCAGTCAGCGGCGGAGTCATTCCAGTGAGCGTCGAGTCGTGAGCGTCAAGCCGAGCCTTCCCCGTGTCGTCGCCTTCTCCGGGAGCGCCAAGCGCCCCTCGCGGACCCGCGATCTCGTCGAAGCGGTCGGCGCCGAACTCGGGCGCCTGCGCCGCATCGACCTGACGGTCTACGATCTGGTCGAGGCCGGCCCGGGCATCGGCGCATCGCGGCGCGAGGATCTGCCCCCGCCGGCGGCACAGCTGATCGCGGCGATCGAGGGAGCGGACGCCCTGATCGTCGGGACGCCGGTCTACCAGGGCGGCTATGCCGGCCTGTTCAAGCATGTGTTCGACTTCGTCGATCCGGCGCGGATGGCGGGCATGCCGGTGGTGCTCACGGCCACCGGCGGCGGCCTGCGCCACGCCCTCGTCGTCGAGCACGGCCTGCGGCCGCTGTTCGGCTTCTTCGCCGCCCATGTCGCGCCGACCTCGGTCTATGCCGGCCCCGACGACATGGCCGACGGGCGCATCACCGACGCGACCGTGGCGGCCCGCCTCGCCATGGCGGCGGTGGAACTGGCTGCCTTGCTCGACGTGGCCAGGGTGATCGACGCCGGCGCGGCTGCTTGAGGCGGGCGCGACCAGCGTTTGCAGCCAGCCCGAAGCGGTTCTACACCGATGATCTGGTATCGTTCTAAACCTGATCGCGTTCGGCGTCGGTTCCCCAGCGCCAGTTCGTTCAGGTCCGCGGTGGACGATGCTCATCCGCGAGGGATCATGGCAGGCTCAAGCATCACGGCCGGCAAGAAGGCGGGGGCGCCGCTGCCCGCCACCTACGTCACGGCCTCGGGCCTGCCGCGCTATCATCCGGTCTCGCAGGCACTGCACTGGGTCACGGCCGCCCTGGCGTTGGCGGTGCTGCCGCTGGCCTGGGTAGCGGTGAGCCTGCCGCCGGCGCCTCTCAAGGGCAACATCTTCGTTCTGCACAAGTCGGTGGGGCTGACGATCCTGGCGATCGTCGTCCTGCGGATCGTCTGGCGCATGATCCGGCCGGCGCCGGCCGATCCCCAGGCGCCGCGGCTGCTGACGCTGATCGGCCGCGTCAACCACTGGCTGCTCTACGCGATCTTCCTGATCATGCCGGTCAGCGGCTACCTGCTCAGCGCGCTGTCGGGGCGGGACACGCCGTATTTCTGGCTGTTCACCGTCCCGGGCCTGACCAAGGACGAGGGCGCGCAGAAGATCGCCGAGTCGATCCACCTCGTCGGGCAATGGTTCGTCTACGCCCTGGTGCTGCTGCACGTCGCCGGGACAATCTGGCACCTCGTGATCCGCCGCGACGGCCTGCTGGAGCGGATGCTCCCGGTCCAGGACGGACGCGGATCCAGGTAGCTCAGTCGACCCGGCGCAGCACGAAGGTTGTGCCGACCTCGGGCTCGCGCCGCCAGCGTCCGTCGCCGCTCGGCACCAGGTCGATGGTGTGGCCGCGCTTGGCGGTGAGCGTCATGCGACCGTTGGCGTAGCGCCAGCGGACGGGATCGAACACCTCCAGGCCGCCGTCGTGGCAGCCCGGGACGACATGGACCCCGCCGCCGGCCCCGTCGAGGGTGATCCGGCAGGTGTCGCGCTCCTGGAAGCGGTCGAGGGCGTAGACGCCCGGAGCGGGACCGGGCGCCGCCGTGGCGGTCGCGGCCGTCGTGCGCTGCAGCTCGGACGGTACGGCCGGCGCCGTCTGGAACGCGGACGGCGCGGGCGCGGTCTCGACCCCGGCGAGATCCGGCACCGCGACCGCGGCCGGGCGCATCGCCGCGATGTCGAGGGGCACCAGACTGTAGGTCTCGCCGCCCTCGGTCTTGGCGACGAGGCTGCGCTGGTCCGGCCGCCGGACGAATTCGAGGATCGGGCGGACGTTCCGGTCGACGAGGCGCACGCCCCGGTCGCTGAACAGCCACCCGGCGACCCCGCCCACCATCGGCAGGGCGCGCCGGCAACCGGCCGGGAAGTTGACCCGCTGGCCGGCCTCGCCGTTCTCGATCCGCAGGGTCATCACGCAACGGCGATTGGTGCCGTCGCGGGACAGATCCCAAGTCCCGGGCACCTCGCTGAGACGCTCGGGCAGGCTCGGCGGGGCGGGAGGCGCCGCGGGGGTCGCGATCGGGGGCGCGGCGAGCGTCCCCGGATCCAGGAGGCTCGGCTCGGGCGTCGTCGCGGGGGCGGCGAAGTCCTGCTGCGCCGCCGCCGGCCGCGGGGTCAGGGCCAGAGCGGCGAGCAGCGCGGCCAGTGCAGGTCTCACGCGGGCGGGCTCCAGGGTGTCTCGGAAACGGGGGTCAGCGGGCCGCGGCCCTCGAACCACGACAGCACGTTGTCGACGACGAGCTGCGCCATGGCCGTGCGGGTATGCTCGGAGGCGGAGCCGACATGCGGCAGCAGCACGGTGTTGTCGAGGGCCGCGAGCTCCGCCGGCACGTGCGGCTCGTTCTCGAACACGTCGAGCCCGGCTCCCAGGATCGTGCCGGCCTGGAGCGCCGCGACCAAAGCGGCCTCGTCGACGAGGCTGCCGCGGGCGACGTTGATTAGGATGCCCTCGGGCCCCAGCGCCTCCAGGATGGACGCATCAACCAAGCCACGAGTGTCGTCGCCTCCGGGCGCAACCACGATCAGGATATGGACCGCCCGCGCCATGCCGATCAGGCTGTCGTGGTAGGTGTAGGACACGTCCGCCTTCCGGCTGCGGCCGTGATAGTCGATCGCGACGCCGAAGCTTTCGAGCCGATGGGCGATCGCCTTGCCGATCCGGCCGAGCCCCAGGATGCCGACCCGCCGCCCGCGCAAGGAGGCGGTGAGCGGGAACGGCGCCTTCGGCCAATGGCCCGCGCGCAGGTAGCGGTCGGCCTGCGGCAGCCGCCGGACGGTCGCCAGCACCAGGCCGACGGCGAGATCGGCGACCTCGTCGGTGAGCACGTCCGGCGTGTTGGTGACGACGATCCCGCGCCGATGCGCCTCGACGGCGTCGACGGCGTCGTAGCCCACGCCGAAATTCGCGATCAGCTCAAGCTTCGGCAGCTTGTCCATCAGGGCCGCGTCGACCTGGCCGCCGACGCAGAGGCCGCGGATCCGCGGGCCGATCTCGGCGAGCAGCGCCTCCGGGTCCGCGGCGCCCGCGAGCCGGTGCACGGTGAACCGCCCCTCGAAGGCAGCCTCGACCAGGGGGTGCATCTTTTTGAGGAGCAGGATCTCGGGCGACGCTTCGGGCATCTCACACTCCCTTGTTTTTGAACGGCCGCCGATGCGGCTGGTCACGCTCGACCCGGCATAGGGCCAGGACCCGGTGCGGCGCCAGCCACGTCCCTCGCCCGGCCGTGACATCCGGGGGTTAAACGCCGAGCGGCTAAGTGACAGTGTGAAGACTTGCCTCTTCCGAAAACCGTGCGCGATGCCTACTAAGGAACCCGCCTAATCGCGAGAGCTCTGCACCGATCCCATCCGAAGACGAAAACCGATGACCAGCCCGCGCACCCTCTACGACAAGATCTGGGACGACCACGTCGTCGATGTCCAGCCGGATGGCACCAGCCTCCTCTACATCGACCGGCACCTCGTTCACGAAGTCACGAGCCCGCAGGCGTTCGAGGGCCTTCGCGTGGCCGGCCGCAAGGTCCGGCACCCGGAGAAGACGCTGGCGGTGGTGGACCACAACGTCCAGACCTCCGACCGCTCGAAGGGCATCGACGATCCCGAGAGCCGGACCCAGCTCGAGGCGCTGGCCGAGAACGTGCGCGACTTCGGCATCGAGTTCTACGACGCCCTCGACCGCCGCCAGGGCATCGTCCACATCATCGGCCCGGAGCAGGGCTTCACGCTGCCCGGCCAGACCATCGTGTGCGGCGACTCGCACACCTCGACGCACGGCGCCTTCGGGGCGCTCGCGCACGGCATCGGCACCTCGGAAGTCGAGCACGTGCTCGCCACGCAGACGCTGGTGCAGAAGAAGGCCAGGAACATGCGCGTCACGGTGGACGGCGCGCTGCCGGCCGGCGTCGGCGCCAAGGACATCATCCTGGCGATCATCGGCGAGATCGGCACCGCGGGCGGCACCGGCCACGTGATCGAATATGCCGGCGAAGCGATCCGCGCCCTCTCGATGGAGGGCCGGATGACGATCTGCAACATGTCGATCGAGGGCGGCGCCCGGGCCGGCCTGGTGGCGCCGGACGCCACCACCTACGCCTACGTCAAGGACCGCCCGAAGGCGCCCAAGGGCGCCGCCTTCGACAAGGCGCGGGCCTATTGGGAGAGCCTGCTGACCGACGAGGGCGCGTTCTTCGACCGCGAGGTCTGCCTGGACGCCGCGAGCCTGCCGCCGATCGTCAGCTGGGGCACCAGCCCGGAGGACGTGATCTCGGTGCAGGGCCGCGTGCCGGATCCGGCCGCGATCGCCGACGAGAACAAGCGTCAGTCGAAAGAGCAGGCGCTCGCCTATATGGGCCTGACCCCGGGCACGCCGATCACCGACATCACCCTGGACCGGGTGTTCATCGGCTCCTGCACCAACGGCCGGATCGAGGACCTGCGGGTCGTCGCCCAGATGGTCGAGGGCCGCAAGGTGCACGAGAGCGTCTCGGCCATGGTGGTGCCGGGTTCGGGCCTCGTGAAGGCGCAGGCTGAGGCCGAGGGCATCGACCGGGTGCTGAAGGCCGCGGGGTTCGACTGGCGCGAGCCGGGCTGCTCCATGTGCCTCGGGATGAACGCCGATCGGCTCAACCCGCTGGAGCGGTGCGCCTCGACGTCGAACCGCAACTTCGAGGGCCGTCAGGGCCATCGCGGGCGCACGCACCTGGTCTCGCCCGCCATGGCGGCAGCCGCAGCCGTCGCCGGCCGGTTCGTCGACATCCGGGACTGGCCGCGCGGCTGAGGCTAGAAAGGCTGAAATCGCGATTGACGGACCGGGCGGGTCCGCATAAACGAAGCCGTCGCCGGCCAAGGCCGGCGGCGAGCCCAGGTGGCGGAATTGGTAGACGCGCTGGTTTCAGGTACCAGTCTTGCAAGAGGTGAAGGTTCGAGTCCTTTCCTGGGCACCATCAGCCGCCTAAAGCGCTGATCCGCACAACACGTTTTCCCTGACTTTCATAAGTGATCGGCTTCGGCAGCCGGTCCAAGTCGTCTTCGGATCCCTGTCGATCGAAGCCGCCAATCTCCCTTCGCTTCCAGCTTCGCGCGACCGAGACCTGTTAGAGCAGCTTCGCGCGCCGTATCTCAGGATCGTTCGCGCGCGCAGACGGCGGAACCGTCGTTCGGCGAAGGGAGCCGGATCCCCCGTTGGGCCGAAGGCGAAGCACGCCGGAAGGAGAATCACAGGATGACGAAATTCTCCGCGACGCTCGCTGCCGCGCTGCTCATGGCCGCGTCACCGGGCCGGGCCGCCGATGCTCAGCCTCAGGTTCATGTGGACGAGGGGGACCTCGCCGAGAAGATCGTCGGAACCTGGGAGCTCATCTCCTACCACGTCGAAGACAAGGCGACCGGATCGCTCATCGATGCGATGGGCAGCGCGCCGCGGGGTCGGGTGATCTTCACCAAGGACGGCTGGGTCGCGTTCAACCTCGAAGGCACCGACCGCAAGCCGGCCGAGACCGATGCCGATCGCGCCGCGCTGATGAAGACGCTGGTCGCCTATATCGGCCGTTATCGGATCGAGGGCGACCAGTGGATCACGCAGGTCCAGACCGCCTGGGCGCCGGAATGGGTCAACACCGAGCAACGGCGGACGATCACGATCCACGGCGACGAGGCGGACGTGACGACGCCCTGGCGCATCATGCCCAACTGGGAGGCCGGGCGCCTGTCGCGCAGCATCATCCGCTTCCGACGCGCCCGATAGTGCCGGCCCATTCATGCCGCGCGCAGGCGCGCCGCGCGTCCGGGCCTGGTGCGTGTTAGCGGATTGTCCAACACCACAGATTGTTCTTTCAGACCTCATCCTCTAAGAGGCGGGCAGCAACCCGTCGGCCGAACTCAGCCAGCGTGTTTTCGCTGACGGCGGTCGCCGATGTCGGAGTCTGATCGTCGCTCTATTCGGCGTTGCCGTTCCGAAATTGGCCCTTGGTTAATAGAAAACGCTTCGACCCGGGACCCGGCTTCTGAAAGCTGCTTTGGGCAGCAATCATGGAGCCTTTACAGCCGATAAACAAAAAACGATCGCACAAGACCGATCGATCACTTGTTAGAGTGCCGCATCACCTGCGGGGGAACGTTCTGGAAGGCTGGACGCGCGGGTCTCCCGATCGTCTTGATCCGACGCCTTCTGTACCGGGTGGTGGCAGCCGCGCATGCCCGGTACGCAACCGTGAGATTTGCCGATGCGTGCCGACGACACCAACAAGCCCCGGTCCGAGCGCGCGTCGCAGGCCACGACCGCCTTCAGCCGCCGGCAACTTCTCGGCACCGCGGCGACCGGGCTCGCAATGGCGTCGCTGCCGAGCTCCCTGGCCTTTGCCGACAGCGCCGACGGAAAGGTCGACGTGCTGCTGATCGGCGGCGGCATCATGAGCGCGACCCTCGGCGTGTGGCTCAACCAGCTGGAGCCGACCTGGTCGATCCAGATGGTCGAGCGTCTGGACCAGGTCGCCCTGGAGAGCTCGAACGGCTGGAACAACGCCGGCACTGGCCACTCGGCCCTCGCCGAGCTGAACTACACCCCCGAGAAGAAGAACGGCCAGGTCGAGATCGCCAAGGCGGTGGAGATCAACGAGGCGTTCCAGGTCACGCGCCAGTTCCTGGCCTCGCTGGTCAAGACCGGGGTGCTGAAGAACCCCCATTCCTTCATCAACTACACCCCGCACATGAGCTTCGTCTGGGGTGCCGACAACATCACCTACCTGAAGAAGCGCTGGGAGGCGCTGAAGGCCAGCCCGCTGTTTGCCGGCATGGAATACTCGACCGATCCGGCGCAGCTCAACAAGTGGGTGCCCCTGATGATGGAGGGGCGCGACCCGAAGCAGAAGGTCGCCGCCACCTGGACGCCGCTCGGCACCGACGTCGAATGGGGCGAGGTCACCCGGCAGTACGTGTCGTATCTGCAGGGCCAGCCGAGCTTCAAGCTGAACCTCTCGACCGAGGTCGAGGGCATCACCAAGAACGCGGACGGCTCCTGGCGGGTCACCTCCCGCAACACCAAGGACGGGTCGCGGCGCAACGTCGACGCCAAGTTCGTGTTCATCGGCGCCGGCGGCGGCGCCCTGCACCTGCTGCAGAAGTCGGGCATCCCGGAGGGCGAGGATTACGCCGGCTTCCCGGTCGGCGGCTCGTTCCTGATCAACGAGAACCCGGACGTGGCGACGCTCCACCTCGCCAAGGCCTACGGCAAGGCGTCGGTCGGCTCCCCGCCGATGTCGGTGCCGCACTTGGATACGCGCGTGCTCGGCGGCAAGCGCGTGATCCTGTTCGGGCCGTTCGCGACCTTCTCGACCAAGTTCCTCAAGGAGGGCTCGTATCTCGACCTGCTCAGCTCGACCACGACCAGCAACATCTGGCCGATGGTCCGGGTCGGCGTCGACGAGTTCCCCCTGGTCGAGTACCTGGCCGGCCAGCTCATGCTGTCGGATGACGACCGGATCGCGGCCCTGCGCGAGTACTTCCCGAAGGCCAAGAAGGAGGAGTGGCGCCTCTGGCAGGCGGGTCAGCGCGTGCAGATCATCAAGCGCGACACGGACAAGGGCGGCGTGCTGAAGCTCGGCACCGAGATCGTCAACGCCAAGGACGGCAGCATCGCCGCCCTGCTCGGCGCCTCGCCGGGTGCCTCGACGGCGGCGCCGATCATGCTGCAGGTGCTCGAGAAGGTGTTCGCCAAGAACGTCGCCACGCCCGAGTGGCAGGCCAAGATCAAGCAGATCGTCCCGAGCTACGGCACCAAGCTCAACGACGATCCGGATCGGGTCGCTGAGGAATGGGCCTATACCAGCGAGCAGCTGCAGCTGCCGGCCCCGCCGCAGATCGACAAGGCGGCGCTCAAGGCCGTCCCGACCAGCAGCACGGTGCTGAACAGCAGCAACACCGCCGTCCCGGCGCCGGTCCACGATCTGGCTCCCTGAGCCGAACCGGTCCCGGGTCTCCCGCGCTCGCGCGAGGCTCGGGGCCGGCCTCAGCGGGCCGCGTTGCCGGTGAGGTGGAGCCAGCCGAAATCGACCGGATAACCGAGGCCGTGGAGCATCTTGACCCGCTTCCACGAGGCCGAGCGGGCCGAGACCGCGTCCTGTCCGGCCTCGATCTCCGCGGATTCCATATCCTGAAGTTCGCGGGTCAGTTCCTCGCGCAACCCCGTCGCCTTCATGGCGCCGAGCGCCGCGGTGAACGCCTGTTCGGTGACTCGCACCTGATCGCAAATCTGACGCACGCTCATCCGTCCTGAGCCCTCTCGCACTTCGGTTGGACTGCTGTTTTGCAGTCTCGGCACGTTAGCATCGGCGGCATGAACTTCGGCCGTACGTCTTTGGTGCAGACAGATTTACTGTCCAATGTGGTAAAGCCGGACCGCTACCGCAGTGGGAGAGACCGGAGGCGACGCGTCGGGCGAAACGGCCGGCGCCAGGTTCGCTTTCGTCCAAACGTCCGGCGCGGGTCCAGGATGCCGGACGCGGGATCATCCTTCTGAACGATCCGGGGCTGAACGGCGGCCCCGATCGCGACCAGCGCCGCCGATCCAACCAGGGCGATGATCGCCGCCCCCCAGAAAAGACTCTCGAACATCTGATACTTCCGATCGCATGTCCTGATATAGGCCCGAAGTCTGATCTAAATTGCGGCAAAATCTGGACAGTCCAGTTTATTTTGCACAGTCATCAGTATCGGCGTGGCTACCGGGCGGACATGCCGAAACCAGCAACCCGAAAGCCGCTGGGCGCGTCCCCACCGTCTGGCCCGGTTGTAAATTTTACGAAGCGTTCATCTTACAGGTGTCCCCTGGCCTCGTCCGGATGCCGATCCAAGCCTCCGGTGGACCACGCCTCGGTGGACCACGCCTTCTTCGACGGGCCGAGGCCCAGTCCGCAGGACAGACCGCGAAACCAAGGATACGCACGTGATGCCGCGCGAGACCGAGACGACCACCCGAGAGCCGATCATGGAGCTGTGGCGGATCCTGGCCCTGGCGCTGGTCGTCGCCGCCGGGATGCTGTTCGTCCACTTGGTCGTGCCGGCCGAGGCCGAAGCCTCCGGCGAGGCCGCCAGCGCCGTCACGACAATCCGGTAGCCGGCCTTCCCGGCCGATCAGGGGGGCTGGGGCCAAAGGCTCGCCGGGTCCAGGGACAGGCTATCGCCGGCGAGGTCCATCGGCGTCAGGCCGATCAGCACGGCGACCGCGAGGATTGCAGCGGCCAGAACCAGGACGACCGCGACCCGCTCGGGATCGATCCGGGCCGATTGCAGCACGGCGCACCCGACCGTGAAGGTCGCAGCCTCGGTCAGCGGGAGAATCTGCACCATCCCCATGCCGGACGGCCCGGAAACGCCGCTATTCGGTCCCTGCCGGTTTCAGACCGGTCGAGTCCAGGGCGGCCGTGGCGGCCCGGATGTCGCGGCGGGCCTGTGCGATGGCCGCCGCCTTCGCGTCTCCCTGCGCGTTGAGCGCCTCCAGGAAAGCGATCCAATCCGCGCGCACCGGGCTCGGGATCTTTTCGTCGAGTTTCTGCCGGAGCAGGGCGACCCGGCCATCCGGGGTGGCGGCGGACGGCGCCGCCTGGTCGGTATCGTAGACGCCGACCGCGCACATCTGGTCGCCGGCCTTGGTGTAGTACGTGGTCTTCGGCTCCTCGATCGTGCTGCCGGGCTTCGGGAACAGGTAGTGGATCACCGCGATCTGCCCGGGCTTGGCCGTATCCAGCATCGTCTGGATGAAGTGGTTGCCGGTCTTGTCGTGCAGGTCGCGGACGTCGTGCCCCTTCAGGATCGGGTTGGGATGGGCGCTCATGACGCCGTCCGGCCCCACGCAGAACACGTAGGTGTCGGCGGTGCGGAAGCCGTTCGCCCCCGTGGTGAATTCGGTCAGCGCTTTGGCGGGATCGGCCTGAAGAGCCCGGCCGACGCGCCCGAGCATCCAGGAGGCGAAACCATTCGGGCTCGGATCGTCGCAGGAGGTCGGCGCCTCGCCATCACCGCACGCCAGGGCGACCGTGGATGGCTGGACGGCGCACATCAGTGCAGCCGCCAGCAGCGCTGCTCGCAGAGCCATGCGACGCCCCCGAAATCAATATAATCATTCCGATAAGGGGGATAGAAAACCGGATCGATTGATTATGCAAGCGCGCATTGTTGTCGCCACGTGCCGGACTGGCCGCGACGCAGCGCAGGAAGAGGCGCAGCCGCATCGGGCGCCGGACCCGCGCAGGGTCCGGGCGGCCTACTGCATCGGCAACGGCAGTGCCTCGACGGCGATCTCGCCGATACCCCGGGCGGCCAGCGAGGCGCGCAGCGGCGCGGTCAGGCAGGTCCCGGCCGTGAAGGCACCGTGCACGGTCCCGTCATGGTCCGCATCGCGCCGGGCCGGGCCGATCAGCTGGACCACCCGCCGGGCGATGGCCGGGGCCGGATCGATCCAGGTCACCGGCCAGGGCGCGAGGGCCTCCAAGCGCGGCAGCAGCAGCGGGTAGTGGGTGCAGGCGAGGCAGACCACGTCGGTGCGCCGTCCATTCGGATCTGTGACGAAGCAGGGCGCGATCTCGGCGGCCAGGGCCGCGTCGTCGATCGGCGTGCCGGCGAGTTCGGCCTCGGCGAAGCCCGCGAGATTCGGCGAGCCGATCAGCGTGACCGCGCAGGATCCGGCATAGGTCGCGATCAGGTCGTGCGTGTAGGAGCGCGCCACCGTGCCGGGGGTGGCCAGCAGCGAGATCAGGCCCGAGCGCGTCGCCGCCGCGGCCGGCTTGATCGGCGGCACCACGCCGATGAACGGGGTCGCGAAGCGCTGGCGCAGGGCCGGCAGGACCAGGGTCGAGGCGGTGTTGCAGGCGATGACGACCAAGTCGGGCCGGTGCGTCGCGAGGAGCTGCTCCATCACGGCCAGTACCCGGGCGACCAGAGGTGCCTCGCCGAGCCGGCCATACGGGAACGCGGCGTCGTCGCCGGCATAGACGTAGCGCCCGTCGGGACGCGCCCGGCGCACGGCATCGAGGACGGTGAGCCCGCCCAGGCCGGAATCGAAGACCAGGATGGTGGGCTCCGGCGATACGCGGAATGCCGCGGCGGACAAGGTCGCCCCGGCCATCAGATCGATCCGCATGGAAATTCTGGACTCCGCACTCAGCGCCTCGAATCTCGGTGTCGAGGGTTAAGACCTCCTCACTGCGGCGCAAGAAAGACCCGCGATCCCCGATTCTCCCGGTTAACCGCGGCAGCCGCACCAGCGAATAAGCGGATCGGCCTGGGCGAAAGCGGAATCACCGCCAGAGGTTGTCTGACCACCGCGGGGACATATCTTCTGCGACCAAGCTGGGTGTCGACAAGACGATCCCAGGATAGACGCCAATAAGGGAAGATCCGCATGGCAGCCACGGCGGCACTCCGCTCCGGCGACACGCGCGTGCAGGGAGCATCGGCGTTCCCGCCGCCGCCCGTCGCGGCCCGGCCGATCGACCGCGCCGCCTGGATCGCGGCCTTTCGCTTCGTCCGCAGCGAGACCGAGCGGCGCGCCGCGCCGCTCTCCGCCGAGGATCAGCAGGTCCAGTCGATGGCCGATGCCAGCCCGACCAAGTGGCACCGGGCGCATGTGACGTGGTTCTTCGAGCAGTTCCTGCTGCGCGAGCACCTGCCGGGCTACGCCATCTACGATGAGCGCCTGCACTACCTGTTCAACTCGTATTACGTGGCGGCCGGCCCGCGGCAGCCGCGGATCCAGCGCGGCATGATCACCCGCCCGACCATGGCGGAGGTGACCGCCTACCGGGCGCATGTCGACCGCGCGGTGGAATCGCTGCTCGGCCAGGCCGCCGACGGCGCCCTGGAGGCGGTGCTGCCGATCCTCGAGATCGGGCTCTATCACGAGCAGCAGCATCAGGAGCTCCTGCTCACCGACATCCTGCACGCCTTCGCGCAGAACCCGCTCGGGCCGGTCTACGATTCCGAATGGCGCTTCCCGGCGGCCTCGGGGCAGGGCGGCCAGGCCCCGCTCGCCCGCGGCATCGCCTGGATCGGGCATGAGGGCGACGGGTTTTCGTTCGACAACGAATCGCCCCGCCACGAGGCGCTGATCCTGCCCGGGCGGATCGACAAGGCGCTGGTGACCAACCGCGACTGGCTCGGCTTCATGGAGGCCGGGGGCTACGCCAAGCCCGAGCTGTGGCTCTCGGACGGCTGGTATGCCGGCCAGGCCGAGGGCTGGGAGGCGCCGGGCTACTGGCGCCGGGCCGGGGAGGGCTGGGCGACGATGACGCTCGGCGGCCTCCGCCCCGTGGAGCTCGACGCGCCGGTCACCCATATCAGCTACTACGAGGCCGACGCCTATGCCCGCTGGGCCGGCCGCACCCTGCCGACGGAGTTCGAGTGGGAGGTCGCGGCCCGGGACGGTGCCCTGCCGGACGCGTTCGGCCTCGTCTGGCAATGGACCCGCAGCGCCTACGTCGCCTATCCGGGCTACCGGCCGTTGCCGGGGGCCCTGGGCGAATACAACGGCAAGTTCATGGTCAGCCAGTTCGTGCTGCGCGGCTCGTCGGTCGCCACGCCCGAGGGCCATGCCCGGCTGCCGTACCGCAACTTCTTCTATCCGCACCAGCGCTGGCAGTTCACCGGCCTGCGCCTCGCCGACGCCGCCTGACGCGCCCCGGAGCCTCCCTTGACCGTCAAGCCCACGTTCCCCGACGCGACCCCGGTCGCCCTCGACACGCCCGCGCTCGCCTTCCTCGCCGACGTGCGGGACGGCCTGTCCCGGCCGCAGAAGACGCTCTCGCCCAAATACTTCTACGATTCCGCCGGCTCCGACCTGTTCGAGGCGATCACGCGGCTGCCGGAATATTACCCGACCCGCACCGAGGTCGGGATCCTCGACCGGAGCGGGCCGGAGATGGCCGCCCTGCTGCCGGCCAAGGCCGCCCTCGTCGAGTTCGGCAGCGGCTCGACCAACAAGCTGCGCCGCCTGCTGCGCCATCTCGACAAGCTCGCCGCCTACGTGCCGGTGGACGTGTCCGGCGAATTCCTGCGCGCGCAGGCGGAGGTGCTGAGCGGCGATTTCCCGCATCTGCGAGTCGAGCCGGTGGTCGCCGATTTCACCCGCGACTTCGACCTGCCCGCGAGCTTGCGCGACATGCCCCGGGCCGGGTTCTTCCCCGGCTCGACCATCGGCAATTTCGAGCCGAGCGAGGCCGAGGAGCTGCTGCGGCGGTTCGGACGGATCCTGGGGGCGGGCGCTCACATGATCGTGGGCGTGGACCTCGTGAAGGACGCTGCGATCCTGGAGCGGGCCTACGACGATACCGCCGGCGTCACCGCGGCGTTCAACCTCAACCTGCTGACCCGGATCAACCGGGAGCTTGCCGGCCGGTTCGATCTCGGCGCCTTCTCCCACCGGGCCGTGTTCAACACGCAAGCCTCGCGGATCGAGATGCACCTCGTCTCGGAGGGTGCACAGGACGTGAGGATCGGCTCCGACACCGTCGCGTTCGCGGACGGCGAGACGATCCACACCGAGAGCAGCTACAAGTATACGGTCGAGACCTTCCGGGCCCTCGTGGAGCGGGCTGGCTGGACCTGGATCCAGGTCTGGACCGATCCGGAAGGCCTGTTCTCGGTCCACGCGCTCCGGCAGGACTGAGATTCGGCGCCGCAGACCGGCGCGTGGGGTGAGGACGCCCGGATGCGTTTCAGCCCGCGCTGGTTCTTCCTCGTGGCCCCCGGGCTCGGCGCCCTGGCCGGCCTGCTCTACGGATCGATCTTCGCGGTCGGTCCGCTGCTCGGCTCGGCGATCCGCGGCGCGATCATCGGCACGCCGATCCTGCTCTACGAGCGCCGGCTCCTGTGGCCGCATATGCGCGAGCGGGTGCGCCAGATGGCGACGCCGCTGTTCCTGCTCGCCACGGTGGCGCTCTACATCCTGACGATCGTGGTCGGCAACGCCGCCGCCAGCACGGTGCTGAACCGCCTGTTCCGCTTCATGTACAGCGAGCGGAACGCGATGCTGATGTCGCAATCCGGCGTGCTCTACGCCCTCGGCATCTCGGTACTCACGGTGTTCGTGTTCCGGGTGCGGGACCTGATCGGCCCGGGGGTCTTCGCCAACCTGCTGATCGGCCGCTATCATCGCCCGATCAGCGAGGAGCGGATCTTCCTGTTCCTCGACGTGACCGGCTCCACGCGCTTCGCCGACCGACACGGCGACCGGGCGGCACAGGCCTATCTCGGGCAGGTGTTCAACGCCCTGGCCCTGCCGGTCTCGCGCTCGCGGGGCTCGATCGACGACTATATCGGCGACATGGCGCTGGTCACCTGGACCATCGAGCGGGGCACCCGGGACGCGGCCTGCTTGCGCTGCGTCTTCGACTTCGCCGCCCGGCTCGCCGAGGAGTCAGAGGCCTGGACGCGGCGGTTCGGGCAGGTCCCGGAATTCCGCGCGGCCCTGCATTGCGGCTCGGTGGTCACGGCCGAAGTCGGGCTGGAGCGCCACAAGATCGCGTATTTCGGCGATGTCGTGAACACCACCGCCCGGCTCGAGACCCTGTCCAAGAGCCTCGGCGTGCATGTGCTGGTCTCGGCCGACCTTCTGGACCGGATCGGCCCGCTGCCGCCCGACCTCGTGGCCGAGGATCTCGGAGCGCACGCCCTGCGGGGTCGCGACGCGCCCCTGGCGGTGGCGGCAATCCGAAAACGCCTCTAGGCGCCGAGCACCCTCAACACGTCGCGGGCGGCGCGCTCGCCGTCGAGGGTGGCCCCGCCCACCGTCATGGCGCCGCCGCCTGCGAGCGCTTCGCCGGCGAAGAACACGCGCTCGCCGACCGGATCGCGCAGGCGGTCGCGGGCCTCGGCGTGGCCGGGGGCGACGATCGAGTACGAGCCGCAGGCATGCGGATCGGTCCACCAGCCGGCGAGGCGCCCGGCCTGGACAGCGCCTTGCGCCTTCGATCCCAGGATCGCGCCGAGCCGCTCGGTGGCCAGCGCCACGGCCGCCGGCTCACCCGCGCGGCACAGGTCCCGGGCGAGGTCGCCGCCGAGATTGGCCACCGCGATAGGGCGGCCGAACGGTCCCATCTCGAAATACAGGGTCGGGCCGCCGGTGATCACCGACACCGCGTCGCCCAGCGCTGCCGGATCGATCTTCGCCGAGTCGAGCCGCAGGCCAATCTTGGTGTAGGCGCCCATGCTGAGGCCATCGAGGGCCGCCTCCGCGGGAGCGGGCAGCCGCGGCGTGAACCGGAGCGCGCCGGATTTCAGGACGCCCACCGGTACCGTGACGATCACGGCCGCGGCCGCGAGGGTGCCGCTCTCGGTCTCGATCCGGACGGTTGTCTCGGACCAGTCGATGGCCCGCACCGGGCAACTGAGACGCACGGGAAAATCGGAAAACCGCCGCGCGACGAGGTCGCCGTAGCCGTCGACCCACAGGTCGGTGCCGGACCACAGCCGGTCGTAATCCACAGCCGAGACCCGTTCGGGATCCTCGCCGAGCGACAGCCGGCTCAGTCCGGCCGCGGCCAGCTCGGCATTCGGGCCGCCGGAACGGGCCGCCTCGGCCAACGAGAGGTCGCCGCCCTTCGGCGCCAGCAGGGCGTCGAGCCCGGAGAACCCGGCGCGCCGGTTCGTGTTCTCGGCCTCGGTCGCCGGCCGGCCGTCGATCGTCAGCGTGCGCGCCCAGCCGCCCTCCTGGGCGAAGCGCACGCCGGCCGCCCGGGCGATGGGCGCCCAGGGGTTACGCTCGGCCCAGTGAATATACTCGGCACCGGCATCGAAGCGGCAATCCGGGCCGAGCGTCCGGTCGGTGAAGGCGCGGCCGCCGATCCGATCCCGCGCCTCGATCAGGGTGAAGCTCCGGCCGGCCGCCCGAAGCGTCGCGGCCGCCGCCAGGCCCGCGGCCCCGGCGCCGATCACGACCACCGTTCCGTCGCGCGCCGTCGCGCGCAGGGCGGGGGCCGTCAGGAGCGCGGAGGCCAGGATCGCGCGTCGGGTCGGTGTCATCGCGTCCCGCCCAGGTCCCATGGTCCGTTGTCGGACAACGCAGCGCCTTCGGGCGAAGCCCGATGCGTCGAAGCCGCGCCCGGATCGCCCGTCGGCTGCTCGCTAGCCGCGGGCACCCTGGCTGTTGGAGCGCTTCTCCATCATCGTCTTGACCTGCATCATCTGGTCCCAGACCACACCCGGCGAGGTCCCGAAGAAGTCGAAGGTCGCGTAGACGCCCCAATAGAGGCCGAAGCAGATCAGCGGCACCAGCACCCAGGCCAGCACCTCCTCGCCCCGCCGGCGGCGCTGCCGACGGCGGCGGCGCTCCTCGCGCCGGGTCAATTTCTGGGGGGGCGCAGGATGCGCAACGGGGGAAAGAGGCCCCTCGTGCAAGTCTTCTGTCATCAGGCGCCTCCTCGCCGCGGCGCGTTCGCGTCGCGGCGGTCATAGACCGGCAAGGCTGTGTCCGGAAGCCTGCCGGCCGGCCCGCGTGCCTTATGCGCGCACGAGTGGCACCTTCGGCACGGTACGGATCCCACCGCCGGAACCGCCACCCTCACCGCCGCCGCCCTTGTCGTCTTTCGGGGTCTTCTTGCGCGTGGCGGCGCGGGGCTTGGCCCGCTTGTGCCGCTTGGCCGCGTTGGTGACGTCCGCCTCCGGCTTGGGCGTGACCGGCCCGGCCGGGAACTCGAAGGCGAGGCTGTCCTTCGCGCCGGCCTTGGCCTCCTCGTCCTCGGGCTTGCGCACCACCACCTTGACGGCACCGCCATCCTTGAGCTTGCCGAACAGGACCTCGTCGGCGAGCGGCGTCTTGATGGTCGCCTGGATCAGCCGCGCCATCGGGCGGGCGCCCATCGCGTCGTCGTATCCGTGCTCGACCAGCCACTCCCGAGCCTCGTCCGACAGCTCGATGGTGACGTTGCGGTCGGCGAGCTGGGCCTCGAGCTGGAGGACGAACTTGTCGACGACCTTGGCCACCACCTCCTTCGGCAGGTGGCCGAACGAAATGATCGCGTCGAGGCGGTTGCGGAATTCCGGCGCGAACAGCTTGTTGATCGCCTCGACGTCGTCACCCGTGCGCTTCGTCTGGGTGAAGCCGTAAGCCGACTTCGCCAAGTCCGAGGCACCCGCGTTGGTGGTCATGATGATGATGACGTTGCGGAAATCGACCTGCTTGCCGTTGTGGTCGGTGAGCTTGCCGTGGTCCATCACCTGCAACAGGATGTTGAACAGGTCCGGGTGGGCCTTCTCGATCTCGTCGAGCAGCAGCACGCAATGCGGGTGCTGGTCGATGCCGTCGGTGAGCAGGCCGCCCTGGTCGAAGCCGACATAGCCGGGGGGCGCGCCGATCAGGCGGCTGACCGTGTGGCGCTCCATGTATTCCGACATGTCGAACCGCAGCATCTCGACGCCCAGAGAGGACGCGAGCTGCTTGGCCGCCTCGGTCTTGCCGACGCCGGTCGGCCCGGCGAACAGGTAGGAGCCGATCGGCTTGTCCGGATCGCGCAGGCCGGCCCGGGCGAGCTTGATCGCCGAGGTCAGCGCCTCGATGGCGCTCGGCTGGCCGTAGACCACCCGCTTCAGGTTCTCGGTGAGGTGCTGGAGCACCACCGCATCGTCCTTCGAGACGGTCTTGGGTGGGATGCGGGCCATCGTGGCGATGGTCGCCTCGATCTCCTTGATCCCGATGGTGCGCTTGCGGCGCGCCTCCGGCACCAGCATCTGCGAGGCACCGGTCTCGTCGATCACGTCGATCGCCTTGTCGGGCAGCTTGCGGTCGTTGATGTAGCGGGCCGACAGCTCCACCGCGGCCTTCACGGCCTCGGTCGTGTACTTGAGCTTGTGGAACTCCTCGAAGTACGGGCGCAGGCCCTTCACGATCTCGATCGTGTCCGGGATCGACGGCTCGTTGACGTCGATTTTCTGGAACCGGCGCACCAAGGCGCGGTCCTTCTCGAAGTACTGGCGGTACTCCTTGTAGGTGGTCGAGCCGATGCAGCGCAGCGTGCCCGAGGCGAGCGCGGGCTTGAGCAGGTTCGACGCGTCCATGGCGCCGCCCGAGGTCGCACCGGCGCCGATCACCGTATGGATCTCGTCGATGAACATGATCGCGTTCGGGTGCGCCTCGATCTCCTTCATCACCTGCTTGAGGCGCTCCTCGAAGTCGCCCCGGTAGCGGGTGCCGGCGAGCAGCGTGCCCATGTCGAGGGAGAACACCGTGGCGTCCACCAGGACCTCCGGCACCTCGTGCTGGATGATCTTGCGGGCGAGCCCTTCCGCGATCGCGGTCTTGCCGACGCCCGGATCGCCCACCAGCAGCGGATTGTTCTTCTGGCGGCGGCAGAGCACCTGGATCGTGCGCTCGACTTCGGAATGGCGGCCGATCAGCGGGTCGATCTTGCCGTCCCGGGCCTTCTTGTTGAGGTTGACGCAGTAGGCGTCGAGCGCGTCGCCCTTCTTCTTGGCGCCGCCGCGAGGATCGCCCTCGTCGCTCGGACGCTCGGGGGTGCCTTCCTCCTCGGCGCCGCGCACCGGCTTCGCCTCGGAGGCGCCGGGGCGCTTGGCGATGCCGTGGCTGATGTAGTTCACCGCGTCGTAGCGGGTCATGTCCTGCTCCTGCAGGAAGTAGGCGGCGTGGCTCTCGCGCTCGGCGAAGATCGCCACCAGCACGTTGGCGCCCGTCACCTCCTCACGGCCCGAGGACTGGACGTGGATCACCGCCCGCTGGATCACCCGCTGGAAGCCCGCCGTCGGCTTGGCGTCCTGGCGTCCGTCGCCGGTCAGGTTCGACAGCTCGGTGTCGACGTAATCGACCAGGCTGCGCTTGAGCGTGTCGATCTCGACGTTGCAGGCGCGCATGACCGCCGCCGCGTCCTGATCGTCCACCAGGGCGAGCAGGAGATGCTCCAGCGTCGCGTATTCGTGCCGTCGCTCGCCGGCGAGCGCCAGGGCTCGGTGGAGGGCTTGTTCTAGGCTGCGTGAGAAGCTTGGCAAAGCTGGCCTCTGTGTGGGTGCCTACCGCGAACGGCGCCTATTTCTTTTCCATAACGCACTGGAGAGGATGTTGGTGTTTGCGCGCGAAGTCCATGACCTGCGTCACCTTGGTCTCCGCCACCTCGTAGGTGAAGACCCCACACTCGCCGACCCCATTCTGATGCACGTGCATCATGATGTGGTAGGCGTCCTCGTGGCTCTTGTTGAAGAAGCGTTCGACGACCAGCACGACGAATTCCATCGGCGTATAGTCGTCGTTCAGAAGGAGTACCCGGTAGAGGCTCGGCTTCTTGGTCTTCGGCTTGGTGCGGGTGATGATCGCGGTGTTGGACCGGTCGTCGCCGCCCGGGGCGCGCGAGCCGGACGCCGTGATCGCGAGGCGCGCCGGCCGATGAAGCGTCGTCGATATCGCGGTGCCCTGCAGGGGAACCTGTGTCATGTGCGTCGAACCGATCCCTCGATTGGAGCGGGCGTCGCCGTCCCCCAATCCGATCCTGTCATGACCCTGCCGGGAGCGGCGTCTGGGTCAGCGGACATTAATCTACAGACCGTGAGGCGACTTCGCCAGACGCCTGCGCGCACTTGTCCGCCCCGCAAAGCTTGTGCCCGGCGCATCGCCGTCGCGGCGCCGATGCCACCGGGACCAGGGGAGGGTGGTGGGCTGGCCTCACCGGAGGGGTTGCGGGCGTCACGCATCACGCGACTCTGTCATGACGGTGGTGATGCCCCGGCGAGCCGCAAAACATCCGGCCCCCGACATGCG
The DNA here is from genome assembly GCF_022829515.1 of Methylobacterium sp. J-048. Taxonomy (GTDB): domain Bacteria; phylum Pseudomonadota; class Alphaproteobacteria; order Rhizobiales; family Beijerinckiaceae; genus Methylobacterium. The sequence goes on from NZ_JAKSYL010000137.1 coordinate 65,860, forward strand.
GAGTCCGTAGGCCGAGAGGCGGGCGGGGGAGCGCTGCATGGCCGGCCTCCTTGGCGCCGCCGGGTCGGCCTGACGCGACCGACACGGTCAGCGAAACCGGGTCTCACGGAAGATTGTGCGTCGCATCCGCCATCGTCAAGCCGCGCCCGGATCGACACGATTCGGAAGTCGCGGGGTTCGCATTAACGGGCCTGTAACTGCACCCGCCTAATTCTCAAGCGATGCAGCGGGGCCACGCGATCAGCGCCGGCCGGCACCAGAGTTACGACCGGCCAGCGCCGGTCTCGCGAGGCAATCGGGCGTGATGCGTAGCGTTGTAGGCCGCTTTCGGACGACCCCCGCGCTGCCGGCCGCCCTGGCCGCCGCCGCGGTCCTGACCGCCCTGGCCGCCCCGGCCGAGGCACGGCGGGGCCGGCATCACCACCACCACGCGTCCGGGGGCGGCTACAACCCGCCCTACGCCGCCATGGTGGTGGACGTGAAGAGCGGGAAGACGCTGCACGCGGTCAACGAGGACGCGCTGCGCCACCCGGCCTCGATCACCAAGGTCATGACGCTCTACATGCTGTTCGAGCAGATGGAGCGCGGCAAGTTCGCTCTCGATTCCGACCTGACGATCTCGGCTCACGCCGCCGCCCAGGCGCCGTCGAAGCTCGGCCTGCGCCCCGGCCAGACCATCTCGGTCGAGGACGCCATCAAGTCGATCGTCACCAAGTCGGCCAACGACGTGGCCTGCGCCATCGGTGAGAACATCGCCGGCTCCGAGGAGCGCTTCGCCCAGATGATGACCGCCAAGGCCCATGCGCTCGGCATGAGCCGGACGCATTACGCCAACGCGTCGGGCCTGCCGGATCCCGACCAGCTCACCACCGCCCGGGACCTGACCGTGCTGGCCCGGGCGATCCAGGACCGGTTCCCGCACTATTACCGCTACTTCCAGACCCGGTCCTTCGCGTTCCGCGGCCGGGTGATCGGCAACCACAACCACCTGCTCGGCAACGTCCAGGGCGTGGACGGGATCAAGACCGGCTACACCCGCGACTCGGGGTTCAACCTGATGACCGCGGCGAAATCCGAGGGCCGCCAGATCGTGGCGATCGTGCTCGGCGGCAAGTCGGGCGGGAGCCGCGACCGGATCATGGCCGATCTAGTCCGCTCCAGCCTGCCGAGGGCGTATGCGGGCGCCCGCCAGGCGCCGGCGGTGACAGAGGTCGCCGAGCGGGCCCGCCCGGCCGTGGTGGCGGATGCGGTCTCGCGCACCCGCACGCAGGTCGCCTCGGCCGACGACGAGGATGTCGAGACCACCGGCACCACGGGCGAGCCGCTGGAGCTGATGCCCTCGCGGGCCACCACGACGCCAGGCGGCACCTGGAAGCCCGGTCCGCAGGGCGTTTCACCCTCTCTGCCGAAGGCCGCGCAGGCCTATGCCGGCAGCAGCAGCGCGCAGGCGCCGTTCCCGGGTGCGTCCAAGACCGTCGCCCGGATGGCCTCCGCGGAGCGCGACGAGCCGCCCAAGGCCGTCACCGGAAGCCGCGTCGTCCCGACCGCCTGGGTGATCCAGCTCGGCGCCATGGACGACGAGACCAAGGCCCGCTCGATGCTGTCGGAGGCCCGCGCCAAGGCCGGGGGCAGCCTGTCGAAGGCGGCGCCCTACACGGTCAAGGTCGAGCATGGCGGGACCACCCTCTACCGCGCCCGCTTCTCGGGCTTCGCGGAACAGGATTCGGCGCAGGACGCCTGCACGGCCCTGAAGCGCAGCGGCTTCAGCTGCTTCGCGACCCGCAGCTGAACGACCTCGACAACCAACGTCGCGCCTGACGGGCGCGCCGGCACGGCGGAGCCGCGGCTGTGTTTGCCTGCGGCTGCGAATCAGTCAGCCTCTGACAACGCGCGTGGAGTTCAGCGATGTCGGTTCAAAAGCCTGTCCCGGGCCGCGTTGACGCGCGCCGCCCTCTCGGCACTTCCGCCCTGATCGGGGTGGGTGAGCTTCATCAACGACCTGTGGGCCGTCCGGACCTGCTCAGCGGTCGCCCCGCGCTGAAGCCCCAGGATCTGGTACGCCTCCTCCTGCGACATCGTCCCTGGGTGCGTCGGGCGTCCAGGCCGCGGGTCTCGATCACGCTCAGTGTCTACACGCCAGCCGGGCGCCCGGCGGTCGAGATACGGCTCTAGCAGGGCCGCGCCTTCGGCGTCGCTCTGACGGCAGGTGGCGAGCAGCTCGACCACGACCGCCACCGGCAGGGCATCGAGCCAGGCCCCGGCGCGGGGTCCAGCGATCACCCGGCCCTCGCCAAAACTACCGTCCGAACGCCGGCGAATCTCGATCAGCGCCGTCCGATGCCGACGCCCCCGGTCGAACCAGGGTTTCAGGAGCGGTGTGAGGCGCGCGGTCATCGCCGGCTGTCCCTCGATCATCCAGATTCCGGCAAGCCCCAGCAGCGCGGCCAGCACGAAGTTCCCGTGCAGAAGCAGGAACCCGCCGGCCCCGAGCGCGAGGACGCCGCCGATCTTCTGGGGCCGGACGGCGCCGACCATGGCGCTCAGGCTCTTGCCGAAGGCGCGCCCGAGCCGGCCGCCGAACCCGTCGCCGTTCTTCGAGAGCCACCAGAGCGTCAGGCCGGCCAGAAGGGCCGCAAACAACACCATCGCTTACCGCCGCGCGCCGAACTCGGCACCGACGCGGCCGCCGATCTGTACCGTCGTCCCGTCCCCGAGATCGTAGAAACCGCGCCGGGGCGTGGTCGGCTTGTGGGCCGGAAGGTCGCATCCGGGGCGCGCCGGCAGGCGCACGCCCTCCGGCAGGTCCTCCGGGCAGAGCCGGGAGCGCACCGGCTGCTCGGCTGCCGCTGCAGCATTGGCGGCGAGCAGCGTGACAGCGAGAACCGCCAGGCGCGTCACCGGCGGTTCTCCGCGACATCCGCGGTGGTGATCCGGATCGATCGGATCCGGCCGTCGCGCTCGACCTTCAGGGTCACCGGCGCGCCCAGCCCGGCCTCCTCGATCGCCGCCGTCAGGTCGGCGAGGCGATGAACCGGCCGGTCGTTGGCCGCCACGATCACGTCGCCGAGATCGCCGGTCTGCGGGTCGACCCCGCGCAGGCCGGCCTGGGCCGCCGGGGAGCCGGGCAGGACCCGCAGCACAACCACGCCGTCGATCCCGAGCCGGGCGGCGGCGGCCTCCTGTGCGGCGATGATGCCGATGCCGGGATTGCGCACCCGGCCGACCCGGATCAGCTCCGGGACGACGCGGTTGACCACGTCAACGGGGATCGCGAACCCGATCCCGGCGCTGGCGCCCGAGGGCGACACGATCGCGGTGTTGACGCCGATCAGCCGCCCGGCGGAATCGAGCAGGGGTCCGCCTGAATTGCCGGGGTTGATCGCCGCATCGGTCTGGATGACCCCGGAGAGTTCGCGCCCGGCGCTGGTCGGCATCCGTCGGCGCACGGCGCTGATCACGCCGGTGGTCAGGGTGTGGTCGAGGCCGAACGGGTTGCCGATCGCGAAGGTCGATTGCCCGACCTTGAGATCCGCCGAGGTTCCGATCGCCAGCGGCGGCGGCATCTTGGCGACGCGCCCGAGCCGCAGGACCGCGAGATCGTAGGACGGCGCCAGCCCGACCAGGGTCGCGGAGACCACCTCGCCGTCGCTCATCCGAACCGAGACCGAGCCGCCGGACTGTGCGGCGTTCTGCACCACATGCGTGTTGGTGACGACGTGGCCGGCGCCGTCCCAGACGAAGCCTGTGCCGGTCTGCGTGCCGCTCTGCTCCCCACCTTCGTCGTCCGCATCCAGAAGGTCGCGCCCATTGGCGGCGCTCTGCGCGAAGACGTGGACCACGGACGGGCTCGCCCGCTCGAACAGCGCGACGGTGGCTTGCTCGGACTGGGCCAGATCGCCGCGGGCTGCCACCACCCGCGGCGCCTCGGCGGAGTAGAGCAGCGGCTGCAGGTACGGCTGCGCGACGTAGAGCGCCAGCAGGACCAGGACCGCGGCGAGCACGATGCGCACGGTACGGTCCGGCAAGGGTCTGTCTCCCGTCAGGGCCCGAGGACGGGCGCGGCCCTTAAGTGCGCGTTCAGGATCAGGGCGTCAACACGGAGGGAGCGCGGTCGCCGCAAGGCGCCAGACGTGTTCTAGCGCACGTCGGCGACTGGCGCGTACTGGCTAACGAAATGGTCATCAATCGATGGCCACAATTCTCGCAAGTTCACGGCGGATCAGACAGGGCCGATTTGGGCATGGAACACGATACCGCACTTTGTCCTACGTCATAGGACTCAATGCAGGTGCCTCGAATGCCCAAATTGATCGCAAAGCTGCCGCAGAGATGCTTGCATTGACGCTCAGCCTTTCAGTCCCCGCAGCACGCCGGCTCGACCGGGCCGCGGGGATCTGAACGGTCCCAAACGGTTCGGAAGGACACGACATCATGGAAACCGAAGCTCTCGAACGCCCGGCCGATCTCACGATCTGGCGCACGGCCCCGGCGAGCGCCCCGCTGGCCCAGCCCGAGCGGTACGGCACCCTGCGCGAGGCGATCGCCGCCGCCGCCGGCGCCCTGACCGATCCGGCCAAGCAGCCCTGGATCATCACCGAGGAGGGCGAGATCCTGTCCCCGAACTGGATCCGCACCTACCTGAACTGAGCGGTTTCAGCGGATTCTAAAGTGGCTTTGCGCGACGAGGATCGACCTGCGGGGGTCCTCGCGGCGCAGAGCCCCGCCGAGCGACGGCGCCGTGACGAAGTGCCGAACAATCGTGCCACCCGCATCGCATGACGGCGCTGCGGTCGGCCGAGGTGCCAAGGTCACGTCGCCCGTGCGCCGAGGCTGTTCCTATGCTAGACGGACGGGGCCTGTAGCTACACGTCAGGCAAGCCTCGTTTAGAGAGCGCGAGCCGCGTCCGTGACCGCCGTTGCCTTCGACACCCTGCGCTTCGTCCGCACGCTGCGCGACAAGGCCAAGATGTCCTCGGAGCAGGCCGAGGGTCTGGCCGACGCCATCGCTGAGGCGATCCAGAACGATCTGGCGACCAAGACCGACATCGCCGCGGTCCGGACGGATATCGAAGCGCTGCGGCTCGCCAACAGGGCCGACCTCGCCGACACGAAGGCCGAGCTCATCAAGTGGATGATCGGCACGATCGGGTTCCAGGCGCTCGTGATCGTCGGCGGCCTCGTGGCCCTGGCGCGGGGCCTGCACTGAGCGAACCCGCTCGCATCTTCGCAACAGCGGGGATATCGGGGATCGCGAACCGCCTCGTCCGGCTGCCCCGCCGCTTACTCCGCCGCGTCCGAGCGGCGGAATCCCTCGATCCCGACCTGCTCCGGATTGATCGCGTGCAGCGCCCGGCGCGCCGCCTCCAGCGGATGCTCGGCCTCGATCCGCACCGACGTCAGATCCGGGCTCTTGTAGACGGTGACGATGGTGTCCATCACCTCGGTCAGCGTCGTGCGCTTGTCCTCGGGGGCGGCGATCAGCAGCTGCAGCCCCCAGGCGCGGTAGAGATCGACCAGCGCCTGACTGTTGCGCACGTCGAGCTTCGAGAACGCCTCGTCGAGCAGGCAGAGCCCGAGCCCCGGATTCTCGTCGCCGGGCCGGTCGCCCGGATAATAGGCGCTGGCCAGCGAGGCCGCGATCGCAACGTAGAACGGCGCCTGCGCCTCGCCGCCCGATCCGCGCAGCGCCCGCGCCGACATGGTCGTGCGGTTGCCGGCCGCGTCCTTCATGCCAATCTCGTAGACGAAGTAGTTGCGGTAATCGGCGAGCCGGGCCGCATCCTCCTGACCGGCGATCAGCGCCGTGATCTCCTCCAAAGCGGCCGCCATCGGCCCCTCGGTCTCGCCCGCCAGCAGCGCCTGCGCGGCCTCCGGCGAGCGCGCGGTCTCGGTGGCGAGCGCATGGACGGCGGCGTAGCGCCGGTCCACCGCCGCCTCGAACGCATAGGTCTGGCCGGTGAAGCTGCGCGCCGAGAGCCGCTCGTTCAGGGCGGCGAGTCTCGCGTGGACCCGCTCGAACCGGTCGGCCAGGCGGGTCAGCAGGTCCTCGGTCATGAGCCGGCGCATCTCGACCTCGGCCCGCTCGGCTTGGGCGCGATAGCGGCGCAGCTCGTGGCCCTCGACGGCCTCGTATTCCTTGCGGACCCAGGCGTAGCCGTCGATCGCCGGGGCGTCGCCGGCGTTCAGCGGATTCTCCACCCGCCAGGCCGAGCAGGCCTCGGTCAGCTCCCGCTCGGCGACGCGGCCGTGCGAGCGCGCCGCCTCGGCGGCCTCCCGGGCGAGCCCACGCTCGGTGGCGGCCCGCGTACCGGCGGCCTTGGCGTCGAGGCCCGCGAGCGCGCCCCGCGCCTGCGCGATCACCCCGACGCTGAACGGCTCGGCGCGAGCGAGGCGCACCCGCGCCGCGTCGCCGCCCATGAGCTGCCGCAGGGCCGAGCGCCGCGCCGCCAGGGCGGCCCGGGCCGCCTCGCGCACGGTGCCGAGGCGCGCCCGGAGCGCCGCCTCGTCGGCGAGCAGGCGGTCGAGCTTCGGCTCCAGCTCTTCCGACAATTCCCGCAGGTAACCGACCCGCTCGGTGGTCAGAGCGGCGAGTTCGGCGGTGAGGCCGGCAGTGTCGCGCTTCTCGATGCCCTCACGCTCGGTCTGGAGGGTGCGCCGCCGGCCCTCCAGACCGTCGAGCTCGCCCCGCAGGGCGTCGATATCGTCGAGGCCGCGGCTGATCCGGGCGCGAACCGCCGCGGCGGTCCGAGCGGCCTCGCGCAGGACCGCGGCCTCGCCGCGCAGCCGGCGGGCCTCGGCGACCGCGGCCTCGTGCGCCCGGCGGCTGTCGACCGTGGGGCCGCGATGGCCGCGGGTCATCAGCAGGTCGACGCTGCGGGTGACCGAATAGGCCATGCCGGCGGTGGTCCGGCCGCTCGGCGCCACCGCGCGGGACAGGCGGGCCAGCTCGGCATCGTCCTTTGCGAGGTCGTAGCCCCCGAGCCGCACCCCCAAAAACGCCTCGGCGTGCGGGTCGCTGGTCTCGATCACCGTGAGCGGCCCGTCATCGTAGCGGCGCGGGCGCTGCTTGGCGGTGTCGGTGGTCTTGACCAGGATGCAGCGGTGGAACCGGTCGCGGCCCGACTGGAGGACGCCGAGCGCCTCGCTCAGCCGGTCGGGGGAAACCACCAGGGCCTCGCGGGCGCGCCCGAGCAGGCCTTCCAGCGCCGGCCCCCAGGTCGGATCGACGATCTCGGCCAGTTCGCAGATCGGCAGCGCGTCGATGCCGCGCCGTTCCAGTTCGCCGCGGAACGCCACCGTGTCGGAGGACAGGCGCGCCGCAGGGCCGCCCCCGGTGCGGGGCGCGGTGCGCTCGGCCTCGCTCTCCTGGGCGCGGGCCTTCAGCGCGGCGTCCTCGGCGGCTCGCTCCAGGGCCTCGTCGAACTCCGGCAGGCGCGCCAGCCCGTCGACCAGTTCGGCCAGGGGGCCGTCCGGGCGCAGGATCTCTTCCGGTGAAGATTCCCGGCGCAGGCCCGCCCGGGCGCAGGATTCCGCGAGCCGCGCCGCCGGCGGGCAGGCCTGGCGCAGGATCGGGGCGACCGGCTGGAGCTTGCCCATCTGGCCGACGAGGCCGACGAGGTCGGAAATCCGCGCGACCAGTTCCTTCCGGTCCCGCTCCAGCATCGACAGGCCGAGCGTCGAGGCGGCGAGCCGGCCCTCCGCGGCGCTGCCGGCGAGCAGGGCCTTCTTCTCGGCGATCTCGCCGTCGATCTCGCGCACGTGCCCGCGGCTCGCCGCGACCCGCTCCCGGGCGATCCGCAGGATGTCGGCGCCCTCGTTGAGGCGCAGCCGGACCGCGGTGAGGTCGAGGCTGCGGCGGCGCAGCTCGGCGCAGGCGGCGCGGAACTCGTGGTTGGCGGCGGCCAGCACCGCCTCGCTCCAGGCGTCGTAGCGGTCGCGCAGGCGGCGCAGCCGGGCGAGCCGGCTCTCCAGCTCGCCGATCGTCTCCAGCAGCCGGCGCCAATTGGCGATGGACAGCCGCACCCGCTCGACATCCAGCGGCTCCGGATCGAGCACGAAGGCGCGCACGAAGGCGCTGGTGTCGAAGATCGGCTTGAACGCCACCGCGTTGGCGAAGCTGCGCAGGAAGTGCCGGGGCTCGGGGGCGGGCGCGCCCTCCCGCAGGGTCGCCAGGATGTCGGCGGTGAAGCGCTCGCCGGAGGTGCGGTACTCGGTGAAGCTCGCGGCCCGGGCGCGCAGATCGGCGGCGATCTCGCTCCACGGCGCCGTGTAGCTGCCCCCCGGGGCGGTGCGGGCATAGTCGGCGATCTCGAACCGGTGGCCGACCGCGATGAAGCGCGACAGCACGGTCTCGCGGGGCTCCACGGCCCGGGCGGCGAGCGCCAGCCCGACCGTGACGGTGCGGCCGGAGGCCGGGTTCTCGAACACCAGGGCCAGCACGGTCTCGCAGGATTCCCGCGTCGGCCGGCCGCCCTCGGCCGGGTCGCTGATCCAGCCCAGGCAATAGTCGCGCACCGTGCGGGCGCTGCGCCCGGAGGCCGAGGCGTTGAGCGCCAGCCGGCTGGCGTTGTTGCCGGCGAGCACCGTGCCGACCGCGTCGAAGATCGTGGACTTGCCGGCCCCCGTCGGCCCGACCAGGGCGGCGGCGCCCCGCAGGCGGATCTGCTCCCGCCGGATCAGGTACCAGTTCGAGAGGGCGATGTCGGTGAGGACGTACACGATGTCGGAAGGCCGGGCCACTGCAAGAAAACGCGTCGCCCAGTTGGCCGGGTTCGGCCGCGCATGCAAGCTTCGGCCTTCCTGGCACCCCACTGTCACCGGGGCCGGGATTCGCGACTTGTCAGACAATTGCGCGTCTGTATCGTCCCCGTTCGGGGGGATTGATAAAAACCATGCGCGCCAGCCTGAAGCTCAAATTAAGCGGCCTATTCGCTTTGCTCCTGCTCGCGGCCGCGCTCCAGGGGGGATTCGCGATCCATAAGATGGTCGCCCTCGACCGCCAGCTCGAAGCGCTGCTCGACCACGCGGTCCTGTCGATGAACGAGGCGCAGGCGGTCGAGGCCCTGGTGATCCGCACGCGGCTCGCCCAGGTCCGGTTCGTCACCGCGGCAGCGGAGACCGAGCGGCAGCTCACCGTGAAGGAGGTCGACGGGCTGACCCGGGAGCGGAACGCCAAGGTCGAAGCCTATCGGGCGCTGATCGCGTCGCCCGACGAGAAGGCGCGATTCGACGACCTGCTCGCCAAGCTCAAGGTCCAGCATTACGACTGGGAGCGCCTGCGCGGCTTCACCCTCGACCAGCGCGATCCGGCGATGTCGTATTTCCGCGGGACGATGAACGGCCATTACGTCGCCGCCGCCGGGGCCGCGCACGCGCTCGCGGAGATGAACATCAAGGCCGGCGACGAGGCCGGCCGGAACGCGCGCCGGAGCCAGGCGGAGGCCGTCCGCTCCACCGTGATCATGCTGGGCGTCACGCTGCTGATCGCGCTCGGCGCGACCGTTTACAGCTTCGTCGGCGTCTCGCGGCCGATCACCGTCATGACCCGGGCCATGCGCCGCTTGGCCGACGGCGACACGCAGGCAGAGATTCCCTACGCCACCCGGCGGGACGAGATCGGCGCCATGTCGGCCACCGTCGCGGTGTTCAAGCGGAACCTGCTGCACGCACGTGCCCTCGAGGCCGAGGCGGCCCAGGCCCGCGCCGATTCCGAGACCCAGCGCCGGGAGGCGACGCGGACCCTGGCCGACCGGTTCGAGAGCGCCATCGGCGGCATCGTCGGCTCGGTCACGATGGCCGCGACGCGGCTGCAGGCCACCGCCCAGGGCCTGAGCGCGACGGCGACCCAGACCGCCGGCCAGTCGACCAGCGCCGCGGCGGCGGCCGAGCAGGCCTCGACCAACGTGACCACCGTGGCGGTGGCGGCCGAGCAGCTTGGCTCGACGGTGGACGAGATCGGGCGCCAGGTCGGATCTTCGGCGGACCTGGCCCAGACCGCCGTCCGCGAGGCGGCCGCGACCGCGCAGCTGGTCCAGGCGCTGAGCGCCGGGGCGCACCGGGTCGGGGAGGTCGTCGCGCTGATCTCCTCGATCGCCGACCAGACCAACCTGCTGGCGCTGAACGCCACCATCGAGGCGGCGCGGGCCGGAGAGGCGGGGCGCGGCTTCGCGGTGGTCGCCACCGAGGTCAAGGCGCTCGCCGCCCAGACGGCCCGGGCCACCGCAGAGATTTCCGCGCAGATCGCGCAGATCCAGGGTTCGACCGGCGAGGCGGTACGGGCGATCGACGGCATCGCAGGCCGCATCCGAGAGATCAGCGGCATGGCGACCGCGATCGCCGCCGCTGTCGAGGAGCAGGGCGCGGCGACTCAAGAAATCGTCCGCAACGTCACCCAGGCCGCCACCGGCACCGAGGCGGTGACCGCCAACGTCACCGGGGTCGCCGGCGCCGCCGAGGCGACCGGGAATGCGGCCGGGCAGGTGCTCGATTCCGCTTCGGAAATGGCCCGGCAGGCGGCGCAGCTCGGGGAGGAGGTGGAGCACTTCCTGACGACGGTGCGGGCGGCCTGAGGCATCACGCCGTCATTGCGAGCGCAGCGAAGCAATCCAGAGAAGCGCAACATCTTGGAAGCACGCTCCACCCTGGATTGCTTAGCTGCGCTCGCAATGACGGTGAACTCTCAGAGCTCCCCGGCTTCCGACCACGCCCGCAGGCGCTCCAGCCACGCGTCGGAGGCCAGCACCGCCAGGCCCGGCAGCAGCGACAGCGGCGTGACCCGCTCGACCCGGTCGCGCTCGCCCATCCGGAGGCCGCCGCGGCGGGCGTAGAGGCGCAGGATGTCGGCGAGGCGGCCCTCTTCCGGGGGATCATTGCGCGCCGCCGCGCGGATTTTTTCCACGATCTCGTCGGTGGTGCACTCGACGATCCCGTCCGTGCTGGCGCGGTTGTCGCGCAGGCCCTCTTCGTAGAGCAGCCGCAGCGCCAGCAGCACAAGGGTCTCGTCCTTGCGCAGGCGCTCGGAGGCGATGTCGTGCCGGGGCGCGTCCGCGGCCGGGCTCAGCGACACCATCTGGTCGCGGTGCGAGACCGTGAGCGCGTAGCCGAGGCAGGCGAAATAGTCGGTGAAGAACGGCGCATAGTGCCGGGCCAGCTCGTAGGAGCGGCCGATTCCCGGCGTGTCCGCGTAGATCACCTGCCCCTTGAGCATCACCTGGAGGGCGCGGCACAACTCCTCGGCGTCAGGGGCGCGGGCCCCCGGAGGCGGCGGCTCGTCGCCGTCGATGATCGCGCGAAACCCCTCAAGCACCGGCGCGACGCTCCAGCAAGAAATCCGGGCAATCCAGCCAGCCGTTGGCCAGCCGCTCGGGCAGCCGGACCACGGCGTAGCGGTCGCGCAGCCGCGCATCGAACAGCACGTCGATCTCGCGCAGGCGCTGGAACACCACGAAGTCGTCCACGCCGTCGATCGTGATCTGCGAGCCGCGCAGCGACACGGCCTTGCCGAGCCGCGCCTCGACGAAGGCGGTCATCGATTCCGGCGTCACGGTGGTGCGGCGGCGGAACTCGGCCTTGGCGGCCGCGAAGGCATCGACCGCGGGGTCGTCATCGACATCCGGCAGCGGCTCGACATCGATGGCGCTCCGGCGGGCGCGGGGCGCCTGCAGGTGGGCTTGGCCGATCGGAGGGCGCAGCAGCGACACCACCGGCGGCACGTCCGGCGCCACCTCGGCGGCGCCGACGGCCCGCAGCATCGCGGCGGTGCGCTCGATTCCCGTCGGATCCGGCCGGTCCATGGCGTGGAGCGCGGCGCCGATCCGCCGTTCCAGGCGCGCCACCACGGCGTCGACCGCGTCGAGATGGTTGTCGAGCCCCTCGAACACCGAGAGGATCTGGGCGAGATCCACCCGGACCGCCCGCTGGGCGGTGTCGAGATCGGGGCTGCGGCCCTCGCGGATCAGGCCCTCGGCCAGCGCCCGGACCGTGAGGGCGTCGCGGAGCGCCCGTCCGGCCTCGCGGACCACGCTGGCGCGGAACCGGAACGGGTTGAAGCGGGTGTGCAGCGTCCGGTAGTCGCTGATCAGGTGGCGCTCGACGAAATCCTCGAAGAACAGCCGGAAGGTCTTGGCCCGATCGGGCTCGCGCAGGATCCGCTCCTCGACCTTGCGCATGCCGGCGGCGAGCCCGCGGACATGGGCCAGGAAGGCGGCGGATGCCCGAGCGGCGTTGGACAGCGCCTCGGAGCGGCTGCCCGGATCGGAGACGGCGCTCTCCAGCCCGCCCAGCACCTCCAGCACCGCGCCGCCATAGGAGCGGGTCTCGCCACGCTCCAGCCGCGACAGCTCTTCGAGGAGGAGGCGCGCCTCGGGGTCGAACTCGACCACCGGCACGTAGCGCTCGCGGCGCTCGATCAGCCAGCCGGTCTCGAGGAGCCGGCGGTACAGCGCGGTGCGGCGCTCAGTCGGATCGGCGGAGATCGGCTCGTCGCCCAGAATCTCCGGATCGCTCCAGCCGGCGGCGAAATCGCCGATCTCGGCCAGCAATTCGGCCTTGCGCACCGGCTCCGCCCCGAGGACGCGCCGGTGCAGGTGCAGCAGCAGGGCCGCGTTGAAGCCCCGGCTCGGCGAAGCCAGGGGCTTGAACAGCTCGTCGGGCAGCTGCGCGAACAGCATTCTTTTGGGACTCTCGCGCTCGCGCAGCCGAAGCCTTACTTCGCGCCGAGCAGTTCGACGTCGAAGATCAGCGTGGCGTTCGGCGGGATCACGCCGCCGGCGCCGCGCGCGCCGTAGCCGAGCTCCGGCGGGATGATCAGGGTGCGCTTGCCCCCGGTCTTCATCGTGGCAACGCCGAGGTCCCAGCCCTGGATCACCTGGCCGGCGCCGAGCGGGAAGCTGAAGGGCTGGTTGCGGTCCCGCGAGGAATCGAACTTCTTGCCCTTCTTGCCGCCCTCGTCGAGCCAGCCGGTGTACTGCACGGTGACCTGCTGGCCGGCCTTCGGCTCGGGCCCGGTGCCCACGACCTCGTCCTGGTACTTCAGGCCCGAGGGCAGGGTGACGATCTCGGCATTCGCGGCTGCTGTCATGGCGATGAACGCGGCTCCGGCAATGAGGGACAGGCGAGGCATGGGAACTCCCTGGAGCCGGCGCCGTCCGCGCCGGCCGTCGGGGGGCCTTCTATCGACTCAGGCCGGTCCAGGCCAGGGAGGCGGGCGATCCCCCGTTCGGGAGGCCGCTCAGGCCGCCCGGACGGTGTCGAGGAAGCGCGCCACCTCGGCGGTGAGGGTCTCGGACTGGCGCGACAGCTCCGTCGCCGCGCTGAGAACCTGGCCCGCCGCCTTGCCGGTCTCGTCGGCGGCATCGGCCACGCCGGTGATGTTGTCGGTCACCTCGCCGGTGCCCTGCGCGGCCTGGCCGACGTTGCGGACGATCTCCTGCGTCGCCGCGCCCTGCTGTTCGACCGCGGCAGCGATCGAGGTCGCCACGCCGCTGATCTCCTGGATGCGGGCGGTGATCGAGCCGATCGCCGACACCGCGCCGCCGGTGGAGGCCTGGATCCGGGCGATCTGGCCGGAAATCTCCTCCGTGGCCTTGGCGGTCTGCTCGGCGAGCGCCTTCACCTCCGAGGCGACGACGGCGAAGCCGCGGCCGGCATCCCCGGCGCGGGCCGCCTCGATCGTGGCGTTCAGCGCCAGCAGGTTGGTCTGGCCGGCGATCGACGAGATCAACCCGACGACGTCGCCGATCCGCGCCACGGCGCTGCTCAACTCCTGCACCAGGGTTGCGGTCTGCCCGGCCTCGGCGGCCGCGCCCAAAGCGAGCTTGGCCGATCCGTCGACCTGCCGGCCGATCTCCTGGACCGATGTGCCCAGCTCCTCGGCGGCGGCCGCGACCGTGTTGACGTTGCTGGCGGCCTGCTCGGCGGCAGCTGCCACCGTGGTGGACTGGTTGGCCGTATGGGTCGCGGTGGCCGTCATGGTCTGAGCGGTGGCCTGGAGTTCGGTGGCGGAGGACGACACCATACCGATGATGCCGCCGATCGCGGCCTCGAAGCTCTCGGCCATCTGGCGCATGCCGGCCTTGCGCTGCGCCTCGGCGGCCAGCCGCGCCTGCGCGGTCTCTTCCTCCAGGGCGCGGGTGCGGATCAGGTTGTCCTTGAACACCTGGACGGTGCGCGCCATCGCGTCGATTTCGTTGCCGCGGTCGCGCAGGGGCACCTCGACCGACGCGTCGCCGTCGGCCAGGGCCTGCATGGTCCCGGTCATGGTCCGGATCGGCCGCAGCACGAAGCGGAACAGGGCAACCAGCGCGAGGGCGACGAGCAGGGTGGAGATCAACAGTGCCGCGACGTTGCGGACCAGGACGCTGCGCGCCTCCCGGGCGAGTGTCTCGGCCCGCGCGATCATTTCGTCGAGGGCAGCGTAAGCAAGGTCGACGAGGGTCGCCTGTTCCGGCGTGTCGAGCTTGCGCGCTTCCTGCAGCGTGATCCGCGGCGGCTCGTTCTGGGCCAGCGCGGTCGAGACCGCCAGGCGTCGGGCCAGGGGCGCCCCCTCGAAATTGTTGGTCCGGGCCTTCTCGAAGGCCGCGCGAACCGTTTCGGAGAGGTTCGTGGCGGTCTCCGTGGCGGCTTTCCAGAAGGCGTCGAGCCGCCCGCGCTCCTCGGCGGCGGCCACGGTCTCGGCGGCAGACCAGGGGGTGCCGGCCGACAGGGAGGTCTGGATCCGCAGGGCGACGGCGCCGACCGCCATCCGGGTCGCCCAGGCCGAGCGCTTGAGGGCGAGGTTGCGCTCGAGGATCAGGTCGGTGCGCGGGATCGCGGCATCCACCGCATCCGTCGTCGCCGTCAGCGTGTCGAGCATGGCCAGGTAGGCCGATTGCGCCTCGGGGACGACGGCGGTGTCGCGCTGGGCCTTGGACACCTTCAGAGCCGCATCGACCCGGGGCCGGAGACGTTCGACGCGCTCGCGCGCCGCCTGGAGCGGGCCGAGCGTCGCCCTGACGGCTGAGAGGTCCAGGTCGCCCACCAGCGTCGTCGCCGAGGCCATGCCGGCAACGGCCCGCTGCCGCTCCGCGTAGAGCGAGGACAGGGTTTCCGCGTCCATGGGCTGGTCGGCGGCGAGGAACTGCAGGGTGGCGCCCCGCTCAAGCCGCGTCGCGTACAGGGTCTGGAGCAGCGCGCGGCTCGCCCGAACAAGCGAGATGCCGGATTCGGCCTGGACCGCGTCCGTTCGAGCCCCGATGAGTGCGCTCGTGGCATAGGTAAAGATGATGAGACCTAAGACGAAGAAGACAACACTCATCGTTGTTCGGATTGAAATGTTCTGCAAACGGCTCATCACACAGCTCCGGACGCCCGACGGTGACGCGGTAATGTCCGATATGATCGCCTTTGTCGATCGATATAAGCTCGATCCCTTCCGATCTTCGTTCAAATGAAGCTTAAAACTTTCTCAATTGCTGGCGTCTGAACGTATTTATTCCGTTTTTACCAAATATGTTTGCCGGCTTTGTTTAAATCACATCAACTTCATGCCGTTTTTAATTTCTTGAATCAGATTGATACCGATCTTTCAGCGATCAGGCGCCCCAACGTCCAGCCGGTCATGCGGAGGCGAAGCCGCCCGCGTTCCGGCCATCCGGCTCCGCAGGCTCTCAGACGGTTTCCAGTTGAGGCGTTCGGTCTTCCATCCCGCGCCGTCATCATCTCGCGCGCAGCGAGGCGGCCCATCGACACGCGCCGCTCAAGGATCCCAGCCGGGACCACGGGACTCACGGGGTCGCTTCGCTCTGCTCGAAAAGACGGTGACGGCCGCCCGCGAGCCCTTCGGCCGGAAACCGTATGAGACGGCCGGTTCGGCGGCGCACGCTCCAACAAAAAAGCATCATCCCGGATCCTGGATCCGCGACGATGCTTTCGGTCTTCGCGAGTGCCGCGTCTCGAAAGCCGGCAAAAGCCGTTCGGGACGACGCGTCAGAAGGTGATCAGCGACTTCAAACCCAGCACCACCGCGTCGGTTTTCCGCAGCGGACTACCGTTTCTGATTATGTACTGCACGTTCGGTCGAATGATAATATTTTCAGCCACGTCGATGCTGTAAAATGCCTCGATGTACCGCTCCTGGGTCGGAATTTTTCTGGCCTTGGCGCTGAGCAAATTAGCCATCGAAATGGCCTCGACCAGCCTGGGATTGGGCGTGGTCTGACCGACGCCGAACCCGAGCCAGTCGTTGGGGCGCTCGGCGCACCAGCCCTTGTAGATCACCCCGGCCGTGACCAACGACGAATAGGTAGCCGTCTCCTCATCGGCGGCGGCCGCCCGGACGAAAGCCGAGAGGTTGCGCGTCTTGTTCGCAGGATCCGGGCGATAAATCTCCTGAACGCCGGTGAAGTAGAAGCCGGTGCGATCACCGCGGTGAAGGGGCTGCCCCTTGTACATCGCGAGCGGGAGACGCCTGTCGTTCAAATAGACGTCGTTGCCGCCGCCGGTCTCATACCAGCCACCGATCTTGTAGCTTCCCGAAAAAGCATCACCGCCGATTTTCGGAAACCAGCCCGCCTCCGTGACGATGAGCGCGCCGGTCGCATTGCTGAAACCGAAGTTGAACCCTTCGTTCACATCGTCCGGGTTGACCTGATAAGCACCGACTTGCAGATAGACACTATCCGGTGTCCCGATGCGGAGACGGGTCGCCCATTGACTGACCGGAAAGGTATAGATGTAGTTTGAAGCAATCTTGCTGACTACGGAACCGCACAGCGAATTGAGCTGAAATTCGCAGGCGAAGCCGCCAAAATCGTCGTTCACCGGAAGACGACCGAATTTCAGATCGACATACGGGCCTAGCTTCTGATCGTACCAGAACTGGCTCAATCGCCAGATCCGGCCGCGTCCGTAGATTTCCTGAACACTCGTGTGCGTGTCGAGATGCGCGTCCAGCGCCAGGCTGCGCCCCTCGCGATGGCTGATCGTGATCCCGCCGGAAGCGCCTTCCCAATCGAACATTTTCTGGAAGTCGAACAAGCCGCGTATCGCGAGCTGGCCGGCTCCGAGCAACAGAGGCCCGCGATCCCCGCCTGCCACGTTCGTGGCAGCCTCGTAGACGTAATCCATGTTGAACAGGACGCCGCGATCCCAGAGGAGGTCGCGGACCCCGCCGAGATTCCCGAGCAGCCCGTATTGCGGCTTTGGATTTTGCGAATCCGCCGAGCCGGCGGCGGGACGCGTGTTCGGGGCCGGAGTTGGAGGCCGCTCGAGGGGCAATCGCTGCGGCGCGTTCGGAGCCGGAAGAAGCGTTGATTCTTCCGCGTCTTCGGGCGCCGAAGGCTGAGCCCGCGCCGTCTCGACAAATGGACTCGACCCGATGACCAGCAAAGCGGCTGTCCATCTTGAGATAAATCTACGTGCCATGATCCATAAAGCCCCCAAGCCGACAGTTTTCTGTTCGGCACCAGGGTTTTAGAGGCGCTAAAAACGGAGGATTGCAAATTTTTCTGAGTATTTATTTTCTTATAAATATCAATTTAATTGATACATAAAATGTTGAACTCACCCATTCAAATCTTTTCTCGAAACAATGAAGTATTTTTAATATGGGTTCGATGATTTACGATAGAGTATTTGCAGAAAATTGCGGTTTTGGAATGCCTTTCTCCGACAATGTTGCGGGCCGAAACCGATTTCGTATCGGTACGCAGCCGCCTCATCGCGGTCGTGCGGCGGGCAATACGTCAACTGGAAACTGTTCGACCGAGCGAGGACTCGCGGCCACACCCGCGGCGAAATCGTCGCCGCCCGGTTGCATTGTGCCGGCGTGACGCCGGTTCAGCGACCCAACAGACCGGCCAGATGCGCGACGAGGCGGCGGGCGACCTCGTCCTTGCCGAGGCGCGGCCAGGTCTCCAGCGTGCCGTCGCGGTGGATCAGGTGGACCGTGTTGTCGGTCCCGCCCATGACGCCGCCCGCGGCCGAGACGTCGTTGGCGACGATCAGGTCGCAGCCCTTTCGGGCGATCTTGGCCCGGGCGTGGTCCAGCACCGTGTCGGTCTCGGCGGCGAAGCCGACCACCAGGGGCGGGCGCCCGGATTCCCGGTGCGAGACGGTGGCGAGGATGTCGGGATTCTCCACGAGCGGCATCGGGGCCGGGCCGCTGCCGTCCTTCTTGATCTTCTTCGAACCGGCCTCGGTCTCGGGCCGCCAATCGGCGACCGCCGCGGCGAAGATCGCGATGTCGGCGGGCAGGGCCGCCTCGACGGCGACCAGCATCTCCCGGGCGGTCTCGACCCGGACGACGCGCACGCCTGCGGGATCCGGGATCGACACCGGCCCGGAGACCAGCGTCACGGTCGCGCCGGCCTCGGCGGCGGCGGCCGCGATGGCGTGACCCTGGCGGCCGGAGGAGCGGTTGGCGAGGTAGCGCACCGGGTCGATCGGTTCGTGGGTCGGCCCGGAGGTCACCACTACCCGCCTTCCGGCGAGCGGGCGGGCGGACGCGCTCGAGCGGCCCGACAGGAAGCCGAGACCCGGAGCTTGCGCGCCGGCCTCGTCCAGCATCCGCTCGACGGCGTCGGCGATCTCGTTGGGCTCGGCCATGCGGCCGGGGCCGGTCTCGGCCTCGGCCATCCTGCCGGCATTGGGGCCGACCAAGCGCACGCCGTCGCCCTCCAGGGTGGCGCGGTTGCGCCGGGTCGCCGGATGCGCCCACATCTGCACGTTCATGGCCGGGGCGATCAGGATCGGCAGGGTGGTGGCCAGCAGGATCGTGGTCGCGAGGTCGGCAGCGTGGCCGCCGGCCATGCGGGCCATCAGGTTGGCGGTGGCTGGCGCCACCACCACGGCATCCGCCTGCCGGGCCAGCTTGATATGGCCGATATCGGCCTCCTCGGCCCGGTCGAACAGGTCGGTATGGGCTCGCTCGCCGGCGAGCGCCGCTGCGGCGAGCGGCGTCACGAATTCCTGCGCGCCTGCGGTCAGTACCGGGCAGACGCTGGCACCGCGCTCGCGCAGGCGCCGGATCAGGTCGAGGGCCTTATAGGCCGCGATGCCGCCGCCGATGACGAGCAGGATCCGGCGGTTGGCGAGGGTCTCGGTCATGGCTGGAAGCCTCTGCCTGAGGCATCGCGCCCGTCAAGCGGGCGCAGGCGTTCAGGCCGCCGCCGGGACCGCCGCGGTCTTCAGGCCGCCGAAGCGCCGGTCCCGGCGGGCGAACTCGGCCACCGCGGCGGCGAGGTCGTCGGCGCCGAAATCGGGCCACATCCGGTCGGTGAAATGGAGTTCGGCATAGGCCGCCTCCCAGAGCAGGAAATCCGACAGGCGCTGCTCGCCGCCGGTGCGGATCACCAGGTCGACGTCGACTGGCGAGCCGTGCATCTGCCCGGCGACCAGCGCGCCAAAACTCTCGCGGGTGGCGTCGCCGCCCTGGAGGCGCTGCGCCGCCGCGATGATCGCGTCCCGGGCCGAATAGTCGACGCAGATGCGCAGGTGCAGGCGGGTGCCGGACGCGGTGGCCTCCTCCGCGGAGGCGATCGCCTCGGGGATGCCGCGGGGCAGGCGGTCGCGCCGGCCGACGACGCTGAGCCGGGTCCCGGTGCGGGCGAGCCGCTGGGTCTCGTTGCGCAGGTAGGAGCGCAGCAGCCGCATCAGGCCGCCGACCTCGTCGTCCGGCCGCTGCCAGTTGTCGGCCGAGAAGGCGTAGAGCGTGAGCGTGCCGATGCCGAGATCCGGGCAGGCCTCGGCGGTCCGCCGGATCGCCTCGACGCCGCGATGGTGGCCGGCCAGCCGCGGCAGGCCGCGCTGCGTCGCCCAGCGCCCGTTGCCGTCCATGATGATCGCGGCGTGCAGCCCCCCCGGCCCCGCTTCGCTTTGCATCGTAAAGTCTCCCGGCATGGGCGTAGCGTTGAGGTTTAAGCGGTTTGCGTTGACAATCTCTGCGCGATCCGGCGGTCTCAGGCCGGTTTCGTGGCCGGATCGAGGCCGCGCACCCCGCCCTCGGGACTTCGCTCCGCCGCCACGGCCGCGTCGCGCACCACCTGCTCGAGCACCCCGAGATAGCCGATGAAACGCCTGCGCCCGGTCGGCGTCATGCGGCAGATCGTCTGCGTTCGGTTGAGGGAAAACCCCTTCTCCAGGCTCACCAGTTCGGCCTCGCTGAGAACGGCGAGGTGCCGGCTCAGGTTGCCGTCGGTCAGCCCGCACAGGCGCTTGAGATCGGGGAAGGGCAGGCCCTTGGGATGGGCCACCAGGGAGGTGAGCACGCTGAGCCGCGCGCGCTCGTGGATGATCCGGTCGAGCCCCTCGTAGGAGAAGCGCCCGTCGTCGCGGTCAGAGGTCATCGTCGAACGCCCGGGCGCCGCGATGGATGATGCCGGCCAGCCAACCCTGGCCGACCAGGAAGGGGAGCCCCATCGCCCAGGGCGACAGGGCATGCGTCTCGGCCGCGATCGCCAGCACGGCCAGGCCGGTGAGCAGGTACCAGGCGCCGACCCCCTGGACCGCCCGGGGCAGGATCCGCGCCGAGGCGAACAGGCCGAGGCCGACCAGGACCTGCCACAGGCCGGGCAGCATCCAGACCTCGCCGGGGGCGAAGCGGGCGATCACCAGGGCGAGGCAAGCCCCGGTGCCGGCAGCCGGCAAAAACACCTCGATGGCGTTCCAGACCATCGCGTCGGCGAGGCCGGAATGAAGCCGGCGGCTGCGCCGGACCGCCTCGACGCCGATCAGCGCGAAGGCCACCAGGGCGGCGGCGATCCAGAGGCCGAAGAACAGGACCGGCCGCACGGCCGGATCGCCGAGCCAGAGGGCCTGGCCGACCGCGCAGGCGAGCGCCAAGCCGCCCGTGCCGGCGACCGTGGCCGCGCCCAATCCGCGGAACGCCGTCTCGCGGGCGATCTGCGAGCGGATCGCGACGATGTCGGCCAACGCCTTGTCCAGGTCCTGCATGAGCTTCAGCCCCCGCGCTGCATCATGCTTTGCACCGCAAAGTACCCACCGGCTCCGGTCACCGCAAGCCAATTCGCCCGGTCATCATGGCGAATTTTCTCAGCATCGGGGCGGATGGTTGAGGCCAATGCACGGTGAATTCTACCTAAGAGTTGTAATTACCCATCTTCCCGACGGAGACTGTCGATATCGAGCCGGGCCGTGACCATCCGCAGGGCGCCGTCCGGGTCGCGCGGCCACTCCGCCTCCGGCCGGTCCCGGTAGAGCTCGACGCCGTTCCCGTCGGGATCGCGCAGGTACAGCGCCTCGCTGACGCCGTGGTCGCTGGCGCCGTCCAGGGCAATGCCGGCGGCCTCGACCCGGCGCAGGGCATCCGCCAGGGCGGCCCGGGTCGGGTAGAGCAGGGCGAGGTGGTACAGCCCGGTGGTGCCCGGCGCCGGCGGCTGGCCACCCAGGCTCTCCCAGGTGTTGAGCCCGATATGGTGGTGGTAGCCCCCGGCCGCGACGAAGGCGGCGCGCTCGCCGTAGCGCTGGGTCAGGCCGAGGCCGAGCACGTCGCAATAGAAGCCGAGCGCCCGGTCCAGGTCGGCGACCTTGAGGTGGACGTGGCCGATGCGGGTCTCTGGATGGATCGGTGCGGTCATCGAGAGCTCCTGTCGTGGAAGCCGGAAAACTCCGCGCCGCGGAGGGTTTCTCGCGGCGCATGCGCGGCCCATATTGATCCCATGCCTTCTCCGAAGAACATGCCCGCTCCGAAGAAACCGCGCGCCGTGTCCGTCTCGGCCTCGTCCGCCAAGGCGTCGAAGCCCGAGTTGAAGCCGCTCGATACCTATCTGGCCGAGTTGCTGAACCCGGCGCTGAACCGCAACCGGCCGCCGCCGATCGCGCCGGAGCCCGAGAAGCCTCGTCCGGGCAAGCCGAAAGGCCGCGCAACCAAAGGCGGCAAGGCTGCAACCGGCCCGGTGGAGAAGGGCGGCAACGGCTTCGCCGAGGCGCCGCAGGCCGGCTACACGCTCGGCGACGCGGCCGAGGTCGATCCGCGCCTCGCCCAGGCGCTCGGGCTGACACCGCCGGAGGACGGGCCGGCGCCCGAGGGGGCCGACCTGCCGGATCCGGGCGGCGACGGCGGCGCCTCGGCGACCGTGACGGCCCTGGAGCGGCTGCTGATCGAGGGCAACCCGCTGTTCAAGGACGGCCAGACCTGGGTGCCGCACCGGCCGGACCGGCCGCAGAAATCCGAAGGCGGCCTCCGGTTCACGCTGAAATCCGAGTTCGAGCCGGCCGGCGACCAGCCGACCGCCATCGCCGAACTGGTCGGCGGCATCAGCGCGCTGGAGCGCGACCAGGTCCTGCTCGGGGTCACCGGCTCGGGCAAGACCTTCACGATGGCCAAGATCATCGAGCAGACCCAGCGCCCGGCACTGATCCTCGCCCCGAACAAGACCCTGGCGGCGCAGCTCTACGGCGAGTTCAAGTCGTTCTTCCCGGACAACGCCGTCGAGTATTTCGTCTCCTACTACGACTATTACCAGCCCGAGGCTTACGTCCCGCGCTCGGACACGTTCATCGAGAAGGAATCCTCGATCAACGAGCAGATCGACCGGATGCGCCACTCCGCCACCCGCGCCCTGCTGGAGCGGGACGACGTGATCATCGTCGCCTCGGTGTCGTGCATCTACGGCATCGGCTCGGTCGAGACCTACACGGCGATGTCGTTCACCGTGACGCTCGGCGAGAAGATCGAGCAGCGCCAGCTCGTGGCCGACCTCGTGGCCCTCCAGTACAAGCGCATCCAGGCGGATTTCGCCCGCGGCACCTTCCGGGTGCGCGGCGATTCGATCGAGCTGTGGCCGGCCCACCTGGAGGATCGCGGCTGGCGGATCGGGATGTTCGGCGACGAGATCGAGTCGATCGTCGAGTTCGACCCGCTCACCGGCAAGAAGATCGCCGAGCTGAAATTCGTGAAGGTCTACGCCAATTCCCACTACGTCACGCCGCGGCCGACGCTGCAGCAGGCGATCAAGGGCATCAAGAACGAGCTGAACGGCCGGATCGAGGAGCTGACCAGGATGGGCCGGCTGATCGAGGCCCAGCGCATCGACCAGCGCTGCACCTTCGACATCGAGATGATCGAGGCCACCGGCGCCTGCAACGGCATCGAGAACTATTCGCGCTACCTCACCGGCCGCCGGCCCGGCGAGCCGCCGCCGACCCTGTTCGAGTACCTGCCCGACAACGCCCTGGTTTTCACCGACGAGAGCCACGTCACCGTGCCCCAGATCGGCGGCATGTACCGGGGCGACTTCCGCCGCAAGGCGACGCTCGCCGAATACGGCTTCCGCCTGCCGTCCTGCCTCGACAACCGGCCGCTGCGCTTCGAGGAATGGGACGCGATGCGGCCGCAGACGGTCCACGTCTCGGCGACGCCCGGCAAGTGGGAGATGGAGCGCACCGGCGGCGTCTTCGCCGAGCAGGTGATCCGCCCCACCGGCCTGGTCGATCCGGTGATCGAGATCCGCCCGGCGCGCGCCCAGGTCGACGACCTGCTGGGCGAGGTCAAGGCGGTCTCCCAAGCCGGCTACCGGACGCTGGTGACCACGCTGACCAAGCGCATGGCCGAGGACCTCACCGAGTACCTGCACGAGAACGGCGTGCGGGTGCGCTACATGCACTCCGACATCGACACCCTGGAGCGCATCGAGATCATTCGCGATCTGCGGCTGGGCGCGTTCGATGTCCTCATCGGCATCAACCTGCTGCGCGAGGGTCTCGACATCCCGGAATGCGCCCTGGTTGCGATCCTCGACGCCGACAAGGAGGGCTTCCTGCGCTCCGAGACCTCCCTGGTCCAGACCATCGGCCGGGCCGCCCGGAACGCCGACGCGCGCTGCATCCTGTACGCGGATTCGATCACCGGCTCGATGGAGCGGGCGATGGCCGAGACCGAGCGGCGGCGGACCAAGCAGCTCGCCTACAACGCGGAGCACGGCATCACGCCCCAGAGCGTGAAGCGCGGGATCAGCGACATCCTGAACAGCGTCTACGAGCGCGACCACGTCCAGGTCGATACCGGCCTGGCCAAGGACGCGATCACCGTGGGCCACAATCTCAAGGCGGTGCTGGCCGACCTGGAGAAGCGGATGCGGACGGCCGCCGCGGATCTCGACTTCGAGGAGGCGGCGCGCCTGCGCGACGAGCTCAAGCGCCTCCAGGCCACGGAGCTGCTGGTCTCGGACGATCCCATGGCCCGGCAGGGGGACGTGGAGCGCGAGGCCGGCAAGTACGGCCGCAAGGCGCCCCGGGGCGCGGGCGGCACCCGGATCTCCAAGCCCGACCTCGACAATATGGGCCCGGGCACCGACCGGGAGATGCCGGCCGACGCGGTGCCGTGGCAGGATCGGCCCAAGCCGCGCTCGACGCAGGGGCTCGGCGGCCAGAAGCCGAAATACAAGGGCGGGGGCGGGCGGAAGCGGGGCTGACCGCCTACGTCAGGTCCTGACGGGCTACACAGGTCTCGGTCGTAGCCGCGGTGATGCCGTAGGCGTAGGAGGCGCGAGTCCCCTCTCCCGTGCGGGAGAGGGACAGGGTGAGGGATGCGCTTTATCCGGAAAGACCTGATCCCTCACCCCAACCCTCTCCCGCTCGGGAGAGGGGGTGCGTCGAGCCCTGCAGGAGCGACTGCGGCTCAGACCCGTATATAGGCCCGCAGCCTTCAGGCGGCCCGGTCGTCCCGGCCGGCATAGCGGCTCGCCACCGCCTCGCCCTCGTCCACGAGCGCCTCGGCGATCCGGAGCGCGAGGGCGTTGCAGGCCTCGTCATAGGCATGCGGATCCGCCTGGACGGCCGCCCGCGTCACCGCGCCGACCCGGTCGCGGACGATCTCGCGGGCGATACGCAGGGCATCGGCGAACGGCTCATAGGGGCGCGGCATGGTCGTCGCTCCGACGGCGTCGGGACAGGATGGCCCGGGTGGCGGCTGCAACGGCCATCCGGGCGAAAACGTTCCCGGGGGATGCTGGACAGGATCGTGGTCCCGTCCCAGATCGGCCGATGGTTGAATCAGGCGAGCGACGATGAATCCCGAGACGAACACGCCCCCGGTGCTCGACGACGAGACCCTGGCCTTCGCGGGCCGGGTCTTCCAGTACGCCCGGATGGGCCATGCCGAGGAGCTGGCCGAGTTGTTCGGTCAGGGGCTTCCGGCCAACCTGCGCAACGACAAGGGCGACAGCCTGCTGATGCTCGCCGCCTATAACGGCCAGGCGGACGCGACCCGGGTGATCCTGGAGGCCGGCGGCGACCCGGAACTCGCCAACGACCGCGGCCAGACCCCGCTGGCTGGCGCCGCCTTCAAGAACGAGATCGTGATCGCCCGGCTGCTGCTCCGGCACGGCGCCGCGGTGGACGGCACCGGCACTGGAACCCGCACCGCCCTGATGACCGCGGCGATGTTCGACCGCACCGAGATGGTCGCCCTGCTGCTCGAGCACGGTGCCGACCCGGATTACCGCGACGCCTCCGGCCAGAGCGCCGCCGACATGGCCCGGGCCATGGGCGCCCAAGCGACACCAGGGCAGCTCGACGCGGCGGCACGGCCGGCGGGGTGAGGGTCAGGGAGTGTTGGCAGGCGCCGCCGGGACGACGGCGAGGGTCAGGCCGACCTTTGCTTCAAGAGCAGTTGGATCGCCAACGCCACGCGATCCCTGACGGGCGCAGACCCGAGCTTTGCGATACCCTCTTCGGCCAGTGCAATAACCGCGAGGGCATCGGCACGGGTCACGCGATGCGTCGGGTCATAATCCGCACTGTGTCGCTGGACCATAAGCCCCTGAAAGATGTCGCCGACCTGGATCAACTCGGGCGGGAACCCGAGGCTGCGCAGCTGTTTACAGGCATTCTTGACGTCCCCGTGATTCAGGGCGCGATACGCGTGCCGCCATGCCTTGTCGGGGCGGTCCCGCCCCGTGCCGACAAGCCGATCCGCACATTCTTTCGCGAGCGCATGGAAGAGCGCGTAATAGGCTGTGCTGATCGCGCGCTTGAGATCCGACTGCCGCGGTTTGCCGAGATGCGCCCGCGCCAATCGCCGAGCAGTCCCGAGAAGCTCTCGGCTCACCGCGGGCCGCGCGGCTCAGGCGTGGCTTCCGGCACCTTGTGCCTTATGTAGGCGAAGCGCGGCTCTTTTAGTTCAAACAGCTTGTCATTGAGCTTCGTGAGTGCCTCGGAGGCCACCTTGAAATCCGGCTCGGCTTCGGGATCCCGATAATGGACGTTGACGAGGATGACGGGGTCCCCATCGGCATCCTCGGAGTCGATGACCTCGACCTCGCTGACACCAAAACGGCCAAGCTCCTGCCGAATGACGGCTTCGATCGCAGCCTGTAGCGTCGGGGAGATTTCAGTACCGATCATGTCCGTGCCCTACCGCGCATGAGGACGATCCACGTTCGAAACAGATATCGGGCCAAAGATGATCGTAGCATAGATGCCGGTGCGGGTCGTCGATCGCTGTCCGAATGGGATGATGAATCCAGGACGTCGAACCGATCTGTTCTCCGAAGCTTTCCAGGCGATCCGCTGCGGCGATCCCATCGAGGATGGAAACTCGGTGCGACGACTGCAATGCGAAGACGAGCCAAAGGCATGGGCGCCGTTCGATCTTGCCCGGGATGGCGAGGGCCCTGCGGGTTTAGGAGGCCGCGCATTGTGTTCGCGTGCCAAGCGCGTGAATGACTAGAGAAACGACACATAAGAAGGAAACGCCGTGCCGCCCATGACCGGATTTCGCCCCGCGCTGATCGCCCTCGCGACGTTCCTACCCCTCCCGGCCATCGCCGCCGAGACCCCCTGGCCCGCCTTCGGCCACGACCACAGCAACCGCAACTTCTCCGATCTCACCCAGATCGACCGCGCCAGCGTCGGGCGGCTGCGGCCGGCCTGGATGTTCCAGACCGGGGTGACCGGCTATTTCCAGGCCCAGCCGGTGATGGTCGACGGCACGCTCTACATGTCGACGACCCAGAACAACGTCGCGGCGCTCGATGCCCGCACCGGCCGGCCGCTCTGGACCTACGTGCACAAGCCGCGCACGGAAAAGATTTTTGGCCCGCCCTCCAATCGCGGGCTCGCGGTGTCGGACGGCCTCGTGTTCGAGGCGACCATGGACGGGCGGCTGATCGCGCTCGACGCCAAGACCGGCCGGGTGGTCTGGGACAAGGAGGCGGTGCGCCCGGAGGAGGGCGAGAGCGAGACCGCCTCGGATCTGGCGGGCAAGCTCGGCGGCAAGGCGGTGCAGGGGTCGAGCCGGCTTGGCTTCAAGATGCCGCCGCTGGTGGCCGAGGGGCTGGTGATCGTCGGGGTCACCGGGGCGGGCTACGGCCTGCATGTCGAGGACGAGGCCGGCGGGCTCGACGGCGGCGCCGTGGTCGGGATCGAGGGCGGCTACGGACGGCGCGGCTGGCTCGCGGCCTACGATGCCAAGACCGGCGCGGAGCGCTGGCGCTGGTACGTTACCCCATCCGAGGGCTGGGAGGGCGGCTTCGTCGCGCAGACCGTGGACGGCGTACCGCTCCAGCGCGACATCGCCGCCGAGAAGGCGGCGGCGCCGGCCAACCGCGAGGCTTGGCGGGTCGGCGGCGGCTCCCTCTGGATGACCCCGGCCTACGACCCGGATCTCGGCCTGATCTTCCTCGGCACCGGCAACCCGGCGCCGCAGAATTTCGGCCTCTCGCGCCCGGGGGACAACCTCTACACGATGTGCCTCGTGGCGCTCGACGTCCGCACCGGGCAGCTGCGCTGGTATTCCCAGCAGGTGCCGCACGACGAATGGGGCTACGACGTCGCCGCGCCGCCGTTCCTGCTCGACGGGCCGAGCGGCGCCAAGGCCGTGGCCTCGGCGAGCAAGACCGGCTGGATCTACGTCCACGACCGCGCGACCGGGAAGCTGCTCGAACGCTCGGCCCCGCTGCTTGAGCAGAAGAACCTGTTCGCGCCGCCGACCCCGCAGGGGACCGTGGTGGCGCCGGGGCCGCTGGGCGCCGTCTCGTGGCCGCCCACCGCCTATGACGGGCGCCTCGCCTACGTGCAGGTCCGCCACGGCGCGACGACCTACACGGTCAAGACCGTGCCGGCTTCCGGGGATAGGCCGGAAATCCGCTACACCGAGACTGGTGAGGCGAAGGGCGAGCCGTCCTTCAGCACGCTCACCGCGGTCGACCTCACGGACGGCGGCAAGATCGCCTGGACGATGCGCTCCGGCAGCCGGCTCTCGGGGGGGACGCTCGCCACCGCCGGCGGCCTGGTCTTCTCCGGCGAGGAGGACGGCCATCTCGACGCCCACGATTCCCGCGACGGCACGCTGCTCTGGCAGTTCCAGTGCGGTGCCGGCATCAGCGGCCCGGCCATGACCTACGCGCTCGACGGCAAGCAGTACCTGGCGGTGGCAGCAGGCGGCGCGTCCTACACCAAGGCGGCCGGGTTCGGCACCGGCGACGCACTGCTGGTCTTCGCGCTGCCCGATTGACCGCCCCTCAGCTTAACTGGAAGAGTTCCAGCCGATTGCGGTGGGGACTCATCCGGACGATGGCTGACGAGGGAAGCGCAAACCGCGCGCAGGCGGGTGCGGACACGCAGCCGAGCCATCGCGGGGCGCCGGTGATCCGCACCATCGCGATGCCCGCGGACACCAACCCGGCGGGCGACATCTTCGGCGGCTGGCTGATGGCTCAGATGGACCTCGCGGCCGGCAACGTCGCGGCGCGACGCTCGCGCGGGCGCTGCGCCACCATTGCGGTCGACGCGATCACCTTCCACCACCCGGTCTTCGTGGGCGACGAGGTCAGCCTCTACGCCTGGCTGATCAAGGTCGGGCGCTCGTCCCTGCGCATCCAGGTCGAGGTCTGGCGGCGGGAGCGGGCGAGCGAGATCACCATGAAGGTCACCGAGGCGACGTTCACCTTCGTGGCGATCGGCGAGGATCGGCGCCCGCGCCCGGTGCCGCCGGAAGACGGTGGGATCTGAGCGGATTACCCGAGCGGAGGATTTGGGGTTGACCGTCCCAGCCTTGCGACCATTGCGAGGCGATCGAGGCGCATGCACGAACCTAGTCCGTTCGGTGTGCCAGGACAGTCGAACCCGGCGCTGGATCCCCGCTCAACCGGTCCGCAGGAGGCGGGCTCCGGCGCAGCCCAGGATGCCGTGGGTGTCGCCGGTCAGAGCCGGTGTCCTGAATGAGGCTCTCCATGGTGGTGAGCCTTGAGGAGAAGCAGGTGCCGAACGCGGGCTAATCCCGTCGCATGACGTCGATTCTCTCGAGAAAGTCAGTGCGCGGACAACAAGACGAAAAGAGCAGTTATGTGAATATTTTTGATTTTTTCTTGCGTAAAGTCCGACCGTTCTTGAATTCATCGAGGCAATCATTCATATCTCAACACTAAAATTAATTTTTGATAGAAAAATTGCGTATGTTTAATAATAAAACCAAATCGTTTATGTATTTTTGCCGGCACGTCGTTTCATTGATAATACGGATACGACAACTCACACGACATACTTGACGGCCACGATTGCAACGCCCTCGGCCATCTTGGAAATGGACTTATCTATTCGAGTTTTATACGTCAGCAAAACGCCATTACAAAAATATTGACGAAATAAATCTTCGTGATAGTACGATTGTTTATTAACTTGCTTTAATATTTTTGATCCGGCTTGTGAATCGTCGGACAGTACGGTATTCGACAATCAATCAATACAATTGTACTCGATAAATGTCGCGCCCACTCCAGTGGGGGCTGGGGATGTCTGCGTCCCGGCCCAGAACAAATCATGCACAAGGATGATCTGGCCATGCGCGACGAAGACCCGCTCCCGCGCAACGAGAATCCACTCTGGTACGAGGGCGCGGAATTAAGCGACTCATTACTTATAAAAATTCTTATCGGCATTGCGTCGATTGGGCTTCTCCTATTTTCTGTACTTGTTGCGATCTTGTTGTGCTGGATTCCGCGCATATTTTAACAGGCTGAGGGAAAAGCCCCGGATCGGGGTAGAATCTTCTCCATCGGCCAGCGCATGATGCCGACAAGCCACGTCGCTGGCGAACCTCTTGGTCGGGAAGTGGTCTCGCGCGCTGACGACTTGAATGGCCAAAAGAAGATTTTTCCACTTTGTCGGACGATTTCAGCAGCCCGCTCGATTTCGCCCGTCTGGCTGCGGCGCCCCCCGTGCGATCGCGTACCACGTCCGCAGCCGCAGGCCGAACACCGCCATCATGAACATGCAGCAGGTGGCGTTGTTGCCGTTGTACAAAACCGTCTCGAACGAGGCCGAGACGAGCCCCAAGAACCACAGGCGCAGGAACAGCAGCGTCTCCGCGTCGAGCCCTCGGCCGCCGGCGACGCGCAGCAGGTCGCGCATCGGCGCCAGCACGAACGCCACGATCGTGAGCGCCAGGAACGGAAAGCCGCCGATCAGCGCCGTGTCGAGATAGGCGTTGTGCGAGTGGTTGGCGGTGTTGACCCAGGTCAGCTCCTCGGAGCCGCCATACATGGTCCGCTCGGTCATCCAGAAGGCGCCGATGCCCCAGCCCCGCCAGGGGCGGACCAGGATGTTGTCGAGGGCGAATTGCCAGATCTCGCTGCGGCCCGTGAAGGTCGCGTCGGTCAGAAGCGCGCCGATCGCGTCCTGGATCGCCGGGACCAGGATCGAGCCGATCGAGATGAGCGAGAACCCGACGATCGGCCCGAGCAGCAGCAGGGTGCGAAAGATCCCGCCGGTCAGGATCCGGCACAGGCCGGTGATGGCGAGGATCACCGGCAGCAGCAGGATCGCGGTTTTCGAGCCGCTCGCCACCAGCAGGCCGATGGCGAGGAGCACGATGCTCCAGCCGAGCACCCGGCTCGCCGCGGAGGCGACGTAGAGCCCGACGATCACCAGGATCACCATGGCGGCCCCGGCCTCGTTCTTGTGCGGGAAGATACCCCGCCACAGGCCCGGATGGCTCGGATCGGAATTCACGTCGAAGGCCGAATGGATCGCCAGATCCGGCACCAGGGCCACCGCGAGATACGACGACACCAGGATCACCAGGGCGGAGCCGGCCAGGGTCAGGGCCAGCTGCCGCGGCGACCGGGCCACCAGCAGCACGCCGGCCGACAGCATGGCGGCGATGGCGAACAGGGCGAGCCGCCGCAGCGACAGGCTCGGTTCGACCGACAGCAGCGCGGTCAGCCCGAGCCAGGCGGCGCAGAGCATCAGCGGCCAGGTCGCGAGCGGGCGCAGGTGGCGAAACCCGATCCGGTGGAGCGCCGCCGCCATGCCGAGACCCGCCACCACGAACAGCACCTGGGTCAGCAGGCTTCCGGCCTCGGAGGCCGCGAGCGCGGAGCGGTCGGACAGGTCCTCGAACCAGACGTGGTTCCACAGCAGAACGAACACCACGCCGTTCAGAAGCACGCGCAGGCTATCCGGCACGTCGCGCCCGACTCTGTCGTGCCGGGCCGTCCCGGCCGGAATCCCGATCGCCGCGTCCGCCGTAGCCATGCCGTTCCACCGCCGGGGCCGCGGGATGCGGCACCGCTCATTGTAGCGGCTGCGCTCGCCGGGGCGATGGGGCGATCTGCGGTTGCAGCGGAAGATCTGGCGATAACCTTAGCGGGGGCAATCGCGGGAGGGGGCCT
Source organism: Methylobacterium sp. J-048 (assembly GCF_022829515.1). GTDB lineage: Bacteria > Pseudomonadota > Alphaproteobacteria > Rhizobiales > Beijerinckiaceae > Methylobacterium. The sequence goes on from NZ_JAKSYL010000137.1 coordinate 97,467, forward strand.
GCGACGGTGACGGCTTAGAGTGGCGGATCTGGCATTGAAGATACTTCCTGGCGTATAGATCCGTTTACGGCATAACATGGAGGCGCCCCATGAAAGCCAAGGTGATGCCGGATGGGCGGATGAGTCTGCCCGCCGACCTTCGCAGGAGGCACGGGCTCGGCAACGGCGGCGAGGTCATCGTCGAGGACATCGGCGACGCCATCGTGCTCCGGACGCTGGATCAGGTGGTGGCACGCGCGCAGGACATGAGCCGCCGGTTGATCGGCGGCAAAGTCGGCGCCTCCGTCGAAGACTTCCTGGTCGACCGCACCCGCGAGGCCGAGCGCGAATGACGCGCTTCGTCCTCGATGCCTCCGCGCTGCTCGCGCTTCTGCTCGGAGAGCGCGGGGCCGACACGGTGAAGGCCGGGCTCGACGGTTCCGTCATGACGACCGTCAACCTCGCCGAGGTGGTCAGCCACTACGCCAAGCTTGGCGCTGGACGCCACGACATCGAGATGCTGCTGCAGCCCCTGCCGATCCGCCTGTTTCCCGTCGATGCGGCATTGTCCTACGATGCGGGCCTCTTACGTTCGATCACGCTCGAAGGCGGCCTATCGCTGGGGGACCGCTATTGCTTGGCTCTGGCGAAGCGAGAAGGCGTGCCCGCTCTCACTGCGGATCGGCGCTGGCCGGACATCGCCGGGGCCGCCGGTGTCACGATCGAGCTGATCCGCTGAGGCAGGACTTCTTTGAGGCAGGACTTCTTGGATGTGACGCTTCATCGAGCAGAATGCTCTTGCCGCCGCTCCTGCATCGGGCGTAGCGGCCAGTTCGGTCGGGCCGGGATCGTGGGAACACCCGCCGGCCCCGCGCAACGAACAGGTGCACCATGAGCCAATCGGCATCTCGGGCGGTCATCGTCCAGCCCGGCGGCGGGTTCGACACGGTGGGGTTCGGCGAGCGCCCCGTCCCGGAGCCGGGACCCGGCGAAATCACCGTGCGCCTGCGCGCGAGTTCGCTGAACTATCACGACTACGCCGTGGTCAGCGGCCTGTGGGGGCCGAGCGAGCTGCGGGTGCCGATGTCGGACGGGGCGGGCGAGGTCGAGGCGGTCGGTCCCGGGGTGGACGGGTTCGCGGTCGGCGACCGGGTGGTCAGCACCTTCTTCCCGACCTGGCTCGACGGCACGCCGCAGGTCGAGGGTTTTTCCACCGTTCCGGGCGACGGGGTCGACGGCTACGCCCGCGAGCGGGTCACGACCCCGGCCACGTCCTTCACCCACGCCCCCCGGGGCTGGGACCATGCCGAGGCGGCGACGCTGACCACGGCGGCACTGACCGCGTGGCGCGCGCTCCACGCCGATGCCGGGCTCAAGAGCGGCAACGTGGTGCTGGTGCAGGGGACCGGCGGCGTCTCGCTGTTCGCCTTGCAATTCGCCAAGGCGGCGGGCGCGACGGTGATCGCGACCTCGTCCAGCGACGCGAAGCTCGAGCGCCTGCGCGGCCTCGGGGCCGACCACCTGATCAACTACCGCGCCGAGCCAGCCTGGGGTGCGACCGCAAAGCGGCTCACCGACGGGCGCGGGGTCGACCACGTGCTCGATGTCGGCGGCCCGGGGACGCTGGAGCAGTCGATGGAGGCCGTGCGCGTCGCCGGCCATATCTCGGTGATCGGGATCCTGACGGGCGTGGCCGGCCCGCTGCCGCTGGTCCCGGCGCTGATCCGCCAGATCCGGCTCCAGGGCGTGCTGGTCGGCAGCCGGAGCCACCAGATCGCGATGATCCGCGGCATCGAGGCCTGCGGCCTGCGGCCGGTGGTGGACAGCGTCTACCCGCTGGCCGAGCTCGTGGCGGCGTTCCGGCACCAGGAGAGCAACCGGCATTTCGGCAAGATCTGCATCCAGATCTGAGGGGCCGTGATCGGGTCGAGCGCGCGCCGCCGAAGTGGATACCGGTTCGGCGCAAGCGAGCGCGTCACATCAAAGACTTGGAGGCGAGCCCGATTGCAACGCGATCGGGCTCGCCTCTAGGCTCGCGGCCTTCGCGACCGCCCCAGCGCCGAGCCGATGCCAACGAACCCAGCCACCCCGGCGCTCCCCATCGGCTTCTCGCCGGTGCCGCCGGGCCACATCGCCGCCATCGTCACCAGCCTCGAGATGGTCGGGCCGCCGGCCCCGCGCGCGGCCGAACCCGTCCCGGACGGGATGGCGCTGCACCGCCTCGTGCGGCCGGATTGCGAGACCTATCGCGGGCTGTACCGGGCGGTCGGCGCAGACTGGCTGTGGTTCTCCCGGCTGACCCTGTCGGACCAGGCGCTGCGGGCGATCCTCGACGACCCGCGGGTGGAGATCCTGGCGCTCCGCCGGGACGGCACGGATCTCGGCCTGCTCGAGCTGGATTTTCGCCAGCCGGACAGCTGCGAGCTGGCCTTCCTCGGCCTCATCCCGAATGCGATCGGGCAGGGGCTCGGACGGGCCCTGATCGACGCGGCGATCGCGCGGGCCTGGTCACGGCCGATCCGGCGGTTCTGGGTGCATACCTGCACGTTCGACCACCCCGGGGCGCTCAACTTCTACAAGCGCTCCGGCTTCACGCCCTGCGCCGTCACGGTCGAGGTGGCGCCCGACCCGCGGCTCACCGGCATCCTGCCCCGGACGAGCGCCCCGCACGTGCCGCTGCTGGCGTGACCGACGCGCGCCGAACCCCTCACCGCCGCATCGTATACTGCGACCGCCCGGCCGCCTGGCGCATCAGGAACGAGGCCATCTCGGCGAGTTCCGGGGCCTTGGAGCGGAACGTCACCGAGAGGGCGAGCAGCGTGTCCTTGTGGTCGAGCCCGGGATAGACCCGCTCCTGCACCGGCACATGCGCGGCGCGCAGCTTGGCGGCGAGGCTGATCGTGTTCCGGGGCTTCACCACCGTGTCGGCCTCGCCGGTGGCGAGAAACGTCGGGGGCGAGAGCGGGCCGGCAAACGTCATCGGCTGGGTCAGCGGCAGGTCCGGGGCCTGGCCGAACACCTTGAGCGTGGTGTCCTGGTCCAGCGGCAGGAAGTCGTAGGGGCCGGACAGGCCGGCCACCGCCTTGATCGCCTTGGGATCGACCCCGGCGGCGGTGAGGTAGCGCGGGTCGAGGCCGAGCATCACGGCGTTGTAGGCCCCGGCCGAATGGCCGGCCAGCACGATCCGGCGCGGGTCGCCGCCATAGGCCGCGATGTTGTCGCGCACCCAGGCCAGCGCCGCGGCGCCGTCTTCGAGGAAGCCCGGGAACGCCGCCTCCGGATAGAGCCGGTAATCCGGCAGCACGGTCACGAAGCCCTGGGCGGCGAGCGCGTGGCCGACGAAGGCGTAATCGTCCTTGGCGCCGCTCTGCCAGGAGCCGCCGTAGAAGAACACCAGCACCGGCGCCCGCTCGGCCGCCACCGTGGGCACGTAGACGTCGAGCCGCCGCCGCTTGCCCTCGCCGAAGGGCTGGTCGCGGGCCGCGAGGCGCCCGCCGGCATCGCGCGGGCCGATCGCGTCGAACAGGGTCAGCGGCGAGGCGGCGCTGAAGCCGTAGGCCGCGAGCCCGAGCCCGAGAAGGCTGGCAAGCGCGATGAGGAGCCGTGTCATATCCCGTCCGGTTGCCCTGATCGGCCCATTCAGAGCGCCGCTCGGGGCGGATTCATGACCGGAGCGCGGCCGGAGGGCGAAAAGATCAGGTGCGCAGCACGATGCAGGCGCCGCCGACCTTGCGGATCCGGCCGCACAGGTCGTCGGCGGCCTGCCGGCTCTGGGCCGGGAGGCGGATCCGGTAGAACGCCCGGGTGCCGCGGTTGCGCAGGCGGGTGCCGATGATCATCGGCCGCGCCTCGCCGATCACCCCGGCATAGGCGGTCCGGGTCCGGTTGAAGCTCTGCAGCGCCAAAGCCTTCGAGAAGTTGCCGGCGAGCTGGATGCCCCAGGGCGCGGCTGGCCCCTCGTTCGGCCCGATCGCGAAGCGGTCGCCGCGGGACGGGATGCGCAGGCTGGCGGTGACCTGCAGGCAGGTCGCCGGCGCCTCGGGCTTCTCTTTCGCCTCGGGCGCGCCACCCTCGGGATAGGTGATCGCCGCGCCGCCCCGCCAATCCTCGGCGGGCGCTCCGGTGATGGCGGCGACATAGGCCCGGGTCTCGGCGGGCAGGCCGCCATCGCCGGTGAGCCATTTGCTCACCCGGGCAGCACCGCCGTTATAGGCGGCCGCCGCCAGCCCGAGATTGCCGAATTGGGTCTTGAGATCCGCCAGCAGGTGGGCGGCGTGCGGGATCGCCTGCTCGGGATCGAACGGATCCAGCAGCCCGCGCTCGCGCGCCGTGCCGGGCATGAACTGCGCGACGCCCTGCGCGCCCGCCGAACTGACGACGCCCACGCGAAAGCTGCTCTCGCGCCAGATCAGCCGGGTCAGGAACGGCACCGGCAGCCCGCGCGCCTTGGCGGACGCGTCGATGAGGCGGCAGAGCGCCTGCTCGACGGTCTCGGTCGCGCCCTCGGACGGGGCCGCGGCGGCCGGGCCAGCGAGGAGGAGCGGGAGAAGGGCGCAGACGCGCAGGCGGGGGGCGATCACACAACCGCTTGTAGCGGGCCGCACGGGGGGATCAATCCGTACGGTTGGGGGGTGATGACGCGGCGCAGGCCCTCCGGAGATCCCACCCAGGCCCTCATCCTGAGGCGTGAGCGAAGCGCGGTGGAAGCCGGATCAGCGCCGGACCACGACGCCGATGATCGCGGCCCGCTCATACCGGAGCGCTGCAACGGATGCTCCCTCGACGGGCTGCCTTACGTCGCGACGGGATTTTCAAGACAGAACCCGTTGAAGGCAAGCGTGGCCGTGTAGACTGAGCGGTTCTGCTCATCGCGAACCACGATCGAAAACGAGTGCTGCTCACCATCTTTCGGCAGGAAGTCTTTGGCGAAATCCGATAACGTCCGTTTGACTTGCCGGCGTGCAGCGTCGAGGTCAGCGCAATCGACCCCCTCGTGATCGCGTGCGAACGATCCGTCGTGAATATCGAAGAAATAGCGTGGCATTTTTTCCTCGACAAGGATCAAGTGACAACTGATGAATGGGCCATGGCGAATTAGAATGACCATTCCGGCGATCGAATACCGTCCCATGCGACATCGGGAAATGTACTAACATAGATTGATATTTGCATCTTCGCGATTAAAGTTCGCAATTGATCATTGTTATATTTGAATTTAGGCGGTGATGGCTTCGGGTTTTACGCCCTCGCTCGGGAGGAGCCGCCATGACCGCCCTACCGCGCCGATCCGCCCCCCATCCATTCGTGCGCAAGGTGGAGAGTGTCGCCCTCTTCACCCTCACCGAGGATGAGAGAGCGGCGCTTTGCGCGTTACCCATGCAGGTCGCACAGTTCGACGCCTATCGAGACATCGTGCGCGAAGGCGATCGTCCCGCCCGCTGTTTTGCGGTGCTGGACGGCTTCGTCTCGACGTACAAGACCACGCTGTCGGGCAAGCGGCAGATCGCGGCGTTCCACGTCCCTGGGGATGTGCCGGATATCCAGAGCCTGCATCTGAAATTGCTCGACAACAGCATTTCCTCGATCGGTCCGTGCAGGGTGGGCTTTGTCCAGCACGATGCGATGCGAGCGCTGTTTCAGGCTCATCCGCGTATCGGCGATGTATTCTGGCGAATTTCGCTGATCGATGCCGCCCTCGTTCGCCAGTGGATCCTCAATACCGGCAGGCGCGAAGCCTATCCTCGCATGGCCCATTTGTTTTGCGAAGTGATGACACGTCTGGACGTGGTCGGGTTGGCGCCGGAGCGAACCTGTTCGTTGCCCATGACGCAGCACGAACTGGCCGATGCGCTCGGGATCACGCCGGTCCACGTCAATCGAACCCTCGGCGATCTGACAGAGGCTGGATTGATCACCCTGCGCAGTCGGCGACTGACGGTTCACGACTGGGATCGGCTGACAGCAATCGCGGAATTCGACCCGACTTACCTGCACTTGGGTTGCCGCGATTCCGAATAGGTCTCGGTCGTTTCGTGAAGGACCGCTCGACGCCGTCGTGATCATGATCGAGCGAATTGGGCATGGCTTCCACACGGAAAGTCATCAGATCGTGGCGACTTACCGTATTTGAGATTTCGTCAGCTCACGAACAAGAGTGAGTATGGTGTGCCGTCCTTCGCTGCATCGGATGGCCAGCCACATCTGGAGAAGCTGAGCAGCATCAGCGGCTTTGGAATAGCTCGGTGTGCGGAAAAACGTGTCCGCTGAACAACCGAGTGTTCTGGCTAATTCATCGAGCTTGGCCCGTGACTTATGATCCGCTTTCGAGCCCGGGGGGCTGGGCGTCGGCATATCCATGGTGGTTCTGTTTCGCCAGAACGCCGCGGATCGCGGCAACGAATACACCCTAGCATTGCAAGAGCAGTTGTAAAAACGTCAGAAAAATACTATACTTATGATATTACTCGAAGGTAAAATATTTACATTCTGAGCTTGCGGCTCTGCAGGTATGGCCGGAGACGCTACCAGCCCGGCCTCCGATCTAGAGGCCGTTGCGGCGGCTTTCATCGATACTCATACCGCTCGTAGGGAGAACGGTCTAATTCAGCGCCCGCAGAGAGATCGCGCGCTGGGGCGTTCATCCTGAAGAGCCGGCGTTTCCACACGAAAAAACGATCAGTTTTCTAGCGAGATTTCCGGAAAACGGCACGTGAACTCGGCCAGGTCGGAACGACCGCTTCAAGCCGAAGGGCAGAGTTCCAGGCGCCACCGAGCGTGGAGACTTGTCGAGGCGGATCCGTCGTGCTCCACATGGGTCAGACGACACGTTGGCGTTCCGAAGGGCGGACGTTAAAGCCCACGCCATGTTCGATGACGCAGCCGCTCAGCGCTATCTCGCAGGGTTAGCCCCCGTGGCGACCGGGTCGGTGCGCTGGGTCATTTACGACCATAACCGGCAATGGGTTTCGGTCGTGGACGGCGGAATCGCGTCACTCCGGCAGGATTGCGCGCAGGTCCTCAGTTCCCTGTCGGAGGAGGATGCGAGCGCGTCCCTCGGCGACGCGATCCGTGACTTCCTGGCCGATGGGACCGACTTCACCCCGCACATCATCGCCCTCTCCTGCGCCTTATTGATGCAGAGCACAGGCGATCTCGGCGAGGTTTTCGCTCAGATCCAGTCCGGCGTCATGGCAACCCTGGTCTACCCCGAGGATGTGGTGGTGAGGCCCGTCGCCGCATGACGCGACGGCGGCACCGGCCTCGACGCGCCGTCCTGCTCGATCACCGATCCGGGGCGTCTCAAGGTCGGTTTCGTTTTTCGCTTTCGATCCCGAGCCGACCTCGCACGGCGGCCGACACGGGATCGCGTTTGCAAAACCCCGACGGTCTTCGGCAGGCCCGACACGGGTCGAAACACGGACGGCGCCGAACCCGACGTTTCGCCAACGCCGTCCGCTCGACCGCAAGACGGCCGATATCCGCTTCCTACCGCCCGGCTGCCGCCGGCTCCACCGCCCAGGCCGGCGCGTCATCCCCCAACCGGCGGGCGGCCCGGTCCCAGCGCATCGCAATCCCGGGCACCGTCAGCGGCGGCCGCAGGCGGTGCGCCGGCCCCCACGATGTCGCCTCGACCTCCGGGGCGAGATCCTCGCGCGTCTCGGGCGCGAGCGCCGGCTCAGGTTCGGCCGGGCCGGCCGCGATCAGGAACGCCGCGGTTCGGGCCAGCGACAGGCGGGCCTGGCCGCCGGTGCCGTCCTGGAGCCGCCGGGCCAGCAGCCGAAGCACGGCGGCCGCCATGAGGTAGCCGGTGGCGTGGTCGAGCGCCTGGACCGGGAGCGGCACCGGACCCTCGGCCTGCCGCCAGACCTGGCCGGCCTGGGCGAGGCCGCAGCTCATCTGCACCAGGCTGTCGAAGCCGCGCCGTCCGGCCCAGGGGCCGGTCCAGCCATAGGCGTCGAGCGACACGTCGACGAGGCCCGGGGCCAGGGCGCGCCGCGCCTCCGGGCCGTAGCCGAGACCGTCGAGGGCGCCGGGGCGGTAGCCGTGGACCAGCACGTCCGACCCCGCCAGCAGCGCCTCGAAGGTCGCCCGGTCGGCCGCCCGGCGCAGGTCGAGGCGGGAACAGGTCTTGCCCAGCGTCACCTCGGGCTCGATGGCCGGCTCGCTCCAGTCGGGCGAATCGATCCGCAGCACGTCGGCCCCGAACCCGGCGAGGAACCGGGTCGCCACCGGGCCGGCCAGCACCCGGGTCAGGTCGAGCACCCGCAAGCCCGCCAGCGGCCGCTCCGGCCGGGGCCGCCAGCGCGACGCGGTCCGGTCGGCGGCCGGCTCGAACGCCACCAGGGGTTCTTCCGCCACCGCCCGACCCTGGGGATGGGCCGCCCAGGCGTCGGGCCCGCGCATCTCGGCCGCGCAGCCGCCCTCGGCCAGAATCGCCGCCTCCAGGTCGCCCTTGTCCCAGGTGGCCACCGCCCGTTCCATGCCGGCCCGGTCGGCCTGGGCGCCAAGCACCCGCTCGGCCGCCGCCCGATGGTGCGGGGCGTTGGTGTGGAGCCGGATCCAGCCGTCCCGGGTCCGGTAGTCACCGGCGATCGGGTCCCAGGGCGCGGGGACCCGCCAGCCGTCCGGCCGCAGCGACGTGGCGAACCAGGCGGAAGCGAGCCGCCGGTCCACCGCGATCGATCCGTCGAGGCCCACAACGTCCGCGAGCGCCAAGCCGGCGGTCGCGATCGAGGCCGCGGCAAGCTCGGTGACCCGGAACGCGGAGGGGAGGGCGCCGGCCCCGGTGATCCGGCTTCCCCGCGAAGGGTCTTCGCGGGGAAGCCGGATCTGCGCGGCCAAGTCTTCGACGAGATCCGGCATGGTGCGTCTCCGAGCTGCGGGCTGGGCGCATGATCGCGCATCCGCGGCCGGGTAGGCTAGGGTCCCGGCCGCGCTATAAGGGTGCCATGTCCGAGGCCGAAACCCCGCCGCTCCTGTCCGTCGAGGGCCTGTCCGTCGCCTTCCGCTCCCGGGAGGGCGAGACGGCGGCGGTCGATTCGATCGGCTTCACCATTCACCGGGGCGAGACCGTGGCGCTGGTCGGCGAATCGGGTTCCGGCAAGTCGGTGACCGCCCTGGCGATCCTGCGCCTGCTCGACGGCGCGGCCCGCCAGAGCGGGAAAATCCTGTTCCAGGGCAGGGACTTGGTGAGCCTGCCGGAGCGCCAGATGCGCGACGTGCGCGGCGCCGACATCACCATGGTGTTCCAGGAGCCGATGACCTCGCTCAACCCGCTCCACACGATCGAGCGGCAGATCGGCGAGGTGCTGGGGCTGCACCGCGGCCTGTCCGGCAAGGCCGCGCGCAAGCGAATTCTCGAGCTGCTGGAACTGGTCGGCCTGCGCGATGCCGAACGCCGCATGGGCGCCTACCCGCACGAGCTCTCCGGCGGCCAGCGCCAGCGGGTGATGATCGCCATGGCGCTGGCCTGCGAGCCGGACCTGCTGGTCGCCGACGAGCCGACCACCGCGCTCGACGTGACGGTGCAGGCGCAGATCCTGGCGCTGCTCGCCGACCTGCAGAAGCGGCTCGGCATGGCGCTGCTGTTCATCACCCACGATCTCGGCATCGTCGAGCGCATCGCCGACCGGGTCTGCGTGATGCTCAAAGGTCGGATCGTCGAGGCCGGCGAGACCAAGTCGGTCTTCGCCAACCCGCAGCATGCCTACACCCGCCGCCTGATCGCCTCGGAGCCGAAGGGCCGGGCCAACCCGGTCCCGGCCGATGCGCCGACCCTGGTGGAGGCCGGGCCGCTGAAGGTCTGGTTCCCGCTGAAATCGGGGGCGTTCCGGCGCGTCACCGGCCACGTCAAGGCGGTGGACGGGGTCTCGCTCAAGGTCCGGGCCGGAGAAACCGTCGGCGTCGTCGGCGAATCCGGCTCGGGCAAGACCACGCTCGGCCTCGCCTTGCTGCGGCTCACCGGTTCCGAAGGCCCGATCGTGTTCCTCGGACAGGCCATCGATGGTTTCACCGTGGGGCAGATGCGCCCGCTCCGGAAGGACATGCAGGTGGTCTTCCAGGACCCCTACGGCTCGCTGTCGCCGCGCATGTCGGTGGCCGACATCGTCGCCGAGGGGTTGATCGTGCAGGGCGCGGCGCGCTCCCGGGCCGAGCGCCGGGCGGTGGTGTCCAAGGCGCTCACCGATGTCGGGCTCGACCCGGCCGCCATGGACCGCTATCCGCACGAATTCTCCGGCGGCCAGCGCCAGCGCATCGCCATCGCCCGGGCCATGCTACTCAATCCCCGCTTCGTCGTGCTGGACGAGCCGACCTCGGCGCTGGACCGCTCCGTGCAGGCGCAGATCGTGACGCTGCTGCGCGACCTGCAGCGCGAGCGGGGCCTCGCCTACCTGTTCATCAGCCACGACCTGAAGGTGGTCCGGGCACTCGCGAACTACGTGGTGGTGATGCAGAACGGCCGGGTGGTCGAGGAAGGCCCCGCCGAAACGATTTTCTCCGATCCGCAGACGCCCTATACCCAGGCGCTGTTCAAGGCCGCCTTCGCCCTCGACTCTGATGTCGCCAATGAGCTGGAGCCCGCCTGACGTGGCCCGCGCCCTCCTCATCGTGCTCGATTCCGTCGGGATCGGCGGCGCCCCGGATGCCGCCGCCTACGGCGATGCCGGGTCCGACACGCTCGGGCACATCGCCGAGGCCTGCGCGATCGGGCGCGGAGACCGGGCGGCCCTTCGCAGCGGCCTCCTTCGCCTGCCCCATCTCGCCGAACTCGGGCTCGGCCTCGCCGCCGCCGGGGCCTCCGGCCGGATCCCGCCGAACCTCGCGCCCACGGGAGATCCCAGCGGCGTCTACGGCCATGCCGTGGAGACGGCCGCCGGCAAGGACACGCCCTCCGGCCATTGGGAGATCACCGGGCTGCCGCTGACGGCGCCCTGGGGCCATTTCCCGGACACGCGGCCGGCCTTCCCGCCCGCTTTGGTCCAGGCGCTGATCGCCGAAGGCGGCCTGTCCGGCATCCTGGGGGACCGGCACGCGCCCGGTGTCGCCATCATCGATGAACTGGGGGCCGAGCACGTCCGGACGGCCAAGCCGATCTGCTACACCTCGGCCGACAGCGTCTTCCAGATCGCGGCCCACGAGGAGGCGTTCGGGCTGGAGCGGCTCTACGAGCTGTGCCGCGTTGCGCGCCGCCTGTGCGACCCCTACCGGGTCTGCCGGGTGATCGCCCGGCCGTTCGTGGGCTCGGCGGAGACGGGCTTCCGCCGCACCGGCAACCGCAAGGATTTCGCGGTCGCGCCCCCCGGCCGCACCCTGCTCGACCGGGCCGAGGCCGAGGGAAGGGCCATGGTCAGCGTCGGCAAGATCGGCGACATCTTCGCCCATCGCGCCACCGGCCGCGAGATCAAGCCCGGCGCCAATGCCGCTTGCCTGCAGGCCGGGCTCGACGCCCTGGCCGACCTGCCCGATGGCGGCCTGATTTTCGTCAACCTAGTGGATTTCGATACCGAGCACGGCCATCGCCGGGACGTGCCGGGCTACGCCGCCGAGTTGGAGGCGTTCGACGCAAGCGTCCCCGCGATCCTGGCGGCCCTCAGGCCCGGCGACCTCGCGGTGATCACCGCCGACCACGGCAACGATCCGACCTGGACGGGGACCGACCACACGCGGGAGCAGGTGCCGGTCCTGGCCTTCGGCCCCGGCGTGGCCCCCCGGGCGATCGACCGGCGGGACACGTTCGCCGATATCGGCGCGACCCTGGCGGCCCATCTTGGGCTTCCCTGGGACGGCGCCGGCCGACCGTTCCTGTAGGGAGCCGCACCATGCGAGACGATGACGACAGGCCGCGCAAGGCCGTCGCCCACGAGATCGGTCAGCCCCTCGACACGCTGTCGCTCTCCGACCTCGACGCGCGCATCGCGCTGCTGCGGGAGGAGATCGCTCGGATCGAGGCGGCGCGGGCGGCCAAGCAGGCGGCGCAGGGCGCGGCCGACGCCTTCTTCAAGCGGGACTGACATCTTGGACCGGACCGAAACCCTCGCCGCCCTGCGGCGCGGCGACCTCGCGGGCGCCCGCGAGTTGCGGCTGCCCGACGGGCTCGCCGAGTTTCCGCGCGAGATCTTCGGCCTCGCCGATACCCTGGAGGTGCTGGATCTCGGCCGGGGCGGCTTCACCGACCTGCCGGCCGATCTCGGCCGCCTGCACCGCCTGCGCGTGTTGTTCTGCTCCGGCAATCCCTTCGAGCGCCTGCCGCCGGTGCTGGGCGATTGCCCGACGCTGAGCCAGCTCGGCTTCCGCGGATGCGGCATCCGGGCGGTTCCGGCGGAGTCGCTGCCGCGCGACCTGCGCTGGCTCACCCTCACCGACAACCAAATCGAGACCCTGCCGGACGCCCTCGGCGAGCGGCCCCTGCTGCAGAAGCTGATGCTGGCGGGCAACCGGATCGGGCATCTGCCCGAGGGCCTCGCCGGTGCGAACAGCCTCGAGCTGATCCGCCTGTCCTGCAACCGTCTCGACGCCCTGCCGCCCTGGCTGGCGCGCCTGCCGCGCCTCGCCTGGATTTCCTATGCCGGCAACCCCGCCGAGCCGGCGACGGAAGCCATTGTGGCGACACCTGTGCCATGGACGGCGCTTGAGGTCGGCGATCTGCTCGGGGAGGGGGCGTCGGGCCGGGTCCACCGAGCCGTCTGGCACGGACCGTCTGAGCCACAGAATGTGGCGCTCAAGCTGTTCAAGGGCGCGATGACCAGCGATGGTCTGCCCGAGCGCGAGATGGAGGCCTGCCTCGCCGCCGGCACCCATCCGGCCCTCACCGGCGCCCTGGGCCGGCTCGTGGACCATCCCGACGGCGCGCAGGGGCTACTGCTGCGGCTGCTGCCGGCGCAATGGCGCGTGCTGGCCGGCCCGCCGAGCCTCGCGAGTTGCAGCCGTGATGTCTACGACCCGGCCCTGCGGCTCGACACCGGAAAGGCGTTGCGGATCGCCCGCGCCGTCGCGGAGGCCGTCGCCCACCTGCACGGGCGCGGCCTGCTGCACGGCGACGTCTACGCTCACAACACGCTCTGGGATGCCGAGACCGGCGCGGCCGTGCTCAGCGATTTCGGCGCCGCCTCGGCGCTGCCCGCCGGGGAGGGCGGGGCGGCGCTGAGGCGGATCGAGGTACGGGCAGTGGGTATTTTGCTCGGCGAATTGCTCGACCGCTGCGACGCGGCGCCGGACCGGCTGGCGGCTCTGACAGAGGCTTGCCTGCAGTCCGATCCGGAGCGGCGACCGGGCTTGGATGACGTGGTCGCCGCGATCGATCGATGAAAGCGGGCGCCGAGATCCGTGATTTTCAGATCGGGTGAGATTTGAAATTCATTCCGGCCCTCAGTCCTCGGTTTGACGCGCGGCCTTCCGCCGAACCGGCATTCACTTCGGCGGCGAGTGCTCTAGCGATCCAACGGCAGGATACGCCGGCGTACCGGTTGTGCCTTCACGATGGCGGTGTTGGTTTCGGCTTTGTCGGCGATGCGGTCCAGTATCCCGTCGAGATCGCCGATCGTGCGCACGTGGAGCCTTGCGAAGAAGCAATCTTCGCCCGTCACCTTATCGCATTCCACGATTTCGGGCAGGTCCTCGATCAGCTGCTGAACGACGTGGAGCTTTCCGGGCAGCGGACGGATGCGCACCAACGCCTGAAGCGAATAGCCGAGCGCAGCCGGATCGATGTCCAAGGTGAAGCCGCGAATGACCCCGCGCTCTTCCAGGCGCTTCAGCCGTTCCGATGTGCTGGGTGAGGACAAGCCGACCTGAGCGGCGAGTTCCTTAAGTGATTGTCGCGCATCGCCGGCGAGAACCGACAGGATGCGTCGGTCGATGTCATCGAGCATTTCAGATGTCATGAGGCAGGAATGCTTTTTTGCCGAACCCTCGGAGGGAAATAGCCGCTACCACCTCACAATACACATGGATCACCTTCGTCCGCCACCCGAGAATGGAACCGTCGGATCCAAGTAAGCGAGGGCGGCATGATCGAGACCAGAACACGCGGCGTCGTGGAGATGAGCGCCGCCATGGCGATTTCAGGGACGATCGGCCTGTTCGTCGTGATGTCGAAACAACCGCTCGCGAATGTCGTATTCTGGCGATGCGCATTCGGCACCGTGACGCTCCTGCTCATCTGCGCAGCCTTCGGCCTTTTGCGGCCAGGGCTCATCACGGGGCGCCAGATCGCGCTCGCGGCCCTCGGGGGCGTGGCGATCGTCGCCAACTGGCTCTTCCTGTTCGCCGCCTATCCGCTCGCCTCGATCGCGATCGCGACCGCCGTCTACAACACCCAGCCGTTCATGCTGGCGGCTTTGGGCATCGTGGTGATCAATGAGCGTCCCAGCATCGCGAAGCTGGCATGGCTCGTCCTCGCCTTCGTGGGCATGCTCGCCATCGTCGAGGCACGCCCTGAATCCGGAGGCGAGGCCGGAAACTATACGCTCGGCATCATCTTCGCGCTCACGGCCGCATTTCTCTATGCGCTCGCCGCGATCGTCGCGAAGGCGCTGAACGGCGTGCCGCCGCATCTGATCGCGCTGATCCAGGTCGCGGCCGGCATCGGCATGCTGGCCCCATTCGCCGATGTCGCGGCACTGCCCGGAACGGCCATCGACTGGCTTTGGCTCGTCGCGATCGGCGTGGTCCATACCGGCGTGATGTATTGTCTCCTTTACGGCGCCATCCAGAAGCTGCCGACGAGCCTGACTGGCGCACTGTCGTTCATCTATCCGATCGTCGCCATTCTGGTCGATCGCCTCGCCTTCGGTCATCACCTGGCGGTCATGCAATGGCTCGGCATCGCCGCGATCCTGCTGGCCGCCGCGGGATCGACCCTCGGTTGGCGGATCGGAGCCGGCAAGGCCGCGGAGGGCGCGGCCTGAGCAGGACCGACCGCCCCCCTACCGTCCCACCGGCCCCGGATCGATCGCCGGTAACTCGTTCGCCGGCAGGCCCGCACCGGCTTGGGCCTGAGCGCCTCCGCCGACGCCGCGGGCGCGGTTGGCGAGCGTCACGGTCAGGCGCTCGGCCGTATCGGGCTGCATCACCGCCAGAATCTCGGACATCTTGCGCGGGTTCATGGCCAGGACGATCGGCACCAGCACGTCTTGGCCCAGGCGGTCGAACACCCGGGCGGCGTCCTTCGGCTTCATCGACTCGTACATCGTGACGATGTTCTTGAGGCCCTGCTTCTCGGCCTCTTCGCGGGCCTTGGCGGCGGAATCGACCTTCTCTTCCGCCTGCTTGAGGTCGCCCAGACCGGTCTCGAGCTTGCGCTCGGCCTCGTTGAGCATCTTCTCGCGCAACTCCAGCTCGTCGGTCTTCTGGCGCAGCGCGTCGCGCCGGGCGCCGAGCTTTTCCAGAAGCGCGCGCTCGGTGGGGGAGCCCGACGCCGCCTTGGCCGGCTCGGGGGCGGGCATCTCCGGCGGTTTTTCAGCCGGCGCCGCGGGCGTTTCCTCCTTGGCTCCGACCGAGCCGGTGGTGACGGGGTCGGGCGGCTCGTAGCCGGTGCGCGCTCGGGCCACCGCCCGGCCGTATTCGGGCAGGGTTCCGGCCCCCGGCAGGCCGACCTGCCCCAGGGTCAGCAGCTTGAGCAGCAGCAGGCCGCCGGCCGCGATCGCGACGGCATCGATCAGCCGCAGCCGCATCGGCCGCACCGGTTTCAGACGCGAACGGCGCAGGGCCGTGCCGCTCGGGGGCCGCGCCTTCGGGGCGGGCTTGGGCGCCGGCGGGATTTTTGGGGCGGGGACGCCGGTCACGCGGCGCGCGCCCGCACGCGGGCCAGGGCGCGCTCGCTCATCGCCAGGGCGGCCGCGGCGGCGGCGCCGAGGCGCTCGCCGTTCGGGCTGGCAGGCTCGGGCCGGACGGCGGGTATCTCGGACTCGGGCGCCGGCCGCGGGGCTGGCGACGGCTCGGCCCGGGCCGGGACGGCCCGCATCTGCGCGACGATCGCGCCGATGCGCAGCACCACGGTCTCACCGGCCTCGACCTGCGCGGCCAGCTCGGCGGAGCGGGCGGTGGCGACTTCGATCCGCGTGGTGAGGGTGCGGTCGCCGTCGTCGATTGCCGAGCGTAGGCCGGCGATCGCGCGCTCGGCCGTGCCGGTGGCGACCATCAGGTCGCCGATGGTCTGGCGCAACGCCGCCTCGTCGCCCTTGAGCTGGCTGATCCGGCGCGACAGGCGCAGGCAAGTGACGATCGTGGCCGCAAGCAGAACCGCGACCAGGATGTCGGCGGCGAGCGTGACGAAGAGACTCATGATCCGGACCTATCGCACGCTAGACGTCGGAATGGCTGTTCATCGAGGCCTCGTAGGCCTGGATGGTCGTGCGCGAGCGGCGCAGGGGCCGGGTGACCTGCACGGCGATGTTGCCGTCGACTTGGCCGATCCGCCCCTGGGTGAGGGCCCAGTCGCCGCAGCGCACGGCGATGAGGTCGGACGGCTTGGCGTCGAACATCAGGGTGTCGCCGACCTTGAGGCGCATCACCTGCTTAAGCGGCAGCATCATCTCGTGCAGCACCGCCTGCATGGTCACGTCGGCCTGCCAGATCTCGGTGGCGAGGTGGCCTTCCCAGACGTGATCGCGGCCGAGCTTCTCGCCCATGAAGCTCTGGGTCAGCAGCTCCCGGATCGGCTCGATGGTCGCGTAGGGGAACAGGATCTGCAGCATGCCGCCGCGCCCATCGACGTCGAGGCGCAGGCTGATCAGGATCGCGGCGTTACCGGGCCGGGTGATGGTGGCGAAGCGCGGGTTGGTCTCGATCCGGTCGATGTCGAAGGTCACCGGCGAGAGCGGCTGGAACGATTGCTCCAGGTCGCCCAGGATGATTTCCACCAGCCGGCGCACCAGCGTCATCTCGATCGAGGTGAACGGCCGGCCGTCGAGGCGGCTCGACGAGCCGCCGCGCTTGCCCCCGAGCAAGAGGTCAAAGGTCGCGTAGGCGAGGTTGGAATCGACCGTGACGAGCCCCGAATTCTCCCATTGCTCGGCGCGGAACACGCCCAGCAGGGTCGGCAGCGGAATCGCGTTGAGATAGTCGCCGAAGCGCACCGAGGTGATGTTGTCCAGCGTCACCTCGACGTTGTCCTGGAACAGGTTGCGCAGGGAGGTCGACAGCAACCGGATCATCCGGTCGAAGACGATCTCCAGCATCGGCAGGCGTTCGTACTGGACGACGCCCGAATCGACGATGGCCTGAACGCCCCCGGCCCCTGAGGCCGAGAGTTCGCGCATGGAGAAGCCGAGGACGCCGTCGATCTCGTCCTGGTTCAGCACCCGGTCGTTGCCGGCGAGTTCGGGGAGGTTGTCGCTCTCCCCGTCCTCGATCATCGTCGCCCATTCGGCGGCGACGTCTCCGGCGTTGCGCGTGGTGCCCTGCTCGGCAAGCGCCGCGCCCCACTCCTCGGCGAGCGACGTGTCGCCGCCCTCGGCGCCCTGCTCCAGAAGGGCGGCCGACCAATCGTCTTCGGGAAGTTCGTCCTCGGGTTCCATCAGGCGCGTCCGCTCAAGGCCTGGCTCTCGGTGACCGCCGGGGTCGTCGGGTGGCTCACTGGACGATCACGTCCTTGAACAGCACCGCCTCGATCTTGGCGGGGTAGACGGCGACGTTGACGCGCCGCAGCAGCTCCTCGCGCAACCGGTAGAGGCCGACCGAGCCGGTGAGGTCGCCGACGCGCAGCTCGCGCATGTAGACCTGGAGCGTGTCCTCGATGCGCGGCATCAAGGGCTTCACCGCGTCCTCCACGTCGGAATCCTTCAGCTCCAGGGAGAGACGCAGCTTGGCGTACTTGGCCTTCTCCTGCGGCATGTCGGGGCTGAGGTTCAGCAGCATCTCGCGCATCTCGACGAACACGATCGGTTTCTTGCCGTCGGGACCGACGCCCTTGGCAGCCTGACCGTGACCGCCACCATGGCCCCCGCCGTGCCCATCACCGCCGGCGGCCTCCTGGCCCTCGGCGCTCCCGCCATGGCCCATCATCATGAAGGCGCCGCCACCGCCGACGGCCACCACCAGAACCGCGGCGGCCACGATGATGATGAGCTTCTTCTTGCCCTTAGGGGCGGCGTCGGCGCCGGCCTCGCCGTCTTCGGCAGCCTTCTTGGGCTTCTTGGCCATGGGAAATAATGCTCTTCCGCGGATATCCGCGCGCTGGGTACGCTCGGATATCGAAGCATTACGGTTAACGTGTCGTTAAGCGGGCAAATCCTGCCGGGCCAGGATTGCCGCCGCGCAGGCCCGACCCATCCGGAGCGTTTCCGGACTCCTGCGCAAATCCATACATTTGCACGCAAAATCGGTTTTTCGAGTGTTGGCACAGCGGATGCTGAATGGATCGTTGCCGCCACCGCGGCACGCGAGTGTCAGAGTCCACGATGCAGAATGCCCTCTTCGTCGGCGTGTCGAGCCAGATGGCGCTCCAGCGCGAGCTGGACGTGATCTCGAACAACATGGCGAACGTGTCGACCACCGGCTTCAAGGGCCGGAGCACGCGCTTCCAGGAATACCTGATGCCGGTGGCGAGCGCGGATTCCTTCGCCCAGCCCGACCGGCGCCTGTCCTACGTCATCGACCAGGGCACCACCCTCGATCTGGGGCAGGGGCCGATCGAGCAGACCGGCAACCCGCTCAACGTCGCCGTCAAGGGCTCGGCGTTCATCGCGGTCCAGTCGCCGCAGGGCGAGCGCTACACCCGCAACGGCGCCTTCGAGATTGACCAGACCGGCGCCCTCGTGACCAGCGACGGCTACAAGGTGGCGGGCGACGGCGGCCCGATCACCATCAATCCGCAGGAGACCGGGCTGACGATCGGGACCGACGGCACCGTGTCGACCAATCTCGGCATCCGCGGCAAGGTCAAGCTCGTCACCTTCGCCAACCCGCAGCGGCTGACCAACGAGGGCGGCAACGTCTACGCCTCCCCGGAGCCCGCGCGCCCGGCCGGGCTCGAGGGGCGCCTGGAATCCGGGGCGCTCGAGCGCTCGAACGTGCGGCCCGTCATCGAGATGACCCGGCTGATGGACGTGAACCGGTCCTACGCCATGGTGTCGAGCATGATCACCCGTCTCGACGACCTGCGGGGCACGGCGATCCGCCGCCTCGCCGACGTCGCGTAAGGGGGCCCGGCCGATGCGCGCCCTCTACTCAGCCGCCACCGGCATGGCGGCCCAGGAACTCAACGTCCAGGTCATCTCCAACAACATCGCGAACCTGCGCACCACCGGCTACAAGCGCCAGCAAGTCCACTTCCAGGACCTGCTCTACCAGAACCTGCGCCGCGCCGGTTCCTCGACCTCCGAGCAGAACACCCAGCTCCCCGCCGGCCTCGCGCTGGGCTCGGGCGTGAAGACGACCTCGACCGCCCGCGTCATGTCGCAGGGCACGCTAAGCTCGACCGAAAAGGATTACGACGTCGCGATCCGCGGCGAGGGCTTCTTCCGGGTGACGATGCCGGACGGCCGCACCGCCTATTCCCGGGACGGCTCCTTCGACCTGTCGGCCACCGGCCAGCTCGTCACCCGCGACGGCTACCTCCTCGATCCGGCGATCACCGTGCCGCAGACGGCGACCGCGGTGACGATCAGCGCCACCGGCGCCGTCCAGGCGACGCTGCCCGGGCAGACCGCGCCGCAGGCGCTCGGGCAGTTCCAGCTGTCGCGCTTCGTCAACAAGGTCGGCCTCGAATCGATCGGCGACAACCTGTTCGTCGAGTCCGCGGCCTCCGGGCCGGCGATCAGCGGCCTGCCGGGGGCGGAAGGTTTCGGTAACCTTCAGCAGAGCTACCTGGAAGAGGCGAACGTGAACGCCGTCACCGAGATCTCGTCGCTGATCGCCGCGCAGCGCGCCTACGAGATGAACTCGAAGGTCGTGACCGCCGCCGACCAGATGCTCTCCACCACCTCGCAGATGTTCCGCAGCTGACCGCGCGTCCTGCCATCACTTCAGGTCCCCGCTCATGTATGCTGGTCTCCATCCCGACACGGTCCTCGCCGATGTCTCTTTTGCCGACCTGCCCCTCGTCAGCACGGCGGCGAACGAGAGCGACCTCAGCCCGATCGTCCGCCGGGCTCGCCCGCGGGTGCCCACCCCCGGCGCCGCGGTGCTGCTGCGCGCGGCGCTCGCCTTCATGACCTTCGCGGCCATCGGCGCCCTGGCGATCCCCGCCATGGCCGAGCCAGGAATGCAGCCGGGCGAGACGCAGAAGGCCCAGCCGCGGCTGCGCGGCGACGTGACCGCCCGGGGCGACGTCCTGGCGCTCGCCGACCTCGTCGAGGGCGCGCCAGATTCCCTTGCCGCCCGCCCGCTGTTCCGCTCGCCAGCACTGGGCGCCACCGGCACAATCCAGACCCGGCGCATCGTCGAGGCCGCCGCCGCCCTGGGCGTCTCCGGCCTGGAGACCGGGGGCCGGATGCAGATCGCCGTCCAGCGGGCAGCCCGCCGCCTCGGGCCGCCGGATATCGAGGCGGCGCTCAAGCGCGGCCTGGAATCGGGCTACGGCCTCGATCCGCGCAGCGTCGCGGTCCGCTTCGACGGCGACGGCCCGACGCTCCTGGCGCCGGTGGACCTCGCCGGCCAGGCCGCCGCCCTCGACCTGACCTACGATCCGCGCTCCCGCCGGGTCTCGGGCCTGGTCAGCCTCGGCGAGCGGCAGGCGTCGCTCCGGGTCTCGGGCGTCGTGATCGAGCTGCGCGAGGTCGCGGTTCTGACCCGGGCGCTCAACCGGGGCGATCCGGTGCGGGAGGGCGACCTCGTCCTGGAGCGCCGCCCCCGCGAGATCGTCGCGACGGACGCGCAGGCTGGCGGCACCGCCGTTCTGGGCGAGGTCGCCCAGCACCCGCTTCCGGCCGGCACGGTGCTGCGGGTCTCCGACACCGCCCTGCCCGAACTGGTGGCGCGGGGTGAGAGCGTGACCATCGTGTACGAGACCGCCAGCGTCAGCCTGTCGATGCGCGGCCTCGCCAACGACGCCGGCCGCATGGGCGCCGTGGTCAACGTCGTCAACGTCGCCTCGAAGAAAATCCTCCAGGCCACCGTGATCGGCCCGGGCCGGGTCTCGGTCGGTCCCGGCCCCGTGGCCCAGCAGACCGCCGGCACCCCGCAAGTCCAGGCGACCGCGTCCCTGCGCTGATCGCCCTCTCGATCCGTCAACGAGTTTCCCCGATGGCCAGTCGCCTTGTCCTGAACCCGCTCGCCGCCGCGCTGATCGCAGGCGCTCTGGGTGCCTGCAACACCGCCGACCGGCTGTCCCAGGTCGGCGCCACGCCGGCTTTGTCGGCGATCGAGGATCCCACGACCCAGCCCGGCTACAAGCCGGTGCGGATGCCGATGCCCGACGTGCAGCCGGTCTCCTACGCGCCGAACTCGCTCTGGCGCACCGGCTCCCGGGCGTTCTTCAAGGACCAGCGCGCCGCGCGCCTCGGCGACCTGCTGACCGTGAAGGTCAACGTCACCGACCAAGCCAACATCAGCAACGAGACCAAGCGGTCCCGGGCCAACACCGAGAGCTTCGGCCTGCCGAACGCCCTGGGGCTGGAGAACAACGCCGTCGGCAAGGCCTTCGGCGTCGGCGGCACCGCGCTCCTGTCGGCGACCTCGGCCACCGCCAATGACGGCGCCGGCTCGGTCCAACGGGCCGAGACCGTGACCACCAACGTCGCCGCGGTGGTCACCCAGGTCCTGCCCAACGGCAACCTCGTGGTCGAGGGCAAGCAGGAGATCCGGGTGAACTTCGAGGTCCGCGAGATGGTGGTGGCCGGCGTGGTCCGGCCGGAGGACATCGAGTCCGACAACACCATCGACTCGACCAAGATCGCCCAGGCCCGGATCGCCTATGGCGGCCGCGGCCAGATCACCGACGTGCAGCAACCCCGTTACGGCCAGCAGATCGTGGATATCCTGCTGCCGTTCTGAGGCGGCGATTCGGGCGTGGCATGAACCGGCAGGCGTGGAAGAGGCGATCCGGGAATCAACTCCGCGCCGCTCAAACGCTTCTGGCGGCGGGCCAGTACAGCGTCGCCTATCATCTGGCCGGATTGGCGGTCGAATGCGCCCTCAAGGCGCGGATCGCGCGATCGTTCCGGAGCGGGACATGGCCGCTCCGGCAATTCGCCATCGACATCCACACCCACGACCTGTCGAAGCTCGTCATCCTCGCCGACTTGCGCGACCAGCGGCAGATCGAAGAGAAGCGCGACCCTTCGTTTCTCGATGCCTGGGATATCGTGGCGAAGTGGACGATCGAGTCCCGGTATGCCGAATGGTCAGAGGAGGAGGCATCCGATATGCTCGATGCCATCGCGCGGCGGCGTTCCGGTGTGATGCCATGGATAAGACGTCACTGGTAGACGAAGATATCGAGGTCGGCCGCCGGTTCGTCGCAGCGCTGGAGCAGGCCGGATTGCCGGTCGCCGCGGCGATGTGGTTCAAGCGACCGTCATACGACACCTGGATGCTGGGGATCGCGAGTCCCAACGTGCAAGTTTACGGTCCTCTCTCGGTCATAAGGCTCACGAGCGCGGTCCTTCAGAATGGCTTTTCCGATCGGATCGAAAGACACGATCTGTTCTACTTCAATACGTCGAAGCAGGCGCTCAACGATCTTGCGTCGCTGCCGAAAACGCTGACGGAGGGGGTTCGGGAGATTTGGAGCTTCCGATTGAACCACGTCGACATCGACAAGGCGTTCTTCTTCCACCTCGCCCTCGATCGGCGCGCGTCGGACGCGGCGCCGATCCCCCCCGATCAGAAGAAGAAAAGCACCCCTCGCAAGCGTGTGGCCTGAACCCCGGGTGCCGTTCTGAAGGCCCTCAGCTCGGCTCCTCCGGCTCCGGCCCGCGGGTCACGTCGAGACCTGTGCCGGCGCCGGCTGGCGGGCCGACCTTGACCGGCGCGCCGGTGCGGGCGGATTCGTAGATCGCCTCCATTAGCACCTGGTCCTGGAGCCCCTCCTCGCCGGGGGTGCGGGGGCGCAGGTTCTCCTGGATGCACCGGGAGAAGTGGTCCATTTCCAGGGCGAACTGGTTCTTGGGGCTCAGCACCTTCTCGTCGCGGGCGCCGGACTTGCCGTCGCGGTGAGACACGAACAGGCGCTGGCCCTCGTACGCGAAGGCGTTATCCAGATCGACCGCGGCGTTGCCGGTGTGCAGCGTCAGGCTGCGCGCCTCGTAGACGCCGTAGCTCGACGTGCATTGCGCGATCACGCCGGACGGGAAGTGCATCGTGAAGCTCACCGTCTCCTCGACCTCGCGGAACTTCGGATCGTCGGGCGGCGAATGGATCTGAGCCTGGATCAGGTCCGGCTCCTCGCCGAGGACCGCCCGGGTGGTGTTGAGGCAGTAAAGCCCGATATCCGGCAGCGAGCCGCCGCCCGACAGCGCCTTCTTGAGCCGCCATTGCTCGGGCAGCCCGGTGGTCTGGCCGTTGAACGCCTGGATCATCCGCGGGCGCCCGAACTCGCCCGAGCGGGCGAGCTTGATCACCGCGCGGTTATGCGGCTCGTACTGGCAGCGATAGGCGATCATCAGCTTGACGTTGGCCTGATTGCAGGCCGCGATCATGTCGCGACATTCCTGCGACGCCACCGCCATCGGCTTCTCGCACAGCACCTGCTTTCCGGCCGCCGCGGCGGCCAGGACGTTGTCCCGGTGCACGCCGTTGGGCGTTACGATGTAGACCGCCTGAATCGCGGGATTGGCCTTGAGCCGGTCCCACTCGTCGTAGCCGTAGACGGCATCATCCGGCAGGCCGTATTGCCGCGCCACAAGCTTGGCCTTGTCGGGGGTGCCCGACATCACCGCGGCCAGCCGCGAACGCTTGGTCGCCCCGAAGGCCGGAAGAATTTCGTCGAGGCTCAGGCGCCCGAGGCCGATCACGCAATAGCCGACGCGCTGGCCCGGAGGCTGGGGGGCAGGGCTCGGCGCCGGCGGGCGGTCGGCCTGGCCGCGCCAGTTCGGGAACATCACGCGCCCGCCCTGGACCGCGCCGGTATCGGCCGGAACCGTCGGTCCGGGTTGCGCCGCCTGGGCCGCACCGCCGAGGCTGGCGCCGGCCAGGGCGCTCCCCGCGGCGAGGAGAGTGCGTCGTGAGAGCCGGGTGTCGTCCGCCATGAGCCTCGCCGTTTCCCTGAATTGGGGTCACGGCTCCGAATCGCCGCGACGTGGGTCGAGCGTCCGCTATCGGCGCTGTCCCGTCAGTGAACGCAGGCTGGCGCCCGGTCGTTTCCACCGAGCAACGCGGCGCGCAGACGCGTGACCTCGGCCTCGCTGTCGGCGAGGCGGCGAGCGAGCGCTGCCGGCTCGGACGCCGCCAGCGTCTCCGCGAACCCGATGCCGATCGTCGCGCCCGCCCGCCACGCCACGAAGGCGCGCCGGGTCTCGTTCCGGCAGGGGATGAACAGGTCGAAGCAATCCGGCAGCGTGGCCTCTGCCGGGACGCCGATCCTGGCACCGCCGAGCGAGACGTCGCGCACGACGCAGTCGATCTCGGGCAGGAAGGCGGCAATCGTGACGCGTCCGCCCAGGCAGACGCGGCGGCGGGCGGTTTGGCGACGCTCGATCACGATCGCGGTCCTCAGGTTATCGGTCGTTCCGACAACCTCAATCGAGCCCGGATGGCACCCTGAGGTCCACCTTAACCTCCAGTTTACCTTAACGGCTCGGTCAGGCCGGGGGCGGTGGGTCCGGCGCCTCGACCTCGCCTCGCCGCTGCAGCTGGAGGGCCACGAACCAGCACAGGCAGGCCCAGGCCGCCCCGATGCACCAACCGGCCAGCACATCGCTCGGCCAGTGCACGCCGAGATAGATCCGGCTGAGTCCGACGAGCAGCGTCAGCCCGACCCCGAGCCCGAGCACCAGAGCCTTCGCCCGGCGGTTGCGATCGACCCGGGCGACCAGGGTCGCGAGCGTCAGGTAGGCGATGGCCGACATGGTGGCGTGGCCGCTCGGGAAGCTCGCGGTGAACACCTCCATGCCGTGGGGCACGAGATCCGGCCGCGGCCGCTGGTAGAACAGCTTCAGCACCGTCGAGACCAACTCGCCGCTGCCGACCGCGGCGAGCACGAACACGCCGATCCGGCGCCGCCCGGAGACCGCCAGATAGGCCGCCACCGCGCAGGTCAGGAACAGCACCGTGAAGACGCTGCCGAGCCCGGTGATGTCGCGCATCGTCTCCTCGAGCCAGGGCGGCCCGATCGGGTCGGACAGGTCGGCCGGATTGCGCAGGGCGAGCAGGATCTTGCGGTCGAGCGCCGCGGTCGAGCCCTCGCCGACCTCGTGGGCGAGGTAGAAGAACCCGTAGCCGAGGATGCTGACGCCCAGCAGGGCGACCAGCGGGCCGACCTCGTTCAGCCGCAGGCGCAGCCAGACCGCCATCGCGCGGCCGGTGAGCGGATTGTGCTGCAAGCGACCGGGCGCGCTCATGGCGCGCACTTCCCGATGAACGTGCGGACCATCAGGCATTCTCCCCGAAGGCCAGAACGGCGACGGCCTCCCAGGGGCCGCCGAGATAGCGCCACAACCGGGTCGCGGGTGCCGTGAAATGGAACGGCGCGAAGCCGTCCGCCAAGTCGGCGTGGAGCGCGCGCGCCGTGTCGGGGGCGACCTTGTTCTGCACCGTCACATGCGGGCGCCAGCCCTGCCGGTCCTGCGCGGTGAGGTAGGGCTCGAAGGTCTTGGCGAGCCGGGCCCGGAAGTTCGACAGCGATTCGGATTCGAGGACGTAGGCGACTCCACGGCCGGTGAAGCGCAGGCCCGTGACGGCGACCCCAGGTGCCGGGACCGTGCGGGCCAGCGTCGTGATGGCCTCGATCACGCCGCGCTCCCGGTCCCCCGGCAGATGGTGGAACAGCGTCGCGTGGGCCGGGATGAAGTTCAGGGCTTCGGGGAAGTTGCGTCGGCGCTCGCCGTCGAAGCGCGCGAAGGTCGGCTCGTCGAAGGCGAGGGTCAGGATCAGGGGGGCCGCGTCATGCATGCGGGGCGACATGGCGCCTGAACTCGCTCAGGTCCAGTAGAGCACCCGTGCGGCCGGCAGGTCGCGGGCCAGACACGCCGTGAGATGGGCCCGCATCGCCTGCATCAGCGGCTTCGGGAAGACGTGCTTCACCGTGCCGAACTTGGTGCGCTTCTCGACCCGCTCGGCCTCGTCGAGGGGCAGGTCCGAGCCCGGATACCAGCTGCGCAGGACCGCCTTCGAGATCGGCGTGAACCGGTGGGTGATCAGTTCCGCGGTCAGGTCGAGATCGGGGATGCCGGCGAGCATATCGGCGGCGTCGCGGATCAGCCCGGCATAGGCGTCCTCCCAGCCCTCCACCGGGATGATCGGGGCGATGGTCAGGCCCACGGGATAGCCGGCCCGCGCCATGGCGGCCATCGCGGCGAGCCGCGCGTCGAGCGGGTCGGTGCCGCCCTCGTAGCGCGCGGCGGGGCGGGCGTTGACCGAGAAGCGGATGCGCGTGCGCCGGTTGTGCGGCAGGTCGAGCAGCGGCGCGACGGCTGCGAACTTCGTGGTAAAGCGCAGCTGCACCGGCGCGTCCCAGGCGCCGAAATGCCGGATCGCCGCCGATAGCGAGCCGGTGAGGTGCTCGATGCCCAGAGGGTCGGTGTAGCAGGACGCCTCGAAGGTCGTGCCCTCATGCGCCCGCTCGGCGGAGGCCGAGGTGACGGCACCCTGGCCGGCATAGGTCGCGAGGTTGTCGAGGATCGCATCGAGATTGGCGTAGGCGCGGGTCACCGGCGGGCCCTGGAGCGAGCCGGCCAGGTAGCAATACTGGCAATGGGCCGGGCAGCCCTCCGCCAAATCGAAGCGCCAGTCGGCCGAGGGCGGGATCGGCTGGAGCCGCAGCTTGGTCGGCGGCGCCACCGTGATCGCCAGGGTCGCCTTGGCCGAAGTGTAGGCCTTGCGCGGATCGGCATCGCGCAGGCCGGTCAGCCGGTTGGCGGCGAGCCGTTCCACCGACAACCCCATCGCCTCGGCGCGCTCCGCCATGGCGCGCCCATGGGCGAAATCGAGCGCGGCCGGGGTCACCAGCACCCGGCGCGGCCGCCAGAGTCGGGCCGGGCGGGGGCGGGCCGGATCGGCGCGGTCGGCTGCCGGCGTGGGCAGCAGGGCAGGGGACGAGGACATGCTTGTCGAACGCATGCCCTCCGCGCCGGGTCCGCCCCAGACGTCGGGGAGCGGTGCGGCCGAAGCACTCGCCGCCGTCGCGATGACCGGTTCGGCTCAAGCGAGCGCGTGAGGCCCGAAGCTTGAAACCGTTCGCGATTGCAAGCCGATCGGGAACGGCTCTAAAGCACGGCCATGGCTGCAGGCAGGGAGAACGTACATGTCGGCCGCGACGGATGGCTGTTCCTCATCGGCGGCAGCAACCGCGTCATGGACCGCTACCGGGGCGGCCTGCGGCACTGGCTGCTGCTGCGCGGCTGGACGCGGCTGATCGAAGCCCGAGCGCGCCGCGCCGAAAGCCTCGGGATCCGCTGCCTGCACGTGATCGTTCCGGAGAAGCTGTCGGTCTACGACGACAAGGTCGAGGGGCTGCGCTACGCCCCGGCCAAGGCCTCGACTCGGCGTCTGGCGCGGCGCCTGGCCCGGCACCCGGCCTATCTCGATCTCCTGGCCCCGCTGCGGGCGGGCCGCGACGGCCCGGCGCCGCTGTACCTGCGCACGGACACGCACTGGACCATCCAGGGCTGCCTGCTCGCCTATCGCGAGATCATGCGCGCCCTCGGGGCGATCCCGCCGGCCGATATCGGGGCGCGGCCGCAGATCGTCTCAGAGGCGGTGATGGACCTCGGCGAGAAGCTCCCCGGGCAGCCCCGGGAGCGGCTGGACCGGTTCATGCTGCAGCGTGACGCCAAGCGAGTTGAGGTCGGCCCGATGCTCGCCGCCTACGAGGCGCAAGGACGCGACCGGGAGGCGCATGTCGGCGCCCACGTCGTCTACCGGAACGAGACGGAGGCGGCCGATCCGCGCCGCCTCGTCCTGTTCGGCGATTCCTGCGCGCATTTCGACCCGTTCCTGCTGACCGGGCTGCTGGCCGAGAGCTTTCGCGAGGTCCACTTCGTGTGGTCGGCGAACCTGGATTGGGCCTACATCGAGCGCGTGCGCCCCGACATCCTGCTGTTCGAGCTGGCCGAGCGCTTCCTGGCCCGGCTCCCGAAGGACGATTTCGACGTGACGGTGTCGGGCCAGCGCGGCACCGGCGGGCGTGTGGCGCAGATGAAAGCCGCCCCGGCTCAGTAGATCGCCGGATCCAGGCGGGCGAACTCGGTGATGCTGGCCGCCTGGTACTTGGTGAAGGATTCCGGCGCACAGGCGATGCCGATCATCAGGACCAGCAGCGTCGCCACGCAGGCGAGCGTCGCCGTGACGAGATCCGCGTGCCGCCGGAGGGTGTGGATGATCAGGCACCCCAGGGTGAACAGGGCCGCCTCTGCGACGGGCACCAACGCGAACGACATCTCTTAAGCTCCATCCAGTCCCCCGCCGGGCCGGGGTCGCTGCGGGCGCGCAGCGGCGGGCGGGTGTCGTGAAGATGGCCGATTATGCTGCACTGCAACAGAAGCGTGGGCGCAAGCCTGCGTTGCACGCGGCTCTTGAGCGGGATGAGAACGTAGCCGGGCGCCCTGCACATGCCCCTTCCCCGACACCGCCCGGCTCCCATCTCGCTGCGATATCCACCGTGAACGGGACATCACCATGGGCCTCCTCGTCGACGGCATCTGGCGCGACCAATGGTATGACACGGCCTCGACCGGCGGCCGGTTCGAGCGGAAGGCCTCGTCCTTCCGCAACTGGGTGACCGCCGACGGCACGCCCGGCCCCTCGGGGAAGGGCGGCTTCAAGGCCGAGCCGGGGCGCTACCATCTCTACGTCTCGCTGGCCTGCCCCTGGGCCCACCGCACCCTGATCGGGCGCGCGCTAAAGCGCCTGGAGGACGCGATCACCGTCTCGGTGGTCGACCCGCATATGGGCGCCGAGGGCTGGGTGTTCGGCGACACCCCGGGGGCGACGCCGGACCCGATCCATCAGGCCAGCCGCCTCTACGAGATCTACCGGGCGGCGGACCCGACCTATACCGGCCGCGTCACGGTGCCGGTGCTGTGGGACCGGCAGCAGGGCACCATCGTGTCGAACGAATCCGCCGAGATCCTGCGGATGCTCAACGGCGCCTTCGGGGGGACCGGGCCGGACCTGTACCCGGAGGACCTGCGCGCCGAGATCGATGCGATCAACGCGCGGGTTTACGACCGGGTGAACAACGGCGTCTACAAGGCCGGCTTCGCCACCGCGCAGGAGGCCTACGCGGCCGCGTTCGAGACCCTGTTCGCCGAGCTCGACGCCCTGGAGGACCGCCTCGACCGGAGCCGCTACCTCTGCGGCACGCGGCTGACCGAGGCCGATATCCGGCTGTTCACCACGCTGGTGCGGTTCGACGCCGTCTATGTCGGGCACTTCAAATGCAACCGCCGCCGGATCGCCGACTATCCGAACCTGTCGAACTACCTGCGCGACCTCTACGCGCTCCCCGGCGTGGCCCCGACCGTGAACCTCACGCATATCAAGCGCCACTATTACGAGAGCCACCCGACCATCAATCCGACCGGGATCGTGCCCCTGGGGCCGGATCTGGACTTCTCCGCTCCCAACGACCGTGCCCTGCGCTTCGGCTAGGGCCCGGCCGCTCCGGACCGATCGGCGCGCCTCCCTCGACAGGCGGCCCCGCACGCCTAGTTCGTCGGCAAACGGAGGAGACCCGGCCCGCCATGACCACACGCCTGCGCCTCGCACTGCTCTGCGCCCTGTTCACCGTGCCGAGCGCGGCGCAGGCTCAGGCGGCGCTCAAGCTGGAGGGGACCTGCGAGAAGCTGGTCGTCGACGGGCGCGATCTCAGCGCGTCCTGCGGCAACGTGCTGATGAACGCGGTGAGCCGCAACCGCACCAGCTTCGACTTCAGCGCCGCGGACGGCCAGGCGCTGAGCTTCAGCGGCAACGGCGCCCAGCAGGAAGCCACCGAGGAGACCGACCCGCTGCAGCCGATCAACCTCGTGATGGTGGGCAAGGACGGCGCGCCGACGCTGGCGATCGGTGCCTGCCGGTTCTCGACGCCGGAGCCCGGCCGGACCGCGATCACCTGCGAGGCCAGCACCGCGGACGGCCACGCCTACGCGGGGACCTTCGTGACCGCCGCCAAGGCCGCGGAGACGGCGCCCCCCGGGGCGCCGGCGCGGTGAGTTTGGGCTGGTCAGAGCCGGTCCGAAGCCCCATCTAAGGCGCTCCACGAAAAAGTTCCGAAGCCAGGCCAATGCTGAATGATACCCTCGCCGGCGGCGCTGCCCCGGCCGGCGATACCGATGCCCTGATCAAGGACACGACCACCGCGGGCTTCCGACAGGATGTCATCGCCGAGTCGATGCATCGGCCAGTCCTGGTCGATTTCTGGGCGCCGTGGTGCGGCCCCTGCAAGCAGCTCACGCCGGTCCTGGAGAAGGTGGTCAAGGCGGCCAAGGGCGCGGTCGCCCTGGTCAAGATGAACATCGACGACCATCCCTCGATCGCGGGCCAGCTCGGCATCCAGTCGATCCCGGCGGTGATCGTGTTCCAGAAGGGCCAGCCCGTCGACGGCTTCATGGGCGCGGTGCCCGAGAGCCAGATCAAGGAGCTGATCGACCGGGTCGCCGGCCCCGCCCAGGATCCGGTCGAGTTGGCGCTCGCCGACGCCGCCGCCCTGATCGAGGAGGGCGACCTCGCGGACGCCTCCGAGATCTACGCGGCCGTGCTGGAGCAGCAGCCCGACAACGTCACGGCACTCGCCGGCCTGGCGAAGATGCAGCTCGATGCCGGCGAGATCGAGAATGCCAAGCGCGTGCTGGCGATGGTCCCGGAGGCGAAAGCCGCCGACCCGGCGCTCACCGGCATCCGCGCCGCCCTCGAACTCGCCGAGCAGGCCGCCTCGCTGGGCGACCTCGCGGGGCTGCAGCGGGAGGTCGAGGCCAACCCGGACGCCCACCAGGCGCGGTTCGACCTCGCCCTCGGTCTCGCCGCCGCAGGCGAGCGCGGTCAGGCGGTCGATCACCTGATCGAGCTGCGCAAGCGGGACAAGGACTGGAACGAGGATGCGGCGCGCAAGCAGCTCCTGCAGTTCTTCGAGGCCTGGGGCGTGATGGATCCCGACACGATCCGGGGACGGCGCAAGCTCTCGGCGCTCCTGTTCTCGTGACGCATCGACTCGCGCTGGGGCGGACCGTCCGACTCAGCTGGCCCAACCGGGAGGCGCCATGAGCACTCATGCGAGCTACAAGGGCCCGGCGGATTGCCCCGCCGTCATCCCGGTCTTCCCGCTGCCCGGCGCGTTGCTGCTGCCGCGCGGCCAGATGCCCCTGAACATCTTCGAGCCGCGCTATCTGTCGATGATCGACGATGCGATGCGCACGGACCGGGTCATCGGCATGATCCAGCCCGATCCCGAGGGCTCGGGGGCTGCCAACCCCAAGCTCTACCGGGTCGGATGCGCCGGACGGATCACGCAATACGCCGAGACGGGTGACGGCCGCTATCTGGTCTCGCTGACCGGCATCAGCCGGTTCCGGGTGGAGAGCGAGCTGGCCTCGACCAGCGCCTACCGCCGCTGCCACGTCTCCTACGACGACTTCGCGGTGGACTTCGAGCCGCGTGCGGGTGAGGAACAGGTCGACCGCGACGGCGTCCTCAAGGCGCTTCGCGACTTCGTGGAGTCGAACGACCTGAAGGTGGATTGGGCCGGGATCGACGAGGCGCCCGACGAGGCGCTGGTCAACGCCCTCTGCATGATGAGCCCGTTCGGCGTCCGCGAGAAGCAGGCGATGCTGGAGGCCTCCGACCTCAAGACCCGGGCGGAGATCCTGATCGCGGTCACGCAGATGGAACTGGTTCGCGGCTCCGGCCCCGAACCGACGATGCAATAGGCGGCACGACCTCATGACCAACGACCTCACCAACCCCGTCGAGGCGACGCGCGTGGATCCGAAGCTGCTCGAAATCCTGGTCTGCCCGCTGACCAAGGGCACCCTGGACTACGATGCCGCCCGCCAGGAGCTGATCAGCCGCTCCGCCAAGCTCGCCTACCCGATCCGCGACGGCATCCCGATCATGCTGCCGGAAGAGGCACGCCCGCTGACGGATTGAGGGCGGGGGGGGGTCGCGAACCCGTGAAACGCCTGCCGTAGGGGCACCTGGCTTCACACGACACGTTTTGCGTCGTCCATAGGCCGCCGGCACAAAGCCCGATCCAACGATGGCGCGTGTCTCCCTCCCCCCTCTGCGGGGGAGGGTGGCCCCCGAAGAAGGTCGAGAGAGGGGAACCCGGGTTCAGGAAAGGGCGCGACCGGCATGACGGGGAAGCCCTGTTCTACACCGTCGCTCCCTTCTCCCGACCCCTGCTGACGCCGGGGCCAGCCTCCCTCGCAGAGCTACGGGCTATACAGGTTTCGGTCAGAGCCGTGGTCCTGCCGCTGGCAGAAGTGACGCGGGTCCCCTCTCCCGTGCGGGAGAGGGACAGGGTGAGGGGTGCGACCTCTCCGGAAAGACCTGGCCCCTCACCCCGACCCTATCCCGCACGGAAGAGGGGGCGCGTCGCGGCCTGCAACAGCGCCGTGCCTCAAAACTGTGTAGGCCGTAGCCCGCAGAGGGGGGAGGGAGAGGCACGTGGGTTGCGCCGCCGTGCTCATTCATCGAAGATCCGAACACGACATTCGAACGAACGCCCGCCCGCCCCGCCAATACCGCCAAGCAATCGCAAAACGCAGCGTGGCTATTTCAAATCCAACCGCCGGCGGATCCTGATCTCATCCCCAAAAATTCGTGGCCATACTCTCGCCGCTTCTCTCGTTCAGCATGGAGTCATCCTCCGTCAACGAGTGTGATCCGGCGCGCCAGAACGGGCGGCGCGTGCATTGCTGAAAGAGAGTCCCGCATGATCAAGCTGGTCGCCACCGCCATTCTCGCCGCCGGCCTGTCCTTCGCAGCCTCCCGGCCGGCCCGTGCCGAGCCGGGCGCGAACAACGGGACGTGGTCGGTCGAGCTGGTGACGGAGAGCGGCCTGTGCAGCGCCCGCTATTCCTACGCGCTGGCGATCCGGGAGGGGCAGGTGCAGCTGGCCTCGGGCGGCGCGGGCGCCCGGGTGAGCGGCCATGTCGGCGCAGATGGCAGCGTCGGGCTCGCCGTCACCAACGGGACGGCGAGCGGCACCGGGACCGGGCGGCTCCAGGCCGGCACCGGCTCGGGCACCTGGAAGGTCGCCTCCCTGTGCTCGGGCCGCTGGACCGCGCGGCGCCGGGACGACCGCACCGCGCAGGCCGACTGATCGCGGTCAGGCGGCGCCGGCGAGCCAGGTGCGGGCCTCGGCGAGGCGGGCGCGCTCGAACACCTTGATCTGGGTCGGCGAGACGAAGTTGAAGGTCTCGGCCAGGGCCTTCAGCCAGGGCGCATCCGTCACCAGGGCGACGTGGCTGACGCTCTTCATCATCGAGATGCCGAAGCGCGGGTCCTTGAAGAACGCGGCCGGCTCCATGCCCTCGAAGGCGCGGATATCCTCGAGCAGCTTGATCTTGCCGCCCTTGTCGAGGTCCGCCTTCATGGCGTTCATGGCGGTGTTCATCTCCTCGTCGGAGATCTTGCCGTCGACCACGATCTCGGCGACATTCGAATCCGGCGTCTTGGTATAGGTCAGCACTGATCGCTCCTCCGGGAACCGCACGCGTTCCGCCGCCGGGATCCGGCCGCGGGTCCGCTGCCCGTGCGGGCAGTGTCTTACAAAAAGCTCTGCGGGTCGACATCGATCGCGACCTTGACGTTGCCGCGCACCTTCGGGCCGCGGGCGATCCAGGCGCGCAGATAGGCCTGCATGTCGATGTTGCGCTCGGTCTTCACCAGTAGCCGGAACCGGTAGCGGCCCCGGACCAGGGCGAGGGGCGCCTCCGCCGGCCCGAGCACCATCACGCCCTCGGGCGGGTCGGCGGCGCGGGCGAGGGCCTGGCCGTGGGCCTCCGCGACCTCGCGCTCGGCGGCCGAGACGATCAGCGCGGCGAGCCGCCCGAACGGCGGCAGGCCCGCCGCCTCGCGGGCCTGGATCTCTTCCTGGTAGAAGCGCTCGGCATCCCCGGACAGCAGCGAGGCGATCACCGGGTGCTCGGGCTGGTAGGTCTGCACCAGCGCTCGCCCGGGTCTGTCGCCGCGTCCGGCCCGGCCGGTGACCTGCTGGAGCAGCTGGAAGGTGCGCTCCGCCGCCCGGGGATCGCCCGAGGTCAGGCCGATATCGGCGTCCAGCACCCCGACCAGGGTCAGGCCCGGGAAGTTGTGGCCCTTGGCCACCAGCTGCGTGCCGATCACGAGGTCGCACTCGCCGGCCGCCACCGCCTCCAGCTCCTGCCGCAGCCGGTCGGCGCCACCGGGAAAGTCGCTCGACAGGACCACGATACGGCGGTCGGGAAACAGCCCGGCGGCCTCCTCGGCGATCCGCTCGACCCCGGGGCCGCAGGCGGTCAGGTTGTCGAAGGTGCCGCACTCGGTGCAGGCGTCGGGCCGCCGCTCGGTATAGCCGCATTGGTGGCAGACCAGCGCCCGCCGGAACCGGTGCTCCACGAGCCAGGTCGAGCAGTTCTTGCACTGGTAGCGATGCCCGCAGGCCCGGCACAGGGTCAGCGGGGCGTAGCCCCTTCGATTGAGGAACAGCAGCGCCTGCTCGCCGCGCTCAAGGGTGGCCTTCACGGCGTTGACCAGGGGCGGGCTCAGGAAGCGGCCGCGCTCGGGCTGGTCCTTGCGCATGTCGATGGCGGCGATGTCGGGCAGGCGCCGGCCGCCGAAGCGCTCCGGCAGCAGCACGTGGCGGTAGCGCCCGCGCGCCGCGTTCACCCGGGTCTCGATCGAGGGCGTCG
Organism: Methylobacterium sp. J-048; assembly: GCF_022829515.1. Classification (GTDB taxonomy): domain Bacteria; phylum Pseudomonadota; class Alphaproteobacteria; order Rhizobiales; family Beijerinckiaceae; genus Methylobacterium. The sequence goes on from NZ_JAKSYL010000137.1 coordinate 132,371, forward strand.
CCGAGGCCAGGACCACCGGGCAGCCCTCCAGGCGCCCGCGCACCACCGCCATGTCGCGGGCGTGGTAATGCACGCCGTCCTCCTGCTTGTAGGCGGCCTCGTGCTCCTCATCGACCACGATCAGGCCGAGGCGGGCGAAGGGCAGGAACAGGGCCGAGCGGGCGCCGACCACCACCAAAGCCTCGCCGGCCGCCACGGCCGCCCGCAGACGCTCGCGGCGCTTGCCGCCGATGCCGGAATGCCAGGCCGCCGGCCGGACCCCGAAGCGCTGGGCGAAGCGGTCGAGGAACTGCGCCGTCAGGGCGATCTCGGGCATCAGGATCAGCGCCTGCCGCCCGGCCCGGATGCAGGCGGCGACCGCCTCGAAATAGACTTCGGTCTTGCCCGAGCCGGTGACGCCTTCGAGCAGGATCGGCCGGTTGTCGGCCGAGTCCGACTCCGGATGCCGCCACGGGAACGGCTCGACCAGCTCCGTCACCGCCTCGGCCTGGGCCGGCGAGAGCGGAGTCCGCGGGAAGTCGGGGTCGGGCCGCGGCGCCACCGGTTCGGGCTCGACCGCGACGGTCTCCAGGACGCCGTCGTCGATCAGGCCGTCGATCACCGAGAGCGAGACCCCGGCCTCCTTGGCGAGCGCGCTCTTGCCGCGCAGCGCCCGGTCCACCGCCACCGCCAGGACCTTGGCCCGCGAAGCGGTCGGCCGGGTCGGCGCCTTGTCGGTGAGGCGCACCGCCACCCGGGCGGTCTCGGCGGCGGCGGCCTCGTCGGGCAGGCGCAACACCATGGCGAGCGCCGAGCCCTTGGGCGCGAGGGTGTAGCGGGCGATCCAGTCGACCAGGCTGCGCAGGGGCTCGGAGAGCGGCGCGTAGGGCAGGCGGCCCGTGACCGGGCGCAGGTTCGAGCCGCCGGCGGTCTCGGCCAGGCCCCAGACCACCCCGACGATCTCGCGGGGCCCGAGCGGCACTTGCACCACGTCGCCGACCGCGAGGTCGAGGGGGCCGGGCACGGCGTAGCTGTAGGGCGCATCGAGCGCCAGCGGGATCAGGATCTCGGCGACAAAGGGCATGCGGGGCGTATCGGGTGGGTCCGTTCCGGGTCCGTACCACACGGCCGGGAAAAGAACTCGCGGCTTCAGCGGTCCCGGAGGCCCGGCACCAGGGGCAGGGCGGCGACGCTCAGGGCCGCCATCGCCCAGAAGGCAGGCGCCCCGAACGCGCCGTAGAGCGCCCCGGAGGCCAGGGTGGCGAGCACGCTGGACAGGCCGAGCCCCAGGGTTCCGTAGAGCGCCAGCGCGGTGGCCCGGCGTTCCGGCGGCGTCGCCGCCTCGATCAGCCCGAGGCAGGCGAGGTGCAGCAGGGCGAAGCTCAGCCCGTGCAGGAGCTCCGCAGCGGCGAGGATCGGGATCGCTGTGGTCGAGGCCAGCGTCGCCCAGCGCAGGGCGCCGGCGAGGGCCGCGACCGCGACCCCGGCCGGAAGCCCGATCCGCGCCAGGAGCCACGGGCCAGCGAGCAGGAAGACCAAGACCTCGGCCGCCACCGATCCGGACCAGAGCAGCCCGGCGGTTCCGGCCCCGATCCCGGCGCCGCGCCACAGGATCATCGCGAAGCCGTCATGCATGGCATGGGCGCCGACCACCAGCGAAGCCGCGAAGACCACGCGAAGGAAGCGCGGCAGCCGCAGCAACCCCGCGAAGTTGTGCCACGGCATTTCGCGATTCTTCGCCGCGCCGTCACGGACCGGAAGCGCCAGGGCCGCGCCCGCCGCCGCGATGAACAATCCGCCGCTCGCCACCAGGGCGGCCGCCAGGCCAAACGCGGCGATCAGGCCGCCGGCGGCGCCGGTGCCGGCGATGAAGGCGGCCGAGCCGGCGGCCCGGACCCAGCCGTATTGGAAGACGGTCCCGCCCCGGGCGGCGGCGAGCGCCAGCGCGTCGGCCAGCGGCGCCGGCGCGGCGGTTCCCACCGCGTAGAGGAGGGCCGGCGCGAGGAGCGCCCAGAAGCCCGCCCCGGGCAGGTGTGCCAGGACGGCGAGACCTGCGAGGGCGACGCTCGCCGCCAGGACGGGGCGCCCGGCCCGGCGCCGGTCGGCGACGGCGCCGGCGAGCGGCCCGACCACGAGCCGCAGGGCGCCGGCGGCGGCCAGGAGGATACCGATCTCTCCGGGGCTCAGGCCGCGTGCCGCCAGGAAGCCGGGGAGGATCGGCGAGAGGAAGCCGTAGGCCCCGTAGAGGGCGGCGTACAGGAGGAGGAAGCGGGACAGGCCGCCCCGCCAAGCCGTGCCGTGCGCGCCCGGATCCATCGGAGCAGCCTCGTCAGGACGCGGGCGGAGGGCGGGACGGCATGCCGGTCCGATCGGTGGGCGGGGACACGTCCGCAAGCCCACGGCCAGACAACGGCATCCGGATCGCTAAATCAAATCATTGCGCCGGATGAACTGTCTTGTCCTGACGATTCAGAGATCAGCCGCATGTATGCGCACGGCGTCATCCGATCGCGCGCCCTCCGCGAACACCGCTTCGGCACCGTGACTGTCGGCTTGAGCGCCGATTGGGCCGACGAAGCCAAGTTCGAAGCAGCCGCTGCGCGTCCGTACCTCGGGACGAGGTGGCGGTATGGGATTTCTTCCAGAGGGGCGGGACGCGCGTCGGATGGGACGCCTCGCCCGACGGCGCGCGTGTCCCGCGCCTCTCAGGAGTGCCGGCGGACCGCGTAGCGGTAGCGGCGGCCCTGCTCATCCAGCAGTTCGCTATCGGAGCCCTCCTGCCAGACGACCTCGTCCTGCGGGCCCTTGGCGTTCGTCAGGGTCGCGCCGCGGACGATGTCCAGGCTGAGGCCGAAGCCGTAATTGGTCGCGGTGGCGTCCGCGATCGCGGCCGAGATGTCGGCTTCGTCGGGCAGGCAGGCGAACAGGACGCCGTCGGCAATCGCGAGGGTATAGGTTTGCACGGATGGGCTCCGGGAATCGGGGCGAGTGGGGGCCGGCACGCGAGCGCCACAACCTAGGAGGCCCCTTCGGGACGAGAAGCGCGTTCTCCGAAATGCTGCATTGCAACATGGTGAGAGCGCGCTCCATCACAAGGTGCCGAGCCCCGGCGTCTCAGCGGGCCAGATGCGCGTCCAGGAACCGGGCCATCTCGCCGAACACCTCCTTGGTCTCCGGAGCGTTCGGGGCCGCGAGGTACTGGGCGTGCGACATGCCCTCGAACAGCTGGAGATCGGCCTCGATCCCGGCAGCGCGCAACTTGCGGTGGGTACGCACCGTGTTCGACAGGAACAGGTCGCGGGTGCCGCTGATCAGGATCGCCGGGGGCAGGCCGGTAAAGTCGCCGTTGATCGGGGACAGTTGCGGATCCTTCAGATCGCGCCCGGCCGCGTAGAGTCTGGCCGCCGGGGTCAGATAGCCGGAATAGCTCACCAGCACGTTGTCGAGCCATTCATTGGTCCGGTAGCTGTCGCCGGTCTCGGTCATGTCCGACCACGGCGTCCCGAGCCCGATCGCGGCGGGCAAGGCCAGGCCCTCGGCCTTGGCGCGCAGCATCAGCGCCAGGGTCATGCCGCCGCCCGTGGAGGTGCCGAACACGCCCATGTTCTGCGGCTTCTGCATGGCCAGCATGGATTTCCAGACCGCGGTCGCGTCGTCCATGGCGGCGGGGTAGGGGGCATCGGGCGGCATGCGGTAATCGACCGAGATCACCTTGTAGCCGCCGAGCCCGGCCATCAGGATCGCCTCCAGGGTGCCGGCCTCGCCCGGATTGTAGACGTAGCCGCCGCCGTGAATGTGCAGCAGCAGCCGGTTGCGGTTGGCTTCCGGGATCGTCCGGGGCTGGACCACGAACACCTTCACGCCGCCGATCACCGCGGCCTCGCTGGTGACGCCGAGCTTTTCGCGGAGCGCGGGCAGGGTCGCGGCGCCGGCCGCCGCCAGCCGGTCGATCAGGGCCCTCCAGCCGGCGGCGTCCGGCGGGTTCGCGTTCCAGGCCGGCGCCCGGTAGGGTGCCGCGACGGCGTTGCGGAAGTCCGGGCTGACGGTGTCGGGCACGGGAATGACTCGGCCCGGCACCGTGCGGGGTCCGGGCGCGGCGTTGGCTGCACCCATCTCGGCTTCCAGGCCTTTGAATTCGGCCACGGGGGCCGCCTGCCCGAAGGCGGCGTGCGTGCCGAGCGCGATCATCAGCAGGGCGGGCAGGCTCAGGCGCATCGGGTTTCCTCCGGCGAGCGGCCCCGTGCGGTGGCCCGTCGTTGCGGGCCCAGGGGCACTCGTTTGCGATGGTTACAGGGGTGGGTGGCGGATTGCAGGGTGGGATTCGTTTTTCTCCCGGAGGTCTGGGCATTGCACGGAGGTTTGAACCCCTTGCCGTCATTGCGAGCGCAGCGAAGCAACCCAGTCAACCGCCACCTTCGGGGATCGCGCGCTGCCCTGGGTTGCTTCGCTGCGCTCGCAATGACGGTGCGGAAGGGACAACTCGGTCCCCCAAACAATCACCCCACAACCCGGGGCAGGGCGGCCGGGTGTTCCGGCTCGACCACCACGGTGGCGGGCACGGTTCCGTCAGCGACCAGGGCATCCGCGACGGCGTCGGCGGAGATCGCGGATTCGGGTGCGGTCTCACCGGGGGCGGTGGGCTCTGCGGTGATCCGGGCGGTGTCGCGACGGGGCGGCGTGTCGGCGCCGGCATGCTCGTCGGCGACCCGGGCGACGGCGTCGGCGGCGATCAGGCCGATCCCGGCCGCGTGCTCGGCCATGGCGACGCTGTCGGCGGCGAGCACCAGGCTGGAGCCCGAGCGGGCCACGGCCCCGGCGAGGCGAACGATCTCTTCCACCCGGGCGGCGTCGTTGGAGACGTTGCGGATGTAGACGGCGAGCACCCGCCCGGGATGCTCCTCGACGATCTGGGCATAGACTTCCGGATCGTGCTGGCCGCTGTCGCCGATCAGCACGAACGGCAGGTCGCGGTAGAGCGACAGCATGTGGCGGATCAGCGCCTGCTTGTGATCGGTGGCCCGGCGCGGCAGCGGGTGCGTCCAGGACAGGCCCCATTCCCGCAGGAACAGCACCGGTCCCACCGGAATGCCGTGCCGCTGGAAGAACTCGGACAGCATCTCGTAGAGGCCCCAGGGGGCGCGGGACACGTAGAGCATCGGGTTGCCCTCGGACCCGCCGGCGCCGGCGTGCAGGGCCCGGTACAGGGCGGCGACGCCGGGAAACGCGACCCGGCTGTCGGCATCCTCGACGAACAACCGCCACAGCATCTTCAGCTTGTTGGCGACGCCGGTGCGCATCACCGTATCGTCGATGTCGCTGACGACCACGCAGCGGCAGCCGTCGGGCGGGATGAACACCGCGCCCTCGGCGGGGATCGGCGTCGCGTCCTCGAGGACGAGGTCCACCGGCTGCCAGGCCCCGGGGCGCCCGGGCAGGGCGCGCGGATGCAGGTGCAGGCGGAAATAGCCGTCGCGGTCGGTCTCGACCCGCGCCTCGTCACCGCCGAACCGCGCCGTGATCGCGGCGCCTGCCACCGTGCGCCGGGCGATGCGGCGACGCAGGTCGCGCCATTGTGCCCGCACGGAATCCGGATCCTCTCCGGGAATGCCCGGGGATTGCCGGAACACGCGGCCGATCAGGAAGATCTCGGCCCGTGAGCCGTAGCCGCGATACGGCTCGACCACGAGCCCGCCGAGGCCCGTGCCGCCATGCCCCTGGGCACGCCGGACCGGGCGGGTGAGGACCCGCAGCGCCTTGGTGACGCCGCGGCGAACCCGTGAAGCCATGCCGCTGATCTCCGGTCAGGGGCTCACGCCTGCGGCAATTCGGGGGTGAGTCCCATCGCGTCGAGGCCCTCCTCCAGGAGGTCTCCGGCATCCGGGGCACTCAGCAACTCCTTCACGGCGCCCTCACCGACGGATTCGCGCTCCCGGGCGAAGCGCACGGCCTCACCCCATTCCTCCGGCTCCATGTCGCCGCGGCCGATATAGAGCAGGGCCAGGAGTTCGGCCCGGGCATCGTCGTCCAGCCCGGCGATCGCGCCGCGGACCTCGGATTCGGTGGCGTCGTCGGTGCCCGAGGTCAGGACGTCGGTGGAGCCGTCGTCGATCGGGTTCGAGCCGGAATCCGGATCGGTGTCGCCCTCCTTCACATCGATGGCGCGCAGCCGGAGAACGATGTCGGTGACGGTCTCGACGGGGATATCCATGCTGTGTTCTCCGGACGGCTCACCGGGTCTGACGTTCGACCCTCAGGCCGCGACAACGGGCGAGCGGGCGCCGGGTTCGCCGCGTCGAACGGGTTGGTCGTCCTTGCGTGGTCCGCGCCACTTCCCGGCGGCATGACCGTCGGCTAGAGGCTGGAAGAACCTCCGAACAACCGGATCGACAGCGGCGATAGACGTGACATCTGTAAATGCTGCCTGGACGGTTCCCGTCGATAGTTTTGATGGCCTTTCTTCAAGTGTCGCCACATCCTCTCGCCGATCGATCCGGGCCTGGGCGCTCCC
>NZ_JAKSYL010000138.1 GCF_022829515.1 Methylobacterium sp. J-048
GTCGGCCCGTATTTGTCCCCGATAACCATAGTGCTAACATCCAGCTCACGAAGCATGGGGATCGGCCATGGCGATCATTGGCAGACATAAACCCGGTCAATTCGGTCTGTTTCTTGTGGTCAAAGACGTTGCGGCCGCAGCCCTACCGGGAGCTGGACGTCGCCGACCCGATCGCCAAGGCGATCGACCGTCTGGCGATGCCCGGGCTCGCCATCGTGATCAAGATCGGCGCCCTGATCGGGCTGACCACCTCGGCGCTCACGGCGCTCTACGGGCAGGGC
>NZ_JAKSYL010000289.1 GCF_022829515.1 Methylobacterium sp. J-048
CCCTTACGCGGAAAGGTCTGGGTCTTCACATGCGCGCAACACGGACAGGACGCTCTCTTCAAGGTAGCGATCTCACGCTCAACCCCATCAAGCTCGGTCACAGCGGCTCCTCAACGTTGACTTAGCCGTGCCGTCCGGCCCACATGCCATGTCCAGCTGGAGCGTGCTCTGTGCGAGTCGCCGGAACCATCAGGAGACCCCGCCGCCGCAAGTCGACCCCTGAAAAGCCAACGGCCCCCCAGTCGCCAAACTGGAGGGCCGTCGAAAATCAAAAATGGCCTGTGGGGCCGGTAAGCACTCCCCACAAGCCATGAGACGCCCCCGGGCGTCAAGCGGGAACGCCAATTCCCGCGACGATGAGGCTTTGCCTTGTGGACCGGACGCCCTCGCGGCGGCCCGGAACGACTCGTTGCGGCCCTTTTACGGGGCCGAGGACTATGTTTGCCGACGAGTTGAGGCGCGCCATTGAGGCCGCGACCCGAATCACCCTGCCGTCCGTGACTGCCCTGCTCTGGCGCGCCTACGGGGAGGGAAAGGTCACGGAAGCCGAGGCGGAGAGCCTGTCCGGCCTGATCGAGGCGCGGACCCTGTCCGCCCCACGGCGGGGCGATACCCTAGGGGTCACACAGGTTTTGCGCTCCCCCGATTCGGGGACCGCAAATGCCGAGGATCCCGGCATTTCCCAGCCTCGTGTAGGATCGCCCAGGAGGGCCGTCGGCTCGCGCCCGCGCACGGATGCCTCGATGGAGCGCCGTCGCCGCTGGGCCGCCTCGGGGCGGCTTCCACCGGGGCTCGCGGCCCGGTTCACGCTGGCCGAGCAGGCGGTCCTCGCCCTGGTGGCTGCCGAGGTCGTGCGTCGGAAGGATTGTCGCCTGTCGATCGAGAACATGGCCGCGGTGGCCGGCGTGTGCCGGTCTACGGTGAAGAACGCGATCCGCGAGGCGGCCCGGCTGGGTTTGCTGACCGTCGAGGAGCGCCAGATCACCGGCTTCCGCAACGACACCAACATCGTGCGCATCGTCTCGCCAGAATGGCTGGCTTGGCTGCGGCTGGCTCGGACGCGAGACCCACTATCCAAATCTGGATGGTCCTCGATCGCATCCCCTGCCCGAGGGGGAGGGGTCAAAAACGTGACCAGCACGCCTACTGAAGTTCTAGTCCTGTCAGAATCGGGAAAAACCAAACCGAAGAAAGGCTGCCGACGAGCGGCGGTTCGGGCTCGCGGTGTGCCAGGGCAAGATTCTGTCGCAGGTCCGTCACGGGGCTCTCGCGCTATGTCGTGACCGCATGCGGCTGGACGATCTGACGAACGATGCGGGACTTTCGATTCTGTGTGGCGCTGCGCCGAGCTGATGGGGCGCTTGATGAGCCCCTGCACGAAGAGGTCATCACCGCCGAGGATGGGACAAGCGCCATCGCCCTAGCCAAGGCCATCGACGTGGACATGCTCAGGCTGCGGGCCAATGCGATCTATCTTGTCGACCCACACGGCTATGTCGTCTGGTCACTTCGGCTCGCGGACGTATCCGACATTAGCGCCTGAAGCTGCCGACAAGCGGTAGGCGACGCCGACTGATCAGGCCGGCCGCGAGTCAGCGCTGGCGGTGGAGACGGCACAATTACGCGGTGACGGGTAGTACGAAGAGCGGCATTGGGTGACAAAGCCCGCCATGATCAAGGCGTGTTGATGGAAACGATCATTGACGCTCGTCTACCGCGGGCATGTACCGAGAGCTTTGGGCAGACTGCGACGCACAGGCTACTCGAAACCGGGCGGGGACTTGAACCATGAGTGAAGGCATCGTCCCGCTGCGCCGAAGCGGGGAAGAGCGATCCCCTATCGCCCGTGTCGACATCGCTGCCGTGGAACTGCTCGTCAGCGGTGAAGCCATCAGCCTGCAGACGGCGCGTGCCGAGGTGATCCTCAAGGACCTGCGAGCACAGCGGGACCAGATGTCGACGCGGGCGATAGGGGATCGCTTTTCGCCGGTTCGGCGCAGCGGGAAGATGCCTCCACTCATGGTTCAAGTCCCAGCCCGGTTTCGAGTAGCCTGTGCGTCGCAGTCTGCCCAAAGCTCTCGGTACGTGCCCGCGGTAGACGAGCGTCAAGGATCGTTTCCATCAACACGCCTTGAGCATGGCG
>NZ_JAKSYL010000290.1 GCF_022829515.1 Methylobacterium sp. J-048
CGATGACCTCGGGATGCTCGACGGCGTCGTGCTCTATGGGCGGCCCGGTGGCTTCGTCTTTCAACTCGTGGCCAACGCCGAGCGCCGTTCCCGGATCGAGGCGCGCCTGGAATGGATGCGCAGTGCCGACGACCGCGAGGACCAGCGCAAGGCCGCTCGCATCGTCCCATTACACCGCGTTGTCAGGCTCGTGGCCCACGCCGAGCGCCGGTCCCGGAGTGGAGCGAGCCTGGAATGGGTGCGCAGTGCCGACTACCGCGAGGATCAGCGCAAGGCCGCTCGAATCGTTCAAGTACACCGCGATGTCAGGATCGCGTCGCAAGGCGCGCGCGTCGCCGAAGCCCTACGTCTACTCCGCCGCCCTCCTCTCGGGCCTGTTCAAGCCGGAAACCGCGGTGGTCGACAGCCCGGTCTGCATCGGCAACTGGTGCCCGCAGAACTACGGCCGGTCCTATGCCGGCCGGGTGCCGATGTGGCTC
>NZ_JAKSYL010000292.1 GCF_022829515.1 Methylobacterium sp. J-048
CCTGTTCTCCGGGCCGCTGGTCGCCGACCGGTTCTCCGCCGGCTCCAAATCCGCCCTCATCCCCGAGCAGCCGGTCGGCCGCGACGGCGCGATCTCGGTGCCCTATGCCGGGCGCATCAAGGTCGCAGGACGCCGGCCCCAGGACGTCCAGGGCCTGATCGAGAATGAGCTCGCCGGCAAGGCGATCCAGCCGCAGGTGCTGGTCTCGGTCACCCGGCCGATCAGCCAGGCCGTCACCGTCACCGGCGAGGGCGCGGCCGGCGCCCGCCTGCCGCTCTCGGGCCACGGCGACCGCATCCTCGACGTCATCGCCGCCGCCGGCGGCAACCGTTCCCCGGTGTCGGAGACCTTCGTGCGCCTGTCGCGCGGGCCGCTCACCGCGACCGTGCCGCTGACCACGGTGGTGTCGAACCCGAAGGAGAACATCTACCTGCGGCCCAACGACGTGCTGACCCTGGTGCGCGATCCGCAGACCTTCCTGGCGGTGGGCGCGCTCGGCCAAGCCACGGAACTGCCGTTCCAGGCCGACGGCATCACGCTCGCCCAGGCGCTCGCCAAGGCGCGCGGCCTGTCGGACTTCGCCGCCGACCCGGCCGGGACGTTCATCTTTCGGTTCGAGCCGGCCAGCGTGGTGCGCCGGCTGAACCCGGCCACCAAGCTCACCGGCACGCCGCTGGTGCCGGTGGTCTACCGGATCAACATGCGCGACCCCAACAGCCTGTTCACCACCCAGGCGTTCCGGATGCGCAACCGCGACCTGATCTACGTCTCGAACGCGCCGTTCACCGAAGTGTCCAAGGTGCTGTCCGTCTTCACCTCCCTCACCGGGCCGGTCTCCTCGGTGGCGACCGCTTACTATTACGCGAAGTAAGGACGGGACGACTTACGCGAGACGGCGGAAAACAATCGCGTTTCGCCGCGTCCTCGCGTATGGGCTTTGCGTGCGGTGTGTTGCGGATGCGCGTGACCGGAGCCGCATCCCACCCTCGCCGGTGGATGCCTCGCGCAAGGATGCCTAGAAGAGCCCGATGAAGATCGGACGCGTCGTCTCCGCCCGCGGGCTGTTCCGGCCCACGCTGTTCCCCTTGAGCCTGTGTCTCGCGCTCCTGTCGGCCGGGCCGGCTTCGGCCGATGTCGTGGTCGGCGTGGCGGTCCCGCGCTCGGGCCCCTACGTCGCCGTGGGCGAGCAGGTGCTGCGCGGTGTCGAAGCCGCGGCCCGGGACGCCAACGCCATGGGCGGGCTCGACGGCCAGCCCGTGACCCTCGACGTGCAGGACGATGCCTGCGACTCCAACACCGCCACTGCGGTGGCCAACCACTTCGTGCGCGCCGACGTGCGCCTCGTCGTCGGCCATGTCTGCTCGAATGCCTCGATCGCGGCCTCCGACATCTATGCCCAGAACGGCCTGGTGATGATCAGCGCGGCCTCGGTCTCGGCCCGGCTGACCGACCGGGGGCTGCCGAACGTCTTCCGCGTCTGCGGGCGGGACGACGACCAAGCCCGGCTGTCGGCCGCGGTGCTCGCCGAGCGGTTCCGCGACCGCAAGATCGGGCTGATCCAGGACCAGACCCCGGCCTCCCGGACGCTGGCGGCCGCCACCAAGGACAACCTCAACCGGATCGGGATCAACGAGGCCCTGTCCCTGTCGTTCGCGCCGAGCGACGCCGACGATGCCGCCCTGGTCGACCGCCTCAAGGCCGCGGGGATCGAGGTGGTCTATTACGGCGGCGACGCTACCGAGATGGGCCGCCTCGTGAAGATCGCCGCCGATCGCGGCTACCGCCCGCAATGGTTCGGGACCTCGGCGATCGCGACGCCGGACTTCGCCAAGGTCGCCGGCTCGGCGAGCAACGGCGTGCTGATGACCTTCTACCTCGATCCGAGCCGGCAGCCCGCCGCCGCCAACGTCGTGAAGGCGTTCAAGGCCGAGGGCGTCGATCCCACCGGCTCGACCATCTACGGCTACGCGGCGCTGCAGGCGCTGGTCGCGGCCGGCAACTTCGCCCACTCCGCCGAGCCCAAGCCGATCGCCCAGGCGCTTCATACGGAGCGGTTCGACCTCGTGCTCGGCACGGTCGGGTTCGATTCCAAGGGCGACGTCACCGCCCAGGGCTATGTCCTGTATGTTTGGAAGGACGGGAGTTTTACGCCTGCCGGGAAGTGAGCACCGGATCTCAGGCTTCGGCCGACAGCCGCGCCTTCGCGGCCTGAGCCAGGAAGGCGGATCGGCTCTCGCCGGTCGCCTCGGCAGCTCGGTCGATCCGTCGGAGGAGGCCTTCCTCCATCGAGATGTTGACGCGCACGGCCCGGCCGGGAAGCTCGACTTGGATGAGCGCGACCATCGCGTCGGCGCTGTTCTCGCGAAAGCTCGGGTCGCCGGTCAACTCCTCCCAGCGCGCGCGGGCGCGGGATCTCTTCGCCGTCCTCCTGGTGCACTAGCATGACAACGTGAGCCATTTCCGCCCTCTCGGTCACCATTGACATCAAGGGATCAAGCCGCAGGCCCATCCAGCCTGCCGATAGGCAATCGCAGCTGGAGCGTGAAGGCTTTTTGCCCGGTCCGCTGCCAAGGCCCTGCTGAATTTCGCCTATCCCAATCACGACCTCATCCTGAGGTGCCGGAGCGCAGCGGAGGCCTCGAAGGAGCCCTCCAGGGACCGCGGCGACCACTGGAGGGCTCCTTCGAGGCTGCTGCGCAGCACCTCAGCGACTGTGTTGGGCGTCAAGCGGTTTGCCATGGTTTCTGATCCCGGATCATGGCGTTGAGGATGGTGAGGAGCTTTCGGGCGACGGCGATGACGGCGACCATC
>NZ_JAKSYL010000293.1 GCF_022829515.1 Methylobacterium sp. J-048
GCCGGCTGCAGAGGATCGCCGATCAGCTCAAGGTGCCGGTCGAGACGTTTTTTGCCAGCTCTCAGGGAAACGACGACCAGGAGGCCGTTGTCCCGGCCGTCTCCAATGACCCGAAGGTGGTGGAACTCGTCCTCGCGTTCATGGGTATCGCCGACGAGACCACACGCGATAGCGTCCTCTCCATCGTGAAGGCCGCCGCTACGATACAACGAAAGCGTGCTGGTCAGGCATAGGGCCCACCGAACAGGTCGCCCATCGCCTTGCGCTGGAACAGCGTGTGCCAGCGCCGGCGCCGATGCTCCGGCCGGTCGTGGATCATGTGGCAGCGCTGGCAGAAGGCCACGAGGTTAGCGTCGGCGTTGTTCGAGGTGTCGTGATCGCGATGGGCTGCGGCCAGGACGACATGGGTCCTGCGGGCGCGGCCGAGGATGTCGGTACCCGACCTGATCCGGATCCGGCGTCCCCATCCGTCGCGCCAGCGGCTGGCCTCGGCGTCCCACCAACGGCCATCGCCGAGGTGGTAGACTATTCGCCCGTGCGGGCGACCGCAGCTCTCACAGCGGCCCTGCGCCCGGCCGAAGCGGATCGCCATCGACAGCTCGCGCCAGTCGATCGGGTAGAAGAAGCGGTGCTCGGGCCGGATCGGCATGGTGGTGGCACTGTGCCACCCAGCGTGAAGAAAGCGTAGCCGTAGGGCGCCCCTACCTACCGCTCATGGACATGTCCGACCTCGAATTCTGGGCGCTCCTCACCATTGCGATCCTAGGCCTGTTCGTGCCGGTGATCATTGTGTGGTGGAAGGGCCGCCCGATCATGCCGATCGCGGTGCTGAGCCTCGCGTTCTGGCCTGGCGCGCCGATCCTGGCGCTGCGGTTGCGACGCCGTCAGGATCTGTAACTTCAATCATGGCGGGAGCCTGAACGATACCGACCGTGGGGCTGTTTGCTCCCGGGTTGATCGAACCGATCGGCCTGGAGGAATGTCCATGTCGATCAAGACAATCGCTCTTGCTGCCGCGCTCTCTGTCGCGCTGGTAGGAGCAGCAATGGCGCAGACACCTGCTGGCGGCGGTAGCGCCGAAGGCAACATGAACAACCCGGGCAGCGTAAAGAGCTCCTCTCAGAAGCGGATGGGAGGCCAGACCGGCATGATGGGACGGCGACACATGACCCGTCACCGGCGTCATCACATGCGCCGCTCCCGCATGTGATCTCGGACATGGCAGCCCCGCAGCTGTAAAACAGCGGGGCTGGTTTCAATCAAACGGTGCGGCCGGTCACCTGCACTGCCGTCCCGTCCGCGATCTGTGCCTTAAGCTAGCTAGGCCAGGCCATCCTTGGCAGCCTTGTCTGGATCGTCGGGCTTGCTCTCGGCATCCTGTACAACGTCTTTGCTCTCAGGCTCGCTGCCTGCCGTCGGGTCAGGTACGTTGACGTTCCGGATCGGCACCGTAGGCGGCACCACGCTCACGCCATGAGGCTTGTCGGTCTCGGTCATCGGTATGCCGCTCCCAGTGACACCGGCACGTCGTGCGGACCAATGACTCGCCCGGCATCATCCCCCAAGGTCGCAGATCCTGCACGATTGGCAATCAGGTTTGCGAACCCGTGGCTTACCGCATCTTGCCGTGCCCAGCCGTCTCGCGACGCACCACAAGCTTACGAATAGCTCAGTACCTCGAAGGCATCACACCACACCCACTGAAGGCGCCGGGACCCATATCGCCGTGGTCCGCGCCCTCAAGCCGAAGCCGATCGAAACACCGCGGCGCAGCTCGAAACAGCGCCGACGCTCTCGGACGTTCGTACCTGTTCGGGAAGGCTCGGAGATGTTCTCTGCACACCTGTGCACCCCAGTGCGGATCGGCTCGCCCGGCACGACCCGTGACTACGGGTGCCTTGGTCTGTAGGCGGAATAATCCCGCCTCCGCGCCCCTGTTCGGTCCCGGTTCGGCACCGGTCATGGCCGCCTCATGGGACCTCGTTACTCGACGTTGCGCCCTCCGTCTTGAGCCTATGCCCGCGCAGCACGGCCCAGACCTACGATCCCCGCGCCTGACCTCTCACCCCGGCGTTCCGCAGCATCCCGTAGAACTTGCCTGGGTCGAACATGGCCCGTGCCTGCTGCAGCGAGATCGGCCGGCCGCCCGGCGCTTCGCCTCCGGTCGTCCCACCGACCTTCTGTCCCTGCCCCTGCTTCTGCTGGCCGCCGGCGATGCTCTTGAGGGCGTTGCCGATCTGGGCGTAGGGGCTGGCCTCCTGCTGCGGCTGACGCCTTCCCCGGCGACCGGGTTGCACCCGAATATCGGGCCTCTTCGGAACCGGTGTTCTGATGCGCGCGCCAGAGATAGGGGTTTCAGGCCTTTTAGGGGTTTGTTTCATCCCAACGCGAGGAACTGTCAGGGTCAATTTGCACCTGCATGTTGCGGGTGTGCCCGCGCCCGCAAGCGCACACACACATGACAGTTTGCGTGTAGCGGCCAAAACGAACACCTCTAATCCGTCAAACCCCTATCACCCCGGGGATAGGGGCGCCCGGTGATCCCCGCTGCCGACGCCTGGGGGCCGTTCCGACCCGACCTCGACCCTGCCGAGCGGCTCGCCCAACTGCGGTCGATGCGGGCCATCGTCCATTTGACCACCGGGCCTCGGGGCGATGCCCTCGCCCGTGAGCTGCGCCTCGCCGAGCAGGATCTCGCGCACCTGCCGGCCGCCGTCGCAGCGCTAGACCGCCGGCACGCGCTGGCGTCGTTCGCCCGCCTCTATCGCACCGACTGACCTGGAGAGCCCATGCCGAGCGCTAGAACCACCGCCCGCCGCGCAGCGGTCCGGGCTGAGGATTCCTCACCCGATCAGGTCGCCTCCTCTATCCTGGTGCTGCTCTCGGGCATCGAGCGCCACGATCCTAGAGCGCCTGCAGCTCTGGCCTTCCGTACCGCTCTGGCCCGCAAGGGGCGCGAACTCGCCAAGGCCGGCGGCCCGGCGGCGTTCGCCGACATGCTCGCCCGGATCCGCGCCGCCGATCCAGCCCAGGCCGATGCGCGCGAGACCATCCTCACCACCGCGTGGGCCGGCCTGCTACCGGTACCGGAGGGAACTTGAGATGAGCGCCGTCCGATCAACTGCCCATCTGGCTCAGCATCCGCTCAAGCCTGTCGAGCAAGCCGTCGAGTTCGCCAACTGCAGCAATCAGCTCGTCGACGGATCCCCGCCATGGGTCCATCGGATCATGCGGTATGTCCCTCAGCAGCGTCCTGATGCCCGCCACTTGCGCGCGTCCGGCCGTAACCGCCGCTTCGATCAGGGCCGGATCGGCTGGCACGATCGTTCCGTCGGCGGTTCGGCGACCAAGCAGACGCTGCATCGCTGCCAAATTCACGGCCAGCGTGTGCAGGTTGGTCGACACAGGAGCGGCCGTCATGAGTTCGCTTTAGACGCCGGCAGGGGCGGCAGTTCGGCCAAATCGAACAGCACGCGAACGCCTTGGATCGCCGCCACCGTCTCGCAAGCCGCCCCTTGCGTGCGCGCTCTGCGTTCCAGATCCGCTAAGCGGATCCCGAACACCTCGGCCTGGCGCCGGTTTCGTTCAGAGGGAAATTCGCCCAACAGGTCGATGAGCTCGACCATGAGCGAACGCGGAACGACCATCTCGGTAGGAGATTGCATACGCCCGTACTCCTGCGGCCCGAGTTGGACAGGCTGCATTGGGTCGAGCGCGCGCGCATTCACACAGATCAGAGCCAAGCGCAGTCATCTGCCGACGGTCATCAAGTGTACGTATGGGACGGCCCCTTCGACCGCGGAACCTGACCGGAGCGCCGCCATGGGCGACCTGATCACCCTCCCCGCCCTGCCGGTTGAGCGCCTGCGCAAGGTGCACAGCTACGGCTTCGCCGCCGGGCTGATCCTAGTGCTGATGCTCGACACGAACGAGGGCGCGCACATGCCGTTGCGCCTGTCCGCGGTCGGACCCGAACCCATCGGCACCGTGACGCTCTCCACGTTCCCGCACATGGGCGAGGGTCGCCGGCAGGCCGACAAGGTGGCGGTGTCTGCCCTGCGCGCCCTGCAGCACGCCGAATGGACCATCCCGGGGAGCGCAGCATGACGGCCGGTCTGGAGACCTTCGCCAAGGTGCGAGCGCTGCACGACAGCACCACCAACCCGGGCGAGAAAGCATCGGCCGCAGCCCGGATGAAGGCGCTCGCCAACAAGGCTGGGATGACGGTTGATCAGGCCGTGTCCAAGTTGGACGCCCCGCCGGTGACGATCGTCGCGAGCCGCACCGTCAACATGGCCGACTTCTTCGACACTCCGTATTTCAGGGAGCAGAAGGCCGAGCAGGACCGCGAGCGTGCCGTGCGCTGGCAGGAAGTGCTGGCCGAGTACGGATCTGAGGCGGCGGTATTTGAGCCCGGTGATTGGGAGCGGGCGTTTTCCGAGGCGGCCGCCCCGTTCCGCCCAGATGACGGATACGGCCTCCGCAACTGGAACTACGTCACATCTCGGGACGATCCGGATCCTGAGATCGTGGCCGCCATTGCTGGCGCCTACCCCATGCCGGCTACCGTCCAGCATGCGTGGACCGAATTTATGTTCTGGGACAAGCTCGGGCGCGACCGGGAGGCACGAGGGACTGGATGCGGCGACCACGCCGAAGAGGTTTCCTTCCGTCTGGTTCTGGTCGAGCGGCTGTTGGACACGATGCCGGCCGCAGGACTCAATGACCTCCGCGCCCGCATGTCCTGGCTGGAATGGTTAAACGCGCTCGGGTCGCCGTGCGAGGACAAGCAGCGCGTCCGCCTCACCGCCCTCCGCGCCGACATCGAGCGCATGGCCCAGCGGCTCCGCGACCAAGACGCCGAGCCCCAGCCCGTCTAAAATGGACAGAAAGGGGAGGCACAGTCTGCCCACCCCTCTCATGCCTCAGATTTGAGGGGTAAACCTGCGCCTGTCCAATCTGAACACGCTAAAGGGGGTGGCGCTTCACCACCTCCCTTGCGCCGGACTAATGCCGACAAGCGCCGCGACGTGCTCTCGCTGCTCGGCCAGGAGCTTCCGGACCGCGAGATTGCCCGCCTAGCAGGCGTCTCGCCTACCACCGTCGGCGCAATCAGGAGGTCACAGCCATGATCGCCGCCCTCCCCGATCCGCCGACCGTCGCCAGCATTCTCACCCTCGTGCAGAGCATCGAGCGCTACGGCCCGAATGCCCCGGCTGCTGCCGCCTTTCGTAGCGCCCTGCGCCGCAAGGGCATTGAGGCCGACAACATCGGGGGTCTCGCAGCCCTCGACGCACTGGCGGACGCGGTTGTAGCTGCCGACCCAGACCGTGCCGACACCAGGATCGCCATCATCCGTGCCGCCTGGGCCGATCTGTTGCCACGTCCTGGCGGGAGGGCTCGGCCATGACGCCCCACGAGCGCGCCTACCAGCCGAGTCCGATCTCCTTCGTCCGCTCGGCGGGCTTTGCGCTTCCCAGCCACCAGAGCAGGGCGTTCAGGGCGATCAGCGCTTCTGGCCTCATATCGGATTGGAACAAACCACGTCGATCGAGGTCCTGCGCAAATGCATCGGAGGCCACCAGCGCATCCTCTATCGCCGCCTCTAGTGGCGATGTCGTCACAACCCGGCGGCGCAGGTTCGCCACCGTGTTCTCTGCCGTCAGCCGTACCGTATCGCCCATCCTACCCGTCGCGGTCTCGACGATATCGATCCAAGGCCACAGGGCTATGGCGAGGATCGGGGGGAGATTACCAGTCTCGTGCGCGCGCGGCATCGTTTTGACACCGATTTGCTCGATGTGCGAACCGTCGGAGAACGAGATCATGAGCGGAGCAGCGTCGTCTGGCACGATGCGATCCTGCATTATCACCTCGTCTGCATGCCATCCGTAGCTTGATAATCCGTGCCGGAGCGTCGCTCAGCCCCGCCTCGGACCTTGGTGATTACAGGTTTAGGGACGCGATCCCTGCCAGATATAAAGAATGGTCCCACCCTCGACTTCACAGCGCGTTCGGAAAGCATCGTAAGCGTGCGACGAACTGACGGCTGTGAGAATAGGCGAGGCCGCCACCAGCAGGGCAAGGCCGCCACACAGGGACAACAAGAACCAATTTACGGCACCGAGAGTGGGACGCTTTGGCTCCTCCGTCCACTCGTGCATCGGCGGTACGGGCGCCAGGAAGGCCAAGGTCATGCTGGCCCAAGCGAGCACAGCCATGGTCTAACGGAGCCTGTGAACGGCTACAGGCTTCTCGGCTTGGATGCTTGGCTCCGCCTTCTGTACCAGGGCGACGAGACCCACGAACGGACCAAGGCTGAGCACGACGAGTAGCAGGATTGCCGTCAAAGCTTGAGCATGCCGTCTGGCTATCTGGATCAGCGCGCAGCCGAAGGTGAAGGCGGAGGCCATCAGAACTGCGAGCACCTGCTCGGTCATGACATAGCCCGTTGGCCCGAACTCCCATCCGCTCATGTGATGGCGTATGTGAACGGCCGACCCTGCGGCTCGACCGCCGTCCGGTCTCCCAGGACACTGCGGGCAGAGGCGATAATCTGGACGGTCTGCCTGCGGTCACAGGCGGTCCGCGCCATGATCTCAAGATCGCGTAGATATGAGATCAGCAGCTCGCGCGGAACTTCATCTGTGTTAAGGGCATCATCGACATTGGATGACACTTTGCGCTCAAGCTCGGTCCAAAAATCCGTTGGAATTTGCGGTTGATTGTTCATGAATGCCGCTTGATCTGAATTTCCCAGAGCATTTTGGACATGCGAAAATCAGGCGCTTTATCTAATGTTAGGTTTAGATCATTTTGTTAATGGCGGCGTTGGCCGTGGTGATCCCGGCTCAAACCCAATCAACGAACTCGACACCGATTTGCCCGCCCTCGCGCCACACCGCACGGCACCGACGCGAACCTCCAGATAGGTCGGTGGCCAGCTCGAACTGATCCGGTACCGCCTCGGGCCGGGACACCAGCAGCCGCGCGCCGCT
Organism: Methylobacterium sp. J-048; assembly: GCF_022829515.1. Lineage (GTDB taxonomy): Bacteria > Pseudomonadota > Alphaproteobacteria > Rhizobiales > Beijerinckiaceae > Methylobacterium. The sequence continues at coordinate 6,999 of NZ_JAKSYL010000293.1, forward strand.
GACCGAGATGTCGACGATGGTGCACCCGGCCATCCATCCGCCATGCGAGATGACCGCGGCCTTCGAGACAGGGCTGCGTGCGGAACGAGCGGGAAGAGCGGACATCGAGCAGCTCTCAGCGATGATTGGCGCCGAGAATAGACCTGAAAGGTTGCGCAATAGCCGGCGTGGAGCCGATGCCGGCTCCGTCTACCAGCCGAGCCCCAATTCTCCCGTGACCGCATTAGGCTTCGCCTCTTGAAGCCACACGATCAGTTCACTGAGTGCCGCCAAGGCGTCTGCACGCAGACGTTCAACGTCCGCTCGCCGTTCATCCAGCGCGACCGCTAGGATGTCGGTCGCCATCCGAGTCTGTACGAGTGCGTGATCCAGCAGGGGCGTCGGTACGATCCGTCGCCGAATGCCGGAGGAGGAGTTCGCGGCCGCCGCGGACAGGTGTTCGCCCATGCCGATGGTCGCCGTCTCAACGACGTTGATCCAAGGCTGCAATCCGATGGCAAGCGTAGACGGAAGGCTATCTGTGCTGGGGGTACGCGGCATGATCGGCGCCGTTCACGTCTGTCGATGACGAATTAGCGTAGGCGGCTGCGACAGGCTCGGCCGTTGCGCTGACCATGATGCGCTTAACTCTTACCGTTGGTGCTTGGGACTGGATGTCTGTCAGCCGAATGCCTATCGTGAAATCTCATAGCCGGTGCTATCTATTCAGACGAACCCGCTGCCGTGGCTGTTTCTTGTCTGTTGTTTACAGCCACGCCCACCGCTGAGATCCGACCATGCCGGGTGACGGAAAACCATTCGTAGAAGGCCAGTCCGGCAACCCAGCCGGGCGCCCCCGCGGCTCTCGCAACCGCTCCACGTTGGCCCTGGAAGCCATCTTCGAGGGCGAGGCCGAGGCCTTATCCCGCAAGGCCATCGAGCAGGCCCTGGCCGGCGACGGCGGCGCCATGAAGCTGTGCCTCGACCGTCTGCTGTCGCCCAAGCGCGACCGCTCCATCACCTTCGACCTGCCGGTGATCGAGACGGCCGAGGATCTGCCCAAGGCGACCGAGGCGCTGCTGCGCGCCGTGTCCTCCGGCGAGATCACCCCGTCTGAGGCCGCCGATGTCGGTAAGGCGGTATCTGCCCACATTGAGGCGATCACGGCGGCCGACCTGCACCGCCGCCTCGCCGCACTGGAGGGACAGGGAGCATGAGGATCCGAGAGATCGAGACTCGCATCATGCGGCTGGAGCGGAAGACCCCGGGCTTTCTGCCGGGGCCGGACCGCTACACCGATCAGGAGCTGGACGCCCTGATCACCTGGCTGAAAGAGCCGGATCCGGCGACCGAGGAATGGGCAGCCGGCCTGCTGCGCCGAGAGGGAATGATCCAATGAGGATCAAGGAGATCGAGGCAAAGATCGCCCGGCTTGAGGCCAGCCCCCGGTTCAGTGGCCTGGCCCGCCTTTCCGACGCGGAGCTCGATCGACAGATCGTGGACGGGCTGAACGGTATGGTGACAGAGTGGCCGTCCTTCGGCGCCATGGTGCTAGGCCTCGAGGCATCCCCTCACTCGGCCGACAAAGAAATGGCTGGCCAAATCGAAGCGTTCATCACCGATTGGCAGGCGCAGCAGCGGGAGAAGGCGATGTGATAGACCAACCAGTGACTTGGAGGCGGTGACGATGACGAGGACCGAGAGCGGCCAGTATCGGTTCATCGCGAAGGAGGACGCTGACGGGCGCCCTCGCCTCGTCCTGGAACCAAGAGGCGAGCCGATCTCCGCCTTTGGGGATGCGGTGCTGGGCCTCGATCTACGGGATAGTGTGACCTACGCCCATGCCCAGCAGATTGCGGAAATCCTGAATGACCAGGTGACCGGTATGTCTGTG
>NZ_JAKSYL010000296.1 GCF_022829515.1 Methylobacterium sp. J-048
CCTGTTCTCCGGGCCGCTGGTCGCCGACCGGTTCTCCGCCGGCTCCAAATCCGCCCTCATCCCCGAGCAGCCGGTCGGCCGCGACGGCGCGATCTCGGTGCCCTATGCCGGGCGCATCAAGGTCGCAGGACGCCGGCCCCAAGACGTCCAGGGCCTGATCGAGAACGAGCTCGCCGGCAAGGCCATCCAGCCGCAGGTGCTGGTCTCGGTCACACGGCCGATCAGCCAGGCCGTCACCGTCACCGGCGAGGGCGCGGCCGGCGCCCGCCTGCCGCTCTCGGGCCACGGCGACCGCATCCTCGACGTCATCGCCGCCGCGGGCGGCAACCGCTCGCCGGTGTCGGAGACCTTCGTGCGCCTGTCGCGCGGGCCGCTCACCGCGACCGTGCCGCTGACGACCGTGGTGTCGAACCCGAAGGAGAACATCTACCTGCGGCCCAACGACGTGCTGACCCTGGTGCGCGATCCCCAGACCTTCCTGGCGGTGGGCGCGCTCGGCCAGGCCACGGAACTGCCGTTCCAGGCCGACGGCATCACCCTGGCGCAGGCGCTGGCCAAGGCGCGCGGCCTGTCGGACTTCGCCGCCGACCCGGCCGGGACGTTCATCTTTCGGTTCGAGCCGGCCAGCGTGGTGCGCCGGCTGAACCCGGCCACCAAGCTCACCGGCACGCCGCTGGTACCGGTGGTCTACCGGATCAACATGCGCGACCCCAACAGCCTGTTCACCACCCAGGCGTTCCGGATGCGCAACCGCGACCTGATCTACGTCTCGAACGCGCCGTTCACCGAAGTCCAGAAGGTGTTGACCGCCTTCAGCGGCGTCACCGGCCCGCTCAGCTCGGCCGCCACGGCTTACGCCTACGCCAAGTAGGCCACGCAATCCCGCCGGCTACCAAGTCGGCGGAACCAGCATCCCCAAAACACAAACAGGGCGCGGATGGTATCCGCGCCCTGTTTGCATTCTCAGGTGGTGAACCGCGCCGGATCCCCGCGCGGCCCGAAAAAACTCAGCCGCGCTTGGCCAACAGTTGCTCGATCAGCGAGCCGCCCTTGTCGATCGCCGCCATCTCCTCGGCCACCGCGTTTACGGTGTCGCGGATCTGGTCGGCGGTGTGCTCGGAGGTCAGGAAGAAGCGCAGCCGCGAGGCCCGCTCCGGCACCGCCGGGTGGATGATCGGCTGCACGTTAATGCCGCGGCGGAACAGCCGGTCCGACAGGGTCACGGCCTTCAGCGAGTCGCCGACGATGATCGGCACGACCGCGAGGCCGAGGCTGAACCCGGTATCGAGGCCGAGCTTCTTGGCGGTCGCCAGGAACAGCGTGCCGTTCTGGCGCAGGCGCTCGACCCGCTCCGGCTCGGCCTGCATCACCGCCAGGGCCGCCTCGGCGGCGGCGGCCAGCGGCGGCGACATGCCGACGCTGTACACGAAACCGCCGGCCGTGTGCTTGAGGTACTCGATCAGGGCGATCGGGCCGCAGATGTAGCCGCCGCAGGTCGAGAGCGTCTTGGACAGGGTGCCCATCCAGATATCGACCTCGTTCGGGTCGACACCGCAATGCTCGAACAGGCCGGCCCCGGTGCGGCCGGTGACGCCGAGGCCGTGGGCCTCGTCCACCATCAGCCAGGCATCGTAGCGCTTCTTGAGAGCGACGAGCCCGGCCAGGTCCGGCGCATCGCCGTCCATGCTGTACAGGCCCTCGACCACGATCAGCGCCCGGCGGTGCTCGTGGCGGGTGTTCTGGAGCAGGCTCTCCAGGGCGTCGAGATCGTTATGCGAGAAGGAGCGCCGCTGGGCGCCGGAGAGCTGCGCGCCGGTGACGATGCTGTTGTGGGACAGCGCGTCGTGGAAGATCACGTCGCCGGCTTCGAGCAGGGCGCCGATGGTCGTGACGTTGGTGGCGTGCCCGCTCACCATCACGATGCACCCTTCGGTACGGTAATGCTTGGCCAGCGCCTGCTCGAGGCTGATGTGCCCCGGCCGCTCGCCCGCGACCACGCGGCTCGCCGACGCCGACGTACCGTAGGCCTCGATCGCCTCGCGGGCGGCATTGCTGACCCGCGGATGGCCGTTCAGGCCGAGATAGTCATAGGACGAGAAGTTAGTGAAGCTCTTCTGGTCGATCCGGGTGGTCGCGCCGGCCTTGGCGTCGTGGACCCGGAAGAACGGGTTGCCCAAGCCGATCAGCTGCGCCGCCTGGCGCTGCAGCTGCAGCTCGCGGTAGCCGGGCAGGTTCTCGAAGTTCTGCGCGGCCGATTTCCCGGCCGGGGACGCCGCCTTCGCGGGCGCCGGGCGCGGCGTCGCGCGTCCGAGGCGGTTCGTCACGAAGCCGGCGAGCGCCGCGCGCCCGCCGTCAGGCCGTGCCGTATCGGTCATGGGTTGGTCTCTTTGATCTCGCTGGACGTCTGCGCGATGAGTTCCCGGAGCGGCGCCATCATCTGGGCGTCGATCTCACCACCGATATGCTTCGAGACGAGGCTCATCGCGACACCGGCGGCCTCATCCATGGGGGCCGAAACCGCCTGAATTAAGGACTCCGACAGTTCGTTGACCGTCATGCCGGACGACAGGCCAGCCGGCGGCGCATCGAGGGCGAAGCGCTCCTGCAGGCTGGCGCCCAGCTCGACGCCCATCAGCGAATCGAGGCCGATCTCGGAGAGTTGGCGAACCCGGCTGATATCGTCCTTGGGCAGGCGCAGGATGCGGGCGATGTCCTCGACGATCGCGTCCGACACGGTCTTGCGGACCGCGTCCACGTCGCCGCCCTTGAGCAGGGCGCCGATGTTGATCGCCTGGACGCCGCCGGCCTCCACCTGCTGGTCCGACCCGAGGTCGGCGTAGCTCGGGGAGCGCATGGTGGCGAGCCGCTCGCGCGCCTTGCCCCAATGCATCGCCGCGATGGCGATCACCGCCTCGTCCGGCGAGGTCCCCTGGGCTTCCAGCGCGTCGGCCATCAATTCGAGGCAGCGGCGGGCCTCCATCGGGGTCACGCCGACGCGGCCGGCGAGACCTTCCATGACCGCCTTGTTGCGGGCGAGCATGCCGACATCGCCGATCGCGCCCCAGGCCACCGCCAAGGCGGGCAGGCCGCGGCGACGGCGCTGCCGGGCCAGACCTTCCATGAAGCCGTTGGCGGCGACGTAGGAGCCCTGGCCGGGATTGCCGATGAACGTCGTCGCCGACGAGAACATCACGAAGTAGTCGAGGCTGCGGTCCCGGGTGGCGGCATCGAGATGCTGAGCGCCGATCACCTTCGGACCGATCACCGCGTCGAGTGCAGCCGCATCGATGTTGGCGATCAGACCGTCCTGGAGCACCGCGGCGGCGTGGAGCACGCCGGCGAGCTTCCTGCCGCCCTGCTCGATCTCCGCGATCAGCCGGTCCACCGCCGAACGGCTGGTGATGTCGACCGCCTTGGCCTCGACCGTCACGCCGCGCCCGGCGAGCTCGGCGACGATCGCCTTGGCCTCGTCGGTGGTCGCGCCCTTGCGGCCGGCGAGCACCAAGTGCTTGGCACCCTTGTCGACGAGCCAGCGCGCCGCCTCCAGGCCGAAGCCGCCGAGGCCACCGGTCACCAGGTGGACGCCCTCGGGCGAGACCGTAAACGGCCGCTTCGTGTCCTTGAGGATCGTGCCGGCCTTGGGCGGGCTGATCACGATCTTCCCGATATGCCCGGATTGCTGCATCAGCCGGAACGCGTCCGAGGTCTCGGCCGCGGTGAACGGCTGGTAGGGCAGGGGCTTGAGGCCGCCGTCGTTGAACAGCGCCATGACTTCGCGGAACATCCGCGCGCCGTCGTCGCCCTGGTGCTGGATCACCTGATCGAGGTCGACGCCGAAGTAGCTGAGGTTCCGCCGGAACGGGCGCAGGCCGATATGGGTGTTGGCGACGTAGTCGCGCTTGCCCAGCTCGACGAAGCGGCCGAACGGCCGCAGGGCGTTGAGCGAGCGCTCCATCGCCTCGCCGAACAGGCTGTTCAGCACGATGTCGACGCCGTCGCCGGTGATCGCCCGGACCTCGTCCACGAAGGCGAGGGAGCGGGAATCGAGCACGTGCTCGGCACCCAGCGCCTTCACCAGGGCCCGCTTCTCGCGGGAGCCGGCGGTGGCGATGACCCGCGCACCCTTCAGCTTGGCGATCTGCAGCGCGGCGAGGCCGACGCCGCCCGCGCCGCCATGGACCAGGACCCACTCGCCGCGCCGCATCCGGGCGCAGGAGACGAGGCCGTAATAGGCGGTGAGGAAGGCCACCGGCACGGTCGCCGCCGCCATCGGATCGAGACCCTGCGGCATCGGCGCGACCACGAGCTCGGGCACGACGATGTGGGTGGCGAAGCCCGACTGGGCGAAGGCGACGACCGGATCGCCGGCCTTGAAGCCCTTGACGCCCGCACCCACGGCCGTGACCCGGCCGGCGCATTCGAGCCCGAGACGGGGGCCGGCGAATCCGTCCTCCAAGATCTCCTCGGGCAGCATCGAGAGCGCCCAGAGCACGTCGCGGAAGTTGAGGCCGGTGGCCTCGACCGCGATCTCGATCTCGCCCTTGCCGGGGGTACGGCGCTCGGCCGGGCCCCAGACCATCTCGTTGAGGCCGCCGGTGTTGCTGCGCTCCAGGCGCGCGGCCTCGGCCGGGACGGCATCCGCCGGATCCCGGTGCTTCGGCCGGCCGGCATGGAAGCGCACGACCTGCGTCCGCTCGTCGTCGAGCACGATCTCGGTCTCCGGCGTGCCGGAGAGGATGAGGTCGCGCAGGCGCTCGGAAGCGCGCTTCGACGACATCTCGGGCGAGAGGTCGATGCGGCGCACGTCGAGGTTCGGGGCCTCGTTGGCGAGGGTGCGCGAGAACGCCCACACGCCGGCCTCGATGTTGGTGGTCTGGCCGCCGCGATCACGGGTGGCGCCCGGCGCCACGACCCACAGGCGGGTCTGGCGGGAGCCGAGATGCTCGGTGCAGCGCTTCAGGCTGAGGCAGCGGTCGCGCAGACGCTCGGCCGCCTCGCCGCCGCGGGTGAAGGCGCCGGCCAGGAACACCACCGTGTCGGGGGTCTCCTTCTCCAGCTCCATCAGCGAGGTCTCGGAGTCGAGGATGATCGAGACATGCACGCCGCCCGCGACCAGCAGGGTCGCCAGGGAGGAGGCGGTCTCGGCCGCGAACTCGTCGTCCGAACCGATCACGAAGGCGAAGCTCTGGGCCGGGGCCGGGCCCGGACGCACCGGAGCCTCGGCGACCAGCAACAGGTCGTCGCCATTGGCCGAAGCCGCGCGCTCGACCGCGACCTTGACCAGGCCGTGGGCACTGAGCGTGCGCTGCCAGCCCTCGATATCCTCAAGGCGCCCGACCGGCATCCCGCCGACGGCTTCCTCGAACCAGCCGTTGGTGAGGCCGAACACGAGGTCGCGGAACAGGGACGCGCCCGGCTCCACGGCCACCAGCAGGCCGCCGGTGGCGAGGGCTCCGGCGAGCTGGCCCGGCAGGCTGCGCTCGCCACGATGCAGGCTGCCGGCCGCCAGGATCAGGTCGAAGCTGCCGGAGGCGAGTTCGTCGGCCGCCTCGACGACGGTGGCGCCGTGGGTCAGCGACAGGCGGGCGCGCTCGGCGAGCCTGCGGTCGGTCTCGAACACGGTGAGCCGGGCCTCGGCGGCGGCGGCGAAGGCCGCGGCCTGGGCCGAGAGCGGGCCGAAACCGACCTGCAGCACCCGCAGGGCGCGCTCCTTCGGGAGCTGGCCGCGGCTCTTCTCGATCAGGTCGGCGACCAGGTCGGCGGTGTGGCGCGCGGTGGCCGAGCGCATCACGAAGGCGTCGATGGCGCCCTGGGGCAGGGCCGGGGCGTCGGTCAGCTTGCCCGCGAGCAGGCGGTCGACCATGGCGCCGACATCGGCGATCAGCACCAGCTCGGCCGAGAGATCCGGATGGTCGCCGGCGATCCAGCGCATGATCTCGTCGGGGGCCGGCAGCGCCGAGCCGTCTTCGCCGAGGGTCCAGTTCTGGCCGGCACGTTCCGCGAGCCCGCTGCTTTCGAGCGCGTAGAGGGCGTTGAGCAGCCAGGGCCGCAGGGCCTCCGGCACACGCCGGTCCGTGACCGAGACGGTTCCACCGTCCGCAAGCCCCGAGGCGAGGCGGTAGGCGAGCGAGGTCGCCCAACCTTCCAGCAGGAGGTGGCCCGGCGACAGGGCGGCATCGGCCGGCCCCTTCGCCTCGGCGGTGAGCGGGCGCAGGCGCGCGGCCACGCTCGGCCGGCGCTCCATCGGGATCGCGGTCGGCTCGGTGGCGAGTTCCGGCACCTGCGAGATCGCGAAGGCGGAGAGGTCGCCGCCGCCCTTGGCGCGCAAGGCCTGGAAGCGGCCTTCGCGGATCGTGGCGACGACCGCGCCGTCGGCGTCGAGCAGGGTGAAGTCGGCCAGGATCGAGCGCTCGTTGCAGCGACGCGTCCGGATCACCGAGCGGGTGATCACCGCGCCGGGGCGCAGCAGCCGGACCTCGCCGAAGCGCACCGGGATGTAGGCCTTACCGGCATTCTCGCCGAGCAGGTCCGCGAACAGCAGGATCAGCCCGTGGAAGCAGGCGTCGAGCCGGGCCGGAACCAGGGTGAAGCGGCTGTCGGCCTCGGCCGGCAGCAGGTCCGACACGATCGTCGCGTCATCGAGCCGGGCGCTCATGGCGACCTGCCGGAAGCTCGGGCCGAACGCCAGGCCGGAGGCACGGGCGCGGGCGTAGAGCGCCTCGCCGCTCAGGACCTGCTCGCCGGCCGTGTCGAAGTCGAACCCGTTGAGGTCGGGCGCCTTCGGGGCCGTGAACGTGCCGTCGACGATCTTGGCCTGGGCGTGGAGTTGCCAGGGCGTCTGCGTCAGGCGCGGACGGCTGAGCACCTGGATGCCGTTGCCGGTGCCCGACAGGCGCACCGCGACCTCGCGCAGCGCCTCCTCGGCGAACACCATGGGCGACAGGATCTCGAAATCCGCCAGCACCACCTCGTCGTGGCGCATCGCCTCGCGGACGCAGGCCAGCGCCATCTCGACGAAGCCGGCGCCGGGCATGATCACCTGGCCTTCGACGCTGTGATCCTCCAGCTCCGGCAGGGTCGACGGATCGACGAAGCCGTTCCACTCCAGGCCGTCGAAGGTGGTCCGCGAGCCGATCAGCGGGTGGTAGGGGCGGGCGCTCATCGCGCCGACGCTCTCGGGGGTGTCGGCGAGGCGGAACGGGCGCCGCTGCCAGGGATAGGTCGGCAGGCGTACATCGCCACGGGGCGCGTCGCCGAAGAGCAGGGCCTCGTCGACCTGGGCGCCCTGGACCAGGGCGGCGCTGACCGCCTTGGCGATCGGGTCGCCGCCCGAGGCCTTGCGGTGCATCACGCCGACCGTGGCGGTCTCGATGCCGAGCGGCTCGACCGCGTCGCCGACATGGGACATCAGGGTCGCGCGCGGGCCGACCTCGACGAACACCCGAGCGCCGCGGCGGGTGGCATCCTGCACGGCCTCGCTGAAACGCACCGGCTCGCGGATGTTGCGCCACCAGTAGCCGGCGCCGAAATTGTCGCCCTCCAGCACGGCGCCGGTGACGGTCGAGACCATCGCGGTGGTGCCGGCGCGGGCCTTGAGCCCGGCGAGATCGCGCAGCAGCGGCTTCTCGGTCGGGTCCATGAGCCGGCCGTGGAAGGCGTAGGCGAGGTCGAGCTTGCGGCCCCGGCGGCGCTTGCGCGACAGCGCCTTGAGGGCGGCCTCGATATCGGCCACCGGCCCGGCGACCGTCACGGCCTTGGGGCTGTTATAGGCGGCGATGTCCAGGGACGGGTAATCCTTGAGGAAGGCTTCGACCTCCTCGGCCGGCATCAGCAGCACCGCCATGGTGCCCTGGCCGTGCGTCGTCTCCTGGTGGTGGCTGCGGTAGTAGATGACCCGGACCGCGTCCTCAAGGGTGAGGATGCCGGCCGCCTCGGCGGCGGCGATCTCGCCGACGCTGTGGCCGAGCACGTAGGACGGGATCAGGCCCTTGGCCTTGAGGGCCGCGGTCGAGGCGCTCTCGATGGCGAAGATCAACGGCTGCGAGACGCTGGTGAGCGCCAGGCGCTCGTCCAGGTCCTCGGCGTAGAAGGCCTGCTTCAGCGACCAGTCGGCATAGGTCTGGAACAGGGTGTCGACCCGGTCGAACGCCGCCCGGAAGGTTGGGTTCTCCTCATAGGCCTCGCGGCCCATGCCGGCCCACTGGCTGCCGTTGCCGGAATAGACGAACGCCACTTCGGCAGCGCGGTCGACCGCGGTCCCGGTGAACGCGTCCTGGGCGTCCTCGCCCTCGCCGACGGCGCGCAGGGACGCGGCCACGTCGGTCTTGCCGTCCAGCGCGATCGCCAGGCGGGCGGGCATGCGCTCGCGCCGATGCGCCACCGCGGCGGCCACGGCGGCGACCCGGCCGGGCTGGGCCTCGAAGCGCTCGGCGTAATCGAGGGCGAGCTCGTTCAGGGCGGCGCGGGTCTGGGCCGACAGCAGCAGCACCTGGGCGGACGGCGCCGAGGCGACGTCCTGCGACGGCGCGCCCGCGTTCCCGTCGGTGATCACGACGTGCGCGTTGGTGCCGCCGAAGCCGAAGGAGTTCACGCCGGCATAGCGCTCGCGCGGGCCGCGGCTGATCGGCAGGGCCTCACGGACGACGCTCAGGTTGAGCTCGTCGAACGGGATGTCGGGGTTCAGCTCGGCCGCGTGCAGGGATGGCGGCACGAGGTCGTGCTCCAGCGCCAGCGTCGCCTTCATCAGGCCGGCGAGGCCGGAGACCGGCTCGGTGTGGCCGATGTTGGTCTTGATCGAGCCGATCGGCAGCGGCGCCTGGCGGCCGCGCCCGAGCTTGGTCCCGATGGCCGAGGCCTCGATCGGATCGCCGACCGGGGTGCCGGTGCCGTGCGCCTCCATGAAGGCGAGGTCGTCGAGGCGGATCTCCGCGTCGCGATACACCCGCTCCAGCAGGGCGCCCTGGGCGTAGCCCGACGGCAGCGAGATGCCGGTGGTGCGGCCGTCGGAATTGATGCCCGAGGCCACGATCCGGGCGCGCACGGTGGCGCCGTTGCGCCGCGCGGCCTCGGCCGATTGCAGCACGAACACCACGCCGCCCTCGGAGCGCACGTAGCCGTCGGCGTTCTTCGAGAACGCCTGGCACAGGCCGGTGCGCGAGAGCATCTGCGCGGTGGAGAAGCAGATGAAGTTGAACGGGCTCGCCAGCACGTTGACACCGGCCACGACCGCGGTGTCCACGCGGCCGGACTGGATGGCCTGCACGGCGTTGTCGAAGGCGACGAGCGAGGACGAGCAGGCGGTGTCGACCGTGAAGCTCGGACCCTTCAGGTCGAAGATGTACGAGATGCGGTTCGAGATGATCGAGAGCGTGTTGCCGGTGGCCGCGTAGGCATCGCCCGAGGCCGCGTCGAGAATGCGCAGGTTGCCGTAATCGAGCGAGGAGGCGCCGACGAACACGCCGATGTTGCTGCCGGCCACGCTCGACGGGCGGAGGCCCGCATCCTCAAGGGCTTCCCAGGTCAGTTCCAGCAGCATCCGCTGCTGCGGATCCATCTGCTCGGCCTCGCGGGGCGAGATGCCGAACACGGCGGGGTCGAACGACCAGATGTCGTCGATGATGCCGGCGGCCCAGGTGTAGCTCTTCCCGCGCTCCTGGGCGCGCGGATGCGCAAACCGGTCGAGGGAGAAGCGGTCACTGGGGACCTTGCTGACGGCGCATCGGCCCTCGGACAGGAGTTGCCATAGCCCGTCGACACTGGGTGCCCCGGGCAGTCGGCATGCGCGTCCGACGATCGCAATATCTGTACGTTGTGTCACGTTCGGTTCGCACACGCTCGTTATCGGAAGTCGGCTCGGCTCGCGACGAGTGAGTACCGTCTCACCCCTTACTGTGGCACCATTGCGGTGTCCAACCTGCCCCCAGGCAACGTCATCCCGGCCCGGCCAGATTGCGCTGGGCTGTGACATGTATTCATCAGACCGCTATCCAGTGCCGACCAGCGAATTGCCAAGTCTGCTTGGCTTGACCAGCCGTCGAGACGGTCAAGCGACCATGGAAATGCCACAGTTGCGCACCGTCGAACGGGCCCCGTCTACCGGCATCGCGAGGGTTTTCCAAAGAGATCTTTGCTGCAACCTGCAGATCTGGCATCGCAATGCGACGACTCGACGCCATCCGGGCGACGTTCAAGACGCATCCGGACGCGCGTTATCCTTGGCGCTATCCTTGGATCGTCCGACGCCGCGATAGCTGAAACCGTGGCGTTCGGCCGTCTCGGGATCGTAGATGTTGCGCAGGTCGACCAGCACGGGCGCGGGCCCGGCGGACGCCATGATCTGACGCAGCCGGTCGAGGTCGAGGGCCCGGAAGGCGTTCCACTCGGTGACGATCACCAGGGCGTCGGCATCCTCCGCGCAGGCATAGGCGTTCTCGGCATAGTCCACGTCCGGCATCAGCGCGCGCGCCTGCTCCATCCCCTCCGGATCGTAGGCGCGGACCTTGGCGCCGGCATCCTGGAGCCCGGCCACGATCGACAGGGACGGCGCCTCGCGCATGTCGTCGGTGTCGGGCTTGAAGGTCAGGCCGAGCAGCGACACGGTCTTGCCCCGGACGCTGCCGCCGCAGGCCTTGATCACCTTGCGGGCCATGGCGCGCTTGCGCTGGTCGTTGACCGCCACCACGGTCTCGACCAGCCGCAGCGGCGTGCCGGCATCCTGGGCGGTCTTGACCAGGGCGAGCGTATCCTTGGGGAAGCACGAGCCGCCGTAGCCGGGACCGGCATGCAGGAACTTGCCGCCGATCCGGTTGTCGAGGCCGATGCCGCGGGCGACCTGCTGCACGTCGGCACCGACTTCCTCGCACAGATCGGCGATCTCGTTGATGAAGGTGATCTTGGCGGCCAGGAACGCGTTGGCGGCGTACTTGGTCAGCTCCGCGGTGCGGCGGCTCGTCACCACGATCGGGGCGGCGTTGAGATAGAGCGGCCGGTAGACCTCGCGCATCACCGCCTCGGCCCGGGGATCCTCGCTGCCGACCACGATGCGGTCGGGGCGCTTGAAGTCGGAGATCGCCGCGCCCTCGCGCAGGAATTCGGGGTTGGAGGCCACGGCGACGTCCGCCTCGGGCCGGATCTCGCGGATGATGCGCTCGACCTCGTCGCCGGTGCCCACCGGCACGGTCGACTTGGTCACCACCACGGTGAAGCCCGACAGCGCCCCGGCGATCTCCCGGGCCGCGTCGAACACGAAGGACAGGTCGGCGAAGCCGTCGCCCCGACGGGATGGGGTGCCCACCGCGATGAACACCGCGTCGGCCTCGGCCACCGCCTCCCGCAGGCTCGTCCCGAAGGCGAGCCGGCCTTGCCGGACGTTCTCGGCGACCAGGGCATCGAGGCCGGGCTCGTAAATCGGCATGCGGCCGTCGTTCAGGCTCGCGATCTTGCCCGGGTCGCGGTCGATGCAGACCACGCTGTGGCCGAAATCGGCCAGGCACGCTCCGGAGACCAGGCCGACATACCCGGCCCCAATCATCGCAATCCGCATACAGCCCTCCCGGCAGCCCGCCGCGCGGCTCGCTGCAATGCAGCATGATCCGGGACCAGCGGCGATGCAACCCGGACCGCTCGGCAGCGCCGGTTTCTGTCGCCAGCATGCAACACCGCGAAAACACGACTGTTTTTTGACAGCGCCGCCTCGGTCCGCTTGACGGCGGCCGGATCCTGTCGCCATCGCAAAACGCCAACCGGTGCGTTCGCGGCTTCGCAGCGCGGTCGGCTTCCTGTAGAAGCGCGCCCGCCGGCCGACGAGGCCGGGCGCCGCCAAGCCTCATCAAAAACAGGCCCCATCAAAAAATCGGCGAAGGACCACGATGACCGAATTGCCGAACGTGCACGTGCGCGCCGAAGTCCTGGCCCAGGCGCTGCCCCACATGCAGCGCTACGACCAGGAGATCGTGGTCATCAAGTATGGCGGCCACGCCATGGGCGACCGCGCGGCGGCGGAGGATTTCGCCGAGGACATCGTCCTGCTGGAGCAATCCGGCCTCAAGCCGATCGTGGTGCATGGCGGCGGGCCGCAGATCGGCAAGATGCTCGACCGGCTCGGCATCCAGTCAGAGTTCCGCGGCGGCCTGCGGGTCACCGACGAGGCCACCGTCGAGGTGGTCGAGATGGTCCTGGCGGGCTCGATCAACAAGCAGATCGTCGGCTGGATCTCGGCCGAGGGCGGCCGGGCCATCGGCCTGTGCGGCAAGGACGGCAACATGGTCCGCGCCAAGCGGGCCATGAAGACCGTGATCGACCCGGAGAATCACACCGAGCAGGCCGTCGATCTCGGCCTCGTCGGCGAGCCGGACCATGTCGAGCGCGGCGTCCTCGACGCGGTTCTGAAGGCGGAGTTGATCCCGGTGCTGGCCCCGGTCGCCTACGGGGCGGACGGGCAGACCTACAACGTCAATGCCGACACCTTCGCGGGCGCCATCGCGGGGGCACTCCGGGCCAAGCGCCTGCTGCTGCTCACCGACGTCCCGGGCGTGCTCGACAAGGACAAGAAGCTGATCCCGGAGCTGACCGTGGAGGATTGCCGCCGCCTGATCGCCGACGGCACCATCACGGGCGGCATGATCCCCAAGATCGAGACCTGCATGTACGCGATCGAGCGCGGCGTGGAGGCGGTGGTCATCCTGGACGGCAAGGTCAACCACGCGGTGCTGCTGGAGCTGTTCACCGATTACGGTGCCGGCACCCTGATCCGGCGGGGCTGAGCCCCCGCCGCCCTGCGGGACGACGACCAGGCGAATCGGACGCGGAAACCTCCGCACCGGCCATGCATTTTCGTCGTCCCGGCTCAGCCTCGCGCAAGCCAGCCTTGCAAGCTTGGCGGTGCCCGCCTATCGATTCCGAAGGGATGTGAAGCGCTCACGACTGAATCGGACTTGGATCCGGCAGACATGCGCGCGTCATGACAAAGACTTAGTGCCAGGGTCGATTGCACCGCGATCGGGTCAAGCCCAAGAGTCACCCGGAATCCGGATTGCAAAGGCACACGGTGCACCACCCGGAGAAAGCCCAGTTCACCACCCCCGCGTCCCGGGGGTTTACCGATGTCGACACCTGGGTGTTCGACCTCGACAACACGCTCTATCCGAGCGACGCGCAGGTCTGGCCGCAGGTGGACGAGCGCATCACCCTCTACGTGATGCGCCTCTACGGGCTCGACGGCATCTCGGCGCGCGCCCTGCAGAAATACTTCTACCATCGCTACGGCACGACCCTGACGGCGCTGCTGGCGGAGGACGGGGTCGACCCGCACGACTTCCTCGATTTCGCCCACGACATCGATCACTCGACGATCAAGCTCGACCAGGACCTCGGCGACGCGATCGAGCGGCTGCCCGGGCGCAAGCTGATCCTGACCAACGGGTCGCGCCGGCACGCCGAGAACGTCGCGGCCAAGCTCGGCATCCTCGACCATTTCGAGGACGTGTTCGACATCGCCGCCGCCAATTTCGTCCCCAAGCCCGAGCGCTCGACCTACGAGCGCTTCCTGGCGGCCCACGACGTCGAACCGACCCGGGCGGTCCTGTTCGAGGACATCGCCCGCAACCTCGCGGTGCCGCACGATCTCGGCATGGCCACCGTGCTGGTGGTCCCCAAGATCGTCGATCCCTATCGCGAGGCCTTCGAGCAGGAGGCGGTGCGCGAGTCGCATATCGACCACATCACGGACGATCTGGCCGCCTTCCTGTCCGCCTGCGTGCTGCCCCAGGTTGCAGGCGCAGCGCCGGGAGCGGATCGCCCCTGACCGGGCGACGCGGATCCGCAATCGACAAGCCGGCGGCGATCCTGTAGAGAGCCGCCCAACTCACAACAGGATCGCCGAAATCCTGGTGCCGGCCGCCCATGAGGGGCAGCACGGCGCAACGGCTGGAGCTATGCCATGAACATCATCGAGCAGCTGGAGCGCGAGGAAGTCGCGCGCCTGGCCAAGACCATTCCCGATTTCGAGCCGGGCGACACGCTCATCGTCAACGTCCGCGTCAAGGAAGGCGAGCGCACCCGCGTCCAGGCCTACGAGGGCGTCTGCATCGGCCGCCAGGGCGGCGGCCTCAACGAGAGCTTCACGGTCCGCAAGATCTCCTACGGCGAGGGCGTCGAGCGCGTCTTCCCGGTGCACTCGCCGATGATCGATTCGATCAAGGTCGTCCGCCGCGGCAAGGTGCGCCGGGCCAAGCTGTACTACCTGCGCGACCGCCGCGGGAAGTCGGCCCGCATCGTCGAGCGTACCGACCGCTACAAGACCAAGGACGCCGCGAAGGGCGCGACGCCCGCCGCCGCCGAGTAAGAATAGGGACGCCTCCGGCTCGCGGCCGGGGGAACCCGAGGTTTTTCAACCGGTCCGGCTCCAGCCGGGCCGGTTTTTTTGCGGTCCGGTCAGGCGGCCCGGACGCGGTCGAGGAAGCCTGTGATCTCCGCGGAGAGCCGTCCGGACTTCTGCGACAGCTCGGCCGCGGCACCCAGCACCTGCTCGGCCGCCTGTCCGGATTCCCTGGCGGCGGTCGAGACATCGGCGATGTTGCCCGTCACCGTGCTGGTGCCGTCCGCCGCCTGCGCGACGCTGCGCACGATCTCGCCGGTGGTCGCTTCCTGCTCCTCGATCGCGGCCGCGACGCTGGTGGCTAGCGTGTTGACCTCGGCGACGGTGCGGCCGATCTCCTGGATCGCCTCGACCGCCTGCCGGGTCGAAGCCTGCACGGCTCCGATCCGGGTCGCGATCTCCGCCGTCGCCTGCGCGGTCTGGTTGGCGAGGTCCTTCACCTCGGAGGCGACCACCGCGTAGCCGCGCCCGGCCTCGCCGGCTCGGGCCGCTTCGATCGTGGCGTTGAGGGCCAGGAGATTCGTCTGGCCGGCGATCGCCGCGATCATGCTCGCCACGGCGCCGATCTTCTCCGCGCCCTCGGCCAGGTCGCGCACGATCGCGTCGGTGCGCTGCGCTTCCGTCGCCGCCTGCGCGGTCATGGCCGAGGAGCGCGCCATCTGGCCGGAGATCTCCCGAATGGTCGTCGACATCTCCTCGGTCGCCGCAGCCACGGTCTGTACGCTCGCCGAGGTCTCCTGCGCGGCCTCGGCGACATGGGCCGAACGCGCGCTGGTCTGCGCCGCGCTCTGCGCCATCGTGGCGGCATTGGCCTGCATCTCCGTGGCGGCGGAGGTCAGACCCTGCATCAGAGTCCCGGCGCTGCCCTCGAACTGCCGGGTGAGGGCATCGAGGGCCTGAGCCCGCTCGATCTTGGCCTCGGCGTCCCGCGCGGCGGCCACATCCATCTCGCCCTTGGCGACCAGGGCCTGGCGGAACACCTCGACGGTGCCGGCCATCCGGCCGATCTCGTCCCACCGGTCGGCGTCGGAGACCGGGCTCGTGATGTCGCCGTCCGCGAGCGCCTGCATCCGCCGGTGCAAGCGGCCGAACGGGCGGGTGATGCTGCGCGCGACCAGAACCGATCCGAGCACCGACAGCGCCAGCACGCCCAAGAGCAGACCGACCACCGTGATCGCCGCCGACCGGAACGCCTCCGTGATGTCGTCGGTATAGGCGCCGGTGGTGATGACAAGATCCCAGGGTTTGAACCGAGCCGAGAACGCTATCTTTGTGGACACACCGTCCCGCCCGGGACGGGGGAAGTCGTATCTGGCCACCAGGGTGTCGGACGTCTTAACGCCATCGACGACCAGACGCGTGATCTTTACACCGTTAACCTCGAAATCCATCCGGTTCTTGCCGAGGATCGAGCGGTCGGGCACGGCGACGGCGACGCCGTCCATCGTGTAGATCGAGATGTAGTTGGATCCGCCATCGTAGCGCATCGCCATGGTTGATTCGGTCAGCTCCGTCAGGGCGGCCTCCTTGGTCATGGCGCCCGACTTGACCCGCCCGTCGAGGGCCTGGGCATGGGACACGACCAACTCGACCATATAGCGTAGAGATTGAGTCCGAACCGCAATCATCTCTTGATAATAAAAATATAGACCCCCAACACCAATCAATACGATCAATAAGGCCGGCGACAAAGCGATCACGGCGATACGACGCGACAGACTCAGATGCAGAAGAGAATTTTTCATATCAAATCAGACCCAACGGGCACCTAGGACTTCTATAATACGCAATATCTTTCGGATTCAAAATTCGAATCCGACGAAATCGTATTCAGAAACCGCGATAGTTTGCAATTTTTGTATAAATATAAAAAGATTATCTTATCAATTTATTCGGAATTATTTGTGATGTACGGTGATTCGAACGCGCATGACGAATTTAATTAGCCCACGAAAATTAATCCGATCGCGAGGCGAGATCTAGTTCGACGCCCGCATCGCAGTACGGCGCAGCGCCGGAGCGCTTGCCGCAGACGCCGGGTCCTTGCAGCGGCCGCTCTTTCAACCTCCCCGTCACTCCGGGCTCCGCTTCGCGGCCCTGCAATGATGGGGTTGGTGCCGACACGACGGAGCCGGTCTCAAACCCGTGGGACGGGGGCATTTTTCATGCCTCCGTCCCTCCCGCCTTGCATCAGGCCGTTGTCCTGCCTGGAGAGCGAACGGCTCGATCCGGCGACCCTGTAGGTATGGATCGAAGCGATGGATGGAATTGGCAACACGCTTCGCGTGCGGCCTGATCCAAACACCTTGAAAGGGCTGGATCGAAGACCTCCTGCGAGTCAGGGCGATAGGCAGCGGAGCTGCGGGGACTTCGCCCCCGATCCTTGCCAAAGAGCTTCAAGCCCTGCGGACACCCACATTCACGCTTAGCGAGCCGGTCGGGATCAACTCCCGCGCAGGGCCTCCAGAACCTTGCCGCCGGGGCGGCCCGTGGGATTCATGCCGAGCTTGCGCTCCACGTCCTTGATCGCGTCCCGGGTCTTCTGGCCGACCTTGCCGTCCGGCTCGCCGACATCGTAGCCGCGGGCGGCCAGCCGTGTCTGGAGGTCGCGCCGCTCGGCCCGGGACAGGGGCGGATCGTCGGTGGGCCAGGCGGCCTGGACGCCGGCCTTGCCGCGCAGGCGGTCGGACAGGACCGCGATGGCGAGCCCGTAGGATTCGGCCGCGTTGTACGAGTAGATCGCGTCGAAGTTCCGGGTGACCAGGAAGGCCGGCCCGTCGATTCCGGCGGGCGCGATGATGCCGGCCGGTCCCTCGCCCGAGAGCGGGCGGCCGTCCACCCGGGTCACGCCGAGGGAGGCCCAATGGGCGATCGGCTTCTTGTTCTTGCGCCCGGCCGCGCCGACGCTGAAGCTGCGGGGCAGCTTCACCTCGTAGCCCCAGACCTGGCCGTTCTGCCACTTGGCCACATGCAGGAAGTTGGCCGTGGAACCGACCGCGTCGGCCACCGAATCGACCACGTCGCGCCGCCCGTCGCCGTCGCCGTCGACCGCGAGCCGGTGATAGGTGGTCGGCATGAACTGGGTCTGGCCGAAGGCGCCGGCCCAGGAGCCGGTCAGCCGCTCGGGCGCGATGTCGCCGCGCTCGATGATCCGCAGAGTGGCGATCAGCTCGCCCCGGAAGAAGTCGCGGCGACGGTTGTTCGAGCAGGCGAGCGTCGCCAGCGACTGCACCAGGGGCATCTTGCCGAGGTTCTTACCGAAATTCGATTCGACGCCCCAGACTGCCGCGATCGTGTAGCGGTCGACCCCGTAGCGCGATTCGGCCTGGGCCAGGGCGGCCGCGTTCTGCCGCATGGCCGCACGCCCGTCCTCGACCCGCTCGTCATCCACGAGCGCCGCCATGTAGTCCCAGATCGGCGTCTTGAACTCGGGCTGCGCCTGCGAGAGCTCGATCACCTTGTCGTCGTAGCTGATGCCGCGGGTGGCCGCCTGGAAGGTCTGGGCCGACACCCCGGCCGCCGCCGCCTGCCCCTGGATGCCCGCGAGGCAGGAGTCGAAATCGGCGCGCGCCGGCATCGCGGCGAGGCCCACGAGCAGCCCGAGCGCGACGCCCGATCCGAGGGAGTGATTCCGCATCCTGGCGTTCCCGTTCGACGTCCGTTGTCTGGCAGCCGAATCAGGCAATACCAGGGTTAAGGACCGGTTAGGTCGCGCGTGACGGCCGTCCGCGTTTGCGGGCGAGCAGGTCATCGATCGTCCGGGCGCGCGGCCTCCGGGTGACGGCAAGGCGACGGCAAGCCCTGCCGCCTTCGCGGAAGCGCGAGGCCACGGGATTTTTGCTCGAAGCGGGCCCGCTTCCGTCGAGAGCCTTTCAGAGGCCGTGCGCCCCTTCCCTCCGGGCCCCGGCCTGCTTGAACCCCGGCGGCTGCCGTATGGTCCCGCATCCTTGTTTATCCAGCTCGAATAGGAACGATCTAGTGATATCCGGATTTCTTATCTCGATCATACAAATATTGAATCGAAAGATAATTTTTATAATAATTATCAGAGCAATATATGCAAATAAGATCATTAGAGAAATTTACTTCGCCGCGTCATACAAATTACCACGATCCTTGACGGCAATTGATTAATTCACGACCGTACATATGGACAGGAATCATTCTCATCGGATCGGGAGGAACACGAATTATGCGTCTGTCAGATCTATCGATCGCGAAAAAGGTCGTCGGCGCGTTCGCAATACTGATATTGATTGTTGTTGTCAGCAGCTTGACCAACTATCGGAAACTTTCATTCATTCAAACATCGATCGGCTGGTCGGAACATACCTACGACGTCCTGAACGTGAACGCGTCCCTGATCACCACGATGGTCGATCGCGAGACCGGGCTGCGGGGCTATTTGGTCGCCGGCGACCCGGTGTTCCTGGCGCCTTACCAGAGTGGCGCGAAAGCCTTCGAGGCCGCCGTGCAACGGCTGCGGACGCTCACCGCTGACAACCCGGCACAGCAGCCCCGCATCGCGGGAATCGAGACCTTGGCCAAGCGGTGGCAATCCGAAATCGCCGAGCCCGAAATCGCCCTGATGGGCCAGCCGGGCAAGCAGGCCGAGGCCCGCGCGCGGGAAGCCAGCGGCGCCGGCAAGGCCCTCGTGGACGGGATCCGGGCCAAGGTCGCGGAGATCGAATCGACCGAGCGCGCCCTGCTCACGACCCGTCAGGCCGACGCGGCCGAAGCCTTCTCGACGTCTCACCTCGCGACGCTGATCTCCCTCATCGCCCTTCTGGCGAGCGCCGTCGCGGGCGCGTTGCTTCTGACCCGGCTCATCGCCGTCCCGACCCGCACGATGACCCTCGTGATGGGTGAGCTGTCCAGCGACAATCTCGACGTGGCCGTTCCGAGCAGCGACCGGCGCGACGAGATCGGCCGCATGGCCGCGGCGGTCGAGGTGTTCAAGCAGGCGCTGATCGCCAAGCGCGCCGGCGACGCGGCCGCCGCCCGGGAAGCCGAGGCCAAGGTTCGCCGCGCCGCCCATCTCGACGCGGTGGTGAAGCGTTTCGAGACCGAAGTCTCCGGCCTGACCCAGGCTCTGGCCGGCGCCGCCACGGAACTCGAGGCGACGGCCCAGTCGATGACCGGCATCGCCGAGGAGACCGACGCCCAGGCGCAGACGGTGGCGAGCGCCGCCGAGCAGGCCTCTGCCAACGTGCAGACGGTGGCCGCCGCCACGGAGGAACTGTCGATCTCGACCCGGGAGATCAACAGTCAGGTCAACCGGGCGGCCCAGGCCGCGAGCGCGGCCTCGGACGAGGCGAGCCAGACCAACAGCGCCGTGCAGGTGCTCGCCGAGAGCGCGGAGAAGATCGGCAGCGTGATCGCCCTGATCTCGAACATCGCCGGCCAGACCAACCTGCTCGCGCTCAACGCCACGATCGAGGCAGCCCGAGCCGGTGACGCGGGGCGCGGCTTCGCGGTCGTCGCGAGCGAGGTCAAGGAACTGGCCGGGCAGACCACCCGCGCCACCGAGGAGATCGGCGCGCAGATCGGCGAGATCCAGATGGCGACCGGCAACGCGGTCTCGGCGATCCAGTCGATCGCCCGCATCGTCGGCGAGATCGCCACCAGCTCGACCGCGATCGCGGCGGCGATCGAGCAGCAGGGGGCGGCCACCCAGGAAATCGCCCGCAACGTGCAGCAGGCCGCCTCCGGGACGGAGAGGGTCACCGGCAACATCGTCGACGTCAAGCGTGCCGCCGGCGAGACCGGCTCCGCGGCAACCCAGGTGCTCGGCGCGGCCCGCGACCTCTCGCAGAACTCCAACGACCTCGGCCGCGTCGTGGCGACTTTTTTGGCCGACGTGAAGGCGGCCTAACGGAGAGCGCCGACGGGTCCGAATTCAGGGCCCCATCCTCCGAGGGCCGAATGGGCGCCCTCGGAGCTGAGAAGGCGCCACGGCAGCGAAGCTGCCTTAGCGCCGGGCACGTCGCTGTTTGACAAATAATTATCGTCTCGCAATAATTCTTGCCATCGAAGCGAGTCGATCCCTACGCATGCCGAACGTCGTCCCCCTGCCTGCCGCGCCGGTGCCCACCGAACCCGCGGACGCGCCACATCCGGCTCTCCGCCGCCAGGGGCGATGCCTGACTTGGCTGCTGACGGTCGCCCTGGGACTGACGGTGCTGTTCGCCGGGGCGGTGCTGGCCTGCGGTCTCCTCGCCGGCGATGCGTGGCTGTGGCTGGCGCCCGGCGCCGCCTTCCTGGGTCCGCCGCCCCCCGATATGCCGGGCCTCGTGCCCTTCGGGGCGCTGCCCCGGGCGACGCGCTGGGCCTATGCCGCCACCTTCGTCCTCGACACCCTGCCGGTGATCCTGATCCTGGCCGAGGCGCGCGCCTGCGCCCGGGACTTCGGCATCGGGATCGCCTTCGGGGCGACGGCACCGGCCCGGATGCGCCGCATCGCCCTCGGCCTGGCGGCCTACGCGCTCGCGCCCGCCCTGGGGCACGGTCTCGTCCTGCTGGCGGGGCACGGGGTCGACCTGGCTTGGCTTCACGCGTCGTCGCTGCAGGCCGTCGTGCTGGCGGCCTGTTGCGCGGCCCTCGCCGAGGTCGCGCGGATCGGGCACGCCATCGCGCGCGATCTCGACGGATTCGTCTGATGCCGATCGTCATGCGCCTCGACGTGATGCTGGCCAAGCGCAAGCGCCGCTCCAAGGACTTGGCCCAGGCGATCGGCATCACCGAGGCGAACCTGTCGCTGCTGAAATCCGGCAAGGTGCAGGGCGTCCGCTTCGCGACGCTGGACGCGATCTGCCGGGAGCTCGACTGCCAGCCCGGCGACCTGCTGGAATACCTGCCCGATCACGCGACCGAGCGCCCGCGCCGCGCCGGTTGAGGCTCGCCGACCTCCCCAATCGCACCGCCGTTCCGCGG
Organism: Methylobacterium sp. J-048; assembly: GCF_022829515.1. Taxonomy (GTDB): domain Bacteria; phylum Pseudomonadota; class Alphaproteobacteria; order Rhizobiales; family Beijerinckiaceae; genus Methylobacterium. The sequence goes on from NZ_JAKSYL010000296.1 coordinate 21,308, forward strand.
ATCGGAGACCCATGCCGTGTCGCGTCGCTCCCTGCGCATGTTCGTCTGCGGGCTGGCCGCCTTGCTGCCCGCATCCTGCACCGAGCCCACCCGCCTGGACGGTGCGCCCGTCGCACGGCCGGTGGTATCCGACGCGGCGATGACGCGCGTCCCGATCGTCTACGGCTCCGAGCGTCCTCTGGTCGAGCTCGTCTTCGCCAGGGCGGACGGGCGCGAAAGGCGGGTGCTGGCCTGGGTCAACATGGGCGCGCCGACGGTCATCCTGTCGAAAAACCTCTATCGCGAACTTGGCATCGGGGCGGGGCGCGACCTCGCGTTCCGGATCGGCGAGATCGGGATCACCGTGGCGGCGGCCGCCGTGACCGACGGTCCGGGAGAGCTGGACGGCCGGGATCTGTTCGACCTGCTGTTCGCACCGCGCCAAGTCGAGGCTGTCCTGCCGGCGAGCGTCCTGCGCCGTTTCGCGATCGTGCTCGATCCGGCAGCCCGGACCCTGACCCTGGCCCCGCCCGGAACCCTGAAGCCCGCGGGCGTCCCAGTTCCGATCCGGGTCGATCCGGCGAGCGGGATTGCTACGGTCGAGGCTCGGGTAGGCGATACGGTCCTGCCGCTCGTTCTCGATGCGGGCGCGCCCTACACGTGGCTGCGGGGCAGCGCCGTCGCCGGGCTGCTGCGGCTCCACCCCGCGTGGCACCGGGCCGACGGTGCGGTGGGGCGCAGCAATCTCGCGATGGCCGATCTCGGCCTGGAGCGGGACGGCACGCTGGTGCGGTTGCCCGACCTTGCCCTCGGCGACCTTGTCCTGCCGGCTTTGGGCGCCCTCGGCACGGGTCCGATGCTCGGGCGCGTCGGCGACACGCTCGTCGGCGAACTGTTCTGGGACCTGTGGCAGAAGCCGGCGCCGATCCCGCTGGCGGGCTGGCTCGGCGGGAACGTGCTCTCAGATTTCCGGCTGACGATTGATTACGCCGCCGGCCTGAGCACCTGGCAGCGCCAGCGGCCCGCGGACCCGCACGACCTCGACGGCATCGGCCTGACCCTGGTGCGCCAGGGCGACGCTTACGCGGTGAGCCGGGTCGCCGAGCGGAACGAGCAGCACCTCGTCGCGGGCGTCGAACCCGGTGACCGCCTCGTCGCAGTCGATGGCCGGCCGCTCAGCGGCGCGGCGCCCGAACTCGCCTGGGAGGTGCTTCGAGGCCACCCCGGCACAGTTCGGCGGCTCGATCTGGAGCGTGACGGCCGCCGCCTTCAGGTTGAGGCGCCCGTCGTGCCGTTTTGAGGTCCGACCAGACCGATCAGGCCCATTCCCGCGCGGCAAGCTTCTGCTCGTAGGCGTCGATCGCCGCGCCGCGCTGCAGGGTCAGGCCGATCTCGTCGAGGCCGTTCAGCAGGGTGTGCTTGCGGCCGCTGTCGATGTCGAAATGCAGGGTGCCGCCATCCGGCCCCTTGATGGTCTGGGCGTCCAGATCGACCGACAGGGTCGCGTTCGAGCCGCGCTCGGCATCCTCGAACAGCTTCTCCAGGTCCTCCGGCGAGACCGTGATCGCCAGGATGCCGTTCTTCGCGCAATTGTTGAAGAAGATGTCGGCAAAGCTCGTGGAGATCACGCAGCGGATGCCGAAATCGGTCAGCGCCCAGGGGGCGTGTTCCCGGGAGGAGCCGCAGCCAAAATTGTCGCCGCAGACCAGGATCTTGGCGTTCCGGTAGGCCGGCTTGTTGAGCACGAAGTCCGGGTTCTCGGAGCCGTCGTCCTTGTAGCGCATCTCGGCGAACAGGCCCTTGCCGAGCCCGGTGCGCTTGATCGTCTTCAGGTACTGCTTCGGGATGATCCGGTCGGTGTCGACGTTGATGATCCGCATGGGCGCCGCGACGCCCTCCAGCGTGGTGAATTTTTCCATCGTTCGAGGCTCTTGAAGGCTGGGTCTGGCGCCGGTTTAGCAGCCTCGGGGGCGGCCCGGAAGCGTCAGGCCGGATCCCCGGCCTCGGCGTATTGCAGTGTGCCGTCGTGGAGCGCGGAGGCGACCAGCGCCCCGGCGATCCCGGCCGCGCGCAGAGCCCGCAGATCGTCCGGCCCGCGCACGCCGCCGGCTGCGTAGACCCGGCGGCCCGGCGCCCGCAGGGCCCGGAGCGCGTCGAGATCGGGACCGGCCCCGGCGCCGACCCGGGCGAGCGTCATCGCGATCACGTCCGGCGGCCAGAGCGACGGATCGTCGTGGAGCGCGTCCGGGCCGAGGCGCTCGGCGCCGCGCGTGTCGAGGGACAGCACGGCGCGATCCCCGAGACCGACGACCAGCCCGGCATCCGTCTGGCTCTCGCTGCCGATCACCGGCCGCCCGAAGCCGGTGGCGAGGAACGCCGCGATGCCTGCCTGTTCGGCAAAGCCGGCATCGACCCACAGGTTGATGCCCGGGCAGGCCCTGGCGATGGCCTCCAGCGCTGCCAGATCCGGCCCGGCGCCGTCCATGATCGCGTCGAGATCGGCGACGTAGAGGGTCTCGGCCGGCCACGCGTCGAGCAGTCCGCGCGCCACGGCGGCGGGTTCGGAGCCCTTTGCCAAGGGCGTCTCGATCGGGGCATAGGAGGAGCGCTCGCCCCGGCGCGCCCGCACCACGCGGCCGCCGCGCAGGTCGAGCACCGGGATCACCGCGAAGCCGGGGCGCCCGATTCCGTCATTCATTGAGGCGCTCGTCGCGGTCATATGCGTATGCCAGGGGCAAAGACGATCGGGTGGGACCTCGGCGGGGTCCACGTCAAGGCCGCTCTGGTCGAGGACGGCCGGGTGGTCGCGGCGGCCCAGGTCCCGTGCCCGCTCTGGCAGGGGGTCGCGGCCCTCGACGGATCCCTGGCGGCCCTTCCGAACTGGGCCCGCGGCGCAGCCCGGCACGCTGTGACCATGACGGGGGAGCTGACCGATTGCTTCGCCGACCGGCGCGAGGGCGTCGCGGCGCTCTCCGGCTGGGCGGAGAAGCACCTGTCCGGCGGCGTGCGGATCTATGCCGGCCGTTCCGGCCTCGTCGCCCCGGAGACCGCCGCTTCGGTATCCGCGGACGTGGCCTCGGCCAATTGGCACGCCACCGCGGCGCTCGCCGGACGGCACACCCCGGACGCGCTGCTCGTCGATATCGGCTCCACCACCGCCGACCTGATCCCGATCGTCCACGGCCGCCCGGCCGCCGCCGGCTACAGCGACGCCGAGCGCCTGGAGACGGGGGAGCTGGTCTATACCGGGATCGTGCGCACGCCGGTGATCGCGCTGGCCGACCACGTCCCGTTCGCGGGCCGCCGCACCCGGCTGATGACCGAGACCTTCGCCCATATGGCGGACGTGTACCGGATCCTGGGCCTGCTCCCCGAGGGCGCCGACCAGCAGGCCAGCGGCGACCGCAAGGGCAAGTCCGTGGCGGAGAGCGAGACCCGGCTCGCCCGCATCGTCGGGCGGGACCGCGGGGAGGGCACGCCCGAGGCCTGGGCGCTGCTGGCGGCCCACTTCGCCGAGGCGCAGCTGCGGCTGCTGCATGACGCCGCCGCCACCCTGCTCAGCCGGCCCGACCTCGCCCCGGCGGCTCCCCTCGTCGTCTGCGGCGCCGGTGCCTTTCTCGGGCCGCACCTGGCCGAACGGCTCGGACGCGAGGCCGTCCGGCTCGTGAGCCTGCTGCACGACCGGATCGCCGGGGAGCCCGACTGGATCTCGACCTGCGGGCCGGCCGTCGCCGTCGGCCTCATCGCCTCGGAGGACGCATTCGCATGAGCGCCATCAAGATCCTGGCCCGGGTTCTCACGAGCCGGGTCGGACCGCATATCGAGCTGGCCGTGGAAACCGAAACCGGCGAGGTCCTCAAGGTGCTCGCCACCGAGGACCAGATCGACCGGCTCGTGGACGAGCTGGAAGACATGCTGAACTCGCCCGCCGAGCCGGATGACGGGGAGCCGCCGGAGGCGGCCTGAGACGGGGCGGGGCGGATCAGGGACCCGCGATGAGCCTGATCGCCGCCAAGATCGCCATCACGCCGACGCTGATGTGGGCAGTGTCGGCGGCATCACGCCGCTGGGGCAGCCTGGTCGGCGGGCTGCTCTCCGGCCTGCCGCTCACCTCGGCGCCGATCTCGATCTACCTCGCCGTCGAGCAGGGCGAGGGCTTCGCCGCCGAGGCCGCGATCGGCTCGGTGGAGGGGCTCGGGGCGGTGACGCTCTGCTACCTCGCCTACGCCCTGTGCGCCCCGCGGATGGGCCCGGTTCCGGTGCTCTGCGCCGCCCTGTCGGCCTTCGTGCTGGGCGGAGTCGTGCTGCATGGGCTGATCCAGCCGGGGCTGTGGCTCGCCACCGCGATCGACCTTCCGGCCATGGCGCTCGTGGTGGCACTGGGCCCGCGAACGGCCGAGTCCGGTGCGCCGCTCCGCCGCCCGCGGCCGCCGCGCTGGGACATGCCGGCACGTCTCGCGGCGGCGACCGCGCTTGTGCTGCTGGTCTCGGGGCTCGCGCCCCATCTCGGCTCCGGACTGAGCGGGCTCCTGGCGCCGATCCCGATCATCTCCTGGCCGCTCATCGCCTTCGCCCGCTTCCAGGACGGCGTCCGCGCCTCCCTCGACGTGGTGCGCGGCAGTGCCCAGGGCGCATTCGGCGTGCTGGCCTTCTACGTGTGCATCCACCTGCTGCTCGGCCGGATCGACATGGGCACCGCCTACGCCGTGTCGATCGCCCTGTCGGCGACCTGCGTGCTGCCGTGGCTGTTCGTGGGGCGCCGCATCCGGGCAGGGTGAGGTTGGCAAAGGGTGACCTGCGTTCAACCCGTAGTCAGTTGCACGTGTCATAGGAAACATGCGTACCTGTCCTCCATTGAGAGGATCGTTTCGGGAGCGCGACTCATGCGGAGCATGACCATCGAGCAGCTCCGCGCCACCAAGGTTGCAGGCGGGGTGGCGGGCGTGACGCTGAAAGGCGAGGGCGGGACGTTCCTCGTGGAGATTGCCACACGCAGCGGAAAAGCCGCCGTGCTGGCAAAGGCCCGTAGCAGCGAGCCGCGCCGCTTCGGCAATCCACTCGCGGCCTTGAACGTGCTGCGCGGCCTCGGCATTACCGTCGGCCATTTTGACGCCAGCGCCTGGACCCCGGCCGAGAAGGTACCAGCACCCGGCAATCGGGGCCGGGCCGAGGCCATGCGCAAAGCCCACCAAGCCGCAGCCTATTCGGACTGGCTCGCCGCCGAAATTCAGGACTCCATCGACGACCCGCGGCCGAACCTCTCGCACAATGAGCTCATGGCCGAGTTGCGCGACGACCTGGCTGAGCTTGCGGCCGAGTCCGGGCGGACCTGAAGAATTGCCGCCGGGCCTGACCGATGCCGCCCGCGAAGGCGTCCTACCGGATCGCGTGGCGACCGAAGGCCCGCGAGGATCTGCGCGCCATCGTTCGGTACATCGGCCAGGACGACCCGAGCAAAGCACGCAATTTTGCCCAATCGCTCCACCACAAGACCTTGCCGCTCGCACGCTACCCGAACCTCGGTCGACCGGGACGGCCCGGCCTGCCGGACGCCGTGCGCGAGCTGATCGCGCATCGGAATTACATCGTCTTCTATCGCGTGCGTCCCGAAGCGCACATCGCGGAGATCCTGCGCGTGAAACACAGGGCGCAACAGGCGCCGTGACATGGGACGAGGCCAAATTCCCGTCGTTCAAGACTCGGGCGAGCGCGACCTGGGCACGATCACCGCCGACACGGTCTCAATCGCCCGGGCGGCGGGATGACAGGCTCGACATCACCCCGGCATCCGGTCCGGAGGACGCGGTCCGCTTCAATCGATCTGGTACAGGGCGACGCGGCCGATGCCCTCGATGCCGAGCTTCTGGGCGCTCGCGCGCGACAGATCGATCATATAGGTCCGCTTGGCCTTGGTGTGTTCGTTGGTGCGATCCGTGATCTGAACGATGACCGAGCGACCGTTACGGGTGTTGACGACCTTCACCTTCGTCCCGAACGGCAGGGTGTGATGCGCAGCCGTCAGCTTGTTCGGGTCGTATTTTTCGCCGCTGGCTGTCCGACCGGAGTGCTTGTACCAACTCGCCCGGCCGCTCCCGAGAAGTCTCGGCTTGGCCGTCGCCGTATCGTGTCCGGTCTGAGGATCGGGCGGTGCCGGCTGCTCTGCGACGGCCTCCGCGGTCGACGGCTCTGCACTGGAAGGCTCGGCGCTCGAAGGCTCAGATCGCGCTCCGGCAAGCCCATCCTGTGCCGACACGGGATCCACAGTCTGGCCGAAGCGCCCCATGAGACCGGCCTGTTCCTGACCGGCCGGATGGGCCGATGCCGGAAACGTCGGTTGCGCGGGCAGGCTGAAGGATGACGCCTCCGGCGGATCCGTATCCTCGAGCGATGCTGACAGGGAAGGCAGTTGCGTCGTGAACTGGCGATAGGTGAAGACCGGTGCTTCCCGCTTCAGGACGTTCACCTGATCCAGGCCGGATCGGCTTTCCATGCCCGGCGATGGATCAGCCCGAGCCGCGTCGGCTGGAACCGACAGGATCGAAGCTAAGAGCAGGGCGCGAGCGACGCTTCGTCTGTTTTCGCCGCCAGGCCCGACCATAGCATTCACCCGTGATTATTGATAATCGACGGACGCATAAATCGTTTCAGTCGCCTGAGTTCCACACAACTGCTAAAACCGCCGTCTGAGCGGGATCATCCTTCGGACGTAGCCTATCGGCCGAGCTTGCCGATCGGACAGCCGGGCGTTCGGTTCTGCGTGTCGACGGCACCCCGTGCGGTCCGCTCGACCGATGCAGCCGCCTGTGGCGCTCGATTCACGCAAAGAAAAACCCGCGGCCGTGAGGCCGCGGGTCTTTACCGACAAATCCGATGCGGGCGGATCAGGCCGCGGTGCGCTTGCGGGCTTCCTGCTTGGTGTCGACGCCGGCCGCTTTGATCTCGGACAACTTCTGGGCGACGTTGCGCGAGAACACGAACTCGGCCGGGCGCTGGTTCTCCAGGCTGACCTCGGGCGCCATCGCGCCGTCGGTCTTGATGCCGCGGATCGCGTGGACCAGCGGCTTCCAGGGCTTGCGCACCGAATCGACCACCGAGGAGGCCTCGTAGCCCGAATGGACCATGCAGTCGGCGCACTTCTCGTAGTTGCCGGTGCCGTAGGCGTCCCAGTCGGTCTCTTCCATCAGCTCCTTGAAGGTCGCCGCGTAGCCCTCGCCGAGCAGGTAGCAGGGCTTCTGCCAGCCGAACACGGTGCGGGTCGGGTTGCCCCAGGGGGTGCAATGGTAGGTCTGGTTGCCGGCCAGGAAGTCGAGGAACAGGCCCGACTGCTGGAAGGTCCACTTCTCACGGCCCTTCTCCTTCCCGTGGCGGAAGACGCCGCGGAACAGCTCCTTGGTCGCCTTGCGGTTCAGGAAGTGCTTCTGGTCGGGGGCGCGCTCGTAGGCGTAGCCGGGAGAGACGGTGATGCCGTCGATGCCCATCCGGGTCACGCTGTCGAAGAAGTCGGCGATCTTCTCGGGCGAAGAGTTGTTGAAGAAGGTGCAGTTGATGGTGACTCGGAAGCCCATCTCCTTCGCCTTGGCGATGGCCGCGACCGCCTTGTCGTAGACGCCGCGCTGGCACACCGACTGGTCGTGCATCGACTGGTCGCCGTCCAGGTGGATCGACCAGGTGAAGTACGGGCTCGGCTTGTAGTCCTTGATCTTCTTCTCGAGCAGAAGCGCGTTCGTGCAGACGATCGCGAACTTCTTCTGGTCGATGATGCCCTGCACGATCTGCGGCAGATCCTTGTGCAGCAGCGGCTCGCCGCCGGCGATCACCACCACGGGGGCGCCGCACTCGCGCACTGATTCGAGCGCGTCGGCGACAGGCAGCCGCTTGTTGAGGATCTCGTCCGGGTAATCGATCTTACCGCAGCCGGCGCAGGCGAGATTACAGCGGAACAGGGGTTCCATCATCATCACAAGCGGGTAGCGCTTGCGGCCCGTGAGGTGCTGCTTGAGGATGTAGCCGCCGATCTTCGCGACGTACCGGAGGGGGATACCCAAGATTGCGGCTCCTTACTGCGTCGGCCCCGGGGCGTCGGGGTGCTTACCGCGAAAAAAACTCGAATTCCAGCGCCCTAGCTTGGAACTAATCTGAAACAGCCCTGTTTCGGCGGGCCATGACGACTAATTCTGCTCCTGACGCAACCGAGCCACATGGAGTGGATCGGCCGGTCGGGTCGCCTGACGGTTGAGGACAGCACGTGCATTGCGTCGGCAATGCGACCGAAATCCCAAGATTTTCGTCCTCATCCCGCGATTGCAGTGCGCTATCGCACATCCGCCCAGGCGAGGACCGCGCCGAGGCCCTCGCGTTGCAATCTGGGATCGCCCTCTTTACTGAGCCCTGTGGCCGCGATGCAAGGGGTGGCCCCGGGGTGGCCCCTAACGAGGCGGCCGTGCAGCGAGCCGCATCGGACCGGTGTGGCTTGCGCCCGCGCATCGGGCGACCAGATTGGGCGATGCAGCGTTCCCCGGATCCGAAGGGCGTTCGCGCGGATCGTGAGGCGGCTTTCATGCGGGCGTCCGAGCCCGGTCGCGCCGATCCGGCCGGGACGGTTGGGATGAGCCGGTCGCGCATGGGGCGCGTCCGGGGCGAACAGGCAGGGTGCTCGTGATCGAAGGTCTCGTCGCGTTCTCGGTGCGGTATCGGTGGAGCGTGATCGCCCTTACGGCGTTTATCACGATCGCGAGCCTCGGAGTCGCGGCGCATCTGTTCCGCATCAACACCGATGTCGAGCGGCTGATCGACCCGAAGGAGCCCTGGCGCCAGGACGAGATCAACTTCGAGACGGCGTTCCCGCAGCGCGGCAACACGATCGTGGCGGTGATCAACGGCGAGACGCCCGAGGAGACCGAGGAGGCGGCCGCCAACCTGGCCAAGGCGCTGACCGCCCACAAGAACCTGATCGAGACCGTCTACCGGCCCGATGGCGGCCCGTTCTTCGACAAGAACGGCTTGCTGCTGATGCCCCAGGCCCAGCTCGACAAGACGCTGGAGGAACTCACCCAGCAGCAGGGGCTGCTTGGGCCGCTCGCCGCAGATCCGTCCTTACGCGGTGTGATGCGGGTCCTGTCGCTCGGCGCGCGCGGCGTGAAGACGGGCGACGCCAAGCTCGAAGACCTCGACAAGCCCATGGGGCAGATCGATTCCACCCTGCAGAAGGTGCTGGCCGGCAAGCCGGCGCGGATGTCGTGGCAGGAGCTGCTGGCCAATGGCGAGAGCAGCGTCACGGACAAGATGAAGTTCGTGATCATCCAGCCGGTGCTGGACTTCAACGCCTTGGAGCCCGGCTACCAGGCGACCAAGCTGATCCGGAACGTCGCGCAGGACCTCAAGATCGATTCCGAGCACGGCCTGCGCATGCGGCTGACCGGCACGGTCGCGGTGGCGGACGAGGAATTCGCGACGCTCTCGGAGGATGCGGGCCTCAACAACAGCATCATCGTCGGGGCGATCGTGCTGTTCCTGTGGCTGGCGCTTCGCTCCGGCAAGCTGGTCGGCGCGGTCCTGATCACCACCTTCGCGGGCCTGGTCGTGACGGCCGCGCTGGGCCTCGTCATGGTCAAGGAGCTGAACCCGATCTCGGTGGCCTTCGCGGCCCTGTTCGTCGGGCTCGGCATCGATTTCGGCATCCAGTTCTCGGTGCGCTACCGGGCGGACCGCTACCAGCAGCCGAACCTGCAGAGCGCGATCCGGGCCGCCGCCCGCGGGGTCGGCTGGTCGCTGACGCTCGCCGCTGTGTCGCTGGTCGCCGGCTTCTTCGCGTTCCTGCCGACCGCCTTCCGGGGCGTCTCGGAACTGGGCCTGATCGCCGGCGTCGGCATGGTCGTGGCCTACCTGTTCGCCCTGACGCTGCTGCCGGCGCTGATCGCGGTGTTCGAGCCGAAGGGCGAGAAGCAAGCGGTGCAGACGGAATGGCTCGTGGGCGTCGATCCCTGGATCATCCGCCACCGCAAACCGATCCTGATCGCCGTCGGCGTGGTGACCCTGGCCGGGGCGCCCCTGCTGTGGCACCTGCCGTTCGACTCCAACCCGATGCACCTGCGCAGCACCAAGACGGAGTCGATCGCCACCTATCTCGACCTGATCAAGAACCCCGAGACCAGCCCGAACCTGATCGACGTGCTGGCGCCCAACGTCGATGCGGTTCCGGCCCTGACGAAGACGCTGGCGGCGCTTCCGGTCACGTCATCGATCAACAGCGTCGATACCTTCGTGCCGCGGGACCAGGACAAGAAGCTCGCGGCGATCGCCGATACGGCGCAGCTCCTCGATCCGGTGCTCAATCCCGGCCGCAAGCCGCCGCCGCCGACCGATGCCGAGAACGTCAAGGCGCTCAAGGATGCCGCCACGGCGCTGAACGGCGTCTCGGGCGAGGGCAAGGAGGCCGCGGGCGCGCAGACCGCCAAGCAGCTCGCCGGGACGCTCGACAAGCTCGCAGGCGGCCCGGTGCAGCTGCGCGAGGCGGCCTCCGTCGCCCTGACCAAGGATCTCGTGCCGCTGCTGCAACGCCTGCGCGACCTGCTCCACCCGGAGAAGATCACGCTGGACAACCTGCCGCCCCAGTTGAAGGCCGATTGGGTCGCGGCGGACGGGCGCGCCCGCATCGAGGTCCATCCCAAGGGTGATTCGAACGACGACGAGGTGCTGCGCACCTTCTCGGACGAGGTGCTGAAGGTCGCCCCGCACGCCACCGGCGCACCCGTCGCCACCACCCGCTCGACCTACACCATCCTGGGCGCCTTCGTGCAGGCGGCCGTGACCGCCTTCGTGCTGATCTTCGTCATCCTGTCGGTGGCCCTGCGCAAGCCCTGGGACGTGGCGATGACCCTGGGCCCGCTGGTGATCGCGACCCTGTGGACCCTGATGTTCCTGCGCATCATCGACATGCCGCTGAACTTCGCCAACATCATCGCCCTGCCGCTCATGCTGGCGGTCGGCGTGGCGTTCCACATCTACTACGTGATCGCCTGGCGCGCGGGGGTGACCGACATGCTCGCGTCCAGCCTGACCCGGGCGATCTTCTTCTCGGCGCTCACCACCGGCAGCGCGTTCGGATCCCTGGTCCTGTCGAGCCACCCGGGCACGGCCAGCATGGGCAAGCTGCTGGCGCTGTCGCTGTTCTTCACCCTGATCGCGGCGTTCTTCGTGGTGCCGGCGACGCTGGGCGAGCCGCCGGCCCAGCCCGACGACGACCGTCCGGAGGGCGAGAAGGCCGCCGGTGCCGCTTTGCGGAAGAGCACCGCTTCGGCGGATCCGGTGCTGGCCAAGTAGGTCAGCGCGGATCTCTCAGAGAGCCTTTTCGAAGAAATGGTCGGGGTAGGGGTCGTCGTTGAAGCGCGCGATCTCGACCCAGCCCGTTCGGCGATAGAGGGCCAGGGCCTCCGGCAGGGCAATGTTGGTGTCGAGGCGCAGGACCGCGATCGAAAGGTCCCGGGCTGCATCCTCGACGGCCTGCATCAGGCGTCGGGCGAGGCCGAAGCCCCGGGCTGCGGGATCGATCCAGAGCCGCTTGACCTCGGCGACCGGGCCGCCGCCGCCCTTCAGGCCGACGCATCCCACCGGCAGGCCATCCGCGATGGCGAGCAGGAATGTGCCGCGCGGCCGGACCATGGCCTCCGCTTCCGGATCGCAGGACAGCTTGACGTCGAACCCTGTCTCCAGCCGGCGCGCGAGTTCGCCGTAATACGCCTCCAGGCAGAACCGGGCTGCCTCGCTACGCGGATCCGCTTCCTCGATGGCGATCCGGTCGCCGCCGAGCGTCAGGGCGACCAGGTCCATCGCGCGTAGAAGCTCCTCGGAACGCGGCGCGCGCGCCAGCAGCGCGGAGGCGCGCGCGTCGGACAAGTCCTCGTAGGCCGAATACTCCCGCTGCCCGGCTTCGGTCAGTCGTGCGACCCGGCGGCGGGCGTCGTCCGGATGAGGCTCGGTGGTGAGCAGCCCCTCCTCCTCGAGGCTGCGCAACAGGCGGCTCATCAGACCAGAATCGAGGCCGAGATAGGCGCGGATCTCGGCCACATCGGTCCGCCCCGCACCGATCGCGTTCACCACGCGGGCCGCCCCGAGGGGCCGGCCCCGGCCGAGGAACGAGCTGTCGAGGGCGCCGACCTCCGCGGTGACGGCGCGGGCGAAGCGGCGGAAGCGGGCGATGGAATCAGGTCTCATTTATCTGACCTTAGTCAGACAACATGAGCCATCAATCGCACTCGGCGTCTGTTCGACGGCATCTTCCCCTCGAACGCTGCGCGCTCTAACCTCGCCGTATGACGACGATCGCGCTCGAAATGGCAGCCCCAAGCTTGGCGGAACTCGCCGCGCGTGTCGAAGGTGGCGAGACCATCGTCCTGACGCGGGATGGCAAGCCGGTGCTCGATCTAGTGCCGCATCGCCGGACACGCGGGCTCGATATCGAGGCCGGGGAGGCGTTTCTTCGGGCGCGTGGGATCACACGCAGCCAGGGCTTCATCGCGGACGACTTCGACGATCCCCTGCCTGAGGATTTCCTCATCCAGCCGTTGTCCGGGTCGTGAGGCTGATCCTCGACAGCCACATCCTTCTTGCCATCGCGCTGAAGCGGCGCGACGCTGTTTAACCCAGAAAGTCCGAAAACCCGCCCCTGACGGCCCCTGATGCGTCGGCGGCTGCCCGCGAGGCCGGGGCGATCAGCGCGTCGCGCTCGGCAGCATACAGGTAACCCGGAGCCTCGCCCGGAAAACCGCCGGCGGTGGCCGGGTGGGTGTAGAGCTCGGTCAGGCCGTCCGGCAGCTGCGCCAGGAGCGCCGCCACCCGCGGCGGGGTCATCGTGCCGGACCAGGCGAGGCCGAGGGTGCGGTCGGGGATCAGCAGGCCGGCCTGGCGGGCGCGCACGGCGAGCAGGGCCGCCCAGGGCGCGATGTCGAGGGCGGGGCGCGGCCGGGCGCTGGCCTCGGCCCGGCGGAGCAGCTGGCGCGGCTCCCGGGGGACGCGGATCGCCCGCATGCCGTAGCCGCGCCCGATCCGCAGCACCGCGCCGGCGATCAGCGGATGGACGTGGAAGTGCTTGTGGGCGTTGACGTGGTCGAGGGGCAGGCCGGTCGCCCGGTAGGCCTCGAACTGCGCCGTGATCTCGGCGGCGAGCTGGCGCCGGGCCGCGGGCTTGCGGGCGAGATCGAGGCCGACGCGCGCCATGTCGGCCCGCATCAGGCCGGCGGCATCGGTCAGGTCGGGCAGCTGCGCCGCCGGCAGGGTCGGCCAGGCTTCGACCAGGACGAGGTGGAGGCCGACCCGCAGGAACGGCATCCGCTTCGCCCGGGCCACGGCATCGGCGGCGGCGGGCGCCGAGACCATCAGGCTCGCCGCGGTGAGGATCCCCTCTCGGTGAGCCTGCTCGACGGCTTCGTTGACCTCGAGGCTCAACCCGAAATCATCGGCCGTAACGACAAGACGCTTCACGACGACCTCGTAGCGGGTGTCGAGAGGGCGAGCCCTCTCGCGGGTCCAGGGCGGAGCCCTGGGAAGAGACGCGGGACTCTACCCCGCGCTCCCCGCCGGGGCCGTGGGCCCCGGACCCCTGACTTCACGCCGCCTTGGCGGTGCCCTGGCGCTCCTTGAGGAAGCGGTAGAACTCCACGCCTTCGCGCAGGCGGCGCTTCATCATGTCGGGGGAGCGCACCATCTCGCCGACGATCGAGGCGATCTTCGGGGCGCGGAAGTAAAACTTCTTGTAGAACTCCTCCACCGACGTGAAGATCTCGGTGTGCGACAGGTGCGGGTAGTGCAGCGGCGCGACCTGCACGCCGTTCTCGTCGACGAGCTCGGCGTTCTCGATGTCGAGCCAGCCGTTCTCCACCGCCTGCTTGTACAGGAAGGTGCCCGGGTAGGGGGCCGCCAGCGAGACCTGGATCGTGTGCGGGTTGATCCGCTTGGCGAAGGCGATCGTCTCCTGGATCGTCTCCTTGGTCTCGCCCGGCAGGCCGAGGATGAAGGTGCCGTGGATGGCGATACCCAGCTCGTGGCAATCCTGGGTGAACTTCTCTGCGACCTCGACGCGCATGCCCTTCTTGATGTTGTGCAGGATCGTCTGGTTGCCGGACTCGTAGCCGACCAGCAGCAGGCGCAGGCCGTTCTCCTTGAGCACCTTCAGGGTCTCACGGGGCACGTTCGCCTTGGCGTTGCACGACCAGGTCACGCCAAGCTTGCCGAGCTCGCGGGCGATCTCCTCCGCGCGGGGCAGGTTGTCGGTGAAGGTGTCGTCGTCGAAGAAGAACTCCTTGGTCTGCGGGAACTCCTTCAGGCAGTACTTGATCTCCTCGATCACGTGGGCGACCGAGCGGGTGCGGTAGGTGTGCCCGCCGACGGTCTGCGGCCACAGGCAGAAGGTGCAGCGGCTCTTGCAGCCCCGCCCGGAGTAGAACGAGATGTAGGGGTGCTTCAGGTAGCCGATGAAGTACTTCTCCATCTCCAGGTCGCGCTTGTAGACGCTGGTGACGAAGGGCAGCTGATCCATGTCGGTCATGATCTCGCGGTCCTCATTATGGACCACGACGCCGTTCGCATCGCGATAGGACAGACCCTTGATCTCGGACATCGGGACGCCGTCGGCGACTTCCTTGACGGTGAAGTCGAACTCGTTGCGGGCGCAGAAATCGATCACCGGGGCCTGGGCCATGGCGCCGGCGGCGTCGACCGCGACCTTGGCGCCGATCAGGCCGGCGATCAGCTTCGGGTTCGCGGCCTTCAGCGCCTCGATCGTCTTCACGTCGGACTTGAACGACGGCACCGAGGTGTGGAGCACGACGAGGTCGAAGTCGTTGGCCTGGGCCACGATCTCGGGGAGCTTGATGTTGTGCGGGGGCGCGTCGATCAGCTTCGAGTTCGGCACCAGGGCGGCCGGCTGGGCCAGCCAGGTCGGGTACCAGAACGACTTGATCTCGCGCTTGGCCTGATAGCGGGAACCGGCACCGCCGTCGAAGCCGTCGAAGGTGGGAGCCTGAAGGAAGAGCGTGCGCATGGGGTTCAAGGCCTCAGGGCGTTGCCGGGGGAGGGGTGAGGAAGCGGGAGCCGCGTTCAACGTGTGGGTGCGCTGGCGTCGCGGCCGAGGTCGGCGTCCGGGATCAGGGTACCATCCGCAACCACGTGATAATCATGACCTTTCCATGTCACCGCCCCCGACACGAAGGCCCAGGAGAAGTTCATGAACGAGAGGATGTCGCGGATCGGCAACAGTCCGTAGGGGTGCGGCGCGAGGCCGAAGGCGCGCTCGAGCTGCCGGCACAGCACGATCCGGCCCGCGAGCGCCAGGCCGGCCACCACCAGGGCGCCGGTGCCGGCGCCGGGCAGGAGTGCGCCGACCAGGGCCAGCGGGAAGGCGTGGGTCACGATCGACCCGGCATAGCCGGCTGGGTCGACGTTGCGGATGGTGCGGTTCCAGCGCAACTCGTGCCGCCACAGGCCGGCGAGGTCGGTGTCGACGCTGGTATGGCCGATGGTGAAGCTCGGGATCACCACCTTGCCGCCGAGGCCGCGCAGGGCCGCGCCGATGGCGTAATCGTCGGCGAGATCGTTGCGGAAGCGGCGGAAGCCGCCCACCGCGTCGAGGTTCGCCCGGGTGAACGCGATGGTCGAGCCGAAGCACGGCTTGGCGAGCCCGAGGCTCAGGCCCATCACCACGTTGGGCAGGAACTGCACGTCGATCGCCAGCGTCGAGAGCTGGTCGTAGAGGCCCCGGAACGCCGGGACGCCGTGATACAGGCAGGTGACGCCGGAGACGCCGTCCTGCGACAGCTCGGCGACCAGCCGCTCCAGGTAGTCGGGCCGGACCACCATGTCGCTGTCGGCCAGCACAATCACGTCGTGGGCGATCCGCTCGGCCATGTTGATCAGGTTCGAGACCTTGCGGTTCGAGCCGTGCTGGCGGCCGTCGATCACGAGATCGATGCGGGCGTCGGGATAGGCCTGCTTGAGCCGCTCGACCACGCCGATGGCCGGGTCGGCGGATTTCTGGACGCCGAACACCACCTGGACCGGGCCGGCGTAATCCTGGCGCAGCACGGTCTCGAGATTCTCGTACAGGTTGGGCTCCAGGCCGCAGAGCGGCTTGAGCACCGTCACGGAGGGGCGGGGCGCCCCCGGTTCCAGCACCGGCACCGGCCGCGCGGCAAACCGGCCGGCGAGATAGGCGGCCGCCAGCCCATAGAGGCCGCCCGCCGCCGCCAGGAGGAGGCAGAGCAGCGAGAGCCACGACAAGGCGGCGAGTGCCAGAGAGGTGAGGTCCATCCGGTCGGGTCCGTGCGGTCGTCCGGCCGCCTCAGGCGGCGATGGCCGCGTGCGGCCCGGTCAGGGCGGCAGGCACAGCTGTTCTATTCACGGCGTCGTGGGTCACGGTGTCGGTTTTGCGGCGAGCATGCCGTCGGCGCGCTGGCGCAGGAACTTCACCGCCGCGTCGGCGCCGCCGGCCTTCAGCGGGGCGGACAACGCGTTGCGCTGGGCGGCGATCTCGCTGACGTCGCCGTTGAGCAGCACGTCCTGGATGCGGTTGCCGGCATTGACCACGAAGTCGACCGCCGAATCGTCGCCGTCGGCCGCGGTGACCCGGGTGGGCACCACGCGCTGGCTGCCGCGCTCCTCGACCTTCGGGGTCACCTCGAACTTGCCGCCGGCCGCCCGGGCGAGGCGATTGGCGTAGGTCACGGTCAGGCTGCGCTTGAACGCGTCGGTGACCGCTGTCTGCTGCTCGGGGGTGAAGCCCGACCATTTCGAGCCGACGGCGACGCGGGTCATGGCCGGGAAGTCGAACGCCTTCTCCAGTGCCGGTCCCACGGCGGCCACCCGGGCGGGCAGGGGGCTTGGGCCGTCCTTCAAGGCGGCGGTGAAGGCCGCGTAGAGGTCGCGCACGGTCTGCACCGCGGGATCGTCCGCCGCCCAGGCCGAGACCGGAGCGAGGAGGGGGGCGGCCAGCAGAGCGATGGCCGCGAGCCGACGGGTCAGGCGCACTTCTTCAACTCCTCGCCGTCGCCGATCCGCGAACCCATGCGGGGCGGGGCGTAGCTGTAGAACGGGCCGAGGGTCGCCGGTTGCGGCACCATCTTGGCGGTGCGGCCGATCGCGGCCTCGGGCTCACGATCCGCATCGGCGGCGGTCTCGGCCGTGAGCTTGGCCTCAATCCGGTGCCAGAGCAGCAGGCCCGGCACGCCGACGCCGAGATCGGCGAAGCGCTTGACCAGCGACAGGGCGAGCGCCGCCTCGGCGGGAATGTTGAACAGGCCGCAGAGCGCGATCAATCCGCCCTCCTGGGCGCCGAGCGCGCCCGGCACCGCGAAGGCCGCACCGCGGACCGCCTGGGCCAGGCTCTCGATCACCAGGGCCTGGGCGAAATCGACCGGGTAGCCCATGAAATGCAGGCCCACATAGACTTCGAGGGTGCCGATGACCCAGCCCGCCAGATGGATGACCAGGGCCGAAAGGAAGCGGCGGTGGTTGCCGTACATCCGGCGCAGGCTGTCGTAGAGCTGATCGATGGCGCCGAAAGCGCGCCACTCGCGGCCCGAGGCGAAGCGGGTCATCAGGCCCTGGATGATCCGGTGCCCGGCCCGCCGCTGGATCAGGTAGAACGCGCCGAGGGCAGGCACCGCCACGGCCAGCCCGCCCGCCACCGTCCGGGCGATCGGCCCATCGCCGGCGATCAGGACCAGCAGGCCGAGGCCGATAACGGTGAACAGGAGCTGCGTGAGCGCCTGCGTCATCAGGTCCACGAACATGCTGGCGCCGGCCATGGCGCCCGGGACGCCGCGCTTGGACATCAGCCGCGCGCCGACGAAGTCGCCGCCCACGGTCGCCACCGGCAGCAGCGTGTTGATTCCCTCGCGGACGAACCGCAGCGACACGCAGTCGCTGAGCCTCGCCGCGCCCGCCGGGAACACGACGTGCCAGCCGAGCCCCGCCCAGGCGACGGCGGCGACGCGGGCCACCACCACCAGGGCGGCGCCCCAGCCGGCGCTCATCACGGCGGCCGACACGTCCTCCAGGCCGGAGGACATGAACAGGCCGACGACCGTGCAGAGACCGGCGATCGAGGCCAAGGTCGTCAGGCGCTTCATAATGGTCTTTCAAGCTCGCAAATGGCTTGATGCGGGAAATCGGTCACGGTCGCGGCAGAAATAGGTCCGGGCGACCAAGAACGTTTCTGCCACGTTGCAGCACGGATTACCGGTGTCTATCACCCGTTTGACACACCGGGAGCCAAAGCGGTGGCCGGGCCGAGGAGCCCGCGCAGAAGACCGCGGCACGTCGCAGAAGGGGCACACGTCATGGAGCGCGAATCACCGATCACGGCCGTCGAGGCCGTGAGCGACGACACGCATGCCGACGGCCTCCGGGGCAGACTGGAGCCCGGCGTGCCGGCGCCTCACTCCCCGGTCATGGCCTGGAACGAGTGGGACCCGCTGGAAGAGGTGATCGTCGGATCCCTCGACGGTGCCACCATCCCGACTCACCACCTGACGGTGATCTTCAACCTGCCGCGGGCGGCCCAGCCGTTCTACCGCTTCGCCAGCGGCTGGAAATACCCCAAGTTCATGAAGAAGCTGGCGCAGCAGGAGCTCGACAACTTCATCAAGATCCTGGCCGGCGAGGGCGTCAAGATCCGCCGCCCCGACGCGGTGGACTTTTCCCGCAAATTCAAGGCGCCGCGCTGGACCTCCCGGGGCTTCTGCGTCGCCTGCCCGCGCGACCCATACCTGGTCATCGGCGACGAGATCATCGAGAGCCCGATGTGCTGGCGCTCGCGCTACTTCGAGGGCGACGCCTACCGGTCGCTGTTCAAGGAATACTTTCGCGCCGGCGCCCGCTGGACCTCTGCGCCGCGGCCGCAGCTGACCGACGATCTCTACAATTACGATTACCGGGTGCCGAACCTGAAGGCCGGCGAGCCCATGCAGTTCACGGTCAACGAGTTCGAGCCGGTCTTCGACGCCGCCGACTTCGTCCGCTGCGGCCGCGACCTGTTCGTGACCCGCTCGAACGTGACCAACCTGATGGGCATCGAGTGGCTGCGCCGCCACCTCGGCCCGGGCTTCCGCATCCACGAGATCGAGAGCCGCTGCCCGCAGCCGATGCACATCGACTCGTCGTTCATGCCGCTGGCGCCGGGCAAGGTGCTGGTGAACCCGGACTATATCGACGTCGAGAAGCTGCCCGCCGTGCTCAAGAAGTGGGACGTGCTGATCGCCCCGCGCCCCGACCCGGTCGAGGGCTTCATGAGCAAGATCTCGATGTGCTCGCCCTGGACCTCGATCAACGTCCTGGCGATCACCGAGAAGAAGATCGTCGTCGACCAGAGCCAGCCGACGCTGATCAAGGCGCTCAAGGATTGGGGCTTCGACCCGATCCCGGCGCCGTTCCTCAGCTACGGCCCGTTCGGCGGCTCGTTCCACTGCGCCACCCTCGACGTCCGCCGCCGCGGCGTGCTGAAGTCGTATTTTTAGGACCTAGGACCTGCTCGCTCCGACGACCGCCATCGCGGGTCGTCGGCAAACTCCGGACATCCGAACCTCTCCCCTCATCCTGAGGTGCCGAGCGATCGAAGATCGCACGGCCTCGAAGGAGCCCTCCAGGGTCCACCGCGATCCCTGGAGGGCTCCTTCGAGGGCGACGCTGCGCGTCGCCACCTCAGGATGAGGTCTAGGATGGGATAGACCGTCCGAGCATGAAGTCAGATGAATCCGCCTCCGAAAGCGGACGACCGGGCCTTCACGGCGCCGAAATCCCCTCGATCAACGCCCTGTTGAACCCCTCGGGATCCGACATCTGCGGCGCGTGCCCCAGCGCCGGGAACTCGACCAGCCGGGCCCCCGGGATCGCCCTGGCGGCGGCCTTGCCGAGCGCGGGATAATTCCCGAGCGCGGCCCGAGCCTCCGGCGGGGCGAGGTCCTTGCCGATCGCCGTGTTGTCCTTCTGGCCGATCATCAGCAGGGTCGGCACCGCGATCTGCGGCAGCCGGTAGACCACCGGCTGGGTCAGGATCATGTCGTAGAGGAGCGCCGAGTCCCAGGCGACCGCCTCCTTGCCCGGGCCGGCGTTGAGCCCGGCCAGCATCGTCACCCAGAGCTCGTAGCGGGGCTCCCACTGGCCTGCGTAGTAGGTCGCGGTCTCGTAGGCCCGGATCGACGCCGCCGAGACCTTCAGCTCGCGCTGGTACCATTGCTCCACCGATGTCGGGGGCACGCCCTTGGCGCTCCAATCCTCCAGCCCGATCGGGTTAACCAGCACCAGCTGCGCCACGTCCTTCGGGTAGAGCAGCGCGTAATGCGCGGCCAGCATGCCGCCGGTGGAATGGCCGACCAGGATCGGCCGCGCGATCCCGAGCGTGTCGAGCAGGGCGCGGGTGTTCTCGGCGAGCTGGCGGAACGTGAACTGATAGGCGGCCGGCTTGCTCGACTTGCAGAAGCCGATCTGGTCCGGGGCGATCACCCGGTAGCCGGCCCCGGTCAGCGCCCGGATCTGGCTCTCCCAGGTTGCGGCGCAGAAGTTCTTGCCGTGGAGCAGCACGGCGGTGCGCCCGTTCGGTTTTTCTGGCCGGACGTCGAGATAGGCCATCTGCAGGGGCTGGCGCTGCGACGTGAAGGCGAAGCGCTTCACCGGGAACGGGTAGTCGAACCCTTCGAGTTCGGGGCCGTAGGCCGGATCCATCAGCGGCTCGGCGCTGGCGCCGGAGAGCATCAGGGCCAGCAGGACGGCGGATGCAAGGGTGGATCGGCGCGTGGATCGGAGCATGGATGGCCTGAATGCTTCAGCGACGTGAGGCGCCGCGCTGGCCGCTCAGATCGGTCATCGGGGCCGCCCTGTCCAATCGGCGAGGGCGCGCATCTTCGCGGCAGCGCCGGCCCGCGCTATCTCTCGGAACGTCCCGCCGGTCCCAGACGCGGCGCGCAGGAGCCCACACCGATGCGCCTCCCCATCCTGGCCGCCCTCGCCGGCGCCCTGGTTCTCGCCGCGGCGCCGGCCCGGGCCGCGGATGCCTGCGACGCCCTCGCCGCCAAGGTGATCCGGATCACGGGCGCCTCGCTCGCCGGGCGGGAGGGCCCCTACGCGGTGTTCCGGGCGCAGGACGCCGAGCGGATGAGCCTCGATTGCCGGGCGCCCGCCCGGATCACGATCGCCTCCCGCGACCGGGAACCGGCGCCTGCCTATTTCGCTCTGATCGGCCTGGCCGCCCGGGCGCTCACCGGCGCGGAGCCGTCCACGGCCGAGGTGCTGGCGCTCAATCTCCACCAGGACAGCCTGCTGGCCGACGCGCCGCAGCGGGGCGGCGCCGGCCGGGCGCTGATGCTGTGCGAGACCGGCCCCCGGACGGATGGGCTCCGGGACGACCTCACGGTCTGCCGGGTCGCGCCCCGGGCCGGGGTTTCGCGAATCCGCCGCGCGGGGTAGAGCGCAGCCCATGTCGACACGCGAAACACCCGGCCCCGTCGTCCAAATCGGCGCGGCGCGCTTTGCCAACCACCTGCCGCTGACGCTGATCGCCGGCCCATGCCAGCTCGAAGGGCGCAGCCACGCCCTGGAGATCGCCGCGGCGCTCAAGGAGATGGCGGCGGGCCTCGGGATCGGCCTGGTGTTCAAGACCTCGTTCGACAAGGCCAACCGCACCTCCGGCACCGCCGCCCGGGGCATCGGCCTCGACGGGGCGTTGCCGATCTTCGCCGAGATCCGTGAGTCCTTGGGCTTGCCGGTGCTCACCGACGTGCACGCCGCCGAGCAATGCACGCCGACCGCCGAGGCCGTGGACGTGCTGCAGATCCCGGCCTTCCTGTGCCGCCAGACCGACCTGCTCCTGGCCGCCGCCGCCACCGGCCGGGCGGTCAACATCAAGAAGGGGCAATTCCTGGCCCCCTGGGACATGAAGCACGTCGCCGCCAAGGTGACGGAAGCCGGCAACCCGAACGTCATCGTCACCGAGCGCGGCGCCTCGTTCGGCTACAACACCCTGGTCTCGGACATGCGCAGCCTGCCGATCATGGCGCAGGTGACCCACGGGGCGCCGGTGGTGTTCGACGCCACCCATTCGGTGCAGCAGCCGGGCGGGCAGGGCGCCAGTTCCGGCGGCCAGCGGGAATTCGTCGCCGTGCTGGCCCGGGCCGCCGTGGCGGTGGGCGTCGCCGGGGTGTTCATCGAGACCCACCCCGATCCGGACCGGGCGCCCTCGGACGGGCCGAACATGGTGGCCCTGCGCGATATGCCGGCCCTGCTCGAGGAGCTGATCGCCTTCGACCGCCTCGCCAAGCGCCGCTTCGCCTGAACCGGCGTCAGGCCGGCTGGAGCACGTGGATCCGCAGGGGCTGGACCAGGGCATAGCGCCCGTCGGCCTCGCGCTCGGCAGCCTCGTGGAACGCCGCCTCCACCACCGGCCGGCGCGCTTCGATCGTCGCCGCCCGGGCCGGATCGACCGCGCTGATCCGCGCCAAGAAGGCGTCGAGGGCGGAAAAGCTTTCGCGCCGCGCCACGGTCACGTCTTGACGGCAGACAAAGGCGCCGCTCCCTAGCGCCGCCGCGATGGCTTCTTGAGCGGCGGCCCGCACGGCGGTCTCGTCCTCGATCGGCCGCAGGGCATCGAAGAAGCTGCCTTTCGCCAGGGGCTCCACCACCACCAGGATGCCGCCCGGCACCAGGACCCGCGCGGCTTCCGCGAGGGCGGCGGCCGGGTCCGGCATGTGGTGGAGGGCGTTGAACATCACGGCGCCGTCGAAACTGGCTGCAGGAAACGGCAGGGCCTCGGCCGAGGCCACCTCGAACCGCGCGGCCGGCACGGCATCCCGGGCCTTCGCCAGGGCCGCCGTGCCCGGATCGATTCCGGTGACCGCCGCGCCGTCCTCGGTGAGCCGCTTCGCCAGGGTCCCGGGTCCGCACCCGATGTCGAGGATGCGCTTGCCCGGAAGCGGCGCGAAGGTGTCGCGGATCAGCGTCAGGGCATCCATCTTGGCTCTCCG
Organism: Methylobacterium sp. J-048; assembly: GCF_022829515.1. Taxonomy (GTDB): domain Bacteria; phylum Pseudomonadota; class Alphaproteobacteria; order Rhizobiales; family Beijerinckiaceae; genus Methylobacterium. The sequence continues at coordinate 44,290 of NZ_JAKSYL010000296.1, forward strand.
GTACGGCGTCATCGGCGCCCCCCGCACATAAGCAGTTTCCGGTTGGAACGGGATGCGCCGACCCGCGTCATCCCGGCTGATGCCGCCCGCGGCCCGATCCCCCTCCGCGCACCCGGCGACGCCCCGACAGAGCTTCGGCCTCCGGCGACCCGCAGCGGAAAATATTCGCAAGAGCAACGGCCGGGGTGAACGGCAGCTGAGGCACCAGCGGCCGCCTTCGGCTGCCATGGCTGAGATGAACCGCTGTTCAGCCGGTCAAAGCCTTCAGAATTCAGCGGCGAAAACTTGGAACCCTTCGCCCAACGGCCACGTTGATGGGCATGTTCGATCGAGGATCGAGAAGGAACGTTATGCGCAAGATTGGTATCATCGCCACCGCCGCCGCTCTGGCTCTCGGCAGCGTCGCTGCCACGACCGGCGCCGAGGCCCGTCCGTATGGCTTCCACGGCGGTTACGGCCATGGCTACGGCGGCGGTTACGGCTACCGTGGCGGCCGTCGCGGCATCGGCACCGGTGCGGCCATCGGCCTCGGCATCGCCGGCCTCGCCGCCGGTGCGGTCGCTGCCGGTGCGGCGAACAACTACTACAACGGCGGCGGTTACGGCTACGCCCCGGCCTACGGTGCTCCGGCTTACGGCTACGGCGCCCCGGCCTATGGCTACTACGGCTCGCCCTACTAAGGGCAGCGATCCGAACGGATCCGAGGGCGACCGGCGCGAGCCGGTCGCCCTTTTCGTATGCGGCTCAGCGCCCTCGATAGGGGGCGACGCCGGTCTCGGGCAGCCAGATCGTCTTGGGTGGCTCACCGGTCTGCCAGAACACGTCGATCGGGATGCCGCCGCGCGGGTACCAGTAGCCGCCGATACGCAGGTAGCGCGGCTCGAGCAGATCGCGCAGGCGCTTGCCGATCGCCACCGTGCAATCCTCGTGGAACGCCCCATGGTTGCGGAAGGCGCCGAGGTAGAGCTTGAGCGACTTCGACTCCACGAGCCAGTCGCCGGGCACGTAATCGATCACCAGGATCGCGAAGTCGGGCTGGCCGGTGACCGGGCAGATCGAGGTGAACTCGGGCGCGGTGAAGCGCGCCACGTAGTCGGTATCGGCATGCGGGTTCGGCACCCGGTCGAGGCGGGCCTCGTGGGGCGAATCGGGCAGCGGCGTCGGCTGGCCGAGCTGGAGCGTCTCGGATGTGGTCATGACGCCCGTATAGGGCCGGACAGTCCTGGATTCAAAAGGGCGAGCCCTTTTGCGGGTCCAGGGCGGAGCCCTGGTTGATGGGGGCTCCACCCCATACCCCGCCAAAGGGCTCGCCCTTTGGGATCCCCCGACCCTGAGTGCCGGCACGTGAGGGTTGTCACGACACGTGCACAGGCTGGGCCTACGCCCGTGCTTGCCGCCGAACGCGGCTTGACGGATAAGCCGCCGCGATGCGCCGCACCCCGGATCGGGGCTGCCGCCGCCGACAAGCGGCCCCGCGAGAGGACGTTCCATGACCGCGATTACCAATATCAGCGCCCGCGAGATCCTCGATAGCCGGGGCAACCCCACGGTCGAGGTCGATGTCCTGCTGGAGGACGGCTCCTTCGGCCGCGCCGCGGTTCCGTCGGGCGCCTCCACGGGCGCGCACGAGGCGGTCGAGCTGCGCGACGGCGACCAGAGCCGCTTCCTCGGCAAGGGCGTGCTGAAGGCGGTCGAGGCCGCGCAGACCGAGATCTTGGACGCGATCGGCGGCATGGAAGCCGAAGAGCAGGTCGCCGTCGACGAGGCGATGATCGAGCTCGACGGCACGCCCAACAAGGCGCGCCTCGGGGCGAACGCGATCCTGGGCGTGTCGCTGGCGGTCGCCAAGGCGGCGGCCGAAGCGTCGGGCCTGCCGCTCTACCGCTATGTCGGCGGCGTGCAGGGCCGGATCCTGCCGGTGCCGATGATGAACATCATCAACGGCGGGGCGCACGCCGACAACCCGATCGACTTCCAGGAATTCATGATCCTGCCGGTGGGCGCGGAGTCGCTCGCCGACGCCGTGCGCATGGGCTCCGAGGTGTTCCACACCCTCAAGGGCAAGCTGAAGAAGGCCGGCCACAACACCAATGTCGGGGACGAGGGCGGGTTTGCCCCGAACCTGCCGTCCGCCGAGGCCGCCCTCGACTTCGTGATGGACGCGATCACGGCCGCCGGCTTCAAGCCCGGCACCGAGATCGCCCTGGGCCTCGACTGCGCCGCCACCGAGTTCTTCAAGGACGGCGCCTACGCCTACGAGGGCGAGGGCACGACCCGCTCGATCGAGGCCCAGGTCGACTACCTGGCGCAGCTGGTCGCCAACTACCCGATCCTGTCGATCGAAGACGGCATGTCCGAGGACGATTGGGCCGGCTGGAAGCTCCTGACCGACAAGATCGGCGCACGCTGCCAGCTCGTGGGCGACGACCTGTTCGTGACCAATGTCGAGCGCCTGTCCCGCGGCATCGCCGAGGGCACGGCCAACTCGATCCTGATCAAGGTCAACCAGATCGGCACGCTCACCGAGACCCTGGCGGCCGTCGATATGGCCCAGCGCGCCGGCTACACGGCGGTGATGTCCCACCGCTCCGGGGAGACCGAGGATTCGACTATCGCGGATCTCGCGGTCGCCACCAATTGCGGGCAGATCAAGACCGGCTCGCTCGCCCGCTCCGACAGACTTGCCAAGTACAACCAGCTGATCCGCATCGAGGAAGGCCTCGGCCCGCAGGCGCTCTACGCCGGCGCTTCGGCGATCAAGCATCTGGCGCGCGGCTGAGTTCGGACACGTCTTCCCTCCCCAGCTTGCGGGAGGGAAGACGTGGGCCGTCTCTCAAATCGCACCGTCACTCCGCCGGCAGCGTCCAGACCTTCTGCGGGCGCGCCAGGCCCCGCAGTTCGATGATGCCCACGGCGTCCAGCGCCCGGCCGCACCGCTCCGCGAAAGAATCCGAGACCAGCAGGGCGTGCCCGAGCGCCTCGCACTGGCTCTCGATCCGGCTGGCCTCGTTCACCGCCCGCCCGATCACCGTGAAGTCGAGGCGCCGCTCCGTGCCGACATTGCCGTAGACCACCGTGCCGAAATGCACGACGCAATCGGCAGTCAGCTCCGGAAGCCCGGCGTCGCGGCGCCGGGCGTTGAGCGCGACGTTGGCGGCGAGCCCGTCCGCGGCGGCGTCGAGGGCGCGGCCGCAGACCGGGCAGGGGAGGATGCCGGCATCGGCCACCGGGAAGATCGCCAGGAAGCCGTCGCCGAGGAATTTCAGGATCTCGCCGCCGTGCCGGGCGACCGGGTCGCCCAGCGCGTCGAAATGCTCGTTGAGCCACGTGACCATGTCGTAGGGATCGGCCCGGTCGGACAGGGCCGTGAAGCCGCGCAGGTCCGTCAGCAGGATCGCGGCCGGAACGGCCCGTCCCTGGCCGCGCTGGATCTGGCCGTCCAGCACCCGCTCCGCGGTGGAGCGCCCGAGATAGGTCGCCGTGACCTCGCGCAGGGTATGCCCGAGGCCGAGCTTGGCCACCGCCAGAGCGAGGACCGGCAGCACCTCCGCTATTGCTTTCAGGTCGGCCTCCGAGAAGCCCGAGCGCGCCCGGGTGCAGAACGAGATCGCGACGCCGCGCAGGGCCGTGCCGGGCGCGAAGCCGACGATATGGACCGCGTATTCGGTGCCGCCCTCGGCGCGCAGGTCGTGCAGGACCGGATAGTCGGTCTCCGGGCCAGGGGGGTCGAGCCGCCAGCGCCCAAACGTCTCCGCCCGCTCCAGCATCGCGAAGATCGGGCTGCGCAGCCAATCCGCCTCCTGCTCGGCGCCGTGCGGGTTGGGCACGAAGCTGAGCCCCTGGCCGAGATGCCAGTTCAGGCTGACGCCGCGCACCATCGGGTCGATGGCCGGCGTCATGACGCTGACCCGCCAGAGCGGGACGCCGGACTCGCACAGGCCGTCGCAGACCCGGGCGAGCAGCATATCGTAATCGTCGGTCGCGGTGGCGTGCTCGGCGATCCAGCGCGTCAGCTCGGTCATGTCCATCTGCGCGCGTGGGCTCCCGCGGTCTGGCCCGGATCATACCCGATGGGCACGATCCCACAGCCTTGAAAAGCTCCGTTAACCTTTCCGCGCGAGGCTCCCGCCATGGTCGTCCGCCGCCGCGTCAGAATGGTCGTCTTGCCCCTGGGTCTCTGGACCCTGTCGGCGCTCGTTGTCGGCTTCTTCGTGTGGCAGGCCGAGAGCGGCAATCGCGGCCTCGAAGCCAAGAAGGTGCTCAAGATCCGCGCCTACGGCCTCACCCAGGAGCTGACCGCCGTGCGGGCGGAGCGCGCGACCTGGGAGCACCGGGTCGCCTTGCTCAAGAGCGATCAGATAGACCGCGATCTCCTCGAGGAACGGGCCCGGATCGTGCTGGGCCGCGTCCACGCCAACGACGTGGTCGTCATTACACCCTGACAGCGCGGCCCGGCTCGCGCCGCTGCGACTTTAGATCCCCTCTGACAAGAGGGCCGACCTGTCAGAGCGTCCGCCCTCGCTTTCCAAACGGTGCTGTCCTACACCCCGTTCCAGTCGCGTGGAATCACGGGGAGAGCGCCGATGGACGCCGCCAAGGAGCCTGCGAAGGACGCTTCGTCCTCGCAACCGCAGGTCGCGAGCCCGGAAGCGGGAAGCTCCCAGGCCGGAAGCCCTCAAGTCATTGAGGCGCACAAGCCCGCGCCGAACATGCCGCAATTCACCCGCGAGGAAGACCTCCACGCCTATCACGAGATGCTGCTGATCCGGCGTTTCGAGGAGAAGGCCGGCCAGCTCTACGGCATGGGCCTGATCGGCGGCTTCTGCCACCTCTATATCGGCCAGGAAGCCGTGGTGATCGGCATGCAGATGGCCTCGATCGACGGCGATCAGGTCATCACCGGCTACCGCGACCACGGCCACATGCTGGCCTGCGGCATGGACCCGAAGGGCGTCATGGCCGAGCTGACCGGGCGCCGGGGCGGCTACAGCCGCGGCAAGGGCGGCTCCATGCACATGTTTTCCCGCGAGAAGCAGTTCTTCGGCGGCCACGGCATCGTCGGCGCCCAGGTCTCGCTGGGCACCGGCCTCGCCTTCGCCGACCATTACCGGGACAACGGCAAGGTCAGCCTCACCTATATGGGCGACGGCGCGGCCAACCAGGGCCAGGTCTACGAGAGCTTCAACATGGCGGCGCTGTGGAAGCTGCCGGTGGTCTACGTGATCGAGAACAACCGCTACGCCATGGGCACCTCGGTGGCCCGGGCCTCGGCGCAGACCGACTTCTCCAAGCGCGGCCTCTCCTTCGGCATCCCGGGCGAGCAGGTCGACGGCATGGATGTCCGCACGGTGCGCGAGGCGGCGGCGCGGGCGGTCGAGCACGCTCGCACGGGCCAGGGCCCCTACATCCTCGAGATGCAGACCTACCGCTATCGCGGCCACTCCATGTCCGATCCGGCCAAGTACCGGACCAAGGACGAGGTCTCGAAGATGCGCGACGAGCACGACCCGATCGAGATGGTGCGCAAGCGCCTGCTCGAGCTGCACGGGGTGCCGGAGGCGGAGATCAAGGCGACCGACGCCAAGGTCCGCGAGACCGTGAACGCGGCGGCCGAGTTCGCCACCAATGATCCCGAGCCGGATCCCGCCGAGCTCTGGACCGACATCCTGCTGGACGCGCACGCCTAGCGCGCTCCCGAAACCCTGGCCGCCCCGACCGATAGAGACGACCGCAGAGCTGAGCATGGCGACCGACATCCTGATGCCCGCCCTCTCCCCCACCATGGAGGAGGGCAAGCTCGCCAAGTGGCTGAAGAAAGAGGGCGATCCGGTCAAATCCGGCGACGTGCTGGCCGAGATCGAGACCGACAAGGCGACCATGGAGGTCGAGGCCATCGACGAGGGCGTGCTCGCCAAGATCCTGATCGAGGAGGGCACCGAGGGCGTCGCGGTCAACACGCCGATCGCCATCATCGCCGGCGAGGGTGAGGACGTCGCGGCGGCCGCTGCCAGCGGCGGCAAGCCGAAGCCCAACGGCGCCGGCGGCCACCCGGCCCCGACCCCGGACATGCAGGCCGAGGGGATGGCCGACAAGCCGGCCCCGGCCGCGAAGTCCGGCGAGGATGCGCAGAAGGCCCCGGCGGCGCCGGCAATCATCACCAACAAGGCCGACGAGCCGGTGATGGAGGAGTTCCCGGCCAACACCCCGATGGTCACCACCACGGTGCGCGAGGCCCTGCGCGACGCCATGGCCGAGGAGATGCGCCGCGACGGCGATGTCTTCGTCATGGGCGAGGAGGTCGCCGAGTACCAGGGCGCCTACAAGATCACCCAGGGGCTGCTGCAGGAATTCGGCGCCCGGCGGGTGGTCGACACCCCGATCACCGAGCACGGCTTTGCCGGCATCGGCGTCGGCGCGGCGCTCTCCGGCCTGAAGCCGATCGTCGAGTTCATGACCTTCAACTTCGCCATGCAGGCGATCGACCACATCATCAACTCGGCGGCCAAGACCCTGTACATGTCCGGCGGCCAGCTCGGCTGCCCGATCGTGTTCCGCGGCCCCAACGGCGCCGCCGCCCGGGTCGGCGCCCAGCACAGCCACGATTACGCCGCCTGGTACTCGAACGTGCCCGGCCTGAAGGTGATCGCCCCCTATACGGCCTCGGACGCCAAGGGCCTGCTCAAGGCCGCGATCCGCGATCCGAACCCGATCATCTTCCTCGAAAACGAGATCCTGTACGGCCAGTCCTTCCCGGTGCCGCAGCTCGACGACTTCGTGCTGCCGATCGGCAAGGCGCGGGTCCACCGCACCGGCAAGGACGTGACCATCGTGTCCTTCGCGATCGGCATGACCTACGCGCTCAAGGCGGCGCAGATCCTCGCCGAGGAGGGCATCGAGGCCGAGGTGATCGACCTGCGCACGATCCGGCCGATGGATTCCGAGACGGTGGTGCGCTCGGTCAAGAAGACCGGCCGCTGCATCACCGTGGAGGAGGGGTTCCCGCAATCCGGCATCGGCGCCGAGATCGTCGCCCGCCTGATGGTCGACGCCTTCGACTATCTCGACGCCCCTGTCCTGCGCATCACCGGCAAGGACGTGCCGATGCCCTACGCGGCCAACCTGGAAAAGCTCGCCCTGCCGAACGTGGCCGAGGTCGTCGAGGCGGCCAAGAGCGTCTGCTACAAGTGACGGGACTCGCGGGCGGCACCGCAGCGCCGTCCTCCCGCCCCGTCCGGGTTCGGAGACCAGCCGGCGCACCATGAGCCAGGATCCCACACAGGACTTCGTCGAACTCGCCGTCCCGCCGGACGCCCGCGCCCAGGGCGGCATCGAAGTGCTGCGCGCGGCCGTGGTGGACGGCGCCGTCAGCGTCGCCCTGCGCCGCTCCTTCGACGATCCCGCGACCTGGGGCCGGCTGCTGATCGACCTCGGCCGGCAGGCGGCCCGCGCCTACGCGCTGGAGACCGACATGTCGGAGGAAGAGGCGTTCGAGCGCATCCGCGCCGGCTGGGAGGCCGAGGGGCTCGACCCCGGCGGCTTCAACTAGCGATGGCGGCATCCGACCATGGCTGAGGCAGCTGTCCTGCAGGCGACCTACGCCGATCTCGTGGCCGTGCCGGAGCATCTCGTCGCCGAGATCATCGATGGCACCCTGGAGACGCACCCGCGTCCGCGGCCTGGGCACGCCAGCGCGGCAGTACGTCTCTCCAGTGAGCTCGATTTCACCTTCAGCCGTGGGCGTGGGGGTCCCGGGGGTTGGATCTTCATGATCGAGCCGGAGCTTCATCTCGACCCTCACGTGGTCGTGCCGGATATCGCTGGCTGGCGCCGCGAGCGGATGCCGACCGAACCCGCGGATGCCTTCATCACGACCTCGCCGGATTGGGCCTGCGAGATCCTCTCGCCGTCCACCATGCGCCTCGACCGTGGTCCCAAGCGCCGCATCTACGCGGAAGCCGGGATCGGCCATCTCTGGCTGCTCGATCCGGGTGAAGGTTTTCTGGAAGGTTTTGCCCTCGCGGACGGGCGCTGGGTGGTCCTGGCCACCGTCCAGCGCGGCGAGACCGTAGCGCTGCCGCCCTTCGACGCCGTTCCGTTCCCCCTCGACGACCTGTTTCCCTTCGACGATCCGGCCGCCCCGGCCTTGCCCGAGACCTGATGCCATGCCGATCAACGTGCTCATGCCCGCCCTCTCGCCGACCATGGAGAAGGGCAACCTCGCCAAGTGGCTGAAGAAGGAGGGCGACGCCGTGAAATCCGGCGACGTGCTCGCCGAGATCGAGACCGACAAGGCGACCATGGAGGTCGAGGCCATCGACGAGGGCGTGCTCGCCAAGATCGTCGTGCCCGAGGGCACCGCCGACGTGCCGGTCAACGACCTGATCGCGGTGATCGCCCAGGAGGGCGAGGATCCGTCGGCCGTGCAGGCGGCGGGCGGCGGCAACGGCAAGGCTGCGCCGGAGTCCAAGTCCGATCCGAAATCCGCTGCCGCGCCGGCGCCGGCCGACCAGAACACCACGCCCGGCGGCGGCCACATGTCCTACGAGCGGGTGAACGAGGCCCCGGAGGGCGCGCAGCCCGGCGGGCCCGCGAAGCAGCCGCAGGGCGAAGGCGGACGGGTGTTCGCCTCGCCGCTCGCGCGCCGGATCGCCAAGCAGGACGGCGTCGACCTCGCCGCCGTCGCGGGCACCGGCCCACACGGGCGGATCATCGCCCGCGACGTCCAGGCCGCCAAGGCCTCGGGCGGGACCAAGGCGCCGGCACCGCAGGCCGCCGCCGAGGCGCCCAAGGCGGCATCGCCCGCCCCGAAGGCAGCCCCCGCGGGCGGTGCACCCGCCGGCCCCACCCTCGATCAGGTCCGGGGCTTCTACGCCAAGGGCTCCTACGAGGAGGTGCCGCTGGATGGCATGCGCAAGACCATCGCCAAGCGCCTCACCGAGGCGATGCAGGTGGCGCCGCACTTCTACCTCACGGTGGATTGCGAGCTCGACGCGCTGATGAAGCTGCGCGAGACGCTCAACGCCTCCGCGGGTAAGGACAAGGACGGCAAGCCGGCCTTCAAGCTCTCGGTCAACGACTTCGTCATCAAGGCCATGGGCCTGGCGCTCATCCGCGTGCCCGCGGCCAACGCGGTCTGGGCCGAGGACCGGGTCCTACGCTTCAAGCAGGCCGAGGTCGGCGTCGCGGTGGCGATCGACGGTGGCCTGTTCACGCCCGTCATCCGACGGGCCGACGAGAAGACCCTCTCCTCCATCTCCAAGGAGATGAAGGATTTTGCGGCCCGGGCGCGCGCGAAGAAGCTCAAGCCGGAAGAGTACCAGGGCGGCGTCACCTCGGTGTCGAACCTCGGCATGTTCGGGATCAAGCATTTCACCGCGGTGATCAACCCGCCGCAATCGAGCATCCTGGCGGTGGGCGCCGGCGAGAAACGGGTGGTCGTTAAGGACGGGGCGCCGGCAGTGGTCCAGGTGATGACCGCCACCCTGTCCTGCGATCACCGCGTCCTCGACGGCGCGCTCGGCGCGGAGTTGGTCGCGGCCTTCAAGGGGCTGATCGAGAACCCGATGGGCATGCTGGTGTGAGGGCGACTCTGCTATGATCGCGTGAGCGCTCGATGCTTGGAGGCTGTCGCGTGTCCGAAGTCACCGATCTGGTCCTGCCGGTTCTTCAAAGGATGCAGAGCGACCTCGCCGAGGTGAGGCGCGACGTCGCCGCGATCAAAAGCACGCTGACGGGTCACACCGAGAAGCTCGAAGAGTTAGAGATCTACGTCGCCTACGAGACCGGCCTCGGCACACAGACGAAGGCCGATCTCCAGTCGATCAAGAGAACGATCAAGGCCATGGAGCAGCGGCTGAGCGCGCTGGAATCCTCGCCCTGATCGCCGCCGAGCGGAACGACGGTACGGGCGAGCGCCCGACAGCGGAGAGCTGAGACACGATGTCCGACACCTACGACATCCTTATCATCGGCGCCGGCCCCGGCGGCTACGTCACGGCGATCCGGGCGGCGCAGCTCGGCTACAAGACCGCGGTGGTCGACCGGGAGCACCTGGGCGGCATCTGCCTGAACTGGGGCTGCATCCCCACCAAGGCGTTGCTGCGCTCGGCCGAGATTTTTCATTACTTCCAGCATGCCGGCGATTACGGCCTCACCGCGGAGAAGGTAGGGTTCGACACCGCCGCCATCGTCAAGCGCTCGCGCGGCGTCTCGGGCCGGCTCAACGGCGGCGTCGGGATGCTGCTCAAGAAGAACAAGGTCGACGTGATCTGGGGCGAGGCCTCGGTCGACAGCGTCGCGAAGGGCAACCAGCCCGGGCAGGTCACCGTCAAGGAGACCAAGCGCGCCGAGGCCCCGAAGGGCGCCAAGGGCGCCGGCAGCTACCAGGCCAAGCACATCATCGTGGCCACCGGCGCCCGGCCCCGGGCTATCCCCGGGATCGAGCCCGACAAGAAGCAGATCTGGACCTATTACGAGGCCATGGTCCCCGAGACGATGCCCAAGAGCCTGCTCGTCATGGGCTCGGGCGCGATCGGCATCGAGTTCGCCTCGTTCTACCGGACCATGGGCGCCGAGGTGACCGTGGTCGAGCTGCTGCCGCAGATCCTGCCGGTGGAGGATGCCGAGATCGCCGGCCTCGCCCGCAAGCGCTTCGAGAAGCAGGGCATCAAGATCCTCACCGGCGCCAAGGTGACCAAGGTCGAGAAGGGCGCCGATTCCGTCACGGCGACCATCGAAGGCGGCGACGGCAAATCACAAACCATCACGGCCGAGAAACTGATCTCGGCGGTGGGCGTCGTCGGCAACATCGAGAATATCGGCCTGGAGAAGCTCGGGGTAACGATCGACCGCGGCATCGTCGTCACCGACGGGCTCGGCCGGACCAACGTCCCCGGCCTCTACGCCATCGGTGACGTCGCCGGGCCGCCGATGCTGGCCCACAAGGCCGAGCACGAGGGCGTCATCTGCATCGAGACCATCAAGGGCCTGCACACCCACCCGATGGACAAGGCCAAGATCCCGGGCTGCACCTATTGCCAGCCGCAGATCGCCAGCGTCGGGCTCACCGAGGCCAAGGCCAAGGAGCTGGGCTTTGCCGTGAAGGTCGGCCGCTTCCCATTCGCGGGCAACGGCAAGGCGATCGCGCTCGGCGAGCCGGACGGGCTGATCAAGACGGTGTTCGACGCCAAGACCGGCCAGCTGCTCGGCGCCCACATGGTCGGCGCCGAGGTGACCGAGCTGATCCAGGGCTACGTGGTGGCGATGAACCTCGAGAGCACCGAGGAGGAGCTGATGCACACGGTGTTCCCGCACCCGACGCTCAGCGAGATGATGCACGAGAGCGTGCTCGACGCGTATGGCAAGGTGATCCACAGCTGACGGTCGATGCCGGCGCGGAGGCGGCTCGCTCGCTCCGCGCCTTGGTTACGCGCACAGCCGCCCGAAGGCACGTCGTGCTCCGGGCTCGCTCAGCTCCACGCGCAAAGATGACGGCTGTGGCGAGCGCTTTGGAAATCCCAACCTCACTCCTCATCCTGAGGTGCCCGGCGATCGAAGATCGCTGGGCCTCGAAGGAGGGCTCCAGGGATCACAGAGCCCTCTGGAGTGCTCCTTCGAGGCCTCCGCTTCGCTGCCGCACCTCAGGATGAGGGTGAGGGTGGGACGACCCGCGCAACCCGCCGCTAGGTCGGCGACTCGGTGTTCGAGCGTGACCAAGCCGTCAGGGCGAGGCTCACGCCCTGGAACAGGGCGATCACGAACAGGGTCGCGACGCTGCCACCGATGGGGATCAGCACCAGGGCCCAGGGGTCGAAGCCCCGGACCAGCAAGAGCGTGATGGCGCTTCCGATCACGGACGCGATGATCATGCGAAAAATGCAGCATTCCGACGGTTGCATGATCCCTCCCGGTCGGCAGCCCCCCGTATCATAATTGAAACTTTAACCACATTATGCAACCGTAAATAGTACGCAGCACACAGGGTTGCGGGGACTGGTCCGTTTCATGATCCCGGTGGCCGTACCGATCGGTGGGCAGGCGCTTCCCGGATCCATACGGGCTCGTCGGAAGCGACGATCAACCTTCGCCGGCAATTCGCGGCGCCCGAGGCCCGAGGCCCGGCAGTGGAGACCGGTTTCCAGAAACGGTCAAGCGAACGCCCGGGCGGGAGCCCGGAACGGCGCGGTGGCGCCTCAGCCGGAGCCGCGCTCCACCGGCTCCGCCTGGTCCTGCGAGGGCACGTAGGCGCACCATTCGCAGATGCCCCGCTCGGCGCCCCGGCGGGCATTGCGCTGCGAACAGAGCGGGCAGACGAGCAGGATCAGCCGGCCGCCGGACCGCAGCGCGAGCCCGCGCCCCCGGAACGTGACCTCCGTGGCCTCGTCGCCGGCCCGTCGATCGCGCGTCCTGTCGCTCATCGGGCGCCCGTCAAACCGCCCGGCATCCCGGCGGGGGATGCGATCCCGACCTTCGATTCGCTCTGCATGCGGCGCTGCTCCCGAACGCGTCCTAGGATACAAGTGCCGGGCCAACGAATGGCTCCGCTTGGGCTATCGCCAAGCGGGAATGGGATGTGCAAAGCCACGGGATGCACCCGAGGCGAATCCTCCCTATGGAGGCGGCTTCGCGCAGGGTAGGGGCGGTCGGGGATACGATGGCGGAGCACGCTGAGACGACGGCCGCGCGCGGCGTACCGACTTTCGCGGATGTCGCCCGGGCGGCGGAGCGCATCGCAGGAATCGCCCATCGCACCCCCGTGCTGACCTCGCGCACCGCGGATGCGCAGACCGGCGCAAACCTGTTCTTCAAGACCGAGAACCTGCAGCGGGGCGGGGCCTTCAAGTTCCGCGGGGCCTACAATGCGATCAGCGCCCTGCCGGAGGCGGTCCGCGCCCGCGGGGTGCTGTCGTTCTCCTCGGGCAACCACGCCCAGGCGATCGCCCTGGCGAGCCGGCTGCTCGGCATCCCGGCGACCATCGTCATGCCGGGGGACGCCCCGGCGGCGAAGATCGCGGCGACCCGGGGCTACGGCGCCGAGGTCGTGCTGTACGACCGCTACAGCCAGGATCGCGAGGCGCTCGGGCGCGAGATCGCCGAGCCCCGGGGCATGACGGTGATCCCACCGTTCAACCACCCGGACGTGATCGCCGGGCAGGGGACCCTGGCCCAGGAGCTGATCGAGGAGGTCGGTCCCCTCGATATGCTGGTGGCGTGCCTCGGCGGCGGCGGCCAGCTCGCGGGCTGTGCGCTCGCGGCCGCCGCCCTGTCGCCCGGCTGCCGGGTGATCGGCGTCGAGCCGGAGGCCGGCAATGACGGGCAGCAATCGTTCCGGACCGGCCAGGTCGTGACCATTCCGGTGCCCCGGACCATCGCCGACGGGGCGCAATCCACGGCGCTCGGCGACCTCACCTTCGCGATCATCCGCCGGGACGTGACTGACATCGTCACGGTGTCGGACGCGCAGCTCGTCGCGACCATGCGGTTCTTCGCCGAGCGGATGAAGCTTCTGGTCGAGCCGACCGGGTGTCTGGCGGCGGCCGCCGTGCTGCACGGGCTGGTCGACGTGAGGGCCAAGCGCGTCGGCGTGGTGATCAGCGGCGGCAACGTCGATCTCGCCAGCTTCGCGCGGCTGGTGGGCGAAACGGCCTGACGCGCCGAATGCCGCGGACCTGTGGCCCGTCCGTGGTGGACCGGACGGGGACGGATGCTTATCTTGTCCCTGTCAGAATACGCGCTCCCGGGCCTTGAACCCGGATGGGCGGGAGGGTGACGATGTTTACTGGCTTCAAGGTTCTTTCGCTGACCGATCGCGCAGCCGAGCGGATCAAGGCGATCATGGCGGATGCCGACCGGCCCATCGCCGGCCTGCGGGTCGGCGTGCGCAACGGCGGCTGCGCCGGCATGTCCTACACGATGGAATATGCCGAGGCGGTCAAGCCCGGCGAGGACGTGGTCGAGGATCGCGGCGTCCGGGTGTTCGTGGATCCCAAGGCGGTGCTGTTCCTGCTCGGCACCGAGATGGACTTCACCACCACCAAGCTCGCCTCGCAGTTCGTGTTCAACAACCCGAACCAGACCTCGGCCTGCGGCTGCGGTGAATCGGTGGCAATCACGCCGGTCTCGGAGGACCGGATCCCGGCGCGGGTCTGACGGCAGCTCTCAGGCCACCTGCGAGAGCGGATCGACCGCGTCGTCCACGACGCGGTTCCGACCCGCGCGCTTGGCTGCGAACATGCACAGATCCGCCCGCTCCAGCAGCGAGGCCGGGCTGTCCTGGCCATGCAGGACCGCGAGGCCGAGCGAGACCGTGACCTTGCCGAGCGATTCCCCGGTCGAGCGCTTGACCAGCTCCCGGCCCATCACGCTGGCCCGGACCTTTTCGGCGACCTGCCGGGCCAGGGCGCGGTCGGTGCCCGGAAGCACGATGCCGAATTCCTCGCCGCCGAACCGGGCGAGCAGCGCCGGCTTGCCGGCCGTCTCGCGCATGACGATCGCCACCAGCCGCAGCACCTGATCGCCCGTGAGGTGGCCGTAAAGGTCGTTGAAGCGCTTGAAGAAGTCGATATCGAGGACGATCAGGCTCATCGGGGCGGCGCCGGCGCGGGCGGCCTCCACGGAGGCCTTCAGCGTCTCCTCGAAATGCTTGCGGTTCGACAGGCCGGTGAGCGCGTCGGTCAGGCTCTCGAGCCGGCTCACCTCCAGCTTCTCGCGCAGGGTCTCGATCTCGCTGCGGGTCTCGCGCATCCGCGCTTCCAAGACCCGGTTGTTCACCGCGACCTCGCGCGTGGTGGAAACCAGGGTCGAGACGATCTCGCCGAGCCGCGCCCGGGTCGGCAGGCCCTCCTGCGCGAGATCCTGGGCCAGGCTGCGCAGGGCCTCGCCGTATTGCGCGGTCGAGCCGAGGGACAGGTCCAATATCTCGGTCACCGCGGCGATCTCGTCGAGCATCCCACGGCTGATATCGCCGGTGGCGCTCGTGAGCTGCCGGCCATCGAGATAGGTCTCGTGGAGGTCGTCGATGTCGGCTTCCGTGAGGCAGCCATTCTGCGTGGTCAGGCGCTTGACCGCATCGCCAAGCAGCGGCAGCTCGCCCGACACGTAGGCGTACCAAACCGCGTAGGCGCGGGGGGTCGCCGAGGGACCGTAATCCCGAATCAGATCATGGGCCCGCTTCGCCAGGGCGAAGCTGCGGTCGCGATCCGAATAGGTCTCCTGGCTCATCCGTAACCTGCGGTCCGGGGCCGCCGGTGGATCACGTGACGGCCCAAAACCAATCTAGTCCGCGTTCGTAGCCGGAACGTTAAACCAGACGTTACTTCTCTTTCTTTGCTAAGACTGGTCGAAGCAAGAAAGCCGGAACATGTGAGCCAAGACCGATCGGCGTATCGCCGTCGGGCTCGTTGCGGCGGCCGCGCTCCTCACGCACCCGGTCCTCGCGCACCGGCTCGGGACGCGGGGCCGCACGGCCCTCGCTGCGCTGGCCGCCGGAGCCGCCGCGCGAGCGCTGACGGCCCTCGGCCTCGCCGCGAGCGTTGGACCTGGGCTCGGATCTGGCCTCCGGTTTGGCCCCGGCCCGAACCTCGGGTTTGGCCTCGGGCGAACGCGAGTCCGACGACCGGGCTTCCGACGACCGACTCTCGGACGATCTACCCTCGGACGAGCGACTCTCGGATGACCTGCCCTCGGACGCGCGCTTCTCGGAGCGCCCCTCGGAGGATCGCCCTTCGGAGGATCGCCCTTCGGACTTGGCCGAACGCCGGCCGCCGCGGCCCTCGCCCGACCGGCCGCGATGGCGCGTGCCGGTATCGGCGGACGAATCGGCGATCGTGGACAGGTCGCCGTCGAGCCAGGGGATCGGCTGCCCAATCAGCGCCTCGATGGCACCGAGCGAGCGGTCGTCTCCGGGGGCGACCAACGTGTAGGCGGCGCCGCTCCGGCCCGCCCGGCCGGTGCGGCCGATGCGGTGGACGTAATCCTCCGGGTGGTGCGGGATGTCGAAGTTGAAGACGTGGCTCACCGCCGGGATGTCGAGGCCGCGCGCAGCCACGTCGCTGGCGACCAGCAGGGCGGTCTCTCCGGCGCGGAAGGCATCGAGCGCAGTGGTGCGCGCCCGCTGGTCCATGTCGCCGTGGAGCGCCGCGGCGTCGAAGCCGTGGCTGACCAGCGACTTCTGCAGCAGCGCCACGTCGCGCTTGCGGTTGCAGAAGATGATGGCGTTGTTCAGATCGGCCTCGCCGCGGATCAGGCTGCGCAGGCGCTCGCGCTTGGCATGCCCCTCGGAGCCGACCGCCACAAGCCGCTGCGTGATGGTCGAAGCCGTGGAGGCCGGCCGCGCCACCTCGATTCGCTGTGGGTTGTGCAGGAACATGTCGGCCAGCCGCTCGATCTCGGGCGGCATGGTCGCGGAGAAGAACAGGGTCTGCCGGGTGAACGGCACCATCTTCACGATCCGCTCGATATCGGGGATGAACCCCATGTCGAGCATGCGGTCGGCCTCGTCGATGACCAGGAGCTCGACCCCGGTGAGCAGCAGCTTGCCGCGCTCGAAATGGTCGAGCAGTCGCCCCGGCGTCGCGATCAGCACATCGGTGCCGCGGGTCAGCTTGGCGTCCTGGTCGGCGAACGAGACGCCGCCGATGATCAGCGCGACGTTGAGCTTGTGGTTGGTGCCGTAGCGGTCGAAATTCTCGACCACCTGCGCCGCCAGCTCGCGGGTCGGCTCCAGGATCAGCGTGCGCGGCATCCGGGCGCGGGCGCGGCCGTTCTCCAGCAGCGTCAGCATCGGCAGCGTGAACGCCGCGGTCTTGCCGGTGCCGGTCTGGGCGATCCCGAGAACGTCCCGGCGCGCCAGCACGTGGGGGATGGCCTGAGCCTGGATCGGCGTCGGCTCGGTGTAACCCGCCGTTTCGACGGCGTTGAGGACTTTCTCGCTCAGTCCCAGGTCGGAAAATAGCATCTGCGTTCAGGAACCGTTGCGCGCCCGGCCGGCGCGATGGACACCGTCGCGGCAACGGCTCGGGAAGGCTCTGATAGGGCGCACGAACGCTCCCGTGGCCGCGGGGCGCATGGGCAAGTCAGTTAGGGGCTTGGCGCGGCTTGTCAATCTCGCAATGCGCGCATCCGGGTCCCACGCACAGCCGATCAGGGCTGGCGGCGGTCCAGGGCGGGCAGCAGGCACGGATCGAGGCGGATCGCCCGCGCGGCGCCGGCGGCCGCGATCGAGCCGGTGGTCTCCGGATCGGCCGGGAGGCCGCGTCCGTCCAGGGCAAGCCGTGCCGGCGCCGGGTCGGCCTGGGTCAGCCGGGCGAGCTGGTGGGTCGCGACGAGCGCGAGCAGCCCGACGAAGGCCGAGATGCGGAGCGCCCAGGCCAAGGAT
The DNA here is from genome assembly GCF_022829515.1 of Methylobacterium sp. J-048. GTDB lineage: Bacteria > Pseudomonadota > Alphaproteobacteria > Rhizobiales > Beijerinckiaceae > Methylobacterium. Next base: position 61,664 of record NZ_JAKSYL010000296.1, read on the forward strand.
CCCGCGGGCCGGTCCGGCGACTTCGCGCCGAGGTTCGACGGGACGCCGGTCTCCGTCTCGGCGGCGGGTCGGCGGGTTCCGAAGGGTTTCGTGGGCCGTTCGCCGGGCGCGAGCATGAACGATCCTCTCCGCCACCATCGCCGCCAAGCCGCGGGACCGGCCAGGGGTGATGCCGGCAGGTTTAAACAGGTGATGCCGGCAGGCTTAAGGGAACAGGGTTAACCGGCGGCTTACGCAAGACCGGCCCGCGACGCGCCGAGCGTCCCGAAATAAAACGCCACCTCCGAGGCCCGCTCGCGGGACTCTCATCAATGCGGACTCCGAATCGGCCAGATCCTGCAACGGACCGACACGGCGGTTCCAGCTAGTCTTCAGGTTTTGTTAGAAGTCTGATGCAGCTTCCGATACCCGGCTGCCTGCCGATGATGGGAATGTGCGCGCGTAACCTTCACCTTTCGTTGACGAGATCGGGCTAGTCTCGCAGGGCTTGTTGCAGGAAAGCGACAGACCCGCCGACCTAGAGCGCCTAGAAGGCAGCCGGCTCAAGCCAACCCCAGGACCAATGGCACCATGAAAAAAGTTCTTCTTGCATCGACCGTTCTCGTCGGCCTGACCGCCGCGGCTTCCGCGGCCGACCTGCCGCGTCGCGCTGCGCCGCCGCCGGTGTTCACGCCGGTGCCGGTGTTCACCTGGACGGGCTTCTACGTCGGCGTTAACGCCGGCTACGGCTTCGATGCCAGCAGCCGCAACACCACCAACTACGCCCTGCCGGCCGGCTCGCTGATCAACTCGGCTGGCACCAACGCCGTCGTCAGCGTCAACAACCGCAGCAACAACGACGGCTTCACCGGCGGCGCGCAGATCGGCTACAACTACCAGTTCACGCCGGGCTCCGGCGTCGTGGTCGGCATCGAGGCTGACGCCCAGTACGTCGACTTCGCCCGCCGCGCCAACGCCACCCAGAACTACGGCGTCGTCGGCGCCCCGGGCTTCGCGTTCTCGGCCCCCCGCGCCTTCGTCGCCACCAGCGGCAACGGCCTCGACTACTTCGGCACCGTGCGCGGCCGCCTCGGCTACGCCTTCGACCGGACCCTCGTGTACGCCACCGGCGGTTACGCCTACGGCTCGGGCCAGGACGACCAGAACTTCGCTGGCAACCGCTTCCGCGACAGCTTCCGCTCCGGCTACGCCGTCGGCGGCGGTCTCGAGTACGCCCTGCCCACCGACTCGTTCCTGAACTTCTTCAAGTCCTCGGCCGTGACCCTGAGGGTCGAAGGCCTGTACGTGAACCTGGACCGCCAGAAGAACACCGCCGGCGGCGTGTTCTACGGCAACCTGCTGGCCCCGAACGGCACCGCCTACCTCAACGGCGCCGCCGCCAACACCGAGTTCGCCGTCGTCCGCGCCGGCGTGAACTACAAGTTCGGCTCGTACTAAGATCGAACCTCGGCGCCGGCCCAGCCGGCGCCGCAGCGAGGGAGGGTCCGGCTGCAAGGTCGGGCCCTTCGTCGTTTCCGGAGACCCGGTGCGACAGGGACGACAGGAACGGCCGTTCCGACCTGCGATTATGCCCGTAGCGCCCGGATTGCTCGGATGCTCCGGAGCAATTCCCCATGCGAAAGTCCCTCGTTTTTCTGACGCTGGCCGTCATCGCCCTGGCCGGGTCCCCCGCCGGAGCCCAGGACGCCAGCGTGATCGGCAACAAGACGGTGCTGCCCGGCACCGGGCCCGGCACGTCGACCGGAGGCGCGGGGCGCGGGCGGCTGATGACGGCGGGAAGCGCGGAGGCCGCCGCCAAGCGGCAGGGGCTCAAGCCGGCCGCCTTCATGGCCTCCACCATGATCGGCGTCGTGGTGCGCAATCCGGCGGGCGACAAGGTCGGCACGATCGACGACCTGCTGATTGCCGATGGCGGTGCCCTGAAAGCGGTGGTGCTGGATATCGGGGGCGTCCTGGGTCTCGGGAGCAAGCGCATCGCCGTGGAGCCCGATGCCCTCGTGCTGCGGCCGGGCGGGGATCGCTTCTCCGCCGTGCTCAACATGAGCAAGGACACGCTCGCGGCCGCCCAGCCCTTCGACCCGGCCAAGGCGATGGCGGCGGATTAGACCGATCCGAGTCAGCGTTAAGGCATCCAGACCTGAGCCGTCGCTAAACCTAGCGTAATGAAAGATCCTGGTTTCAAAAGGTCTCGGACCCAGCCCTTTCAAGGTGTTTGGATTGGGCCGCGTTCGGGACGTTTCGCCAACGGGTTCACACGTCTACACTTGACGCCAACGCTTTGGAAAAGCTGGCGCTTTCCCCGCCCCCTTGCGGGGAGGGGTCAGGGGTGGGGGTGGTGCAGGATCGAGCCTAACGGTGCCTTCTGAACCACCCCCACCCCCACCTCCAGCTCCTCCCCGCAAGGGGGAGGAGAGCGCGTCGCGTCTCGCCTGAATTGCTGCGCCAAACACCTTGAAAGGGCTGGGTCTCGGACCTTTTGTGGATGCAGGGTGAAACCCTGCCGCCGGAGCTTCGCCCGATACATCAGGGCTCGGCCCCGATATCCCGCGCCAAAGAGCCCGCCCTTTGGAAACCCGTGCCTCGGCCCTGAGGGCAGCGGTCACCCCTCTCAAATATCCAGATCCGCCCCCTCGGCGAAGGCGGCGCGCTCGCTGATGAAGGCGAAGCGGGCCTCGGGCTTGTTGCCCATCAGGCGCTCCACCGTGTCGCCGGTGGATTCCCTGGCCTCGTCGAGGATCGCGACCCGGAGCAGCGTGCGCTTCTTCGGGTCCATGGTGGTCTCCTTGAGCTGGGCCGGCATCATCTCGCCCAGGCCCTTGAAGCGCCCGATCTCGACCTTGCCGCCCTTGAACACCGTCTTGGTGATCCGCTCCCGGTCGGCGTCGTCCCGCGCATAGGCCACCTTGGAGCCCTGCTGCAGCCGGTAGAGCGGCGGGATCGCCAGGTAGAGGTGGCCCCGGTCGATCAGCTTCGGCATCTGCCGGTAGAAGAACGTGATCAGCAGCGACGCGATGTGGGCGCCGTCGACATCGGCGTCCGTCATGATGATCACCTTGTCGTAGCGCAGATCCGCCTCGCGGAAGGCCGCGCCGGTACCGCAGCCAAGCGCCAGGGTCAGGTCGGAGATGAGCTGATTGGCGCCGAGCTTGTCCCTGGAGGCCGAGGCGACGTTGAGGATCTTGCCGCGCAGGGGCAGGATCGCCTGGGTGGTGCGGTCGCGGGCCTGCTTGGCCGAGCCGCCGGCGGAATCGCCCTCGACGATGAAGATCTCGGAGCCCGCCGTGCCGGCGGCCGAGCAATCGGCCAGCTTGCCGGGCAGGCGCAGCTTGCGGGTCGCGCTCTTGCGGGCGACCTCCTTCTCCTGGCGCCGGCGCAGCCGCTCCTCGGCCCGGTCGATCACCCAGTCGAGCAGCTTGTTGGCCTGGGCCGGGGAGGCGGCCAGCCAATGGTCGAAGGCGTCGCGCACCGCCGTCTCGACGATGCGCTGGGCCTCCACGGTGGCGAGCTTGTCCTTGGTCTGGCCCTGGAATTCCGGCTCGCGGATGAACACCGACATCATCGACGCGCAGGTCGCCATGACGTCGTCGGTGGTCACCGCGGTCATGCGCTTGGCCTGGTTCACGCGCTCGGCGTGCTCGCGCAGGCCCCGCAGCAGCGCCACCCGCAGGCCGGCCTCGTGGGTGCCGCCCTCCGGCGTCGGGATGGTGTTGCAGTAGGAATGCGAGAAGCCGTCCTCGGCGACCATCCAGGCCACCGCCCATTCGAGCGAGCCGTGCGAGCCGGGCTTGGTCACCTTGCCGGTGAACATCGCCTCGGTGACCAGCTCCTTGCCCTCGATGTCCCGGGCCAGGTAATCGCGCAGGCCGTCCGGGAACCGGTGCACCGCCTCGGCCGGCACGCCTTCCAGGCCCTCGAGCAGGGCAGGGGCGCAGCGCCAGCGGATCTCGACGCCGCCGAACAGGTAAGCCTTCGAGCGCGCCATCTTGAACAGGCGGCGCGGGTCGAACTTCAGCGAGCCGAAGATCTCGGCATCGGGGTGGAACCGCACCCGGGTGCCGCGCCGGTTCTGCACCCGGCCGACCAGCTCCAGCGCTCCCTGCGCGTGGCCGCGGGAGAAGGTCTGGCGGTAGAGGGTCTGGTTGCGGGCGACCTCGACCTCGAGGACGTCTGACAGGGCGTTGACCACCGAGATGCCGACGCCGTGCAGGCCGCCGGAGGTCTCGTAGACCTTCGAGTCGAACTTTCCGCCGGCATGCAGCGTCGTCATGATGACTTCGAGCGCCGACTTGCCGGGGAATTTCGGGTGCGGGTCCACCGGGATGCCGCGGCCGTTGTCGGTGATCACCAGAGAGCCGGATTCCTCCAGCTCGACCTCGATGAAGCTGGCATGGCCGGCCACCGCCTCGTCCATGGAATTGTCGATCACCTCGGCGAAGAGGTGGTGGAGCGCCCGCTCGTCGGTGCCGCCGATATACATGCCGGGCCGGCGCCGGACCGGCTCCAAGCCCTCCAGCACCTCGATGTCGGAGGCGGTGTAGCCGGCCTCGGGCTCGGCCGCCGCCAGGGTCGGGACCGAGGCCGATTCCGCAAGCCGCCGCCGCGGCTCCACCGGACGCGGGGCAGGGGGCTTGCTGCCGGGCCCGAACAGGTCGCGCGCCGGATCGCTCACGCGCGGCCTCCGCGAACGCGGCGCATCGGCCGGCTCGGTGTCGGGCAGACGGGCGTTCGATCGTGCAGCATGCGCCTTCATCCCCGCATCATAGCGGAACAAAACAGAAACATCCAGAGCGTCCGGTGCGTCGCCGAACCGCCCTACCTTCGCATGCTGCGCCGCCACGAGCGAGGGGCGCAGCCCGCGTCCGGCGGTCTCTCGCGGCGGCTGCCGTCATCACGACGTTGCACAACGGTGAGTTAACGCTTCCTCGCCGTCCCGGATCGGAACCGGATGACTCCGTCCGCGTTGGATCGGAAAACAACTTGACCGTGGTCAGGGAGCCGCCGTCGATGAGCAACGCCGCGATCGAGGCTCGCCGCCTCACCCTGATCCGTTTCGAGCATGCCGCAGGCACCGCCTTCGGGTGCGACGAGGAAGCGGTGACCGCACCGCAATCCCGCCTGCTCATGGCCTCCGCGACCGTCGCCATCGCGACCTTCGCCACCGCCCTGGCGGCGACGATCAGCTACCTGGTCTGACCGTCGTCGATCAGGCGACCGGTCTCAGCCGGCGCCCGACTTCCTGGCTGGCGCCTTCTTGGCTGCAGGGCTCTTGGCTGTAGAACTCTTGGCCGCAGAACTCTTGGCCGCCGCAGGCTTCTTCGCAGCGGTCTTCTTCGCCGCCGGCTTGTCGCCGGCCGCAGCCCGGGCCGGGCTCTTGCGCGCCGAGCCGCGCTTGACCGGCTTGCCGCCGCCCGACGCCCGCTTGGCATTCACCAGCGCGATCGCCGCGTCGAGGGTCAGCGCCTCGGCATTCATGGTCTTCGGCAGCGTGGCATTGACCTCGCCATCGGTGACGTAGGGGCCGTACTTGCCGGCCTTGACCACGAGGTCGCGCCCGCTCGTCTCGTCCTTGCCAAGCGGCCGGCCCGGATCGGCGGCCGGGCGGCCGCGGCCGCCGCCCTGCTCCTTGGCGACGATCAGGTCGATGGCGCGGTTCGCCCCGATCTCGAGCACGTCGTCGTCCTTGCCGAGATTGGCGTACATCTTCCCGTGCTGCACGTAGGGACCGAACCGGCCGAGATTGGCCAGGATCGGCTCGCCGGTCTCGGGGTGACGCGCCACCTCGCGCGGCAGCGACAGCAGGGCGAGCGCCTTCTCAAGACCGACCTCGGAGGGCGACAGCCCCTTCGGCAGCGACGAGCGCTTCGGTTTCGCGGCGTCCTTCTCGGTAGAGGTCTCGCCGAGCTGCACGAACGGCCCGAACCGCCCGTCGCGGATCGTCACCGGCATCCCGGTGACGGGGTCGTTGCCCAGGACCCGCACGCCCGGCTGGCCGCCTTCACCGGAGGAGCCGTCACCGTCGCCGTCGACCCCCGAGGCCGAGAGCTGGCGGGTGTACTTGCACTCCGGGTAGTTCGAGCAGCCGATGAAGGCGCCGAACTTGCCGAGCTTGAGCGAGAGCTGGCCGGTGCCGCAGACCGTGCAGGTGCGCGGGTTCGAGCCGTCGCCCTTATCGGGGAAGATGTGCGGGCCGAGCAGGCCGTTGAGCGCCTCCAGCACGTCGGTGACGCGCAGCTCCTTGGTCTCGCCGATCGCCGCGGAAAAGTCCTTCCAGAAATCGCGCAGCACCGCCCGCCAGTCGATCTCGGCGTTGGAGACCCGATCGAGCTGGCCTTCGAGGTCGGCGGTGAAGTCGTACTCGACGTAGCGCCGGAAGAAGCTCTCCAGGAAGCCGGTGACGAGCCGTCCCTTATCCTCCGGCTGCAGCCGTTTCTTTTCGATTTTCACGTATTCGCGGTCGCGCAGAGTCTGGAGAACGGCCGCGTAGGTCGAGGGGCGGCCGATGCCGAGTTCCTCCATGCGCTTGACCAGGCTCGCCTCGGAATAGCGCGGCGGCGGCTCGGTGAAGTGCTGGGTCGAGGTGATGCGCTCGCGGGTGAGCGGATCGCCGGCCTTCATCGGCGGCAGGCGCTTGCTCTCCTCGTCCTCCTCGTCGTCCTTGCCCTCCTGGTAGAGGGCCAGGAAGCCGTCGAACTTCACGACCTGGCCGGTGGCGCGCAGGTCGATCCGGCGCGGGCCGACATTGGCCGTGACGTCCACGGTGGTGCGCTCCAGCTCGGCCGATTCCATCTGGCTCGCCATGGTGCGGGTCCAGATCAGGTCGTAGAGCTTGGCCTGCTCCGGCTCGAGGTGGCGGGCCACCATCTTGGGCAGGCGGCTCATGTCGGTCGGGCGCACGGCCTCGTGGGCCTCCTGCGCATTCTTGGCCTTGACGCTGTACTTGCGCGGCACGTCCGGCACGTAGCGGTCGCCGAACTCCTTGCCGATGACCTTGCGGGTGTCCTGGATCGCCTCCGGTGCCATGTCGACGCCGTCGGTCCGCATGTAGGTAATGATGCCGACCGTCTCGCCGCCGACATCGACGCCCTCGTAGAGGCGCTGCGCGACCCGCATGGTCTGCGCCGGCGCCATCCCGAGTTTGCGCGATGCCTCCTGCTGGAGGGTCGAAGTGGTGAAGGGCGGCTGCGGATGGCGCTTGGCCGGCTTCGCCTCGACGCTCGCCACCTGGAAGGTCGCGAGCTCGAGGTCGCGCTTGAACGCGGCCGCCGCGTCGCCGGTGCCGACATCGAGACGCTGGATCCGCTTGCCGTCGGCGCCGACGAGGCGCGCCTCGAAGGTCGCGCCGTCCGTGGTGGTCAGCGTCGCGACGATCGACCAGTACTCGCGCGGCTTGAAGCTCTCGATCTCCATCTCGCGCTCGACCACGAGCCGCAAAGCCACCGACTGCACGCGGCCGGCCGAGCGGGCGCCGGGGAGCTTGCGCCACAGCACCGGCGAGAGGTTGAAACCGACGAGGTAATCCAGCGCCCGACGCGCCAGGTAGGCGTCGACCAGCGCCTGGTCGATCTCGCGCGGCTTGCGCATCGCCGCCTCGACCGAGGCCTTGGTGATGGCGTTGAAGGTGACGCGCTCGACCGGGATGCCCTTGAGCGCCTTGCGGGCGTTCAGCGCCTCTAGCACGTGCCAGGAGATCGCCTCGCCCTCGCGATCCGGGTCGGTCGCCAGGATCAGCTTGTCCGCGCCCTTGCACGCCTTGGCGATCTCGCTGACCCGGCTGGCGCCCCGGTCCGCGAGTTCCCAGACCATGTGGAAATCCTGCTCGGGATCGACCGAGCCGTCCTTGGCCGGCAGGTCGCGGATGTGCCCGAAGGAGGCGATCACCTCATAGTCGCGGCCAAGATACTTATTGATCGTCTTGGCTTTGGCCGGCGACTCGACGACGACGACTTTCATTCAGACCTCTGCCCCTCGACGGAGCCTGGGCGCGACGGACGAATTCTGTTCGAAATTCGCGTGGGACGAATGCCCGCCGTCGGGCCGGGGCCGCGCGCCGGGGACAAGTGGGTTACGAGGGGCGGGTTGTCAAATGGCGGGCGGTCACCGTCGATCCGGCCAAACGCGGCAGGACCTTGGCCGAGCAGGCAACTTTGCGCGCTGTCACTGACGGTTGGCTGAATTACCCCGTGCCGTCATTGCGAGCGCAGCGAAGCAACCCAGCGTGGCGCGCGATTCCCGAACCTGGCGGGTCCCTCGGTTGCTTCGCTGCGCTCGCAATGACGGTGGCGCATCGTCCGACCGGCTTAGATCCCCGCGTACCACTCGTAGCCGCGATCCTCCCAGTAGCCGCCGGCGCCCTGGCCGAAGCCCGCCAGCGAGTCCACCAGCTCGACCCGCATCACGTATTTGGCCTGCTTGTAGCCGAGCTGACGCTCCACCCGCAGGCGTAGGGGCGCGCCGTTCGAGACCGGCAGCGGCTTGCCGTTGAGGTCGTAGGCCAGGATCGTCTGCGGGTTGAAGGCATCGAACAGGTCGATGCTCTCATAATAGCGGATCGGCGTGCGCTTATCCTCGGGCGCCTCCGGCTCCGGCGCGCCCTGGCCCCAATCGTCCTTGGGCGCGTCGGTCGCGGTCGGCGCGCCGCCGCCCCAATCCTCGGCGGCGGCGAGCTGGATAATGCCGTCGCGGACATGGCTCGGATGCTCGGGGCGCCACAGGGAGGCGCCGTCGCCGCCCTCGAGACCGCCGCCGGCATATTCCAGCGTGTCGGCGCAGTGGAACACCGCATAGCGCGCCTGCGGCTTCAACCCGGCCCGGTTCAGGACCTCGGCCAGCGGCACGCCGGACCACTGCCCGATGCAGCTCCAGCCCTCCACGCAATCGTGGCGGGTGATCTGGGTGCGCGACGGCAGCCCGCGCAGATCCGCCAGGCTGAGCGACAGCGGCTTCTGCACCAGGCCATCGATCGTGAGCTTGAAATCGGAAAACTTTTTCGCCGCCAGGACGCGGAATTCCCGGTCCGGCGGGTCGATGGTGCCGTTCGGCTTGAACCAGGGCGAAATCATCGTGGCCGGGAATTCCCGGGCGAGGGTCGCGGGCGACATCAGCAGGCGTTGGACGAACAGGTTGGCATCCTCGCCGACCTTGAGGGTGCGGCGCCCGGCCTCGGTCCCGGCGAAGCGGTCACAGCCGCCGAGCAGGGCGGTTCCGGCGAGCCCGGCGCCGGCGGTGAGCAGCTTGCGGCGGTGCAGGATCATCGCGCGGTCTCCTTCTCGGGACGGCCGAGGCTGAACCAGCCGGTGAGCATGCCGCGCATGTTGTTGACGAAGCCCGAGACCAGCACCAGCACCACGTGGACGACCACGAACAGCACCAGCAGCCCGGCGGCGATGAAGTGGATGCTGCGCGCCGATTGCCGGCCGCCGAACAGATCCGGCAACCAGGGCCAGGCGGCATCGACGCCCGGCGACATGGCGAGCCCGGCCAGTACCATGGCGGGCAGCAGGCCCAGCACCACGACGAAATAGGTGAGCTTCTGGATGACGTTGTAGCGCTTGGCCTCCTCGCCTTCGGGAAAGCGCAGCAGCAGGTGTTCCTTCACGGAGCCGCCGAAATCGCGGATCTGGTCGCCGTCGGGGATCAGGCGGCGGCGCAGCTGGCCGCTGAACAGCCCGTAGAGGAGATAGACCGCACCGTTCAGCACCAGGAACCAGGCGAACAGGAAGTGCCAGCGCCGCCCGGTGGTGAGGTCCTGGTCCGCCGGGAGCGTCGCCCAGGCCGGGAACGCCCGGTCCACGGCGGCGCCGCCTTCCCGGGACAGGCCGAGCACCCCGGTGGTGTCGAAGCTGTGCGAGCCGACCGTGACGACGCCGCGATTTGTGCCGTCGCGTCCCTGCTCGCTGGTGATCGCCAGGGCGGGATCGTCGAAGGTCGAGACCGCGCCCCAGTACAGGGCCGGGTGGGCGTTGAAGATCTGCAGGCCGCTCATCAGCAGCACCAGCAGCACCGCGGCGTTGATCCAGTGCGCCACCCGGATCACCGCGGGGTGGCGGTAGAACCAGCGGCGCCCCGAGGCGTCGACGGTCTCGGGGGCTTCGCGCGCGGGGGTCGCGTCCAGGCTTTCGGTACTCAAGAATGCGTCTCGCGAGGGTCGTGGCGATGCGGATGCCGCTGATACGTGGAGCGGACGCGCAAGTTACCAACCGATGAAAAAAGGCCGCAGGCATAGGCCATGAAAAGGGCCGCAGGCGCTTGCCCGCCTTGCCGGGACGGCGAGCCGGACCTACACCCCCGTCTCATCATGACGAGTCCCGCGCCTCCGGCCTTCCCGCACCGGCACCTCCTCGGCATCGAGGGGCTGACCCGGCCCGACATCGAGACGCTGCTCGACGCGGCCGATGCCGCCGTCGACATCTCCCGGCAGGTCGAGAAGAAGCGCACGACGCTCCGGGGCCGCACCCAGATCAACCTGTTCTTCGAGCCCTCGACCCGGACGCAATCCTCCTTCGAGCTGGCCGGCAAACGGCTCGGCGCCGACGTGATGAACATGTCGGTGGCCTCGTCCTCGGTGAAGAAGGGCGAGACCCTGATCGACACCGCCGCGACGCTCAACGCGATGCGGCCGGACATCATCGTGGTCCGCCACGAATCGGCTGGCGCCGTGCACCTCTTGGCCAGGAAGGTCGATTGCGCGGTGGTCAATGCCGGCGACGGCGCCCACGAGCACCCGACCCAGGCGCTGCTCGACGCGCTGACGATCCGCCGCAACAAGGGCCGGATCGAGGGCCTTCAGGTCGCGATCTGCGGCGACGTCCTACACTCGCGGGTGGCGCGGTCGAACATCATCCTGCTGCAGGCGATGGGCGCACGCGTGCGCCTGATCGCCCCCTCGACGCTGCTGCCCGCCGGGATCGCGCGCTTCGGCGTCGAGACCTTCACAGACATGCGCAAGGGCCTGGACGGCTGCGACATCGTGATGATGCTGCGTCTCCAGCGCGAGCGCATGAACGGCTCGTTCGTGCCCTCCGTGAAGGAGTATTTTCGGTATTTCGGCCTGGACGGCGAGAAGCTGGCGCTGGCCAAGCCCGACGCCCTGGTGATGCATCCGGGCCCGATGAACCGCGGCGTCGAGATTTCTTCCGAGATCGCCGACGGCGCGCAGTCGCTGATCCGCGAGCAGGTCGAGATGGGCGTGGCCGTGCGCATGGCCGTGCTGGAGGCGCTGGCCCGCCACCTGCCGAACAGCTGAGCGCGCGCATCAACCTTAAGCCGGACAAAGCCCGGCCGCCTTCACCCGGGCTCCTTGCCCGCGGCGCGGTCGTAGCGCAGTTTCCTGCCGAATACGGCCTCGGCCGAACCAGCAAGGCCGACCTCACATGCAGATCGCTTCATGACCGCCTACACGCTCGCCGACCTCGCCAAGCTCGTCGCGAGCCGCGCCGGGACCGACCCGGAGACCTCCTACACGGCCAAGCTCCTGTCCGAGGGGCCCGCCAAGGCGGCCAAAAAGCTCGGCGAGGAGGCGGTGGAGGCGGCCATCGCGGCCGTGCAGGGCGACAAGACCGGCCTCCGGAACGAGGCCGCGGACGTGCTCTACCACCTCCTGGTCCTGCTCCGGGCCGGGGGCGTCGAGCTCGACGCCGTGATGGCGGAGCTGGAGCGCCGCACCGCCCAGAGCGGGATCGCCGAGAAGGCCGCGAGGCGCCACGCGTGAACGCGGCCGCGCTGCCGGGCTCGGTCGAGGCGATCCTCGACGCATCGGATCGGCTCTCGCCCTATCGCCGGTTCAGCCGCGAGGAATGGGCGCAGCTGCGTGCCGACACGCCGCTGACCCTGAAGGCCGAGGATATCGAGCGGCTGCAATCGATCAACGACCCGATCTCGGTCGAGGAAGTGGTGGCGATCTACCTGCCGCTGTCGCGGCTGCTCTCGCTCTACGTCGCGGCGACGCAGGGCCTGTTCAAGGCGACGCAGCGTTTCCTCCTGGCCGAGCGCGAGACCAAGGCCCCCTACATCATCGGGCTGGCCGGCTCGGTGGCGGTGGGCAAGTCGACCACCGCGCGCATCCTCGCGGCGCTGCTGGCGCGCTGGCCCAACACCCCGAAGGTCGACCTCGTCACCACCGACGGGTTCCTGCTGCCCAATGCCGAGCTGACCGCCAACGGCATCATGGAGCGCAAGGGTTTTCCTGAGAGCTACGACACCGCCGCGCTGCTGCGCTTCCTCCACGACGTGAAGGCCGGGCACAAGCGGGTGACCGCGCCGCTCTACTCGCACCTGGTCTACGACCGGGTGCCCGGGGAGGAGCGGGTGGTCGAGAGCCCCGACATCCTGATCGTCGAGGGCCTGAACGTGCTCCAGCCCGCCCGCCTGCCGCGAGACGGCACCGCGATCCCGTTCGTATCCGACTTCTTCGACTTCTCGATCTATCTCGACGGCCACGAGGACGACCTGCACCGCTGGTACGTCACCCGGTTCATGCGCCTGCGCCAGACCGCGTTCCGCGACCCGCGCTCCTATTTCCGCAAATACGCCGAGGTGCCCGAGCGCGAGGCCCTGGACATCGCCGACCGGCTCTGGACGACGATCAACCTGCCGAACCTGCGCGAGAATATCCTGCCCACCCGCCAGCGGGCGAGCCTGATCCTGACCAAGGGCGCGAGCCACCGGATCGAGAGCGTGGCTTTGCGGCGGCTGTAGGCTCATTCCGGGCATCCAACCCAACGCCCTCATCCTGAGGTGCCCGCGGCAGCGGGCCTCGAAGGAGGCCTCCAGACGACACTGCGATCTCTGGATCCCTCCTTCGAGGCCGCTCCGCGGCACCTCAGGATGAGGTGGTGGGTTGGCGTGTAGGCGTTAGACGAACGGAAACTCCGCCTCGGCCAGGTACGGCCCGCCCCCGGTCGATTCCTTGGCCGAGAACAGCGTCACCCGGTCGGCGGTGAAGCTCAGCGGCGCGAAGGCCGGCCCTTGCGAGAGATACATCGCCACCGCTTCCGGGCTGGCGTCGCGCTTGAGGCGCGCCAGGGTGACGTGCGGGGTGAACTTTCGGCGCTCCGGCTCGATCCCGGCCCGGCGCACCAGCCGCTCCTGCTCGGCCTGGAGGTCGATCAGCTCCGGGCTCGGCACGACCGCCGCGTAGAGGGCCCGCGGCCTCTCGCCGCCGAAGATGCCGAGCCCGTCGAGGGTCACCGTCAGGGCAGGGCGTACCCGCATCTCGGCCATCGCCTCCAGCACGTCCTCGGCCACAGGAATCGCGATATCGCCGAGGAAGCGCAGGGTGACGTGGTAGTCGCCGGGCTCGATCCAGCGCGCGCCCGGCAGGCCGCCCCGGTAGAGCCGCAGCGCGTCCGCGACCTCGGGCGGCACCGCGAGCCCGGTGAACAGCCGCGGCACTACCGCGCCGCCCCCTGCCGGAGGCCCCCCAGAAACGTCTCGACCGTGGGGAGGATCCGGGTCGCGATGGTCTCGACGCCCTGCCGGTTCGGGTGCAGCCCGTCGTCAAGGTGCTGGGCCCGGTCGCCGACGATCCCGTCGAGGAAGAACGGGTAGAGGATCAGGTCGTAGCGCTTGGCGAGATTCGGGAAGATCGCGTCGAACCGCGCCTTGTAGTCCGGCCCGAGATTGGGCGCGGCCTGCATGCCGGCGAGCAGCACCGGGATCCCCCGGGCCTTGAGCCGCTCGATGATCGCCGCGAGCGCCCCCTCGGTGACCTTCGGGTCGGTGCCGCGCAGCATGTCGTTGGCGCCGAGTTCGAGGATCACCCCGGCGGTCCCGTCCGGCACCGACCAGTCGACCCGGTCGAGGCCGCCGGTTGCGGTGTCGCCGGAGACGCCGGCATTGGCGACCGTCACGTCCGCGCCCTTGGCCTTGAGCAGGCGCTCCAGCACGGTCGGAAAGGCGGCCTCCGACGGCAGGCGGTAGCCGGCGGTGAGGCTGTCGCCGAGCGCGACGAGCTTGATCGGGCCGCCGGGTGCCGCGTGCGTCGCTGTCATGAAAGGGACCATCAGACCCGCTAGCGCTGCGACAAACAGGGCCGCCCGTCGGGCGCGGCGCACGCGGTCATGGCGCGGCCCCATTGCGCCCCCCATATCGCGGTGCATCAACGGCCCGTGCAGCCAAGTTCGCAGCCAAGTCAGGACCTCGCGCGCCATGCTCGTCATCGCCCACAGATCGTCCGCCCCGTGAGCCACGACAAGGTGCTGCGCGAGCCGGCGATCGCGTTGTCCGCCATCGATCTCAGCCTCGGCCGCGGCGCCGCGCGGGTGCACGTCCTGCGCGGCATCTCGCTGAGCGTCGATCGCGGCGAGGCGGTGGGGCTGGTCGGCCCCTCGGGCTCGGGCAAATCGACCCTGCTGATGGTGATGGCTGGGCTGGAGCGGCCGGATTCCGGCGGCGTGGTGATCGAGGACACCGACCTCGCCCGCCTCGACGAGGACGCGCTCGCCCGCTTCCGGGGCCGGCGGATCGGCATCGTGTTCCAGGCCTTCCATCTGGTCCCGACCATGACGGCGCTCGAGAACGTCGCGCTGCCGCTGGAACTCGCCGACCGGCCCGGCGCGCTGGAGCGGGCCCGCGCCGAGCTGGAGGCGGTCGGCCTCGGGCACCGGCTGCACCATTACCCGGCCCAGCTCTCGGGCGGCGAGCAGCAGCGCGTCGCCATCGCCCGGGCTGTGGCGCCGGACCCGGCGATCCTGGTGGCCGACGAGCCCACCGGCAATCTCGACGAGGCCACCGGCCGCCAGATCGTGGATCTCCTGTTCCGGCTGAAGCGCGACCGCGGCGCCACGCTTGTGCTGGTCACCCACGACAACGGCCTCGCCCGCCTGTGCGATCGCATTGTGCGCCTGCGCTCGGGCCGGATCGAGGAGGCGGTGAGCGCCTGATGCACGGCACGGTCACCCGCCCCGAACCTTCCCCCCGGCGCATCCCGCTCACCCTGCGCCTGGCCGTGCGCGAATTGCGCGCCGGCCTGTCCGGCTTCGGGGTGTTCCTCGCCTGCATCGCGCTCGGCGTCGCGGCGATCGCCGGCGTGGCCTCGATCTCGCGCTCGCTCTCCGACGGCCTCGGCCGCGAAGGGCGGCGGATCCTCGGGGGCGATCTCGCCTACAACCTGATCAACCGCGAGGCGACCGACGCGGAGCGGCAGGCCCTCTCGCGCGAGGGCCGGGTCGACGCCGTGGCGTCCTTGCGCGCCATGGCGGTGGCGGGCAGCGGCGACGCCGCGTTGGTCGAGCTGAAGGCCGTCGATCCCGCGAGCTACCCGGCGGCCGGAGAGCTCGTCACCGATCCGCCGGGCCGGCTCGCCGACCTCCTGGCCGAGCGGGACGGGGCGCCGGGCGCACTCGCGGATCCGGCCCTGCTCACCCGCCTCGACGTCAAGGTCGGCGACCGAATCGCCCTGGCCGGGCACCCGGTGGCGATCCGCGGCACGCTCACGTCCGAGCCCGACAAGATCGCCGGCGGCATCGGCTTCGGCCCGCGGCTGATGATCGCGGAACCGACGCTCCGCGCCACCGGCCTGGTCCAGCCGGGCAGCCTCAACCGCTGGAGCTACCGCATCGTCCTGCCCAAGGACGCCGCCCGGGACTCGGATCTCGACAGCGCGCAGGCACGGATCCGTTCCGCGACCCCGGAGGCCGGCTGGGAGATCCGGTCGCGCACCAACGCCGACCCGCGATTCGCCAAGAGCATCGAGCGCTTCACCCAGTTCCTGACCCTGGTGGGTCTGACTGCGCTGATCGTCGGCGGGGTTGGCGTCGGCAACGCCGTCCACGCCTTAGTGGAGCGCAAGCGGCCCTCGATCGCGACGCTCAAGAGCGTCGGCGCCCCGGGCTCGCAGGTGGTCGCCCTGTACCTGACGCAGGTGATGCTGATCGCCGGGATCGGGACCCTGATCGGGCTCGCGATCGGCGCGAGCCTGCCGTTCCTGCTGGACGCCCTGTTCTCCGCCGACCTGCCGCTGCCCCTGAACCCGACTTTGGCGCCGGGCGAGCTGGCGCTGGCCGCCGCCTACGGGCTGCTCACTGCCTTCGCGTTCGCGATCACGCCGCTCGGCCGCGCCCACGACGTGCCGGTCTCCGGCCTGTTCCGCGACACGGTCGATCCGGCCCGGGTCAGCCCGCGCTGGCGCTACCGGATCTGGCTGGGCTTGAGCCTCGCGGCCCTGGTCGGCCTGTCGGTCGGGACGGCGTTCGACCGGCGCGTGGCGCTGATCTTCATCGCGGCTGCGGCCATCGCGTTCGCGCTTCTGCACGGGGTGGCGCTCGGCCTGATGGCGCTCGCCCGCCGCCTGCCGCATCCGCGCTGGCCGGCGCCCCGGATGGCGCTGGCGAACCTCCACCGGCCCGGCGCGCTGACGCCTGCCATCGTCCTGTCCCTGGGCCTCGGCGTGACGCTGCTGGTCACCCTCAGCCTGATCGACGCCAATGTCCGCCGGACGATCAGCGCGACCCTGCCGGCGCGGGCGCCGAACCTGTTCTTCCTCGACATCCCGTCGCGCGACGCCGCCGAGTTCCGGGCGTTCCTGGCGCGCTCGGCCCCCAACGGCAAGATCGAGGACGTGCCGATGATGCGCGGCCGGATCGTCGCTCTGAACGGCGTGCCGGCCAGCAAGATCCGCCCCCCGGAGGACGCCGCCTGGGTCCTCGACGGCGACCGGGGCATCACTTACGCCGACACGGTGCCCGACGGCTCGACCCTCACGGACGGCGCCTGGTGGAGCGCCGAGCAGGGCGCCAAGCCCCTGGTCTCGTTCGAGGCCGAGCTCGCACGCCAGCTTGGGCTGAAGGTCGGCGACAGCGTCACCGTCAACGTCCTCGGGCGTGACCTGACCGCGACGATCTTCAACCTGCGCCGGGTGGAGTGGCGCAACCTCGGCATCAACTTCGTGATGGTGTTCTCGCCCGGCACCTTCCGCGGCGCGCCGCATTCCGACCTCGCCACCCTGTCGCTCCCCGGCGGCACCGATTCGGGGGCCGAGAACCGCATCCTGCGCGACGTCGCCAAGACGTTCCCGTCGGTGAGCGCCGTGCGGGTCAAGGACGCGCTGGACGCGATCGGCGACCTCGTCGGACGGCTGGTCCTGGCGATCCGCGGGGCGAGCGCCGTGGCGGTGCTGGCGAGCCTGTTCGTGCTGGCCGGGGCGATCGCGGCCGGCCACCGGGCCCGACTCTACGACGCCGTCGTGCTCAAGGTGCTGGGCGCCAGCCGGGCGCGGCTGCTCTCGGCCTACGCCATCGAGTACGCGGCCCTTGGGCTCGCCACCGCCCTGTTCGGCCTCGCCGCCGGCAGCGTCGCCGGCTGGGTGATCGTGGCGAAAGTCATGCACCTCGACTTCCGCCTCGACCTGTCGGGGGCGCTGGTCGCAGCCACAGCCGCGGTGGCGCTGGCGATTCTCCTCGGGCTGGCCGGGACCTGGCGGATCCTGGGGCAAAAGCCCGCGCCGTATCTCCGGCAGATCTAGCCAGCGGTCTTCGCACCTCCGTCATCGGTCCGGCGGATGGTTAAGACTTCACGGTCGAGAGATCGGATCGCGGCAATCCGGTCAACCGACAGTCGAACCGGCGGTCGTGATTGCGGGAATCCGTTTTAATCCCTGCCATCATGGACAAAAAATACATCGTCCGCGGCCTGAAAAGCGACCCCGCAACCGTGGCCGGGGACTTGTGCGGGCGGCGGCCGCGCAACATATTCCCGGTTGAGGCGCCAGCCTGGCGCCAGAGGTCCTGCGTGGGCCTCGCCCGAAACACCACGCTGAGAGAGCCTCCGCAAGGAAACTCCCATGGCATTCGAGAACTCACCCTTCCGGTACGGCGCCCAGCAGCCGTCCGGTTACGCCGGCAGCCAGGTTCAGGTCGATCAGGGCCTGCGCACTTTCATGCTCGGCGTCTACAACAACATGGTCGTCGGGCTCGGCATTTCCGGTCTCGTCGCCCTCGGCCTGAACATGGCGTCGGTCGCGGCCTATCAGGGCTCGCGCCCGATCCTGACTTCCTTCGGTCAGGTCCTCTACACCAGCCCGCTCAAGTGGGTCTTGATGCTCGCCCCGCTCGCGTTCATCTTCGTCTTCTCGATGCGGATGGACCGGATGTCGGCCGCGTCGGCCCGGACGATGTTCTGGGCCTTCGCGGCGGTGATGGGCGCCTCGATGTCCTCGCTCCTCCTGGTCTTCACCGGGGCGAGCGTGATCCAGGTGTTCTTCATCACGGCGGCGGCCTTCGGCTCGCTGAGCCTGTACGGCTACACCACCCAGCGTAGCCTCTCGGGCATGGGCTCGTTCCTGATGATGGGCCTGATCGGCATCATCCTGGCGTCGCTCGTGAACATCTTCTTCGCCTCGTCGGCGCTGCAGTTCGCCATCTCGGTGCTCGGCGTGCTGATCTTCGCGGGGCTGACCGCCTACGACACCCAGAAGCTCAAGGAGATGTATCTCTCCAGCAGCTTCGACGGTGAGATGGCGGCCAAGATGTCGGTCAACGGCGCCCTGACCCTCTATCTGGACTTCATCAACATGTTCCAGTTCCTGCTGAGCCTGATCGGCGACCGCCGCTAAGCCCAACACGAACCCGGACTTCAGGAAGCCTCGGCGGGAAACCGCCGGGGCTTCTTTTTGTCTGTACCGGCGGCGTCCGCGCGCTATCGTGCCGCCATGCACGCGATCTCGGGTCTCTCCGCCTTTCCGATCACCCCGAGCGACGCCGAGGGCCGCGTCGATGCCGAGGGTTTGCGCCGGCTGCTGGAGCGCCTCGCTTCGGCCGGGGTCGATTCGATCGGCCTGCTCGGCAGCACCGGGACCTACGCCTACCTGTCCCGGGAGGAACGCCGCCGCGCCGTGGCCATCGCCGCCGAGGCGGTGGATGGCCGGGTGCCGATCTTGGTCGGGATCGGGGCGCTGCGCACCGACGCGGCGATCCGGCTGGCCAGGGACGCCCGGGCAGCGGGCGCCGATGCCGGCCTGCTGGCGCCGGTCTCCTACACGCCGCTCACCGACGACGAGGTGTTCCGGCACTTCGAGGCCGTAGCGGGGAAGGGCGGCCTGCCGCTGGTGATCTACGACAACCCCGGGACCACGCATTTCCGCTTCTCACCGGCCCTGATCGGCCGGATCGCGCGCCTGCCCGGCGTGGTAGCGGCCAAATGCCCCGCGCCGGTGCTCGAGGCCGCCGCGGCCGGGGTTACGGCTCTCAGGGACGCGGTCCCGGCAGGTTTTCCCGTCGGCTTCAGCGGCGACTGGAACGTGACCGAGGCCCTAATCGCCGGCGGCGCGGCTTGGTTCAGCGTGGCCGGCGGCCTGTTCCCGAAAACCTGCCTGGCGATCACCCGCGCCGTCCAGGCGGGTGACACCGCGCAAGCCCGGGCGCTGAACGCGGAGCTTGCACCGCTCTGGGCGCTGTTCCAGGCGCATTCGAGCCTGCGCGTGGTCTACGCGCTGGCCGACCATCTCGGCCTTTGCCGGGCCGAGCCGCCACGGCCGATCCTGCCGCTGGCGCCGGAGATCCGGGACGAGGTCGTCGCCACCGTCCGAACCTTGAACTTGGCCTGAGAGGCTCAGACAGCCCGAGGCGGCGGCTCCAGCACGGCGAGCACCCGGGACAGCTCCGTCCCGCGCTTCATCACCAGCCCGCTGGCGGCGATCACCGCGTAGGCGCCCTGGCGGCGGGCGAGCTTCGGGTCCTTCTCGATGCGGTAGAGCGGCATCTCGGAGGCGCGGCGGTAGATCGAGAACACCGCCTTGTCCCGGCGGAAATCCATGGCGTAGTCGCGCCACTCGCCCGCAGCGACCTGCCGGCCGTAGAGGTTGAAGATCGTGCGCAGCTCGTCCCGGTTGAAGGCGATCTGCGGAGGAGCCGCGGGGGCGGGGAACGGAATGACATGGCCCACCGCTTCGTCGGGCCTCGACCCCGCACTCGTCCGCTCCGTCATCGTCACTCCGTCGTGCCCTGCTTTGCCGGATGATGGCCCCCGCCGCCGCGCCCCGCAAGGGTCGCTTCGGCGAGGCCCCGTGTCGCGCGAGACACATCCTAGCGGCAAAAAACATGGTTCCGCCCGATTTGCGCCTTTTGCGAGCCGCGTTGCGGCAGTACAACAGCCCCTGAACCTCGCCGGCTCCTGCCCGGCCAGCGGCCGTAACCCAGCTCCCCAGCCTTCGGTCACCGGTCGGGATCCCAGAATTCGGCACTCCGAGGTTTCGAGACCCAAGGACTTCAGGCCGCCCCTCCGGGCGGCCTTTTTTGTCTCCCGTTGACTGCGGGATACGGGTATGGCGAGCCGCATCATGGGTCCGCCCGCCTTCGACGACGCCTTCATCCAGACCCTCGACACGCTGTTCGCGTGGCGCCGCGACGTGCGCCGCTTCCGGCCGGACGCAGCGGTCGACCCGGACAGCTTGCGCGCCTGCCTGGCCGCGGCTCAGCGGGCGCCGTCGGTGGGCAACAGCCGGCCCTGGCGCTTCGTCCGCGTCTCCGACCCGGCCCGACGCGCCGCCATCGCGAACAGCTTCTCCCGCTGCAACGCGGCCGCCGCGGAGGGCTACGATGCAGCGCGGGCGGCGCGCTACCGGGCGCTCAAGCTCGCCGGCCTGAACGAGGCGCCGGTGCACCTGGCCGTCTTCTGCGACGATGCCACCGACACCGGCCTGGGCCTCGGCCGGGCCAGCATGCCCGAGACCCTGGCCTATTCGGTGGTCGGGGCGGTGCAGTGCTTCTGGCTGGCCGCCCGGGCGCGCGGGCTCGGGGTCGGCTGGGTCTCGATCCTGGAGCCGGCCCGCGTCACCGGGATCCTGGCCGTGCCGGAGACCTGGCGGCTCGTCGCCTATCTCTGCGTCGGCCACCCGGTGGAGGAGCATCTCGACCCGGAACTGGAGCGCCACGGCTGGCAGGCGGAGGACCCGCGCGGGGCCGAGCTGTTCGAGCGCTGAACCGGGCCGACCGCCGGATTTACGCTCCTTCTTTACCCTCCCCAAGACTTCCCGGGATCAACGCCGCATCAACCATAGCTTTTCGTGGAACGGCAAGCGCGGCCGTGGATTACTGGCCGGCACGATCTCTTGCGTGTCGAGGAAGTCTGTGATGTCGAGTCGGTTGGCTGTATTCGGGATGGCCGGCGCAATGCTGGCGGGTTGCTTGGGGGCGGCCCAGGCCAGGGAGGTGGTGCCGTTCCAGAACGGCGTCGCGCCCGGCTCGGTGGTGATCAGCGTGTCCCAGCGCAAGCTCTATCTGGTGAACGGCGACGGCACCGCGATCCGCTATCCCGTGGCGGTCGGCCGGCCCGGCAAGCAATGGTTCGGGACGGCCGCGATCGACGGCAAGTATGTCGCCCCCGCCTGGTCGCCGCCGGCCGAGGTCAAGCGCGACAACCCGCGGCTGCCGAACCTCATCGCCGGCGGCTCGCCGAGCAACCCGATGGGCGCCGCCGCGATGACCCTGGCCGGCGGCGAATATGCGATCCACGGCACCAACCGGCCGAACTCGGTCGGCACCTACGCGTCCTATGGCTGCATCCGGATGTACAACCAGGACGTGGTCGATCTCTATGCCCGGGTCGATGTCGGCGCGCAGGTCTACATGACGCGGTGAGGATCGCGCGTGGGGGTGATCAGGAAGCTCTGCTGATCAGACCACTGACAGCCGAAAACCCTTCACCTTGTCGTAAAGGACAAGACCGTCCGCGGCGACGTCATGCGCCAGCGTATTAATGTCGTTGCGGCTGGTCTCGAACACGCTCCTGCGCATCGGGACCACTTGGATCGTCGCGCCGAGATCGCGCACGGCCTGCCACAGGGAGACCGGCGTGTAGCGTCCCGCCGGAATGTCGTCGTCCAGCAGGACGCACAGGTCCCAGTCGCTGTCGTCGTCGTGGTCACCTCGGGCGCGGCTGCCGAACAGGATGACCCGCTCGACAGGCGCGATGGCGCGCAGACGTTCGACGGCCGCGGCGAGCGGCGGCGACAACCTGTCCGGGGCAAGCGCATGGTTCATGATGCAAGTGTACAGCACAGAGCTGCAACGCGCACAGAGAGCCGACCGAAGCGCGCCCTACTTCGCCGGCGGCGCGGTCGCCTCCACGGCGGTGAAGGTCTCGAGAATCCGATAGGTGTGCTCGGCGCCGGCCGGGACGCAGTACGAATCGCCCGCCGCGAGCGCGACGGTCTCGCCGCCGACGACCAACTCGGCCCGGCCGCTGATCACGTAGCCCACGGTCTCGTGCGGCGAGGACGTCACCGGCTTGTCGGCATTCGGCTCCTCGGCCCGCCACATCCGCATCCCGAGCCGCTCGCCCCGCGCCAGGGCGATCTCGCCGTGCGGTCCGGCGGCCGCGCTATGGGCCGATACCTTCGTGGTCATCGTCTCGTCTCCCTGTCCGTGAGGCAGGGCAACGGCGCGTGGACCGGCCCGTTCCGGGTCAATCAGAAGTCGACCGCGAGCCCCTTCACCTCCCAATCCTGGTAGCGCACCGGCTCGAGGCCGCCGCGGCCGAGGCGCTCCGGGGTGGCGCGGATCTCGGCCGCGCGGGCGTCGATGGCGGCGCGACGCTCTGCCGCCTCGGCGAGCGCACGCTCCGCCGCGGGGCTGAGCTTGCGCGCGGTCGCCGCGCCATCGGTCGCATCCTGTCCGTTCGGGTCTTGCATCGCGGTCGCTCGGGTGTGAGGGCGTGGGCCTGAGGGTTCATCGGGTTCAGGAGTCAAAGTGGCATCGCGGGACACAGGCCGCAACACGCGGGTCGAGACGGCGACGGGTGCGACCACGGCCGACAGCGCCGGCCTCGGCGCCCGGCGGGCTGCCATGCAGGTGGTGGCCGAGATGATCGGCCAGCAGCGCCCCCCGGCCCTTGACGAGTCCCTGGCGCTGGCGATCCGGGCCGAGGCGCTGAGCCCGGGCGACGCCGCCCTGGCCCGGGCGATCGCAGTGGCGACCTTCCGGCGCTACGGCCTGATCCGGGCCGCCCTGGCGACCCGGCTGGAGCGCGGCCTGCCGGTCGAGAAGCCGCGGCTCACGGCGCTGCTCGCCACCGCCACCGCCCAGATCCTCGACCTCGCCATTCCCGATCACGCCGCCGTCGATTGCGCGGTGCGGCTCGCCAAGGGTGACGACAGGACCACCCATCTCGCCGGCCTCGTCAACGCGGTGCTGCGCCGGGTCGCCCGGGAGCGCGACGCGATCCTGGCCGAATCCGCCGACGCGCTCGCCGTCAACACGCCGGACTGGCTGGCACGCCGCTGGAGCGCGGCCTACGGGCCGGAGCGCGCCGGCGCGATCGCGCGGGCGCATCTCGCCGGCGCGACGATCGACCTGACCCCGCGCGGCGACGCGGCCGAATGGGTCGAGGCGCTCGGCGCGGTGCGGCTGCCGACCGGCTCCCTGCGGCTGCCGGAGAACGGCCCGGCGATCCCCGACCTGCCGGGCTTCCAGGACGGCGCCTGGTGGGTGCAGGACGCCGCGGCGGCGATCCCGGCCCGGCTGCTGGCGCCGCAGGCCGGCGCCCGCGTCCTCGACCTCTGCGCCGCGCCGGGCGGCAAGACGATGCAGCTCGCCGCCACCGGCGCCCATGTCACCGCCGTCGACCGTTCGGCGCCGCGGCTGGAGCGCCTGCGCGAGAACGTCGCCCGGCTCGGCCTCGACGTCACCATCGCGGTGGCCGACGCCCTGGCGTTGGAGCCGCAGGACCACGATGCCGTGCTCCTCGACGCGCCGTGCTCGGCCACCGGCACGATCCGGCGCCACCCGGACGTGGCCTGGACCAAGTCGGAGGCCGACATCGCCCGGCTGGCAACGCTTCAGACCAAGCTCCTCGACCACGCGGCCGGGCTGGTCCGCCTCGGCGGCCGGCTGGTCTACTGCACCTGCTCGCTGGAGCCGGAGGAGGGCGAGGCGCAGGTCGCCGCCTTCCTGGCCCGCGACGCGCGCTACCGGCGCGTGCCGGTCCAGCCGGACGAGGTCGGCGGCGCCACCGAGATGATCGACGCCAACGGCGATCTGCGCACCCTGCCGTGCCATCTGCCCGAGATCCCGGGCGCCCGCGGCGGCCTCGACGGCTTTTTCGCGAGCCGGCTCGAACGGGTGGGGTGAGGGAGCCCTTATTGCTGCGCGCGAACGGACGGTTGACGTATCCTCCGTCGTCATTGCGAGCGCAGCGAAGCAACCCAGCGCCGCGCGCGCTCACAGAATGAAGTGGATCCCTGGGTCGCTTCGCTGCGCTCGCGATGACGGAGCAAGCGAAACACGCGACCCCACCCCTTGACAATGTTCCTATTTTGTGCTCATTAGCCGTCACCTGTCCTCCGGTGCCGCGGGGGTGACTTCGCGGCGCTCCTCTGGGGTCCGTGCGGTGGCTGACCGGCGGGTTCGGAGAGCAGGGCGATGCCCGCGTCGGTGGCTCTCAGCCGCGATCGCCCCGGGCGGCGAACCGATGCGGGGCGTGTCTCGGTGACGGGCGTGAGATCGGGCGGCAGTTTGCCCGGCGGGGT
>NZ_JAKSYL010000004.1 GCF_022829515.1 Methylobacterium sp. J-048
TTCGATTTCAACAGGTCAGACCCGGTGGGATGGCGGACCATGCTGAGCAAGCCGCACTAACCTACTGCCTCAAACCGGCACCGGCCCGCCGCCGCCGACCCGGCGGCTGACCGGACCGGCGCCCCGAGAAGTCTCACGACGCGTCGCGGCGGGCAAGAGACCATGAGCACAAAATAGGAACATTGTCAAGTTCTGGCTGGGACGGGGAGGGGGTTCCCAAAGGGCGAGCCCTTTGGCGGGGTTCGGGGCGGAGCCCCGAGATACCAGGGCTCCGCCCTGGACCCGCACAAGGTCCCGGACCTTGTGAATCCAGGACTCCATCGATCGGCCCCGATGCATTGCCGGCACGCGGCCCCTGGTGCACCCTGTCGGCGATCTCGCTCACCGAGCCAGGAGCCGTCGCATGATCGCAGCCGCCCATTCCACTGCCCCGGACCGCGAAGCGATCCAGGCGATGCGCGTCGACCTGGCGGCGGCCTACCGGCTGATCCACCGGCTCGGCCTCGACGACAGCATCTACACCCACATCTCGGCGCGGCTGCCGGGCGAGGGCCATCGGTTCCTGATCAACCCCTACGGGATGCGCTTCGAGGAGGTGACGCCGCACAACCTCGTCACCGTCGATATCGACGGGCGCGTGCTCGAGGATCCGATGGGGCTCGGCATCAACCCGGCCGGCTTCACGATCCACAGCGCCATCCATGCCGCGCGCCACGACGCGATCTGCGTGCTGCACACCCACACGGTCGCGGGGGTGGCGATCTCGTGCCAGGAGGAGGGGCTTCTCGCCCTGAACCAATGGTCGATGCAGTTCGCCGGCCGGCTCGCCTATCACGCCTATGAGGGGATCGCCCTCGACCTCGACGAGCGGGCGCGGCTGGTGGCCGATCTCGGCGACAAGCCGGTCATGGTCCTGCGCAACCATGGCCTGCTGACCTGCGGCCGCTCGGTCGGCGAGGCGTTCAAGCTGATGCACAACCTGGAGCGCTCGTGCCGGGCGCAGCTGGCGATCCAGGCCGCCGGCGCGCCGATCACCCGCCCCTCCGCCGCCATCGCGGCCAAGACCGCCGGGCAATATGCCGCCGGCTACGACCGCGTCGCGGTCCAGGGCGCCCCCGACAACGAGTGGGCGGCGTTCAAGCGGATGCTGGCGCGCACCGATCCCGATTTCGCGCAGTGAGACGGCGAGGGCGTCTCACGGTTCCGGCCAGGCGGCGCTCGACCGGTAGGAGCGCTTCAGGAAGTCGATGAAGGCCCGGGTCTTGGCCGGGACGAAGGCCCGGCTCGGATAGACCGCGTAGATCCCCGCCTGGGCCGCCGCCGTGTAGGCGGGCAGAACCACCTCCAGCAGGCCGCTGCGCAGCTCCGCGTGCACGTCCCAGGTGGAGCGCAGCGCGATGCCGAGACCGCCGATCACCGCCTCGCGCACCACCTCGTTGGAATGGGTCCGCAGGGGCCCGGCGGCGCCGACCGTGCAGGGTCCATCCGGCCCGACCAGGCGCCACGGGTTCTGGTTCTCGGTGGCCAGGCAGACATGGCCGCGCAGGTCGTCCGGCCCGGCGGGGCGCCCGGCCGCGTCGAGATAGCTGGGCCGTGCGCAGAGGACCCGCCGCACCGGGGCGAGGCGCACGGCGGTGAGCCCGGAACTCTCCAGGGTGCCGACCCGGATCGCGAGATCGTAGCCACGCTCGACGATCGGCTCGAAATCGTCGCTGAGCTCCAGGTTCAGGACGAGATCGGGATGGAGCGCGAAGAAGGCCCGCAGGTGCGGGACGATGTGCAGCCGCCCGAACGAGCTCGGCGCCGTCACCCGCAGGGTCCCCCGCGCCCGGGAGGCCCGCTGCGAGACCAGGGTCTCGGCCTCCGCGATGGCGTCGACGATCGGAGCGATGCGCTGGAAGAATTCCTGGCCGACATCGGTGGGCGCCACCCGCCGTGTGGTCCGGTGCAGCAGCCGCACCGCCAGCCGCTCCTCCAGCCGCTTCAGCCGCTTCGAGACCACCGCCACCGACAGGCCGAGCTCGGACCCGGCCTGGGTCAGGCTGCCGGCCCGGACCACCCGGGCGAAGATCTCCAGGTCGCTGTGGTCCTGCATGGGCGATGGGACCCGCATTCTCAACGTCGCGGAAAGAATCAAATCCCTTTTGGCGCCTTTTTCGCGGGAGCCAAGGGTTCTATCGCTGGGTCGTCAAAGATTCTTCACGCGCCGCTCAAGTTTTTCTCAAAAGCGCGCGCCAGCCCAGGGGATCGCCATGTCGGGCCTCGTCGTCGCCGAAGACCTCCGCCGCTTCCTGTCCGAGGAGGCGCTGCCCGGGACGGGGGTGAACGCGGACCGGTTCTGGTCGGGCTTCGCGGCGATCCTCCGGGATCTCGCGCCGCGCAACCGGGCCCTGCTCGACCGGCGCGACGGGCTCCAGGCCGACATCGATTCCTGGCACCGCGACCGCCGGGGCCAGCCGCACGATCCGGCCGCCTACGCGGCGTTCCTGGCCGAGATCGGCTACCTGCAGCCGGAGCCCGATTCGGTGCGGGTCACCACCGCGGACGTGGACGCGGAGATCGCCGCGATCGCCGGCCCGCAGCTCGTGGTGCCGATCTCGAACGCCCGCTACGCGCTCAACGCCGCCAACGCCCGCTGGGGCAGCCTCTACGACGCGCTCTACGGCACCGACGCGATCCCGCAGGACGGCGACCTCGCCCCGGGCCAGGGCTTCAACCCGGCCCGCGGCGCCGCCGTGATCGCCCGGACCAAGGCGTTCCTGGACGCGGCCGTGCCCCTGACCGGGGGGACCTGGGCCGAGGCCGCGGGCTTTGCCGTGCGTGCGGGACGCCTCGCCGTCGATCTCGGCGGCGGCCGGACGGCCAGGCTCGCGGATGAGGCCACCCTGACGGGCTTCACCGGCGCCGCGCAGGCGCCCGGGACCCTCCTGCTGCGCCATCACGGCCTGCATATCGAGATCCGGATCGACCGGACCAGCCCGATCGGCCGCACCGATCCGGCCGGCATCGCCGACGTCGTGCTGGAATCCGCCCTCTCGACCATCATGGACATGGAGGATTCGGTCGCCGCCGTGGACACCGCCGACAAGGTCGCGGTCTATCGCAGCTGGCTCGGCCTGATGCGCGGCGACCTCGTCGCCCGCCTGCCCAAGGGTGGCCGCACCATCGAACGGCGGCTCGCCGAGGACCGGACCTACAGGGCCCCCGACGGCGGCAGCCTGACCCTGCCGGGCCGGTCGCTGATGCTGGTGCGCCATGTCGGGCACCATATGTATACGGACGCCGTGACGCTGGACGGGGCCGAGATCCCCGAGACGATGCTCGACGCGGCCGTCACCGCGCTGATCGCCCTGCACGACCTGAACGGAGCTCGGCGCAACAGCCGGGCCGGCTCGGTCTACATGGTCAAGCCGAAGCTGCACGGCCCCGACGAGGTGGCGTTCGCGGTGGAACTGTTCGGCCGGGTCGAGGCGCTGCTCGGGCTGGCGCCCAGGACCCTGAAGATCGGCGTGATGGACGAGGAGCGGCGCACCAGCGCGAACCTCCGGGCCGCGATCGCCGCCGCCGCCGACCGCCTGTTCTTCATCAACACCGGCTTCCTCGACCGGACGGGCGACGAGATCCACACCGCCATGGAGGCCGGCCCGGTGGTCCGCAAGGATGCCATGAAGGCCACCACCTGGATCCGGGCCTACGAGGACGGCAACGTCGATGCCGGTCTGGCCTGCGGACTGCCGGGGCACGCGCAGATCGGCAAGGGCATGTGGGCCGCCCCCGACCGGATGGCGGCGATGCTCGCCGCCAAGGGCGACCATCCGGCGGCCGGCGCCAACACGGCCTGGGTCCCGTCCCCGACCGCGGCCACGCTCCACGCGCTCCACTATCACCAGACCGACGTGCGCGCCCGCCAGGCGGAACTCCGCGACCGGGCGCCCGCGACCCGGGCCGCCATGCTGACGCTGCCGCTGGCCCCGGAAGCGTTCTCGCCCGAGGCCGTCCGCGAGGAACTCGACAACAACTGCCAGGGCATCCTCGGCTACGTGGTCCGCTGGATCGACCAGGGCGTCGGCTGCTCGAAGGTGCCCGACATCCACGATGTCGGGCTGATGGAGGACCGCGCCACCCTGCGCATCTCCAGCCAGCACATCGCCAACTGGCTCCGCCACGGCATCGTCGACCGCGCCCAGGTCGCCGAGGCCCTGCGCCGGATGGCCGGCATCGTCGATCGCCAGAACGCCGGCGATCCGGCCTACCGGCCGATGGGCCCGGATTTCGACGGGCCGGCCTTCCGGGCCGCGGAGGCGCTGGTCTTCGAGGGCGCAGCCCAGCCGAACGGCTACACCGAGTTCGTCCTGCACCGCTTCCGCCGGGAAGCGAAGCGCGGCCAGGCCTGACGCCCGGGCGCCTGGCGCTCGATGTGACGCGCCCGCGCGCCGCCGAACGGGTCCCCCTCTCGGCGGCGCGCGCTCAGCGCTTCTTGCGCGTCATCACGTAGACGAGGAGGTTGGCGACGGCGCGGTAGAACTCCGCCGGGATCGCCTGGTTGATCTCGACATTGTCGTACATCGCCCGGGCCAGGGTCTTGTCGACCACGATCTCGATCCGGTGCTGCTCGGCGATCTCGCGGATGCGCAGGGCGAGCAGGTCCTTCCCCTTGGCCAGCACCATGGGGGCGTCGTTCTCCGCCTGATCGTAGCGCAGCGCGATTGCCTAGTATGGCCTCCTACATGCTACCCCGACGATAAGCCGACCACCCACCTGCAATCAAAAAACCATTTCTTCACAGCGTCTTAGGCGAGCATAGGCTACCATAGTCGGCGATCACGGGGAAGACGAAATTAGAAGCGTTTTCCGGGGTCAGTGTGACAGATTGTGACCAGACCACGATGATAGGACGGTCCTAACGAAGGCTGATCCCACATTCCCTAGATGGCAGAACGGGCACCGAACCGATCATAGAAGTGAGCAACAGCCGACGATCAAGAGCCGGGCCCAAACGGTAGGGAATCGCGCTCGGATGCTGCTGTTACGATCCGTCGCCACCAAGAATGGGTGTGCGAGACCGTCAAGCTAGATCCCAGGGTCGATCCGAACCATGGTTGGCGACACACTTGGAAGACGCGCGCACTGGGGGTTGGAATCGAAGAACGGCTCAGGGACGCGATCACCGGCCATCGTGTTGCATCGGTGGGGAGACGGTATGAAACACCGACACTAACAATGCTGGCCGACGCTATGAGCCGTTTTCCTCGCTATCATTCCGGGACCGTGACGGGGGATGGACCATAGCCGAAGCCTGATCCTACGTTCGCAGCGATGATAGGATACGCATCGGACCAGCCTTGGAATCCAGCAATATCCGCCGATCCAAGAGCAGGCCGCAATGACGTAGAGAAGCGCGGTTGGGTGCTGACTGGGTGGAAGGGCGATCTTCAGTCAGGCGATGCGTCTGCCCGTCCTGTTACCTGTGCTTTCTCCGAGTCCTTGCCGTGCTTCCTCTTCCACCGTGCGTCGATGATCTGGTCAATGCGGCCCCCAATCCAGAGCAGGAGCAGCAGCAGGACCGTCCCTATCGCGACAGGTAGATAGGCACCGACCCCACACGAAATCCCAAGCGCGGCTGTTACCCAGATTGCCGCGGCCGTGGTCATCCCGTGGACGTGAAACTTGCTGCCGCCTTTGACGATGACGCCCGCGCCCAGGAAACCGATGCCTGTGACGATGCCCTGGATGGCCCGACTAGCGTTGGCATCGACACCTTCGGCCGAGAATCCTGAACCCGCCATCGTTACCAGAGCGGACCCAAGACCGACCAAGCCAAGCGTGCGGACACCAACAGGCTTGGCGTGCATCTCCCGATTAAAGCCGACCACCATGCCGGCGACCACCGAAGCCCCAAGACGCAGGCACATGTCAGCCGCGTTGATCATGTCCCTTAAGCGTCCGTTGGCTTAGCTCTCACGTTCGGAGAAAGGCTCATCGCTATCACCACTCATCAGCCGGGGGCACAGTTGGCGAAACGACCATGGGGCATCGGGAACGGCCCTATCGAACCGTAAAGCCACATCGAAGCGATCACCGTCCCATTTGGTAGGAACTCCAGGAATGATCTGCGAGCCCTTCAACGCCGGGATCAGATCCGTGACGATGGCCTTGTGCTCCCAAAAGACGATCACAACCCCGGTCAGCTTCTTAATCTCATCTGCTAGTTCGTGCTCCTGTGACACGCCATAGTCCGCTCTGAGTGTGAGCTGCAGCCGTTCGGTAAGAGGCGTGGAAGTCTCAAACGGACGGTGGCTGAACTTTCCCTTCTTAATCACGGGCTCAGGCTTGGCCGCATAGATGACATTGGGACGAGGGTAGTCGGCACTGCTTAGGTTGGACCCGAACAGCGCAGCCCAAGCACCAGCCCTCTGCCACCCACGGATCACGAGAGATTTATCGTCCGTCTCTCCATCAATCGTGGTGCCACCAGGAACCGCCCGCCTTTTCTGCGTGACGAACGAACATGACGGTAAGTGCGGACATCGGAGCTTGGTGCCTCGGTTGATTGCGGCCAGATGGTGTCGTGGCGGTAGCAGCCCAGGCCACTCCAAAAGCGTTGCAGAATGCCGGGAACGTGACAGCAGCCGGACCATAGCCGAAGCCCGATCCGACGTTCCGGCGACGATAGAATGAGCATCGAGCAGAACCGTAGCCGCAAGCATTATCGAACGATTCAAGGCCGCGCCGAAGCCGTAGGGGATCGTCGGTGGTGTTGTTGTCACGATCCGTCGCCACCAAGGAGGGGTTCGCGCAACCGTCAAGCTAGATCCCGATGTCGATCCGAACTGACCTGACCGGTATTTTGGACCGAGCCGATTGAGAGGCTACTGCATGGTGGCAGCCATGGGTAGCCGGAAGGCCAGATCCGGGTAGCTGACGGGCGCGGGCGGCCGATAGCCCAGCGACGAATGCGGTCGGACGCGGTTGTAGGTGTTTTGCCACAGACCGATCACGATCTGCGCCTCCTTTAATGAGTAGA
>NZ_JAKSYL010000014.1 GCF_022829515.1 Methylobacterium sp. J-048
TTCCGGGCTCCGCTTCGCGGCCCCGGACTGACGGGTCGTGATTCGGCACCGAAGTCGAAACGTTAAGGAGCCGTCATGGGCCAGCCCTTTGAGCCGCCGTCCGGCGACGGGATCGAGAGCGTCGAGCTGAAATCCGCGCTGGAGGAGCGCTACCTCGCCTATGCGCTGTCCACGATCATGCACCGGGCGCTGCCGGATGCCCGCGACGGGCTGAAGCCGGTGCACCGGCGCATCCTGTACGGGATGCGGCTGCTGCGCCTCGACCCGAACACCGCGCACAAGAAATGCGCCAAGATCGTCGGCGACGTGATGGGCGATTTCCACCCGCACGGCGATCAGGCGATCTACGACGCGCTGGTGCGACTCTCCCAGGATTTCGCGCAGCGCTATCCGCTGGTCGACGGGCAGGGCAATTTCGGCAACATCGACGGCGACGGCCCGGCTGCCTACCGCTACACCGAGGCCCGCCTCACCGAGGTCGCCCGGCTGCTGCTCGACGGGATCGACGAGGACACGGTCGATTTCCGCCCGTCCTACAACGGCGAGAAGGAGGAGCCGGTGGTGCTGCCGGCCGCCTTCCCGAACCTGCTCGCCAACGGCAGCCAGGGCATCGCGGTCGGCATGGCGACCTCGATCCCGCCGCACAACGCGGCCGAGCTGTGCGACGCCGCGCTCTACCTGATCAACCACCCGGGGGCGACCTCGGCCCAGCTCAACAGCTTCGTCCAGGGGCCGGATTTCCCGACCGGCGGCATCCTGGTCGATTCGGCCGAGTCGATCACCGAGGCCTACCGGACCGGCCGCGGCGCCTTCCGGGTCCGGGCCCGCTGGCACAAGGAGGATCTCGGCCGCGGCACCTGGAACATCATCGTCACCGAGATTCCCTACGGCATCCCGAAGGGCCGGCTGATCGAGAAGATGGCCGAGCTTCTCCAGGAAAAGAAGCTGCCGCTGCTCGCCGATGTGCGCGACGAATCGGCCGAGGACGTGCGCGTGGTGCTGGAGCCGCGCGCGCGCACGGTCGATCCCGTGATCCTGATGGAATCGCTGTTCCGGCTCACGGAACTCGAAGCCCGCATCCCGCTCAACCTCAACGTTCTGGTCGGCGGCCTCGTGCCGAAGGTGATCGGGCTCACCGAGTGCCTGCGGGAGTGGGTCGACCATCGCCGGGTGGTGCTGCAGCGCCGCTCGCGCTACCGCCTCGGGCAGATCGACCGCCGCCTGGAAATCTTGGGCGGCCTGCTGATCGTCTATCTCGACCTCGACGAGGTGATCCGCATCATCCGCGAGGAGGACGAGCCGAAGCCGGCCCTGATGGCCCGGTTCGAGCTCACCGAGGTGCAGGCCAACGCGATCCTCGACACGCGCCTGCGCTCCTTGCGCAAGCTCGAGGAGATGGAGCTGAAGCGCGAGCTGGACGCGCTCACCGCCGAGAAGACCGAGATCGACGCGCTCTTGGCCTCCGAGCCGGCGCAGTGGAAGGCGATCCAGGCGCAGATCCGCGCGGTGAAGAAGACGTTCGGGCCGGAGACCAAGCTCGGCAAGCGCCGGACGACGCTCGCGAGCCCGCCGGATGTCGGCGGCATCGACTTCACCGCGGCCCTGGTCGAGCGCGAGCCGATCACCGTGATCGTCTCGACCAAGGGCTGGATCCGGGCGCTCAAGGGCCACGTCGCCGACCTCTCGGGCGTGGCGTTCAAGGGCGATGACGGGCTGAAGATCGCCTTCCCGAGCGAGACCACCCAGAAGATCCTGCTGCTCGCCTCGAACGGCAAGGTGTTCACCATCGAGGCCTCGAAGCTGCCGGGCGGACGCGGCTTCGGCGATCCGGTGCGCCTGATGGTCGATCTCGACGACGGCACCGAAGTGGTCGCGGCGCTGCCGTACAGACCCGAGACCAAGCTGCTCATCGCCGGCTCGGACGGGCGCGGCTTCGTGGCACCCTCCGACGCGCTGGTGGCCAACACCCGCAAGGGCAAGGGCATCCTGGGCTTGGATGGCGACGCGACCGCCGTCGTGCTGGTCCCGGCCGAGGGCGACCACGTGGCGGTGGTGAACACGGAAAAACTGCTGCTGATCTTCCCGATTTCGGAGGTGGCCGAACTCGCCCGCGGCAAGGGCGTCCGGCTCCAGCGCTGCCGCAGCGGCGGCCTCACCGACGCGCATGTCTTCCGCCTGGCCGACGGCCTGCCCTGGCAGGACGGCTCACCCGAGGGCCGGCTCGCCAACGCGTCGGTGCTGGAGAAGTGGCTGGGCCACCGCGGCGAGGTCGGCCTGATGATGGCGCGCAGCTTCCCGAAGTTCGAGCGGTTCGGGCGCTGAGCGAAGCGAGATTGTGACGGGCTTCCAAACCGCCCCTCATCGCTGAGGTGCTGCGCAGCAGCCTCGAAGGAGGACTTCAGGGATCGCAAGGCCAGCTGAAGGCCTCCTTCGAGGCCTCCGCTACGCTCGGGCACCTCAGGATGAGGGCGCGGGTGGGACAGACCCTGTCTCAGTGCGAACGCTGGCCGAGCCAGAGCGCGCCGAAGGCCAGCACGCCGCCACCAAATGGCACCGCGAGCAGGAGAAGGAACTGGGCTGTCGTCATGGGCGAAGATCCCGAAGCACGTGCCGCACACCCCAATATATGGCGCCACTCATGGTCCAGCAAACCGCCATCGCGATGCGCACGGGCGCGAAATGCGGGCGATCCGACAGGGCTGTCGATATGAACGGCGCGAAACCACCCACAGCGAAGATCGCGACGGCGAGACCATTGGCGTAGGTACCTGTGAACTTGATGCGCTCGTTCGCGACAAGCTTGTCGCGCTTCCTCGTCCAGTTCCGACATCAACCAAGCCCCCCGGCCGGCCCTGACGTTAACCCGGCCTGACCATGGGGAAAAGGAAGCCCGCCGCTCGCCTCAGCGCCCCTTCACGGCCGCTTCGTCCGCGGCCCAGAGATGCTGGGCGGCGTAGGCCCGGAACGGACGCCAGGCCTCGGCCCGGGCCAGCAGCGCGGCCGGGCTCGGGCGGCCGGTGCCGGTCTCGAGGGCCCGCAGCAGGCCGACATCGCCCACCGGCAGGGCGTCCGGCAGCTTGAGCGCCCGCATGGCAATGTATTGCGCGGTCCAGGGCCCGATCCCGCGGATCGCCGTGAAGCGCAGCACCGCGTCCTCCAGGGTCCCGGCCGGGGCGAACAGGTCCGGGTCGGCCAGCGCCGCCGCCGCCAGAGCCCGGATCGCCGCGCCGCGGGCGCGGGGCATGTTCAGCGCGAGCGCCACGTCGGCCTCGACCAGCTGCGTCGGCGTCGGGAAGACGTGGGTCAGGGTGCCGGCAGGCTCGGCCAGCGGTATCCCGAACGCCGCGACCAGTTTTGCGGCGAGCTGGATCGCTGCCGAGACCGAGATCTGCTGGCCCAAAATCGCCCGGCAGCCGGTCTCGAACGGATCCCAGGCGCCCGGCAGGCGCAATCCGGGCCGGGCCGCCACCAGCCCGGCCAGGGCAGGGTCCCGGGACAGGCAGGCCGCGATCGCCGCCGGGTTGGCGTCGCAATCGAACAGGCGGCGCAGGCGCGCGGCGATTTCAGGCCCGGCGCTCGAATCGAGGCCGTGGAGCGTGGCATGCAGCGCGTCGTCGGCGAACGCGACCGCGACAATGCCGGGCCGGCCGCCGATGCAGACCGTGCGCGCATAAGTCCGGTCGCCGGACTCGGCCGATTCGACCCCAAAAATCGCCCGCTTCGCCAGGAAAGCGCGCAGCGACGCCCAGTCGTAGGGCGGAGGGCAGGGGAGGCGGAGCGTGACCACCGATCCAATGGGCGGCTCCCGCGCAAACGAGAGGGGCGGCCCTGCGGCCGCCCCCGGTGTCGCGTCGGGTTCGATGGCCCGGCTCAGCCGCGCTGATCCACCGGCACGTAGTCGCGCTGGGCCGGCCCGACATAGAGCTGGCGCGGACGGCCGATCTTCTGCATCGGGTCCTCGATCATCTCGGCCCATTGCGCGATCCAGCCGACCGTGCGCGCCACCGCGAACAGCACGGTGAACATGTCGGTCGGGAAGCCCATCGCCTTGAGGGTGATGCCCGAGTAGAAATCGATGTTCGGGTAGAGCTTCTTCTCGATGAAGTATTCGTCCTTGAGGGCGATCTGCTCGAGCTCCATGGCGACGTGGAGCAGCGGATCCTCGGTCTTGCCGAGTTCCTTGAGCACCTGGTGGGTGGTGCTCTGCATGATCCGCGCACGCGGGTCGTAGTTCTTGTAGACCCGGTGGCCGAAGCCCATCAGGCGGAACGGGTCGTTCTTGTCCTTGGCCTTGGCGACGTACTTGCCGACGTTCTCGGGGGTGCCGATCTCCATCAGCATCTTCAGCGCCGCCTCGTTGGCGCCGCCATGGGCCGGGCCCCACAGGCAGGCGATGCCGGCCGCGATGCAGGCGAACGGGTTGGCGCCGGACGAGCCGGCGAGCCGGACGGTCGAGGTCGAGGCGTTCTGCTCGTGGTCGGCGTGCAGGATGAAGATCTTGTCGAGCGCCTTGGCGAAGACCGGGTTGACCTCGTATTCCTCGCACGGGACCGCGTAACACATCCGCAGGAAGTTCGAGGTGTAGTCGAGGTCGTTCTTCGGATACACGAACGGCTGGCCGATCGAGTACTTGTAGGCCATCGCGGCCAGCGTCGGCATCTTGGCGATCATGCGGATCGACGCGATCATCCGCTGGCTCTCGTCCGTGATGTCGGTCGAGTCGTGGTAGAAGGCCGAGAGCGCGCCGACCGAGGCGACCATCACGGCCATCGGGTGGGCGTCGCGGCGGAAGCCGGTGAAGAACCGGTTCATCTGATCGTGCACCATGGTGTGGCGCGTGACCCGGTAATCGAAATCGGCCTTCTGGGCCTCGGTCGGCAGGGCGCCGAACAGCATCAGGTAGCAGGTCTCGAGGAAGTCGCCCTCCTCGGCGAGCTGCTCGATCGGGTAGCCGCGATAGAGCAGCACGCCCTCGTCGCCGTCGATGTAGGTGATCTTCGATTCGCAACTCGCGGTCGAGGTGAAGCCCGGGTCGAAGGTGAAGGCGCCGGTCTTGGCGTAGAGCTTGCCGATATCGATGACGTCCGGGCCGATCGTGCCGGATTTGACCGGCAGTTCGATCTCCTTGCCGTCCACGGTGATGGTGCTGGATGCGCTCATGGAACGTGGACCCTTCTCTGGCGACGTGGCGGATGCCGGCCTCGGGCTGCCCGAGGCGACCCCGGGGCCGGAGCACGCCGCGTTATGTTGCGGGTGCTCACAGATCCTGGGTTACCCAAACGGCAGTGCAGCAGCAACGGGGTCGGTGACAACCGGCCGCCATCGCCAAGCGAAATCCGGTACCAAGCGAAATCCGGGCCGAGGCCGGCAGTTCCCGGCCGCCCGGTCAGCCCTGCGACACCTGATCGCCCAGGCGCGCCAGCGTCTCGTCCCGGCCGAGAACCGCCATCACGTCGAACAGGGGCGGGGAGGTGGTCCGTCCGGTGAGCGCGGCCCGTAAGGGTTGTGCCACCTGCCCGAGCTTGCAGCCTGCGGTCTCGGCATACTGGCGCACCGCACCCTCGGTCGCCGCCGCGCTCCAGTCGGGCAGGGCTTCGAGCGCCGGCAGCACGCCGGCGAGCCGCGCCCGGCCCTCGTCGGACAGGAGCGCCCGGGCCTTGTCGTCGAGCGCAAGGGGGCGCTGGGCGGTGAGGTAGTAGGCGCTGTCGAGGAGCTCGATCAGCGTCTTGGCCCGCTCCTTCAGGCCTGGCATCGCCTGGGTCAGCTTGTCCTTCAGGTCGGGCCGGAGCGGCGCCGCGAGGCCGCGCTCGGGGCCGACATTGGGCAGGATCGTCTCGATCGCCGCGACGAGATCGGCATCGGCGCTGCCGCGGATGTAGAGGCCGTTGAGGTTGGCGAGCTTGGCGAAGTCGAATCGTGCCGCCGAGCGCCCCACCGAGCCCAGATCGAAGGCCGCGACCATCTCGTCGGTGGAGAACACCTCCTGGTCGCCGTGGCTCCAGCCCAGCCGCACCAGGTAGTTGCGCAGGGCCTCCGGCAGATAGCCGAGATCGCGATAGGCCTCGACGCCGAGCGCCCCGTGGCGCTTCGACAGCTTCGCCCCGTCGGCGCCGTGGATCAGCGGGATATGGGCCATCCTGGGGATGTCCCAGCCGAGCGCGGAAAAAATCTGGCTCTGGCGGGCGGCGTTGGTCAGGTGGTCGTCGCCCCGGATGATCTGGGTGACGCCCATGTCGTGGTCGTCGACCACGACGGCCAGCATGTAGGTCGGCGTGCCGTCCGAGCGGAGCAGCACGAGGTCGTCGAGATCGCGGTTGGCCCAGGTCACCCGGCCCTGCACCGCGTCCTCGACCACGGTCTCGCCCTCGGTGGGCGCGCGCAGGCGGATCACCGGCTTGGCCCCGGCGGGCGCCTCGGACGGGTCGCGGTCGCGCCAGCGCCCGTCGTAGCGGGGCGCGCGGCCCTCGGCCCGGGCGGTCTCGCGCATCTGCGTGAGCTCCTCGGCGGAGGCGTAGCAGTAATACGCGCGGCCGGCGGCCAGCAGCTCCTCGGCGACGGCGCGGTGGCGGTCGGCCCGGGCGAACTGGAAGACCACGTCGCCGTCCCAGTCGAGGCCGAGCCAGGACAGGCCGTCGAGGATCGCGTCGATCGCGCCCTTGGTCGAGCGTTCCCGGTCGGTATCCTCGATGCGCAGCAGCATCTTGCCGCCGGTGTGGCGGGCGTAGAGCCAGTTGAACAACGCCGTGCGGGCCCCGCCGATATGGAGGTAGCCGGTGGGCGAGGGGGCGAAGCGCGTGACGACGGCTGAGGACATCGGGCCGATATGTTCGGGGGCGGAGGGCGGCGGAGCGGCGTAAGGCTCGCGGACAGCGCCCGTAGCACGAAGCGCTCGCTGTAGCACGGGCCGACCGGTGCGTTAAGAATCCCCCGCCGGAGCTGAGTCGTCCGGTTCAGGGCGGGGCGGATGCGGCGGATCGGCGCGAGGCTGGCGGACGGCGCTGTGGCGCTGGCCGGCCCACGCGCCGTGATAGTGCCGGCGCTGGGCACCTGGCTCGCTGACGGCCTCGCCCGGGAGGTGGAGCAGCGCCGCCTGTTTCCCTGGCTGGCGGTGGCGTTCGGCGCCGGCATCCTGGTGTTCTTCGTGGGCGCCGACGGGACGCCGTGGCTCGCCGCGCCGCTCGCCGGGGCGGCTTTGGCGCTCGCGCCGGTGCCGTTCCTGGGCGCGCGGCCGGCGGCTCTGGCCCTAGCCCTGGCGCTGGCGGCCGGGTTCCTGGGCTTCGCGGCGGCGACCTGGCGGGTGACTCAGGTGGCCGCCCCGATCCTGGCCCGCACCACCATCGGGCCGCTCACCGGGATGATCGAGGCCCTGGACGAGCGCGAGGTCGGTGCCCGCCTGGTGATCCGGGTGGAGAACTTCGCCGGGCTTTCATCCGAGACGAGGCCGCTCCGGGTCCGGGTCTCGTTCCGCAAGGCGCCACCCCTGCGGCCCGGGGATTTCGTCGCGGCCACGGCGCGGCTGCTGCCGCCCCCCGAGGCGGCGCGGCCCGGCGGCTACGACTTCGCGCGGGATGCCTACTTCCAGGGCATCGGTGCGGTGGGCTCGCTGATCGGTGCGATCACGGTGCGAGAGCCACCGGCGCCGCCGCCCCTGCGCCTGCGGCTCGCCGCCCTGCTGGACGAGGCCCGCAACGCGCTGACGCGCCGGATCGCCCGGGCCGAGGGCGGCCAGGCCGGGGCGGTGGCGGCGGCGCTGGTGACGGGCAAGCGCGGGCTGATCGGCCCGGCCGCCAACGACGCGCTCCGGGCGGCGGGCATCTATCACGTGGTCTCGATCTCCGGCCTCCACATGGTGCTGGCCGCCGGCGTGGTCTTTTGGCTGGTGCGGGCGGTCCTGGCTCTCATCCCGTTCTGCGCCCTGGTCTGGCCGATCAAAAAAATCGCAGCCGGGTTCGCGATGCTGGGCGTCACAGCTTATTGCGCCTTCTCGGGCTGGGACATCGCCGCCGAGCGCTCGCTGATCATGACCCTGATCATGCTGGGCGCGATCCTGGTCGACCGGCCGGCCCTGTCGATGCGCAACCTCGCGCTCGCGGCCCTGATCGCCCTGGCGCGGGAGCCCGAGGGGTTGCTCGGGCCGAGCTTCCAGATGTCGTTCGGGGCGGTGGCCGGGCTAATCGCCTGCGCGCGGCTGATCGACGGACGCCTGTTCCGCCGCCCGGGGGCAGGGCGGATCGAGCGGCTCATCGGAGCCGGCCTCTCGGCCGTGATCGGCACCCTGGCGACGACCCTGGTGGCGCAGGTCGCCACCGCACCGTTCGCCACCTACCATTTCCAGACGGTCCAGCCGTTCGGGCTGATCGGCAACGCCCTGACC
This sequence comes from Methylobacterium sp. J-048, assembly GCF_022829515.1. GTDB lineage: Bacteria > Pseudomonadota > Alphaproteobacteria > Rhizobiales > Beijerinckiaceae > Methylobacterium. Next base: position 8,375 of record NZ_JAKSYL010000014.1, read on the forward strand.
CTGCCGCTCGTCTCGCTGGTGGTGATGCCCGCGGCGGTCATCGGGATCCTGGCCTATCCCTTCGCCCTCGACCGGCCGGTCTGGTGGCTGATGGGTCAGGCGGTGGGCGGCATGCTGGCGATCTCCGAATGGATCGCCGGCTTCGATCGCGCCACCCTGGTGCTGCCGGCCTTCGGCACCGGCGCGCTGGGGCTGCTGGCGGCCGGCCTGCTCCTGGCGACGCTCCCGATCTCGCGGCTGCGCTGGCTCGCCCTGCCGCCGGCCCTGCTCGGGCTCGGCCTCGCCACGTTGCCGGAGCGCTTCGACCTCTACATCGACCGGCAGGGCATCGGCGCGGCCGTGCGCGGCACGGACGGTCTTTTGTCAGCTCTTGGTAACCCCTCGGCCTTCGTACTGGAGCAGTGGCTGAAGGCCGATGGCGACGGAAGGCCGGCCAAGGCGGTGATCGGCGGTGCCTCGAAGAGCGGACGCTGCGACCACCTCGGCTGTACCGCGCGCCTGCCGGACGGCCGCACCGTCGCCCTGGTCCGGGATCGGCGCGCCTTCGCGGAGGATTGCGCCCGGGCAGCCGTGCTGATCACGCGGCTCGCCGCGCCGACCACCTGCACCGGGCCGCTGGTGATCGACCGCCGCGTCCTCGCCGCCCGCGGCGCCGTGGCCCTCAGGGCCGAACGCGACGGGTTTACGGCCCGCTACGCAAGAGGCGACGGACGCCCGGTGCCATGGCGGCCGTCACCGGCAGCCATGGCACTGGCGGCGCAACGGCCCGAGGCACGAACCCTCATCGTCGAACCGATCCCACCGGAACCGGAGGCATCCGGCGCCGATGCCGGGCCCGGCGACGCGCCGGCCGAACCGCTTCAGTAGCGGCGGACGAGGCTGACGAGACGCCCCTGGATCTGAACCCGGTCGGGGCCGAGAACACGGGTCTCGTAGGCGGGGTTCGCAGCCTCCAGGGCGATCGAGGAACCGCGGCGGCGCAGGCGCTTCAGCGTGGCCTCCTCGTCATCGATCAGCGCCACGATGATGTCGCCGGTATTGGCCGTGTCCTGCTTGCGGATCACCACCAGGTCGCCGTCGAGGATGCCGGCATCGACCATCGAATCGCCGCGTACTTCGAGGGCATAATGCTCACCACCGGCCAAAAAATCCGGCGACATGGTGATGGCGTGGCTCTGGTTCTGGATCGCCGAGACCGGCGTACCCGCCGCGATCCGGCCCATCACCGGGATCGAGATGGCACGGCCGCCTTCGTCGTTCGCCCAAGCGTTCGTGGACTGGGCTGCGCTCGCCGGCTGGGCCGACTGCCTGGACTTTCCGCCCTCGACCACGCTCGGGGTGAAGCGGCGCGGCTCCGTAGCGGGAGCCGCCGGCTGGGACAGGCTCTCGGGGATGCGGATCACCTCGATGGCCCGCGCCCGGTTCGGCAGACGCCGCAGGAAGCCGCGCTCCTCCAGGGCCGTGATCAGCCGATGGATGCCCGACTTGGACTTGAGATCGAGGGCGTCCTTCATCTCGTCGAACGACGGAGGGACGCCGCATTCCTGCATGCGGCTCTGGATGAAACGCAGGAGATCCAGTTGCTTGCGCGTGAGCATCGACGGGGGACTCGCGGCTTGGTCGGCCGCATCGACGCGGCCACGGAAACAAATCACGAACACATTAAACGTTCCGCAAGTGTTCCGCAAGTCCGATGCGGCCAAGCTTGATCGCCGGGAGCGGTGGAAACGGCACGGTCTCGGCATCGCTGCACGATACCGCGTCGACCCGGGCCGCGCCGACTTCAGCGGATGCGAGCGGCAGCGAGTCCGTGCCGCCAGTCCCGTCTCGGCAGAGACGGCCGATCAGCCTTACGGTGACCTGAATCGCGTCGGAAGGTCCGGACGCTATAGGGTTCGCGGTTCGATCCGCGCAAGGACGAACGCCTCGACCTCCTCGGGTATCGGTTGCTGTTGGCAAGGCGCGGCTCACATGGACGTTTCATCCCCCGACACGGACGAGCCGGGCAGCCGCGTGAAGCGCCTCAGGCAGGCGACCGCGGCGGCCCACGATCAGCTCGACCGGCGCGTCATGGCCGGCCGGCCCTTCGCCGATTTTAAGCGCTACGCGCTGTTCCTCCAGGTCCAGTATCGGTTCCACGCGGTCGTGGATCCGCTCTACCGCGATGGCGCACTCGGGCACCTCTTGCCCGATCTCGACGGGAGGCGGCGGCTCGCCCTGATCAAGCAGGACCTCCTCGACGTGGCCGGCCTCATCCCCGGCGATGCACCGCAGGGGCACCCGGGCACGATCGATCCCACCGGCGGTCTCGGCTGGCTCTACGTCGCCGAGGGGTCGAGTCTCGGTGCGGCGATCCTGCTCAAGGAAGCCCGGAAGCTCGGCCTGTCGGAAGCCCACGGCGCCCGTCACCTCGCCGGACATCCGGACGGACGTGGACTGCACTGGCGGCAATTCACGTCGGCCCTCGACCAAGTCGCGCTCACGGGCGACGGCGAGCGGCGCGTCGCCGCCGGCGCCACGGAGGCGTTCCGGTTCGTGCACCGGCTCGTCGGGGACGCGTTCGGGGACTGACGCCGCCGGCGAGTCCCCACGGACGGCCGTCGTACGATCATGGGCGACGGAAGGGCACGCCATGGGTCGCCGTCTTCTCGACCATCCACCGCCAATTCGCCCTGACACACCCGGAGTGACACACCCCGCCCGACACACACCGCCTGCGTGCGGAAAGCCGTTCGGGGCGACAAACGCATTGACTGGTCAAGCGCGGCCGTTTCAATGCTGCTGCTGCCGAGCGGCGCGGCGGCGGGAGCGTCCCGGCGGTTTCGAGACCGGGCTGGCATTGGGCTTGGGATGACGAGGATGCGACGGCGCGCGGCTCTGCTGCCCATCGGCTTGAGGTCCATCGGCCTGGCGACCGTCGGGCTCGCCCTGGCCGGCTGCACCACGGGGTTCTCGTACATCTCGCGGAACTACGTCGCGCTGACCCCGCAGGTGGTCACCATCGGCTGCAAGGAGCCCTACGAGGTCTATGACAACCGGCAGCTGCGCCGGATGCTGATCGTTTCCGACGCCCTGCGCGAATATGCCGGTTGCAACCTCAACGAGGTGCGGATCGATCCCGATCCGGCGGCGAGCCGGGTGAAGCGGTTCCGTACCGCCGCCCGTGCCTATCTCGACGAGACCGTGCGGGAGGATTGCCGGATCACCGGCGAGACCGTGTTCGATCCGCTGAAGAGCGAATTCGCCTATGCCTGCGACGGGCCGATCGAGAAGCGGGGCACGGTGGTGCCGCGCCTGCCCGGCCGCCATCCGGGCCTGAACCAGCAGTAATTTTCTTACGAACGGAAGCTGTCCCGAGGGTCGGTCAGGTCCCGGGCTTCGGGAACGTGCGCTCGGCCGCGTCGCCTGCCGCCGCCAGCAGGGCGCGGGCGAAGGCGCGGGCCTCCGACCGGTCCAGCACGATCGCCGCCGTAACCGGGCTGCCGCCAAGGTCGGCGAGGGCGAGTTCCAGCCGCACCCCGTCCGGAACGGCGCTCGCCTGGAGGCTCCAGCCACCTCCGCGATCCGTGCTTTTCGCCATCACGACCCCTTCCGCGTGCCTCTCTGCGGCCTTAGAGCCGTTCCCGATCGGGTTGCAATCGGCAACGGCCCTAAGTCCCTGAGAGCCTGTCCGATAATGATCCGAGGCGGGGTTGAGTGGCCGGGATGGCGATGATTCCAGGTGGGTTGCTGAAGCCTAACCTGGAAGCGCCATGTGGACCCCGACCACCCGGCGGCAGCATAGCCGCGCCGGCCTTCGCTA
>NZ_JAKSYL010000046.1 GCF_022829515.1 Methylobacterium sp. J-048
GGGCAGCACACGCACGCCCCCGGAACCCGCATCGCCGCCGTGGCCGTCCACCCGACCGCGGCCTCGTAGTGGGCGGATCCGCAGGTTGCTCGGGGTCACGCCCAGAGACGGGTCGCCGCGGGGGCATTTCCGCACCCCGCCGGGCACACTGCCGCCCGATCTCCCGCCCGTCACCGAGACCCGCCCCGCATCGGCACGCCGCCCGGGGCGATGGCGGCTGAGAGCCACCGACGCAGGCACCGCCCCATCCTCCGAGCCCGCCGGTCAGCCACCGGACGGACCCCCGAGGAGCGCCGCGAAGTCACCCCCGCGGCACCGGAGGACAGGTGACGGCTAATGAGCACAAAATAGGAACATTGTCAAGGACGGGGTCGCGTGTTTTGCGTGCTCCGTCATCGCGAGCGCAGCGACTGAGTGGGGGAGGTCCGAGGCGGGATGCCGTCCGCAATGGGGGAAAGCGGAAACCCCGTGCTGGCGTTCCAGCATGCTCAAATTGGCTCTCCGTACACCAGCACGCGCCGGGCTCACGGGAGCGTCGTTCTGCTCGGCTCTTTCGACTTCATATCGCACTCTGGATCAGACAAACCTCAATATAATCCTGGTTTTTGGACAACAACCGGCCACATCTCGAGATCGTCGGCAACTGGACTCAACCGCCACAGAGGACGATCGTTTCCACCACCCCGCGAACGCCTCCCACTCGCACTGAGATTTATTATGCGCCAAACTATAAATTCAGATACGGCTTTCGCTTTGTGACTATTTTATCAATTCGCGTCAAATTCTCACGCCACAAAGCCGCATCTTTTTGTATCGTCGACAAGTCTGAAACCAAGTCTTTCATTTTATCCAACGCAAAAGGCGGGTTCGGGCAAAAATACGGCGTCAAGGGTCTGTTTGCGTAATAATTAAAAAACAACGCCCTGCGGTTTCTCCCCGTCGCAGGCTTGCCCCTGTGATAATACTTGAATGTGTCGCAAAGTATCACAGATCCTGCCGGGCCCGTGAAAGATGTGATTTCAAATTTAATCGTGCCTTCATTTTGCAAGCTCACCAATTTTTGTTGCCTGAAGCCGCGTAATTTTTCAAAATCCGGGGGCGCCTGATGCAAATGAAGAATTTCGAGAGGACCGTCATCGTTGCCAACATCATTAAGATAGACGGCGACCTTTATCATCGGATTATCTTCGCTATCCTTATGCCAGGTCCTCGCGCCTCTCTCTATCCCATCAGCAACAGTGAAAAATATATCCACTCCTCCATAGGCGACGGGAAGCTGCAGGTAATGTTCGACGACCCTCAACAACTTAATATCCAGCCCGGCACGGAAGATCGTTTCAAATTGATCTATCAAGGAAGGCTTGGCGCCGAGTAGTTTTATGATGTCGATATTTCTTCCCGTCTCACGATAATTCCGCTCCATCAATTCATATATGTCGCGGCTCGCTGCCTGAAATTCTTCCGACCCAAAGAATTCGAATACGCCAGAATTGGTTGTGCAAAATCCCTGCCCTTTCAAACCATGAGCAAGTAATTCTTCTTCATTCGTCAGAACTGGTAGATTTTTATTGTGAGATTTGATAGAAGATATGCGATCATTAATCACCTTGCGTTTAATCATGCCGATTGAATAGATCAAATGTATTGTTTTAGACGGCCATTGTGCAATTCGGTGAACTATTTTTTGTATCGTAATTATGCTCTTCCGCAGTGCTTTCATGGGACATCCGATCTTCAGTGAAATCAAAGCGCTCTCGATTAGTCCCCGTTGCAAATTTCCTGCCATTATCGATTATATAGCATGTCGTTTTGTAAATTTTTATTTTTAATAAGCTGGCTGTAAAGAGCAAGGTTTTTTATTTTTTATGCCGCATGTCAAGCTCGAATCAAGGATCCAGAATTTAATTTTAAATTTGGCTGTTGCCACCTCTGAGATGGCCTGGATGGATTGGAGGACGATCAATTTCCCGCGCACGGGGCCGCTCGACCGGATCGTCGACATCAATCTGTTGCCGTCGGCAGGTGCCGGCCCGGATTGTCGGGAAAGCTGTCGTTCTTCGGACATGTCCACCCGAGCGACCGCTCGGGTTCGGCAGCGGGTAGTGGGGCTCCTCACACAGGCACTCAGTGAAAATCCCGGCTCGGATACACGCGCCGGTCCTGAGGCGCGCCGAAATCCGTGGTCTCGGGCGGCAGCCGCATCCCGGCGGCGCGCAGGGCGCGCAACGACTCCGTGAGGTCGCGAAACCCCTCGGCGACCAGATGGACCACGCCCTCGGCCCGCTGCACCCGGCCGCGTACGGCGAGGAACCGGGCCTGCATGGCGGCCCGGCGGTTGGCCTCGAACACGGCCTTCCAGATGATCACGTTGGCGATACCGGTCTCGTCCTCCAGGGTCAGGAACACCACGCCCTTGGCGGTGCCCGGCCGCTGGCGGATCAGCACCAGGCCCGCCACCGTGACCCGGGCGCCCTGGGGCAGGGCCGGATCGCAATGGGCCCGGGCGGGGATCGCGCCGATCCGGGCGAGCCGCCTCCGGAAGAACGCGACCGGGTGCCCCTGGAGCGACAGGCCGGTGGCAGCGTAATCCTCGGCCACCGCCTCGGACAGGGGCAGGGACGGCAGATCCACCTGCGGCTCGTGCCGGAACAGGCCGTCATCGGCGTGCCAGGCGAACAGCGGCAGCGGCGCGTCGAGCAGATGGCCGCGGCGCTCGGTCCCGTCCGCCTTGGCGGCCTTGCGGGAGGAGGTGCCCTCGAGCGTGCGCACCATCCACAGGGCGGCGCGCCGGTCGAGGCCGAGCGACCGGAACGCGTCGGCCTCGGCCAGGCGCTCCAGGGCGTTGCGGGGCAGGGCCAGGGCCGCCTGCAGGCCCTCGATGCTGGCATAGCCGTTGGCGCGCAGCCGCACGAGCCGGTGCATCGCGGCCTCGGGCAGGCCGCTCACCTGCCGCAGGCCGAGGCGCACCGCGTGCCGCTTCGGATCCCCGGCCGGCTCCAGGGTGCAGTCCCAGGCGCTGGCGTTGACGCAGACGCCCCGCACCTCGACCCCGTGGGCGCGGGCGTCGCGCACCAGCTGGGCCGGCTGGTAGAAGCCCATCGGCTGGGCGTTGAGGATCGCGGCCAGGAACACGTCCGGGTGCCGGCACTTCATCCAGGCCGAGGCGTAGACCAGGAGCGCGAAGCTCGCCGCGTGGCTCTCCGGGAAGCCGTAGGTGGAGAAGCCCTTGATCTGCGCGAAGCAGCGCTGGGCGAAATCCGCCGGATAGCCGCGGCGGGTCATGCCGCCCACGAACTTCTCCTCGAAGCCGCCGATCGAGCCGACATGCCGGAAGGTCGCCATCGCCCGGCGCAACCCGTCGGCCTCGGCCGGGGTAAAACCCGCCGCCGTGATGGCGATCTGCATCGCGTGCTCCTGAAAGAGCGGCACGCCGTAGGTCTTGTGCAGCACCGCGTGCAGCTCGTCCGCCGGCCCGTGGTCCGGATGCGGGGCCGGGTACTCCACCGGGTCGACCCCCGACCGCCGCCGCAGGTAGGGATGGACCATGTCGCCCTGGATCGGGCCCGGGCGCACGATCGCCACCTGGACCACGAGGTCGTAGAATTCCTTCGGCTTGAGGCGGGGCAGCATCGACATCTGCGCCCGGCTCTCGACCTGGAACACGCCGACGGAATCGGCCTTCGCCAGCATCGCGTAGGTGTCGGGATCCTCCCGGGGCAGGTCGGCGAGCGTCTCGTAGGTCTCGCCGTGGTCCCGTTCCAAAAACTCGAGGCCGCGCTTCAGGCAGGTCAGCATGCCGAGCGCCAGCACGTCGACCTTCATCAGGCCGATCGCGTCGATGTCATCCTTGTCCCACTCGATGAAGGTGCGGTCCGCCATGGCGCCGTTGCCCACCGGCACGGTCTCGTCGAGGCGCCCGCGGGTCAGGATGAATCCGCCGACATGCTGCGACAGGTGGCGGGGGAAGCCGATCAGCTGGTGCGCGAGATCGAGGGCCTGCCGGAGCACCGGGTTGTCGGGGTCGAGGCCGGCCTCGCGCACGTGCTTGTCCGGCAGGTCCTTGCCCCAGGAGCCCCAGACCGTGTCGGCGAGCGCCGCGGTCACGTCCTCGGTGAGCCCCAGCACCTTGCCGACCTCGCGGATCGCCATGCGCGGGCGGTAATGGATCACCGTGGCGCAGAGGGCGGCGCGCGCCCGGCCGTAGCGGTCGTAGAGGTGCTGGATCACCTCCTCGCGGCGCGCGTGCTCGAAATCCACGTCGATGTCCGGGGGCTCGCCCCGGTTCTCGGAGATGAACCGGGCGAACAGCAGCCGGTGCTTGGACGGGTCCACGGCGGTGATGCCCAGGCAGAAGCACACAGCCGAATTGGCCGCCGAGCCGCGGCCCTGGCACAGGATCCCCTTGCTCTGGGCAAACTCGACCACGTCGAACAGGGTCAGGAAGTAGCGGGCGTATTCCATCTGCGCGATGAGCCGCAGCTCCTCCCGGAGCGTCGCCTCGACCGCGGCTGGGATGGCGCCGGCATAGCGCCAGAGCGCCCGCTCCCAGGTCTTCTCCTCCAGGTATGCCTGCGGCGTGCGCCCGGGGGGCACCGGCTCGTCGGGATATTCGTAGTGCAGCTGCCCGAGGGAGAAGCTGCAGCTCTGCGCGATCTCGACGGTGCGGGCCAGCGCCTCTGGATGGTCGGCGAACAGCCGGGCCATCTCGGCGGGGGGCTTCAGGTGGCGCTCGGCATTGGCCTCCAGGCGATAGCCGGCCTCCCCGATCCGGCAGCGCTCGCGGATGCAGGTCACCACATCCTGGAGCGGGCGCCTGTCGGGATGGTGGTAGAGCGCGTCCGAGACCGCGACCATGGGCGCTCCGTGGCGTTCGCCCAGCTCGGCCAGCAGACCGAGGCGGCGGCGCTCGTCGCCGCGCCTAGCGTGGCTCGCCCCGAGCCAGGTCCGGCCCGGGGCGGCCGCGGCCAGGGCTTCGAGCCGGCCCAGAAAACCGTCCGGGGGGCGCAGGCGCCGGCTAGGCGGCATCGCAATGAACATCTGCCCCTCGGCGGCCTCCAGCAGCTCGGCGAAGGTGAAGCGGCACTCGCCCTTGCGGCTGCGCCGGTTGCCCCGGGTGAGCAGCCGGCACAGGCGGCCCCAGGCCGGCCGGTCCGCGGGATAGGTCACGGCCTCGAACCCGTCCTCGGTGACGAGGCGCACGCCGGGCAGGACGCGGATCGTCGAACTCTCCGCCTCCAGCGCCTGCGCCGCCGCATGCGCCCGCACCACCCCGGCCACGGTGTTGCGGTCGGCGATCCCGAGGGCCTCGAGCCCGTAGGCTGCGCCTTGCACGACGTATTCCTGCGGATGCGAGGCGCCGCGTAAAAACGAAAAGTTCGTGGTGAGGGCGAGCTCGGCGTACGGAATCTTCGGCGCGACGGGATAGCTCACGCGAACACCCCGTGGACGAACCACGCGGCCGGACGGCCGGGGGCGTGCGGCCCGTCGCGGTAGAGCCAGAGCCTTCGGCCGGCCTCGCACTCGACCCGGTAATAGTCCCGGGCCGCGCCCGGCGCATGCCACCACTCGGATGCGATCCGCTCCGGCCCCTCGGCATGGACGATCGCGTGGATCCGGGCGCGCCAGCGGAACCGCCGGGGCGGCCCCTCGGGCACGGTGGACAGCACGTCGAGGGCGGCCTCGCCCCGGGGGAACAGCACCAGGGGCCGGGGCGGCAGGTGGTCCGGCCAGGATGCCGGATCCGCAGTCCAGGGGAGGGGCCGGGCGGCCCGCTCGGGGATGTGGCTCGCCCGCGCCCCGAGGCGCAGGAGCGGCCGGCCGAGGCGCTGCGCCAGGGCGTCCGCGAGGGCGTCGATCCCGTCGCCCTGGGGCGCCGCCCCGAGCTCGGTCTGGCGGGCCGACAGGGCGCCGGTCACCGTCACGGTGAGCGCCACGGTCTCGAAGCCGAAGCCGGCGTCGAGACCGGCGCCGAGGCGGTCGAGGCGCAGGGAGACCAGGGCGGCGACGCGCTCGGGGCAGCGCTCGGGCCGGGACAGGCCGAGATCGAGCACGCGCATCACCCCGTCGACCCGGTGCAGCACGAGGCGCAGGGCGCAGGCGCCGAGCCCGTCCCGCTCCAGCCGGGGGGCGATCTCGGCCATCAGCAGCCGGGCGGTGACGACGATGTCCGATTGCCGGCCGATCGGGTCGAGGAAGCCGCGGGCCGCCCGGTACGCGGCCGCCTCGGTGAGCGGCGCCAGGGGCTCCGGCCGGCGGCCCATCGCCTGGTCGAGGCGCAGCAGCAGGGCCTCGCCGAAGCGGCGGGCGAGCGGCCCCCGGGCGAGGGCGTCGACCTCGCCGACCCGGCGCAGGCCGAGCCGCCGCAGGCCCGAGGCCGTGCCGGGATCGAGGCGCAGGGCCTCCACGGGCAGCGCCTCCAGGGCCTGCGCGGCCCCGCCGGGCGACACGATCACCCGGTCGGAGGCGCCGTAGCGGGCCAGCGCGAAGGCGCCGCCGGGGGTGTCGGCCAGCGCGATCCGGGCGGCGATCTTCGACCGGGCGAGGCGTCCGGCCAGATCGTCCACGAGGGGCCCCTCGCCGCTGCGCAGATGGCTCGCCCCGGCGACGTCGATGTATAACCCGTCCGCCGCCTCGGCGGCCCCGAACAGCGCCACCCCGGGGGCGTAGCCCTCCGCCCAGCGGCAGAGGCGCAGCAGCGCCGCCCGGTCGGATTCTGGGTCGGCGGGATGGACCTGGAGCGGCACGCCGATCCGCGCCCGGACCCGGCCCAGGGGCTCGCCCGGCCGCAGGCCCAGGGCGCGGGCCTCCGGGTCGAGGGCGAGGAGCCGCAGGCCGCCGGGGCCCTCGGCCGCCACCGCGAGCGGGCCCCGGTCAGGCGCGAGACCGGCCCGCCGCAGCCGCGTCACGGGCCAATGGCTCAGGCAGACGCAGACGATGCGCGGCATGGTCCCACTCCACAAGCCAATCGCCGCCCCGGCCGTTGCGGCAGCGCTCGAGCCGCGCCCGCCAGCGCGGGCTGTCCAGGGTCCCGAACCGGTCCCGGGCGGCCGGGGCCGAGGCGATCCGCCAGCGGGTGGCGGCGCCGTTGGGCAGGCCGGTCTCGGCGGGGCGCAGGATCAGCAGGAGCGGCGGCGTGTCGCCGTCCGCCCCCCCTTCGGCGGCGAGCTGCAGGCGCCGGCCCGGCTTCAGCGGCAAGCCGTCCGCCAGGAGGCCGATGAGGACCGGCAGGGCGCGGGCGTGAAGCGCCGCCTCGAGGGCGCGAAACACGTCCGCGTCGCCCCCGGCCTCCAGCAGCAGCAGCCGGGCCGGATCGAGGCCGAGTCCGGCCAGGCCGTGGCCGTGGGGCAGGGGCTGGCTCGGCGCGGCGGCGATCAGCGCCGCGCCTTGCGTGCGGGCGAGCCGGCCGGCACAGAGGGCCAGGGCGAAGCCCAGGGCCGCGACCGCGTCCGCGGGCTCCATCGGGGCGATCTCGTGCGGCGGCCCGAGGGCCAGGCCGCCGCCGGGCAGATGCGCGTCGATCGCCGTCAGGCCGAGCGGCAGGACCGGGCGCGGCGCCGCCGGGGCGCCCGGAGCCGCGAGCTGCGCCCGCAGGGCCGCCAGCCGCTCCCGGGGGCTTCCCATAGCGGGATCCCGCCCGGTCTGGTTTAAAGGGTCCAGCCCCATCTCCGCGTGCTCCGATCATGCCGGACGATAGGAACATAACAGGAACATGTTCAAACCGTTTCCGCATGGCAGCGGAATCGGAAGCCGGGCCAGCGGCTTGGCCTGTGGATGGATGTGGACGCCTGTGGAATCGGCCGGGCCGCCCGCGACCAAAGCCGCGGTTGACCGGCTCCGCGGCCCGGGACCACAAGTCGGTGACCGCGCGTCAGACGCGGTGGACATGGTCCGAGCATGCGCCCAGCCCTCGCCTTGACGATCCTGCTCGCCCTCTCCGGAGCGGCCTCAGCCCAGCAGCCGCCCGACCCCGGCCCCGCCCCATCCTCCGAGGCGCGCCCGCGCCCGGCCAAGCCGCGGCCCCGGCAGGCCCCGGTCCCGAGCCAGCCGATCATGGTCTACGACGCCCGGATCGAGGCCGGCGACCTGCGGATCTCGGGCTCGGTGCGCAAGCCCGGGGCGATCGTGGTCCTGGACGACGACATCTCGATCCAGGCCGACCGGCGCGGGCGCTTCACCTTCCGGGTCCCCTACCGGCCGCCGACCTGCGTGGCGACCCTCAAGGCCGAGCCGGACGAGCGCGAGGCCGTGATCGCGAACTGCGCCGCCGAGGGGCCTCCGGGCCCTCCCGGCCCGCAGGGTGCCGCGGGGCCGCCCGGGGAGGCGGGGCCGAAGGGCGAGGCGGGTCCGAAGGGGGAGAAGGGTGAGCCGGGCGTTCCGGGACTCCCGGGTGCCAAGGGGGATCAAGGCCCCAAGGGCGAAGCCGGGATCAAGGGCGAGCCGGGGACCAAGGGCGAGCCCGGCCCGGTCGGCGGAGCGGGCCCCAAGGGCGAGGCGGGCGCGTCCGCCCTCCGGGCCGTGCGCAAGTCCGACTGCGCGGGCGGCTGCACGATCACCTGTCCGGCCGAGGAGATCCTGGTCACCGCCCACTGCCTCAAGGCCGGCACCCCGGTCTATGATGGGGAGGGCGTCACCTGCCCGTCGGAAGCCTCGGGGATCGTCGGGTTCTGCACCCGGCCGTGAGGGCAGCGGGTGGCACGTTCTCCATGGAAGGACGTGGGCTCGTTCTCTCCCCGCATACCTACCGGGTTCACACTTCTCTTCCGAACACCAAGGTTCTGAAAGAAAGGCGCTTTCCCTTCCCCGCAAGGGGCCGGGGAAAGCGCCAATCTTTCAAAGCGTTGCCGTCAAGTGGAGACGTGTGAACCCGTTGGCGAAACGTCCCGAACACGCCCCAATCCAAACACCTTGAAAGGGGGGCCCGGACCTTTTGAAACCACGATGATTTCAAGACACGCCGCCATCGCCTCTTGCGCTGCAGCATCCGCCAACCATCTCTAGACCATCCAACCGGATGGTCTGGGGAGGGCGAGGCGATGACCGACAGCGTGCAGGAGCTCCGGCCCAAGGTGCCGGACAGCGAGAAGATCACGATCAACCTCGGCTTCGTCGATCTCGGCCGGGTCGACCTGATGGTCCGTGACGGGTTCTACGCCAACCGGGCCGACTTCATCCGCACCGCGGTGCGCAACCAGCTCGACCGGCAGGAGGAGGCGGTGCGCCAATCCGTGGCCCGGCGCCAGCTGCGCCTGGGCGTGTCGCACTATTCCCGCGCCGCCCTGGAGGCCGCCCGGGATGCCGGCGTGCCCCTGCACATCCAGGTCCTCGGCCTCGCCACCGTGGCGCTGGATGTCACCCCCGAACTGGCGCGCGCCGCGATCGCCTCCGTGGAGGTTCTGGGCGCGTTCCAGGCGAGCCCCGCGGTCAAGGCCGCCCTGGCCGACCGGATCGCCTGAGCAGCCTATCCGAACACCCCGACCGCACAGTCAGGCGCAGCAGCCGGCCGTGTCCGAACCCCACCCGCAAGGAACGGCCCGATGAAATACGTCCCCAAGATGGACTTTTTGAATTTCGATCTTTCGAAGATGAAGCTCGGCGGCTTCGGCGCCTCCGGCTCGGCCGAGACGGAGGGCAAGCGCGCCGCCCGGGCCGCCCGGATGACAGCCGCCATGGGCCGGTTCCAGCGACGGCAGGCCGACGCCTTCGCCCGCTGGGCGGAAGCGCGGGACCGGGCGGCCGCGCCGGACGGGGGCAGCAGCATCATCGACATGGAGGCGCCGCAGGGCCCTGACGGCGCCTGGACCGCGCCGGACCCGGCCGCAGCTCCGGAGCACGCCGCCCCCGGAGGTGCCGACATCGCTTCAGCGGTGATGCGCACCGTGCGCGACGGCCTCGCCAAAGGCGGCATTTCCATCGACGGCTTCGCGGAGGGTTTCGCCGGAGCCCCCGGCCAGCCCGGCCGGGCCGCTGCCGCGACCGTGCCGGAGGGCGCCCGGTTCGAGGACCGGGTCTTCACGGCCGCCGCGGGCAGCCGCCGCTACAAGGTGTTCGTGCCGAGCGGCTACACGGGCCAGGCCCTGCCGGTCCTTTTGATGCTGCACGGCTGCACCCAGAACCCGGACGATTTTGCCGCCGGCACGCGGATGAACCGCCTCGCCGAGGAACAGACCTTCCTGGTCGCCTACCCGGAGCAGCCGCAATCGGCGAACATGCAGCGCTGCTGGAACTGGTACGCCGCCGGCGACCAGGCCCGCGACGGCGGCGAGCCGGCCCTGCTCGCCGGCATCGCCCGGGCGGTGATCGAAGAGTTCTCCGCCGATCCGGACCGGGTCTACGCCGCCGGTCTCTCGGCCGGGGGCGCCGCGGCGGCGATCCTGGCGGCGACCTATCCGGACCTGTTCGCGGCGGTCGGCGTCCATTCGGGCCTTGCCTGCGGCTCCGCCCGGGACGTGCCCTCGGCCTTCGCCGCCATGAAGGGGCAGGGGAGCGCTCCGGGACGCAACCGGCAGGCGGTCCCGACCATCGTGTTCCACGGCGACGTCGACCGCACCGTCCACCCGGCCAACGGCGACCAGGTGGTCGCCCAGGCCATGGCGGCCACGGGCCTCGCCGAGACGGTCGACCGCGGCACGAGCCCGGGGGGCGTCGCCTATACCAAGACCGTCCGCACCGACGCGGCCGGCCGGACCCAGCTGGAATACTGGGTCCTGCACGGCGCCGGGCATGCCTGGTCGGGCGGCAGCCCGGACGGGTCGTTCACGGAGCCGAGCGGCCCGGATGCGAGCCGCGAGATGGTCCGGTTCTTCTCAGGCCATGCACGGACGGCGGGGGCCCAGGCCTGATCCGTTCGAACGGGGCCGGGGCGAAGCACTCCGGCTCAGCTTCATTCCGCGTCGCCCGGCTCCTCGTCCGGGACATCGGCCGAGGGGGCCGAGGGGGCCGATCGGGACAGGTTCGGCGCGTAGGCGCCCGGCATCGTCTCTGTGGAAACCGAGGCGGGCAGGCGCTGCGGGCCGGGCTCGGTGGGGATCAGCGTCGCGCTCGCCGCGACCAGGCCGGCCAGGGCCCGCAGGTCCTGGGGCTGGCGCGGGTCGCGCGCGACGAGCGCCGCGTCGCGCTGGAGGCGCAGGTTGCAGGCCTGGGACGGCAGGCCGCCCGCCGGGGTACAGGCATCGTGACGGGCGCAGGCCGCGTCGAGGGCGTCGATCGGCGGCAGCGGGGCGTTGTTGCCCGGGCCGCAGTAATTACCGTGGATCAGGATTTTCTGGCCGCCGAACGCGGCCGGCTGGGCCTCGGCCGGGACGGCCAGGAACGCCGCCAGGGCGAGCGGGGCCGCGGCCAGGGCGGCGAGACAGGTGGAACGGTTCGGGAGCGACATGGGGAGGACCTCGCGCGATCTCGCCCCCTCAGGCGGTTCGCATCGCCGGCTTCAGGCCGTCGTCCTGCCAAAAGTTACCGAACGGGCGGTCGGTTCCCCACGGATCCCGCGCCACCTGCATGAGGGGTGAGCTTCCGCACCCGGTGGCGCTGGCCGCGGTTGCGGCTTTGCATCACATAGGCCCAGCCCGCACCGGAGCCGCCCATGACCGCCCGCCTGTTCGAACCGCTCACCCTGGATGCCCTCACCCTCGAGAACCGCATCCTGATCGCGCCGATGTGCCAGTATTCGGCCCGGGACGGCGAGGCCACCGACTGGCACATGATGCATCTCGGCCAGATGGCGATGTCGGGGGCCGGCCTGCTGACCCTGGAAGCCACCGCGGTCTCGCCCGAGGCGCGGATCACCGCCTGGGACCTCGGCCTGTACTCGGACGGGTGCGAGCGGGCGCTCGGCCGGGTGCTCGAGGCGGTGCGCGAATACGCCCCGATCCCGATCTGCATCCAGATCGCCCATGCCGGCCGCAAGGCGTCGAGCCAGGCGCCCTGGGACGGCGGCCAGCAGATCCCGCCCGAGCATCCCTATGGCTGGCGCACGGAGGCGCCCTCCGCGGTCCCGCACGGCGAGGCCGAGGTGCCGCCCCACGCCCTCGACGCGGCCGACCTGAAGCGCGTGCGCGACCAGTTCGTCGCGACCGCCAAGCGGGCCGTACGCCTCGGGATCGAGGCCGTCGAGCTGCACGGCGCCCACGGCTACCTGCTGCACCAGTTCCTGTCGCCGATCGCCAACAAGCGCACCGACGCCTATGGCGGCAGCCTCGAGAACCGGATGCGCTTCCCCCTCGAAGTCTACGACGCCGTGCGCGACGTCGTGCCGGCGGGCAGGCCAGTCTGGCTGCGGGTCTCGGCCACCGACTGGGTCGAGGACGGCTGGGACCTCGACGAGACCGTGGCGCTCGCCCAGGCGCTCAAGCGGGCCGGCTCGCCCGCGCTCCACGTCTCCACGGGCGGCGTCTCGCCCAAGCAGGCGATCAAGCTCGGGCCGGGCTATCAGGTGCCCTATGCCGAGCGGATCAAGGCCGAGACCGGGCTGGCCACCATCGCGGTCGGCCTGATCACCGAGGCGCAGCAGGCCGAAACCATCCTGGCCGAGGGCAAGGCCGATGCGATCTCGCTGGCCCGGGCCGTGCTGTACGATCCCCGCTGGCCCTGGCACGCGGCGGCCGAACTCGGCGCCCGGGTGCGGGCGCCCAAGCAGTACTGGCGCTCGCAGCCGCGGGAGTACAAGGACCTGTTCAAGGACACGGCGTTCGGGCAGCGTTGAGATTTGCGAATTCTGCAACCTCTCACAATCCACCGTGTCATTCCGGGGCGCCGCAGGCGAGCCCGGAATCCAGAACCGCCGCGCCTTACGAACGGGTTGAAACGCCGCCGCTGATAATGCGGAAGGCATGGCGGCTCTGGATTCCGGGTTCCGCTTCGCGGCCCCGGAATGACAGGGTGATTTATTCCTGCCGTCACTTCCCTGAGGCCGGTCCCCCTACCGCGCCATCGCCCCGACCAGCGGCCCCAGCGGGCGGCTGATGTCCGAGCGGCCGAGATTCGGCGCGTAGAGGCTCGACACCGTGCCGTCGAGGAACAGGGCGTCGCGGCAGCCGAGGTCGTCCCGGAACAGGCGGGCGAAGGCCCCGAAGGTCACCGGCCGCTCGGAGATGGCGAACACCGCCACGCGGCCGTCCTCCTGCACCCCGACGCCGTTGCGGATCTTCTGGCTCGGCCCGTCCGCCGAGATTTTCGGGTGGATCTGCCCGTCGATCACCAGCATCGGGCCGGATTGCGTGGCGAAGTCCGGCCGGATCTTCGCCCGGAGATAGTGGCCGGTGTCGAGCACCCCGGCCCGGTCGCCCTTCACCCATAAGATCCCGTTGGGTTTGAGGTGGAAGTTGCCCGGGCCGTCCGCGGTCGAGACGTGCTTCATCTCGCGCCCGTCCTCGACGTAGAGGCCCACCGGCGCCTGGTCCTTGTCGTACATGCCGGCATTCATCGCGAAGCCGAGCCGGCCCCCCTGTTTCTCGGCAAGCGTTCCCAACGCGCCGTAGGGCCGGCCGTCCTCCTGCAGCCAGAACAGCCGCAGCCGCTGCCGCCGCAGGTCGATGGTGCAGACCGTGAAGCTCTCGCCCTGCGCCTGGACGGCACGGCAGAGATCGGGCGCGGCCGGCGCCGCCCCGGCCCCGCGGGCGAGGACGATAAGCGCCAGGAGGGCGATCAACAGGGCGTGAACCGGGCGCGTCGTCATCGAGGGTTCCGTGAGGCCCACGGGCGGAGACGCGGGCGGACGCAGCGCCTCTCGCCTGGGAAAACGGCGATTTTGGTGTCCGGAACCGCACCATCGGCGCCCAGGATGGTGCCGGGCTTGCGTGCCGAGGCAGCGGCGGCGCGCCGCGGGCGGCAGCTGAACTGTTTTCCATATTCGGGCGTTTCTGGACCACGAGGGCGGTATTTTCGACGGAGAGATACGATGAAGGGTGCAGTGCTCGGCTCGGCCCTGCTGGCGGCGGGTGCCCTGGTGCTGATGCCGGCCAGCGCGGATGCGCGCGGCTTCGGCGGTGGTGGATTCCACGGCGGCGGCTTCGGCGGCGGCGGATTCCGGGGCGGCGGGTTCGGCGGCTTCCGCGGTGGCGGATTCGGCGGCGGGTTCCGCGGGGCCGGCTTCCGCGGCGGCTACGGCCGCGGCTACGGCTATCGCGGCGGTTACGGCTACGGCCTCGGCGGCCTGGGTCTCGGCGTCGGGCTCGGCTTGGCGGCCGGCGGCCTCTATGGCGGCTACGGTGGCTACGGCTATCCGGGCTACGGCTACGGCGGCTATGGCGGCGGCTACGCCCCGGTCGGCTACGGCTATGGCGGCGATTACGGCTACGGCGGCGGCTGCTACACGGTCCCGCGGACCCGCTGGACCCCCTACGGCTACCGCCGGGTCCTGGTCGAGCGCTGCTACTGAGCGGCATCGACCGAACCGCGCCGATCGGGAAAGGCCGCCTCCGGGCGGCCTTTTCCTTGCGTGGCGCCTCCCGACGGTTGCAAAGCTCGGCCATGGGCGCCGATACTGCTATCCCGTTATGGGAGAGTGTCATGCGTACGGAAGCCGGGCCGGGGAAGACGGGCGTGGAGGCGGTGGAAATCCGCGACGCCAGCCTCACGGCCTTCTACCGATCCATGACCGCGACGGAGCGGCACACGTTCTGGGCGTGCGCTTCCGGGTGGTGCCTCGACGGCATGGACTTCATGATCTACCCGCTGGTGATCGGGACGATCATGGCCCTGTGGCACGTCGATGCCGGCACGGCCGGCCTCGCCGCCACGGTGACGCTGCTGGCCTCGGCGCTCGGCGGCTGGCTCGCCGGCTTCGTCGCCGACCGGATCGGCCGGGTGCTCACCCTCCAGATCACCATCCTGTGGTTCTCGGTGTTCTCGCTGCTCTGCGCCTTCGTGCAGAACTTCGAGCAGCTGCTCATCGCCCGGGCGATCCTGGGGCTCGGCTTCGGCGGCGAATGGGCGGCCGGCGCCGTGCTGATCGGCGAGACCATCCGGGCCGAGTATCGCGGCCGCGCCGTCGGCTCGGTCCAGTCCGGCTGGGCGATCGGCTGGGGCATGGCGGTGCTCGCCCAGGCGGTGACCTTCTCGCTGCTGCCCCCCGAGATCGCCTGGCGCTGGATGTTCGCGATCGGCGCCCTGCCGGCTCTGCTGGTGTTCTACCTGCGCCGCTACGTCCAGGAGCCGCAGGTTGCCGCCGAGACCCGGGCGCGCGCCATCGCCACCGGCGACCGGCCGAAGATCTGGGAGATCTTTTCCGGGCCGATCCTCAAGACCACCCTGCTCGCCTCGCTGGCGGCGGCAGGCTGCCAGGGCGGCTATTACGCGATCACCACCTGGGTGCCGCGCTTCCTCACCACCGAGCGCGGCCTGTCGGTGGTGTCCTCCACGGGCTACCTCGCGGCTCTGATCATCGGCTCGTTCACCGGCTACCTGGTCGGCGCCTGGGTGGCGGACCGGCTCGGCCGGCGGCCGCTGTTCCTGATCTTTTCCCTGGGCGCGATCGCCGTGATCGTCGCCTACACGCAGATCCCGCTCTCGAACGGCGTGCTCTGGGTGCTGGGCTTCCCGCTGGGCTTCTTCGCCTCGGGCTACTTCTCCGGGATGGGCGCGTTCCTGACCGAGCTCTACCCGACCCGCCTGCGCGGCTCGGGGCAGGGGTTCTGCTACAATTTCGGCCGGGGCGTCGGCGCCCTGTTCCCGGCGCTGGTCGGCTACCTCGCCGAGCGCGCGGGCCTGGCCTCCGCCATCGCGATCTTCGCGGCGCTCGCCTACGGGATCTTCTTCCTGGCGGCCTTCGCGTTGCCCGAGACCCGCGGCCGGGTGCTGCACGCGGATACCTGACCATGGCGGAGATCCGAGACTGCCCCGCCCCGGATCCGCATCCGGGCGGGCCGACCCGCTACCGGGTGCCCGCCGGCGCGGTCGACACCCACGCCCACGTCATCGGCCTGCCGCCGGCCTATCCGTTGGTCGCCGACCGCAGCTACACGCCGCCGGCCGCCCCGGCGGACCGGTATCTCGCGATGCTCGACGCCACCGGCATGGCCCACGGCGTGCTGGTCCAGGTCAGCGTCCACGGCACCGACAACCGCCTGATGGTGGAAACGCTCCGGGCCAACCGGCAGCGCCTGCGCGGCATCGCGGTGATCCCCCTCGGCCTGCCCGACGCGGACCTCGAGGCCCTCAAGGAGGCCGGGGTGGTGGGGCTGCGCCTCAACGTGCTGTTCGGCGGCGGGATCGGGCTCGATGCGGTCGAGGCCTACGGGGCGCTGGCCCGCGAGATGGGCTGGCACCTGCAGTTCCTGCTCGACGCCCGCGACCTGCCGCCCATTACCGGGCGCCTGTCGCGGCTGCCGGTGCCGCTGGTGTTCGACCATATGGGTCACATGCCGGCCTCGGCCGGGGTGGACCATCCCGGCTTCCAGGCGCTGCTCGGCCTCATGCGCGACGGCCATTGGGTCAAGCTGTCGGGCGCCTTCCGGGATTCGGTCGCCGGGCCGCCCTACGCCGATACGGTTCCCTTCGCCCGCGCCCTCAACGACGCCGCCCCCGAGCGCTGCCTCTGGG
Source organism: Methylobacterium sp. J-048 (assembly GCF_022829515.1). GTDB lineage: Bacteria > Pseudomonadota > Alphaproteobacteria > Rhizobiales > Beijerinckiaceae > Methylobacterium. The sequence continues at coordinate 16,534 of NZ_JAKSYL010000046.1, forward strand.
GCTCGGACTGGCCGCACGTGGCCGCCTGGGACGGGCCGCCGGGCCTCGCCGACCTTTTGGACCTGATGGCGGACTGGGTGCCGGACGAGGAGCGGCGCCGCCGGCTCTTCGTCGACAACCCGCGCCGGCTCTACGGCTTCGAACAGGTTTTCTAGACTTTGAGGTCGATGCGCTGGCCCTGGCCGGGAGGGGCCGGAGGACTGGCGGAGGCGCCGTTCCGAGCGCCTTCCCCCACCAGCCCGGCGACGGCCTTCTCGGAGGCGATCTGCTGGCGCGCGACCGCGGTGCCGATCGTCTGATGCTGGGACGCAGCCTGCATATGGGTTGCGGTGGCGGCAAGGGTGGTCATGCGCCAATCCTAGCCGGCCTCCTCTGAAGCCGGCATTAGCCGGATCCGCGGCCTTTGAACGGAAATCGACCGGACCGCTCGTGACGATCCTCAACCCATGCGGGCGCCGGGATACGCCGAAGTCACTCGCCGCTCGCAAAGGCGCCGGTCGCCAGGAACTGCAAGGTCTGCGCGATGACGGTGGGATGATTCATCATCAGCGCGTGGCTCACCGGCAGGACCAGATGGCCCCGCAGCCCCGCAAGCCGGGTCGCCGCCACGCTGACCCGCCCGTCATTGGGCCGCGGCAGCATCAGCCAGCCGACCGGGTCGATCGTGCGGGTGCCGGCGATGACGCCGATCGCGTAATCCGGCTTGGGCCAGACCGGGACGCTGCCGGTTCCGAGCGTGAGGGCCGCCGGCCCGAAGACATGGCGGTAGAGACGAAAATGGCTCAGCCGGTCCGCGATCTCGCTGCCGCGATTGGGCGGCCCGAGCATGACCAGCCGGCCGAGCCGTTCGGGCCGCGCCTGTGCGATCAGGGCCCGGGCGAGGAGGCCGCCCATCGAGTGCCCGACGAAGTGCAGCTGTCCCGGGGTCTCGCCCGCGATCGCGGCGATGCGGGGACCGAGCGCCGCCGCGAGATCCGGCAGGGTGTGGCGGGTCGAGGGATAGTCGAGCGCCACCGCCCGGTAGCCCGACGCCGTCAGCGCCGCCCGCATGCGCGCGAGCGAGGCGGCCGTCCGGCCGAGGCCGTGCAGGAGGATGACGCTGTCGCCCGGCATCGGGGCTCTAAAAACTCGGCGGCGTGCAGGCGCTCACCACCTCGCACGGGTTGGGGCCGACGCAGCGGAACCGGTGCGGGCGGCGGCTGTCGAAGCTGTAGGCGTCGCCGGGGCCGAGGATGCGCCGCTCCTCGCCGACCGTGACCTCCAGGCGCCCGGACAGCACGATGCCGCCCTCCTCGCCCTCGTGGGAGAGCGGCACCCGGCCGGTATCGGCGCCGGGCTCGTAGCGTTCCTTCAGGAGCTGAAGCGTGCGTCCGAACAGGCTGTCGCCGACCTGGGCGTAGGAGATCGACCCCTTGGTCGCCCTGCGGCCGATCTCGGTGAGTTCGTGGGCGGCGAAGAACGCCTTGCGCTCGGGCTCCGGTTCGAGGGCGAAGAATTCGGCCATGCCGATCGGCACCCCGTCGAGGATGCGCTTCAGGGCGCCCACCGAGGGGTTCACCCGGTTCGCCTCGATCAGCGAGATCGCCGAGTTCGTCACCCCGGCGCGCTTGGCCAGCGCTCGCTGCGACAGGCCGTGGCGGGCGCGCACGAAGCGCAGGCGCTCGCCGACATCGATGCTCATCCGCCAAGAACCCCGTTTCAGGTGTTGAGGATCCCGCAACGGTGGCGCCCGCGGCCCCGATTCTGCAAGGGCTTGGCGGCGATCAGAAAAGGACTTGTTGCCCGATCCGCCAGGGTGTCCCCTGGACCGATCGCCGCCCCGGAGCGCCCTCCATGACCGATCATCCCTTACGCAACACGCCGTCCCTCGACGCCTTCTGGATGCCGTTTACCGCCAACCGCCAGTTCAAGGCGGCGCCGCGGATGCTCGTGGCCGCGCAGGGCATGCACTACACGGCCGATGACGGCCGCACGGTGCTGGACGGCACCGCCGGGCTCTGGTGCGTCAATGCCGGCCACGGGCGCCGGGGGATCAGCGCCGCGGTGGAACGCCAGCTCGCGACGCTCGATTTCGCCCCGACCTTCCAGATGGGCCACCCGATCGCCTTCGAATTCGCCGAGCGTTTGGCCGAGATCGCCCCGGGCGGCCCGGACCAGCGCCTCGACCGGGTGTTCTTCACCAATTCGGGCTCCGAATCGGTCGACACCGCCCTCAAGATCGCGCTCGCCTACCAGCGGGCGATCGGGCAGGGGACCCGGACCCGGCTGATCGGCCGGGAGCGCGGCTATCACGGCGTCGGCTTCGGCGGCCTGTCGGTGGGCGGCATCGTCTCGAACCGCCGGGTCTTCCCGCAGCTCAACGGCACCGATCACCTGCGCCACACCCACGACCCGGCCCGCAACGCCTTCGTGAAGGGCCAGCCGGAACACGGGGCGGAGCTCGCCGACGACCTGGAGCGGCTGGTGGCGCTCCATGGAGCCGAGACCATCGCGGCCTGCATCGTCGAGCCGGTGGCGGGCTCCACCGGCGTGCTGATCCCGCCGAAGGGCTATCTCGAGCGGCTGCGCGAAATCTGCACGAAGCACGGCATCCTGCTGATCTTCGACGAGGTCATTTCCGGCTTCGGCCGCCTCGGCGCGCCCTTCGCCACCGATTATTTCGGCGTGGTGCCGGACCTCGTCACCAGCGCCAAGGGCCTGACCAACGGCACGGTGCCGATGGGCGCGGTGTTCGCGAGCCGCGCCGTGCACGACGCGCTGATGAACGGCCCGGACGGGATCGAGCTGTTCCACGGCTACACCTATTCCGGCCACCCGGTCGCCTGCGCGGCGGGCCTCGCCACGCTGGACATCTACCGGGAGGAGGGGCTGCTCACCCGCGCCGCCGATCTCGCCGACGACTGGGCCACGGCGATGCACGACCTGCGCGGGCGCAGGAACGTCATCGACATCCGCACCATCGGGCTGATCGCCGGCATCGAGCTGGCGCCCCGGCCCGACGCCCCCGGCAAGCGCGCCTACGACCTGTTCGTGGATTGTTTTGCGCGCGGGCTGCTCACCCGGGTCACCGGCGACATCATCGCCCTGTCGCCGCCGCTGATCTTGGAGCGCGGCCAGATCGGCGAGATCGTCGAGGTGCTGGGGGCGGCGATCGACCGGGTGGCGTGAGGGTCGGGGGCGCCGGCGCGCATCACGACACCGATCGACGAGGCTCTGGCGGCAAGATCAATCCCTTTGTCATCCCGGGGCCGCGAAGCGGAACCCGGGATCCATAACCGCCGGCAGATCAAGCCCTTGCACCGTCGGCGGCTCTGGGTTCCGGGCTCGCCTTCGGCGCCCCGGAATGACAAAGCGGATGTTCGGCCGGTGGTGCCCTACCCGCGTCCTTCGAGGACTGAATAAGGCCCTGCGCCCGGGGTCGCTCACGCACGCGATCGGTCCCCGCCAATACCTCGGCGCGGGGGAGGGCGGCGCCGGTTGGCCTTGAAGCCTGTCGGTGACGGCCGCATCTGCCGCTCAACCTGGGCTTGAGCCAGGTTGAAAGGCTTTGCATGTCGAACACCGCCCTGATCGTCGGCGCCAGCGGGATCGTCGGGAGCGCAACTGCGGCGCTGCTCACCGGGGAGGGCTGGCGGGTTGCGGGGCTCGCCCGCAAGCCGGTGGATCTGGCGGGGGTCGAGCCCGTGGTGGCCGACCTGCAGGACCCGGCCTCCCTGGAGACGGGGCTCTCCGGCCTCGCCCCGAGCCACGTCTTCTTGGCGACCTGGCAGCGGCGCCCGACCGAGGCCGAGATGATCCGGGTCAACCGGGCGATGATCGAGAACCTGCTCGACGCCCTGCGGCCGCAGAAGAGCGTCCGCCACGTCGCCCTGGTGACCGGGCTGAAGCACTATCTCGGCCCGTTCGAGGCCTACGGGAAGGGCACCCTGCCGCAGACGCCGTTCCGCGAAGACCAGGGCCGGCTCGACATCGAGAATTTTTACTATGCCCAGGAGGACGCGGTGTTCGCGGCCAGCGCCCGCGACGGCTTCACCTGGAGCGTGCATCGCCCGCACACGATCATCGGCAAGGCGGTGGGCAACGCCATGAACATGGGCACGACGCTGGCCTGCTACGCCACCCTGTGCCGCGAGCTGGGGCGCCCCTTCACCTTCCCGGGCTCGGCCGCCCAGTGGAACGGGCTCACCGACATGACCGACGCAAGGCTGCTCGCGCGCCAGTTGCTCTGGGCCTCGACCGAGCCCAAGGCCGCCAACCAAGCGTTCAACGTGGTCGACGGCGACGTCTTCCGCTGGAGCTGGATGTGGGGCCGGATCGCCGACTGGTTCGGGATTGAGGCGGTACCGTTCGACGGCACGGTCCGGCCGCTGGAGGACAGGATGGCGCAGGACGGCCAAGCCTGGGCCGAGATCGCCCAGCGCCATAACCTGGCCGAGCCGGACCTCGCGAAGCTGGCCTCGCCCTGGCACACCGATGCCGATCTCGGCCGGCCGATCGAGGTCGTCACCGACATGAGCAAGAGCCGACGGCTGGGTTTTACGGCCTATCAGCCCACCGACGACGCGTTCTACGACCTGTTCACCCGGCTCCGGGCGGACCGGCTGATCCCTTGAGGGGGGCACTCATCGCCGGATGAAGCGCGGGTCTCTCTCCCGCACGAGCTACGATGTCCTCACATCGTTGCCGGATGGGAGCAAAGACCGGACCAGGCGCGTCTCCCTCCCCCCTCTGCGGGGGAGGGAGAGTGCGTGTCTGACGCGATGCGCCTTCGGTTGCACCGGGAACGAGCCGGACCGCGTCCTGTGAATCCGCAAATCCGCACGGGAGAGGGAGCGCGCGTCTCATACGGACGCCGGAACCCTCAGCCCGCCCGCCGCTCCGTCCCGCACCATTCGGCCACGAACAACGCCATCGCGGTGGTGCAGCGCTGCACCGAGGCGAGGCTGACGCGCTCGTCGAAGCCGTGAATGTTCTGGGCGCTCGGCCCGTAGCACAGGGCCGGCACCCGGTCGTAGAGGGCGTGGACCCGGGTATCGAGGTAGCACGGCGACATGAAGCTCTGCAGCGTCGCGCCCGTCGCCCGCGCGTGGGCCCGGCCGAGCACGGCTTCCGCCTCGGAGCCCTCTTCCAGCACGTAGCCCTCAGCGAAGAACCCATTGAAGGCGACCCGCGGCGGGTTGTTGGCCAGGAAAGAATCGGTGCGGGCGAAGTCCGAGACCGCGGCCTCGATCTCGGCGGCGGCGCGGGCCGCCGGGACGCCCGGATAGAGCGCGACCCGGCAGTCGATCCGGCACCAGGCCGGGACCGAGGAGGCCCAGTCGCCGCCCTCGATCCGGCCGATATTGAGGTTGATCGGGTGGTCCTCCGCCTCGAAATGGCGGTGCGCGTCCTTCTCGGCGTTCCAGCGCGCCTCGAGTTCGCGCAGGGCGCCGATCACCCGGTAGGTGGCGTCGATGGCGTTGGCGCCGGCCCCCATCTCGCGGACATGCACCGGCACGCCCCGCACCTCGACGGTGAACCACAGCACGCCGGTATTGGCGCGCACGAGCTTCTCGTCCTCGGGCTCCGGGATCAGCACGGCGTCGGCCCGGTAGCCGCGCAGATGGGCCGCGAGCGCGCCGTTGCCGGTGGATTCCTCCTCGACCACCGACTGGATCGTCACCGCGGCGGCGGGCTGGAGGCCGAGGCGGGCGAGCGCGTCGAGGGCGAACAGGTTGGCCGCGTGCCCGGCCTTCATGTCGCCGCCGCCGCGCCCGTAGAGCCAGTCGCCCTCGATCACCGGGTCGAAGGGCGCGTGCGTCCACAGGTCGAGGGGGCCCACCGGCACCACGTCGACATGGGCCTGCAGGATCAGCGAGCGCCCGGTCTCGGTCTGCGGGCGGTGGTGGCAGACGACGATCGGGGCGTCCGAGTGGCGCGCGTCGATCTTCGAGCCGCCCGGATGGGCCGCGATGGCGGCGCGGTCCATGGCGAAGCGCTCGGTGGCGTAGCCCCGGGACCGGAACGCCCCGAACACGTAATCCTGGCAGGCATGCTCGGCCCCCCGCAGCGAGGCGAACCGGACCAGCGCCTGGGTGTGCGCGACCTGGTCGGCAAAGCCTTCCGCCACGGAGGCTTCGATCTCGGCGGCGAGGGCGGGGTCGAGAGCCATGGAATCTCCGGGTGAGGGATGGGGCACGAGGCGCCCGGCCTGGGGCGCCTGTCAACGGGGCGCATCTTCCGTGCCGAAACCGGCCCGCGCCACCCTTGCGCGCGCCGATCCGCCTGCGCAGTCGAACCCCGCGTTCGCAGGTTTCCGCCCAGGAACCTTGGCGTTGCCAATAGCTTAGCCTATCTGAAATCCGTCTTCGCCCATCCATCGAGGTCGTGCATGCGTATCGGTCTGGTCTCGGTTCTGTCCGGATTGCTCCTGTGGGGCGCCGCGTCGCCGGCGGCGCGGGCGGACGTGCTCATCAGCGTCGACAAGTCCGCCCAGCGGATGGAAGTCTCGGTCGACGGGCAGCCCCGCTATGCCTGGCCGGTCTCCACCGGGGTCGAGGCCTACGACACCCCATCGGGCTCCTATCGGCCGTTCCGGATGGAGCGCACGCACTTCTCGAAGGAGTGGGACGACGCCCCCATGCCGTTCGCGCTGTTCTTCACCACCCAGGGCCACGCGATCCACGGCACCAACCACGTCCGCAACCTCGGGCGCGCGGCCTCCCATGGCTGCGTGCGCCTGTCGGTGCGCAACGCCGCGACCCTGTTCAACCTCGTGAAGGCCCAGGGGATGAACCGGACCCGCGTCCAGATCGAGGGCGCGGATGCCCTGGTGGCCGAGCGCGGCACCCGCACCCGCCGGGTCGCCCGGAGCCGCGATCTCGACGCGCCGGACGACAGCCTCGCCGATCTCGACCAGATGGGCCGGCGCCTGCGCCCGGCCTCTTACGCCCGCACCACCCTGCGTCCGGCCTACGCGCCGGTGCCGGGCTATGGGTATCCGGTCGAGGTGGAGGTGGGGGAGGGGTGGTAGGGGCACCTAGTTCGGTGCTGCAAATGATCAGCGGGCCCTTGCGACAAAGAAATATACAAGTGGTAAGCGAATCTGCTCAAATTAGTTGGAAAAAAGATCCGACTGTCGTTTAGGACTGAAAGCCAAAACGTGCTTTTTAGTAATAATTCCGCGGTTCATGCATTCCAGAATAACGTAGGGCTCCATCAGAGCTTTTTTGAATCGGAAGCTAAACTTACGCCGATCACCTGATTTCTCCAAGATACTGCCCCTGCTTGGGTCGCAAAATTCATTTAAATGATATGAGAAGGCCGGAACATCATATTTTTCCCCCATTATTTCACTTAGCCGAGCCGCAACTGACTTAGCATTAAATTTTCCAAGATTGTCTTTCTGAGCAAGAGCACAAGCCGCCAAAACATGCTTAAATATATTATCTTCACGCTCTGAAAATGTAGCATTTTGAAAGCCTTCTTTGATTGTTTGATTTGCTTCTGCTAGAGCGCGAACAGTGGCAACTTGGATATCTTTCATTTCAACACGCAAACTTTGCCTATCACAAGCGGCCTGCATCGCATGAAGCCCAAGCAAGTGCGCGTAGTGCGGAAGACCTTTCGAAATAAAAACACAATCCCAAAGGGCATCGGTATTGACTTGCATACCTGCTCTAACGAGCCGATTCCATATTATATCGATGATTTCTTGATCTGACATCCGAGGCATCTCTACTTCAGCCATAGCCCGGCCGATAGATTCGTGCCCCTTCAAAAGGTCGCTGACCGTTTCAGAGACCCCCACTATGAAGAAAGTTGCGTTCGCCCCTTCATCTGATAGAAGTTTAATCATGTTTGAGATCAAGCGCTTTGATTTTTCATCCTTTAGTACATCAAATTCGTCAATCACAATGATTGGAGTAGCCGAAGAAACTAGATTTCCAATCTCTAAAAGCACGTCATCCGGACTAATATCTTTCCCTTCATATGCATCAGCAAGACGAATTCTCTTATCTCCTTCCAAGTACACCAGTCGTTTGAATATTTTAAACATTATTTCTCGAAAATTATCTCCATCAGTAACTGCAACCCTGATATAATTGACGTTGTTTGGTGATCTATCAGCAACGTACCTAAAAACATTTACCAGCGATGACTTACCGACGCCGCGCTCGCCGTAAATAACAGCATGGCTTCCAGCGAGACGAATACGCTGGGAAAGCCTAGCAATTTGCTCCTTCCGACCATCGAAAAGATCTTGCTCCTTAATTGCTGTTCCCGGCGTGAAAAGCTGTTCCGCGTCAGCCCGAAGCGCGAGCCAGTCCTCTTCGGTGAGGCTCCCTGTCGCGCGCGCTGACCTCAGGGAATCAAAAAGGCTCGCCATCGATCCGCCGCCCTCCGGGTGCCGAACTGCTAAATAGCACAAATTAAAGCCCGCACCGCTGCAAAATGGGTGAGATGTCGCAGGCAGAGGTGAATTTTGTCGTTACCCTTCGAGCATGGAACTCCGAACGCAAGAGAATTACGCACACTTCCCACCCGCCGCGTCGTCTGGGCGCGGGGACCCGGCTCCGTCACGTCCAGACCATTGCCCCGGCGGGTATCCCGGCCTAGCTCCTGCGCGGCCCCAGAGCCTGCGCGGCGTCCGCCGCGATCGATATGGATGGAGACCCCTTGATGCCCTTCGCTTTCAGCCGGCCCCTGCCGCTCGCCGCCCTGGCCCTGGCCGCCTCCACCGTGGCGGGCCATGCCCTGGAGGTGACGCGCTCGGCCGACGTCGCTGCGCCGCCCGCCAAGGTCTGGCAGACGATCGGCGAGTTCTGCGGCATCGGCGACTGGCACCCGGCCATCGAGAAATGCGTCCTGTCCGACAAGGACGGCCTGAAGGTCCGCACGCTCAGCCTGAAGGGCGGCGGCACCCTCAAGGAGGAGCAGGTCTCCCGCGACGACAAGGTGATGAGCTACACCTACACGATCCTGGAAGGCCCGCTGCCGGTCGCCGATTACAAGTCGACGCTGGCAGTCGCCCCCGAGGGCACGGGCTCCAAGGTGACCTGGAGCGGCACCTTCAACGCCAAGGGCGCCCCCGACACCGTGGCGGTCGACGCCATCCAGGGCATCTACGAATCCGGCCTGAAGGCGCTGGCGGACAAGGCCAAGTAAGGACCGCTCACGCGTCCTGGCCGACGGATCCACGGATCGGGCTTGGCGGCAAGCGTTCGAAGCACTGCGGGTTTCCCCTCCCCCTTGCGGGGAGGGGTTAGGGGTGGGGGTGGCGCCGGATGAGGCGTAACGGTGCCTTCTGCACCACCCCCACCTCCAACTCCTCCCCGCAAGGGGGAGGAGAGCGCGCTGCTCCTAAGAGAAAGCAATGTGTGATCATCGCAGCGCGCAGGCGGGCCGCCGGGGCGATTGACCCACTGCCAAGCTCGGCTCAAAACCCCGGCGGCGCAGCCCGTGCGCCCCAACAGGATGATCGCCGTGCCCGCGTCCCGTCTCCCGATGCGCCTCAGTCTCGTCGTTCTCGCCGCCGCGACGCTGGGCGCCTGCCAGCAGCGCTCCGCGCCCAAGGTCTCCGAGCCCTCGCCCATCGTTCCGGCGCCCCTGGCCCTGCCCACGGGCAGCGGCTGCGGTCCGGAGATCGCGCGCACCAAGGCCATCGTCGACAGCGACGTGGCGACCGGCAACCTCAACAAGCCGGTGGGTGACCAGTTCAACGCCGATCTCAGCCAGGCGGCCGCGGCCTGCGCCGCCGGCAAGTCCGGCGAGGCGCTCCACCTCCTGACCTCCGCCAAGGGCCGCTACGGGTATCGTTGAGAGCTAGCAGGGCTCCGCCCTGCGCCCGCACAAGGTCCCGGACCTTGTGGATCCGGGACTTAAACGATGAACAGCAGGTTCAGGCCCGCGCGCCGAAATCCGTCCTCGGCGATCTTCAGGTCGAGGCCGTAGGACGCGATGTCGTCCGCCACCGGGTCGAGCGCCGGCGCCCGGTGCTGGTGCAGGTGCTTGATGTAGCTGTGGCAGGTCGTGCAGGTCTCGACCTGGACGTCCTTGGAGACCTCGTCGAGCCCGTAATAGCTGATGCCCTCGCCGGAGCCGCAGGCGGTGCAGCGGATCCGGACGTGGTTCCACAGGGTGCCGCAGACCGAGCAGCTGAGGTACCGGGCCTTGTCGGCCGGGGTCCAGCTCACCACCACGCTCGCCACCGGCGCGCCGCCGCAGCACGGGCAGACGCCGTCGGCCACGGGCTTCAGGACCGACGCATCGAGGCGCGCGGCATCCTGGGCGAACCGGACCTGCAGGGCCGCCGCCACGAACACGCATTCGGCGATCCGCTCCACCGGCAGCGCACCCTCGACGACTTGCACGGCCAGATCGAGCCGGTCGGCCGTCGAGGCCGCCAGCAGGCTTGCCCGCGCCGCCTGGGACGCTTCCGGGGACACCGACAGGTCGAGCTTGCTCAACAGCGTGGTGAGGCAGCCGTCGAAGCCGGCATCGGCCTCGAGCCTGTGCCGCGACAGGGGCGGCATACCGTGCTCGGCGCGCAGGGTCATGTCGGACGCGGCCGGCGCTTCGGCGGGCGGGCATTCCACCTGGATCGCGGCCTGCGCCCGGGCAACCTCGGCCACGAACCGGAGATAGGCTTCCAGCGGATGCCCGGGGGCGGCCGCCGCCAGGCGCGCGGCCCGGTCGGCAAACAGCGTCTCAGGGTTCGGCAGCCGCACGAACGGGACCGAGCCCGAGATCCCGATCTTGTCGGGATCGGGCTTCAGCTCGCTGAAATCCCGCCGCCGGGGTTTTGGCTCTGCTGCGGCGGGCGGCGTCTCGGCCGGTGCCGCGGGCTTCCGCCTGAAGAAATTGGCCACGCCTCAGGATCCGCGCTTGTCGACCGAGCCCCGGCGCGCCTTGGCCCCGGCGATCTGCCGGAACCACTTGCGGTGATGCCGGTAGGCCCAACCGCCCGTCACCGTGCCCCGCACCATCGCCCGGCCGGTGCCGCGCACCCAGATGCCGGCGTAGATGTGGACCACGATGATCGCGATGGCGATGACGGCGGCGAGCGAGTGGGCGAGCAGCGCCCAGCGCTGGGTCTCGATCGTGGTCAGGCCGCCGAAATAGGTGTTCCAGATCACCAGGCCGGTGACGAACATCACCCCGATCAGCGCGGTCTGGCCCCAGAACACGCCCTTCTGGCCGGCGTTGTACTTGCCGAGCTCGGGCAGGCGGTCCTCCCGGTTGGTGACCACGTCACCGATCTTCATGGACCACGCGACATCGTCCTTGTTGGGGATGTTGAGCTTCCAGAAGCGCACGAACAGGAAGAAGAAGCTCACCGCCAGGGCGACGCCGAACCACGGATGGATCGCGCGCGTCGCCTGCCCGCCGCCGAACAGGCCGGTCAGCGAGAACAGGTAGGGCGTGAACATCGCCAGCCCCGAGAGGGTCAGCAGGGTGAACAGGATCGCGGTGATCCAGTGGTTCACGCGCTGCACCCCGGTGTAGCGCGGGACGTACATCACCTCCGGCGTTTCGCCCTTGGCGTGGTGCAGCGGGCGGGAATCACCGCCCCGGATATCGTTCTGGCTCGTCATCGGCCTTCTCGCGCCTGACGGGGCCGGCTCCGCGGCGCGGATCGACCCTGAAACTTGATGTAGGGCGGCATGGCCTCGACGGCGCCACCCTGTCGATTCCGGATCCGCGCCGCCGTCCCTTCCCCCTCTGCGGGGGAAGGTGGCCTCTGCGTCAGCAGAGGTCGGGCCGGGACGAAGTCCTGCAAGAGGGGAACCCGGGTTCAGGACACGGCGCGATGGGCATGACGGGGAGCCCCCCCATCCTGCACCGTCGCTCCCCTCTCCCGACCCGCTCCGCGGGCCACCCTCGCCCGCAGAGGGGGGAGGGTGACCGTCGCGTCTAGTGCGGCCGTGCCTCGCCGCCGCCGGTCTCGCCGCGGCGCTTGGCTTGGTCGTACTCGACCGCCTCTTCCTCTTCCTCGGGCACGACCTCGTTCGGGCCGGCCGTCACGTAGTGGAAGAAGCCCGCGACCGCAGCAAAGCCCATCGCGGCGAGCCCGAACACCTTGGCGCCGCCCTTCCAGAAGGCCACCAGCGGCGAGATCTTCGGGTCGTTCGGCAGGCCGGCATAGAGGCTCGGCTGGTCGGCGTGGTGCAGGACGTACATGACGTGCGTGCCGCCGACGCCGGCCGGGTCGTAGAGGCCGGCATGCTGGAAGCCGCGCGACTTCAGGTCCTCGACGCGGGTCTCGGCCTGCTCGATCATCGCCTGCTTGGTGCCGAACATGATCGAGCCGGTCGGGCACGCCTTGGCGCAGGCCGGAGCCTGACCCACTGCGACCCGGTCCGAGCACAGGGTGCACTTGTACGCCTTGTGATCGGTCTGGCTGATGCGCGGGATGTTGAACGGGCAGCCCTTCACGCAGTAGCCGCAGCCGATGCAGTTCTCCTCGATGAAGTCGACGATGCCGTTGGAGTACTGCACGATCGCGCCCGGAGACGGGCACGCCTTGAGGCAGCCCGGCTCGGTGCAGTGCATGCAGCCGTCCTTGCGGATCAGCCATTCGAGGTTCTGGGTCTCCGGGTTCTCGTACTCGGTGAACCGCATCAGGGTCCACGACTTCGGGGTGAGGTCGTGGGGGTTGTCGTAGACACCGCGATTGATCCCGATGTCGTCGCGCAGGTCGTTCCACTCTTCGCAGGCCGACTGGCAGGCCTTGCAGCCGATGCACTTCGACACGTCGATGAGCTTGGCGACCTCCACCTGGCGGCGGATCTCCGGCGGCGTCTCCGTGGAGGCGGAGCGCTGGCGGATATCGAGGGAGCTGTAATCGGCCATGATCTCGAGCTCCTCAGGCGACCGCGTCGGACGGCGGCGTGGTCGGCTCGATATTCACGAGCCAGGCCTTGAACTCCGGCGTCTCGGTGTTCGCGTCACCCACCACGGGCGTCAGCGAGTTCGGGTGCCATCCTTTCTTCGTCAGGCCCATGAAGCCCCAGTGCTGCGGGATGCCGACGACGTGGACGGGCTTGCCGTCGCAGATCAGCGGCTTGATCCGCTTGGTCACCACCGCCTTGGCCTTCAGCGAGCCGCGCTTCGACCAGACGCGGACCCAGCCGCCCTTGGCGATGCCCTTCTCCTTCGCGAGCTCTTCCGAGATCTCCACGAAGGCCTCCGGCTGGAGGATCGCGTTGATCCGGGCGTGCTTGGTCCAGCCGTGGAAGTGCTCGGTGAGGCGGTAGCTGGTGGCCGCGTAGGGGAACTCCGTCGCGTCGCCGAGATCGGCCAGGTCGTCCTTGAAGATCCGGGCCGCCGGGGCGCCCTTGATCTTCGGGAACGGGATGTTGGCCATCGGCGACTCGAACGGCTCGTAATGCGTCGGGAACGGCCCGTCGCGCATGAGCCCCCGGGTCCACAGGCGGGCGACGCCCTCCTGGTTCAGGATGAACGGCCCGACGCCCTTATCGGGGGCGACGGTGACGCCGTAATCCGGCACGTCGAAGCCGATCCACTGCTTGCCGTTCCACTCGATGAGCTTCTTCTTCTCCGACCAGGGCTTGCCCTCCGGGTCGCAGGAGGCCCGGTTGTAGAGCACGCGCCGGTTGGCCGGCCACGCGAAGGCCCAGTTCGGGGCGATGCCGCGGTCGCCGGGATCATTGTTGTCCCGGCGGGCCATAGTGTTGCCCTTCTCGGTGTAGCAGCCCGAGTAGATCCAGCACCCGCAGGCGGTGGTGCCGTCGTCCTTGAGCTGGGCGAAGCCGTCGAGCTGCTTGCCCGCCGGGATGATCGTCCCGTTGAGGTCCGGCGTCGGCGCCACCGTGTAGCCGTTCAGCTCGCGGGCGAGCTCGGTGGGCGTCGGCGACTCGGCGATGGCGTAGTCCCACTTCAGGTTGAGGATCGCGTCCGGGAACGCGCCGCCATCCTTCTTGTAGGCCGCCTTCACGCGGAGGAAGATCTCCGACATGATCTCGATGTCCGAGCGGCACTCGCCCGGAGCCTCCTGCGCCTGCCAGTGCCACTGCAGCCAGCGGCTGGAGTTCGACAGCGAGCCTTCCTCCTCCACGAACAGGGTGGTCGGCAGCTCGAACACCTCGGTCTGGATCTTGGTCGGATCGACGTCGTTGTACTCGCCGTGGTTCTCCCAGAACCGGGCGGTCTCCGTCTTGAGCGGATCCATCACCACGATGAACTTCATCTTGGAGAAGGCGTCCGTCATCTTGGCGCGGTTCGGGAACGACAGCAGGGGGTTGAAGCCCTGGATGATGTAGCCCGTCATCTTGCCCTGCTTGGCGAGCTCGAACCCACGGATCACGTCGTAGGTCGGCACGTCGAGCTTGGGCAGGTAATCGTAGGCCCAGTCGTTCTCCTTCGTCGCTTTGTCGCCCCACATCATCTTCTGGAACGAGACGAAGAACTTGTTGTAGTTCTGCCAGTAGCTGGTCTGGCCCGGACGCAGCGGCTTGAACTGCCGCTTGGCGATGTAGCTCGCGTAGTCCGGCTCCTTCTCCACGGGCAGGTTGAGATAGCCCGGGATCAGGTTCGACATCAGCCCGAGATCGGTCAGCCCCTGGATGTTGGAGTGACCGCGCAGGGCCTGCATGCCGCCGCCGAGCATGCCGATGTTGCCCAAGAGCGTCTGGACGATGCACATCGCCCGGATGTTCTGCGAGCCCTTGGAGTGGTGCGTCCAGCCGAGCGCGTAGAGCGAGGCCATCGTCCGCTCAGGGGAGGACGTGGTCGCGATCATCTCGCAGACCTTCAGGAAGGTCTCCTTGGGCGAGCCGCAGATCCGCTCCACCATCTCCGGCGTGTAGATGGCGATGTGCTTCTTCAGGAGCTGCATGACGCAGCGCGGATGCTGCATCGTCTCGTCGACGACGGCGTAGCCGTCGGGACCGATCTCGTAGTCCCAGGTGGTCTTGTCGTAGTCGCGCTTCTCGGCGTCGTAGCCGGCGAACAGGCCCTCGCTGAAATCGTAGCCCTCGCGGACCACGTAGCCCGCGTTGGAATAGGCCGCGACGTAGCGGTGCTGCAGCTTGTCGTTGTCGATCAGGTACTTCGCGACGCCCGACAGGAACGCGATGTCCGACCCCTGCCGGATCGGGCAGTACAGGTCGGCCACCGACGCCGTGCGGGTGAAGCGCGGGTCGACGACGATGAGCTTGGCGTTGTTATGGGCCTTCGCCTCGACGACCCACTTGAATCCGCACGGATGCGCTTCGGCGGCATTGCCGCCCATCACGGTAATCACGTCCGCGTGCTTGATGTCCATCCAGAGGTTGGTCATCGCACCGCGTCCGAAGGAGGGCGCCAAACTGGCGACCGACGGACCGTGTCAAACCCTGGCCTGGTTATCGAAGACCAGGGCCCCCATGCTTCGGACTGTCTTGTAGGTCAGCCAGGCCGTCTCGTTGGTGGTTGCGGAGGCGCCGAGGAAGCCCGTCGTGGTCCAGCGGTTGACCGTGAGCTCTTCGTTCTTGGCCAGGAAGTTCTTGTCCCGATCCTCCTTGAGGA
This sequence comes from Methylobacterium sp. J-048, assembly GCF_022829515.1. GTDB lineage: Bacteria > Pseudomonadota > Alphaproteobacteria > Rhizobiales > Beijerinckiaceae > Methylobacterium. Next base: position 32,044 of record NZ_JAKSYL010000046.1, read on the forward strand.
GGGCCGCGATCCGGTCCAGCGCGAAGTCCCAGGAGACGCGCTTGAACTCGGAGGTGCCGGGGGCGCGGTACAGCGGGTACTTGGTGCGGGTCTCGGCATGCACGAAGTCGAGCAGCGCCGAGCCCTTCGGGCAGAGCGTGCCGCGGTTGACCGGGTGATCGGGATCACCCTCGACATGCATCACCGAGGAGCGCGCGTTCTTCGAGCGGTCGCCCAGGCTGTACAGGATGACGCCGCACGCCACCGAGCAATACGGGCACGTGTTGCGGGTCTCGCGCATCTGCGCGAGCTTGAACGGCCGCACCGCGGCGGCCATGGCCGGCTGGAGGCCGCCGAAGCCGAGTGCGCCGAGGGAGCCGCCCGCGAGACCGGCGCCGGCCCCTTTGAGCAGGCCACGCCTAGAGACCTGGACCGTCATCTCCGCTCCTTAAAGCGATCTGGTATAATTCCAGGGTGTCCCAAAAAAGCGTGCACGAGGCAAGTGCGGTTGCGTGACACAGCGACCGGCTCTGTCTTGAGACGGCCCGCACGTTCGAATGCCGGCTATCATCCTGCAAAAGCAAGTGTTTTTTATTTCGATGGTGCGGCCGGATTGCTGCCGGAGGGGCCGCCCGTGCGGTGGTCCAGCGGCGCCTGCGGCTCTGTTGCCGAGGAGCCGCCCGGATCCGCCTTGGGAACGGGTCGGTTGGCATTCTCGCCGATCGACTTGCCGCCCGGGTCCGGCGCGTCCTTGGCCGCCGACTGTTCCCGGGGGACCGGCGCCTGGCTCCAGCCGTCCTGGGCGCTGCGGTCCTTGTCGCCCATCGCGTCCATGCCTTTGATCTCGCCGGGCTTGGTCTGCGCCAGGCAGGGACTTGCCGCCGTCAGCGCCAGGAGCGCCATCAGGGTCAGGGACATCGAGCGGGACACGGGGCGGATCCGATCTGCGTGAGGGGTCATGCCCGGCAACGTGCCCCCGGGTCGGCCAGTTCCGGCCCTGAGGCGGACCGGCGTGACGGCTTCTTAACCAAGCCTTGCCACTCTCAGGGCGGGGACGTGCGAGGGAGTCGGGATCATGACGAAGACGCATCCGGATCGTCCGTCCGAAGGGGCAGCCGCCGCGCCCGCGGTCTCGCTCAGCCCGAGCGTGCGCCGGCATCTCGGCCAGACCCTGCGCTCGGCCTTCGCCGACACGCTCGCCGCCCCGATCAACCCGCGCCTCGAAGCCCTGGTCGAGCAGCTCGCCAAGCCGAAGCCTTGAGCAGGGAGCCCTTTCAAGGCGTTTGACCCGAACTGTCTCGCTTGCCGCATATGTCGGGTCTTTGCAGCCGCAGCGCGATCAACCTCCCTGTCATTCCAGGGCCGCGAGACGGCACCCCGGAACGACGAGATCGGTACTGAAACGACAGAGCCGATCTCAAACGCCTAGAAAGTGCGGATCGCGATCGGAATTCCGGATCGCGACCGATGACCGGATCGCACGAGTCGGCATGTGCGCCATCGCACACAAGTTCGTTCTTTCTACGAAACCCGTCCACGCGCTGATATTCTTCTCCATGCGATGCGCACGGGAGAAAATCCATGCCTTCTTCCGGCATACGCCTCTGAGAGCGCTTGTGTTCCTGCGGGATCCGTCGATCCTGCACCCGGCGAAGGCCGACGCGAACACGCCCCTAAGACTTGACTTCGTTCGATAAAACGAACGATCCAGGCTCTTCCGGGTGCGCTCTTCTGCGGCGCAGCCGTCGGCGGCTGGGAGAGCGGGCGTGATGAAGAACGGTGCGGTCAGGAACCGGGCTCTCGGGCTGACGATGCTGGTCGGTGCCGGCCTGGTGTCCTGCCTCCTGCCGGCCCAGGCCGAGACCGCGCTGCTGAACGTCTCCTACGACCCGACCCGGGAACTCTACCGCGACATCAACGCGGTGTTCGCCGAGGAATGGAAGGCCAAGACCGGCGAGGCGATCACGGTGCGCGCCTCGCATGGCGGCTCGGGCGCGCAGGCCCGCACGGTGATCGACGGCGTCGACGCCGACGTGGTCACGCTGGGCATCCCGTCGGACATCGACGCCATCGCCAAGCTCACCCACAAGATCCCCGACGACTGGCGGACCAAGCTCCCCAACGAGGCCACGCCCTACACCTCGACGGTGGTGTTCCTGGTCCGCAAGGGCAACCCGAAGGGCGTGAAGGACTGGGCCGACCTGACCAAGCCGGACGTGAAGGTGATCACTCCGAATCCCAAGACCTCGGCCGGCGGTCGCTGGAACTTCCTGGCCGCCTGGGGCTACGCCTACGGCCAGGACAAGGACGCCGCCAAGGCCGACGCCTTCGTGGGCCAGATCTACAAGAACGTGCCGGTGCTCGACACCGGGGCCCGGGGCTCCACGGTGACCTTCGCGCAGCGCGGGCTCGGCGACGTGCTCCCGACCTGGGAGAACGAGGCCTACCTGGTGCTGCAGGAATTCGGCGCGGAAAAATTCGACATCGTGTCGCCGCCGACCTCGATCTACGCCGAGCCGCCGGTGGCCCTCGTGGCGGCCAATGCCGAGCGCAAGGGCACCGCCAAGGCCGCCCAGGCCTATCTCGACTTCCTCTACAGCGACCGCGCGCAGGCGATCTTCGCCAAGCACCATTACCGCCCGATCCGCCGCGAGGCGGCGGCCCCGGCCGACCTCGCCCAGCTCCCCGAGATCAAGCTGTTCAAGATCGAGGATTATCAGGGCTCCTGGGACGAGATCCAGAAGCGGAACTTCGACGCCGGCGGCCTGTTCGACCGGTTGAGCCGGGCCGGCCGCTGAGGCGGGAACCATGGTCGAGACGCCGCGCCGCAAACGCACCTTCCGCCGCCCGAGCGTGATCCCGGGCTTCGGGCTCAGCTTCGGCTACACGCTGACCTGCCTCGGGCTCATCGTGCTGCTGCCGCTCGCCGGGCTCGTCGCCAAGGCGTCCGGCCTCGGCCTCTCGGGGATCTGGGACGTCGCCACGGACCCGCGGGTCTCCAGCGCCCTGCGGCTGAGCTTCGGCGTCTCCGCGGTCGCGGCGCTCGTGGCCTCGGTCTTCGGCTTCCTGGTCGCCTGGGTGCTGACCCGCTACCGTTTCCCGGGGCGCAAGCTCGTCGACGCCGCCGTCGACCTGCCCTTCGCGCTGCCGACCGCGGTGGCCGGCATCGCGCTGGCCTCGCTCTACGCGCCGGACGGCCTGCTCGGCGCGCCGCTCGCCCGGCTCGGCATCCAGGCGGCCTACACGCCGGTCGGCATCTTCATCGCCATGGTGTTCATCGGGCTGCCCTTCGCGGTGCGGACCGTGCAGCCGCTGATCGCCGAGATCGACAAGGAGATCGAGGAGGCGTCCGCCACCCTCGGGGCCAACCGGTTCGCGACCCTGACCAAGGTGGTGCTGCCGCCCCTGATCCCGGCGGTGCTGACCGGCTTCGCCATGGCGTTCGCCCGGGGGGTCGGCGAGTACGGCTCGATCATCTTCATCGCCGGCAACCTGCCCTACGTGTCGGAGATCGCGCCGCTCTTGATCGTGATCAAGCTGTCCGAGTTCGACTACGGCGGGGCGGCGGCGATCGCCACGATCATGCTGGGCATCTCGTTCCTGACCCTGCTCGCCATCAACCTGATCCAGACCTGGAGTCGGAGGCGCTTCGGCTATGTCTGAGATCTTCTCGCCGACCGTGGCACCCCCTGTGCGGGCGGAGCCGGTCGCCTCGGAGGGGGCGGCCACCCGCACCGTGCTGATCGGGATCGCGATCGCCTTCCTGGCGCTGTTCCTGGTGCTGCCGCTGATCGCGGTGTTCACCCAGGCCTTCTCGAAGGGGGTCGAGGCCTTCCTGGCGGCGTTCCGGGAGCCGGATGCCTGGAGCGCGATCCGCCTGACGCTCACGGTGGCGGCGATCGCGGTGCCGTTCAACGTGGTGTTCGGCCTGGCGGCCTCCTGGGCGATCGCCAAGTTCGAGTTCCCCGGCAAGTCGCTGCTCATCACCCTGATCGACCTGCCGTTCTCGGTCTCGCCGGTGGTCTCGGGGCTGATCTACGTGCTGCTGTTCGGCTCGCAGGGCCTGTTCGGCACCTGGCTCGTGGATCACGGGATCCAGGTTCTGTTCGCCCTGCCGGGGATCGTGCTGGCGACCGTGTTCGTGACCTTCCCGTTCGTGGCCCGCGAGTTGATCCCGCTCATGCAGGAGCAGGGCTCCTCGGAGGAGGAGGCGGCCCTGACCCTCGGGGCCTCGGGCCTGCACGCGTTCCGCACGGTGACGCTACCCAACATCCGCTGGGGCCTGCTCTACAGCGTGCTCCTCTGCAATGCCCGGGCGATGGGCGAGTTCGGGGCGGTGTCGGTGGTGTCCGGCCACATCCGCGGCCTGACCAACACCATCCCGCTCCACGTGGAGATCCTCTACAATGAGTACAACTTCGTCGCCGCCTTCGCCGTCGCTACGCTCCTCGCTGTCCTCGCCCTCATCACCCTCGTCCTCAAATCCTTCCTCGAGTGGCGCTTCGCGGGCGAGCTCGCGCACGGCCGATCTCACTGACAGCCCCTTGGACCGCCCCTCCACGGCGATCCGCGTCGAGGGCATCTCCAAGACCTTCGACACGGCCGCGGTGCTGCACGACCTGTCGATCGACGTGCGGGCGGGGGAGCTGCTCGGTCTGCTCGGTCCCTCGGGCTCGGGCAAGACGACGCTGCTGCGGATCATCGCCGGGCTCGACGCGCCGGACCGGGGCCGGATCCTGTTCGGCGACGACGACGCCACCGGCCTCGCCGTGCAGGAGCGGGCGGTGGGCTTCGTGTTCCAGCACTACGCCCTGTTCAAGCACATGAGCGTGGCCGACAACATCGCCTACGGCCTGAACGCCCGGCGCCGGGCCGACCGCCCGGCCAAGGCTGAGATCAAGCGCCGGGTCGGCGACCTGCTCGACCTGATCCGGCTCTCGGGCTTCGGCGACCGCTACCCGTCGCAGCTCTCCGGCGGCCAGCGCCAGCGGGTGGCGCTCGCCCGGGCGCTCGCGGTCGAGCCGCGGGTGCTGCTGCTGGACGAGCCCTTCGGCGCCCTCGACGCCCAGGTGCGCAAGGACCTGCGCCGCTGGCTGCGCGAGATCCACGACCGCACCGGCCAGACCACGATCTTCGTGACCCACGACCAGGACGAGGCCCTGGAGCTGTCGGACCGCGTCGCGGTGCTCGATCGCGGCCGCCTGGAGCAGGTCGGCACCCCGGACGAGGTCCAGGAGCACCCGGCCTCCGCGACCGTGATGAAGTTCCTGGGCGATCACGTCGAGGTGGAAGCGCTGGCCGAGGGCGGCCGGGTGCTGGTGCGCGGCCGGGAGACGCCGGTGGCGGCGCCGGCCGGGACCATCGGCCCGGTCAAGCTCTACGTCCGGCCCTGGCAATTGCAGCTCGCCGAGCCCGAGGCGGCGCATCTCTCCGGCACCGTGCGCAGCTCCTACCGCACCCAGGGCCGCCAGCGGATCGAGGTGGTGGATATCGAGGGCCGGGTGCTGGCGGTGGAGGATTTCGACGGAATCCGTCACCCGGCCGGCCACCCGGTGGGGCTGCGGATCAACGGCGGGCATGTGTTCGGGTGAACCTCGTCAGAAGCCGCACATCCGCCTAGGCTCCCACTCATGACGATACCGAATCGCGCCGCCCATCCCGATGTCCTCTCCGCGGTCGGCGGCACGCCGCTGATCCGCCTGCGCCGCGCCTCCGAGGCGACCGGCTGCGAGATCTTGGGCAAGGCCGAGTTCCTCAATCCCGGCCTGTCGGTGAAGGACCGGGCAGCGCTCTCCATCGTGCAGGATGCCGAGGCGAAGGGCCTGATCCGGCCGGGCGGGACCATCGTGGAGGGCACGGCCGGCAATACCGGCATCGGCCTCGCCCTGGTGGCCTCCGTGCGCGGCTACCGGACGCTGATCGTCATCCCGGTCACCCAGTCCGAGGAGAAGAAGCAGACCCTGCGGCTCGCCGGCGCGCGTTTGGTCGAGGTTCCGGCGGTGCCGTTCGCCAACCCGAACAACTACGTCCACGTCGCCCGGCGGCTGGCCGAAAAGCTCGCCGCCACGGAAGCCGACGGGGCGTTCTTCGCCGACCAGTTCGACAACGTCGCCAACCGGCAGGCCCATGTGGACGGGACCGGGCCGGAGATCTGGGAGCAGACCGGCGGCCGGGTCGACGGCTTCGTCTGCGCGGCCGGAACCGGCGGCACGCTGGCCGGCACCGCGGCGGCGTTGCGGGCGAAAAACCCGGGCGTGCGCATCGCGCTGGCGGACCCGGAGGGCTCGGCCCTGTACGCACACTACACCACCGGCACCCTGAAGGCGGAGGGCTCGTCGATCACCGAGGGGATCGGCCAGGGCCGTATCACCAAGAATCTAGACGGCTTCACCCCGGATCACGCCTTCCGCATCCCCGACCGCGAGGCCCTGGACATCGTCTTCGGCCTGATGCGGGAGGAGGGCCTGTCGCTGGGCGGCTCGTCCGGCATCAACGTCGCCGGGGCGATCCGGCTGGCCCGGGAGCTCGGCCCCGGCCACACGGTGGTGACGATCCTGTGCGACGGGGCGGCGCGCTACGCCTCGAAACTGTTCAACCCGGCCTTCCTGACCGAGCGCAACCTGCCGGTCCCGGGCTGGCTCGAAGCGCCGCAGGATGTGTTGCCGGATTGGCACGCGTAAGAACTACGGCCTCATCCGGCGATTATCCTCACAAAAGCGTGGGATCGCGTTGAACGGAACGGATTGTCGCAGCGTTTGAACGGTCACGCTCGCATCAGCGCGGCTGTCCGGAGAGTCCGATCCATGTCCCTTGTCACCATCCTGCTCATCATCCTGATCATCCTGGCCTTCGGCGGCGGCGGCTTCCTCGGCGGCGGCGCCTATCGCGGCCCCGGCTTCGGCCTCGGCGGCATCCTGCTCATCGTGCTGATCGTGCTGCTGGTCACCGGCCGCCTGTAAGGCCGTTCCGGACGCCGTCCCCCGCCGGGCCGCCTGCGGTTCGGCGGGATCGTCCGACGCGGCATGTCCGCTTCACGGATCGGGGCCGCGCTCCCCGGTCCGTGATGACGCGCCGGCCCTATCGGCAGGCGATTCCGACGATGGCCGACGCGGCCGTGCCGGGCCCGGCCTCCGGGCGCGGCTTCGCCTCGCCGATGCCCTGGCCGGCCAGGAAGGCCGCGACCGCCTGCGCCGGCACCAGAGTCAGGCGCGCGGGCGGCACGATGCCGGCGACCCGCCGCGCCGCCGCCGGATAGCGCGCCACGAGTCCAATCAGGCGCCCCGACCGGTCGAGCACCGGCGCCCCGGCGGAGCCCGGCTGAAGCGGCGCGATGACGCCGCCCGTCACGGCCGTGGCCGGTGCGGCAAGAACTCCATCCGAGCCCGGAGCCAGGGCGATCAAGACTTCTTCGGATGCGGGCGGATCGGCGCGCACCGCCACCCGCACCGGGGCCGGGATGCCGGCCGCCTCGAGCAGCGCGAGCCCGGCCGGATCGGTCGCGAGAACCCGGGCCGTGGCCTGGCCGATCCGCGGCGCGGGGCAGCCCTCCAGCACCGCCGCCGCGGTGAGGACGCGCCCCGGCGCGATCACCAGACCGGTTCCCGCACCCGCAGGGGCGGTTGTCGTCGGGGGCGGCACGGCGGCAGCGCCGGCCGGCGGGCTCGCGGCGACCTTCGGGGGTGCGGCATCGGCGGCTGTCGGGAACGGCTCGAAGGCGTTGGCCACGGCGATCACCAGGCGGCCGACCTCCGCCGCCAGGGCCCGGTCGTAGCCGATCAGGAAGCCGCGCACGCCCTGCGGCCCGGCATCGTACCGGACGTAGGACAGGCCGCTCGCGGTCTCCGCGGTGACCACCAGGGAGTCCGGCTTTCGCAGCTTGTAGGTGACCTTGCGGTTGGGCAGCGGCGCGGTGAGCTGGTCGAACAGGCCATCCAGGGTCTCGCCCCCCGGCGGGATGGCGCGCGACTCCAGGGTCACGCGCCCGTCCGCGCTCTGCCAGCGGGTGCCGGCTTGCAGGGTCGTGCGCTTCGACAGCAGCCGCTCGGGCACGCCGATCACGGCGCCGCTGGCGGGATCGGCGGCGATCCGAAAGCGCGCCGCCGCCTTGGCCGCCTCGCCCGCCGCCAGCAGCGCCGCCCGGCCGCGCAGCTCCAGCGGATCGGCCCCGCCGGCCCGGGCGTGATAGGCCGTCAGGGCGTCGAAGGTCCGGCGCCCGAACGCCCCCGAGACCACCGCGTTGAAATCGCCGGTCCAGACCAGCGCGTCCTGGACCGCCTTGCGCTCTACCTCGGGCAGCGCCTCGAAGGCGACCCTGGTCGCCTCAAGGGCGGGATCGGGCGTGGCGGGCCGGGCAGGGGGCGCGGCCTTCGGAGCGGGCTGGGCCGGCCGGGTCGGCAGTGGCCGGTCCTGAGCGAAGCCCGGCCCCGTCAGGCCCGCAAGCAGGAGGGCCGCCAGGAGAGGCAGCGTCAACCGCCGCCGCGGCAGCGCCTCCGGATCCGATCCGTATCCTGCCCCGCGCGAATCCATCGCTGCCCCCGACGCTCGACCCGGCGACCTTGGCAGAGCCCCCGGGCACGCGCCAGATCGCAGGCTCTCGGCCGGTCTCGCGTGCGGAAATCTGTCGGAACAGCGGCCGCGGTCCGGTGCACGCGGCCCCGCGATGCGCTAGAGGGCGGAGGTCCGGCCTCGCGGGCCGGCCCGGATTCCGAATCGGGACACGACTCGGACTTCCTGCCGGCCGCGCGCCGCCGCCATGGTCCGACGCGGAGCCCGGCATGAGCGAGACGAACAACACCTTCAAGAAAGCGCCCAAGCGCAAGCCCGCCAAGGGCAAGAGCGTCAGCGTCTCTCCCGAGATGCGGCAGGCCTATGCCGACCTGATCCAGGAACGCGCCGAGAAGCAGGAAACCTATGGGCGGCACCTGCCGCAGGAAGAGACCAAGCGCCGGTAAGAGACCGGGTTTCCAAAGGGCTCAGCCCTTTGGCGGGGTATCGGGGCGGAGCCCCGATGGCATCGCGCTTCGCGCGACCCAGGGCTCTGCCCCGGACCCGCAAAAGGTCACCGACCTCTTGAAACCCTGATGATTTCGAGCCGCCCTAGCGCTTGCGCACGAACTCGGTGCGCAGGACAAGCCCCTTGATGGTGTCGTGGCGGCAATCGATCTCTTCGGGATCGTCCGTGAGCCGGATCGACCGGATGACCGTGCCCTGTTTCAGGGTCTGGTTCGCGCCCTTGACCTTCAGGTCCTTGATCAGGGTGACCGAGTCGCCGTCGGCCAGCACGTTGCCGGCCGAATCGCGCACGTCCGCCGGCCCGGGTGCCGCCGCGGCGGCCGCCTGACCGGGCGGGAGCCACTCGCCCGTCGCCTCGTCGTACACGTAAGCTTCTTCGTCGCCGGCCAAGTCCAGAACCCCCAGTGCCGGGGCCGGGCTCTGCCCGACACCCCGCTCGCTCAGCACCGCTCACGCCGAATCGGTCATCGACCCGGCTCGGGTGCTGGAACGAGCGCGGCCGTTCTCGCTCCCGGCCGGGCCGGGGGCAAGAGGGCGCAGGGATCAGGGAACGTGATCCGGCCTCCGCGCAGGGGCGGAGGCCGGGGGCTGCGTCAGCGCTTGAGCGGGCCGGCCTCGATCACGTCCTCGACCGTGCGCAGGCCCGCGCGCGGGGAGTTGACCAGGCAGGCCATGTTGCCCGGCGGGTGCTGGTTCTTCCACATCTTGGTGTGGGCCTGGGGGATCTTGTCCCAGGGAAACACCTCGCTCATGCACGGATCGACCCGGCGGTCGATCACGAACTGGTTGGCCGACGAGGCCTGCTTGAGATGGGCGAAGTGCGAGCCCTGGATCCGCTTCTGGCGCATCCAGACGTAGCGGGCGTCGAAGGTGATGTTGAAGCCGGTGGTGCCGGCGCAGAACACCACCATGCCGCCGCGCTTAACCACCAGCGCCGAGACCGGGAAGGTCGCCTCGCCGGGGTGCTCGAAGACGATGTCGACATCCTTCTTGCCGGTGATGTCCCAGATCGCCTTGCCGAATTTTCGCGCTTCTTTCGTCCAGGCGTTGAACTCAGGCGAGTTCACCTTCGGAAGCTGGCCCCAGCAGTTGAAGTCTTTGCGGTTGATCACGCCCTTGGCGCCGAGGCTCATGACGTAGTCGCGCTTCGACTCGTCCGAGATCACCGCGATGGCGTTGGCGCCCGAGGCCGCGCAGAGCTGGACGCCGAACACGCCGAGGCCGCCCGACGCGCCCCAGATCAGCACGTTCTGGCCCGGCCGGACCGTGTGCGGCGCGTGGCCGAACAGCATGCGGTAGGCGGTGGCCAGGGTCAGCGTGTAGCAGGCCGCCTCCTCCCAGGTGAGGTGCTTCGGCCGGTCCATGAGCTGGCGCGACTGCACCCGGCAGAACTGCGCGAAGGAGCCGTCCGGCGTCTCGTAGCCCCAGATCCGCTGCGAGGGCGAGAACATCGGGTCGCCGCCGTTGCACTCCTCGTCGTCGCCGTCGTCCTGGTTGCAGTGGACGATGACCTCGTCGCCGACCTTCCAGCGCTTCACCTTGGCGCCGACCGCCCAGACGATGCCGGACGCATCCGAGCCGGCGATGTGGTACTCGGCCTTGTGCACGTCGAAGGGCGAGATCGGCTCGCCGAGGCCAGCCCAGACGCCGTTGTAGTTGACGCCCGCGGCCATGACGTAGACCAGCACCTCGTCGTCACCGATCGACCAGACCGGCAGCACTTCGAGCTGGTGGGAGTCCTCCGGCGGCCCGTGACGCTCGCGCCGGATCGCCCAGGCGTACATCTTGGCCGGCACATGACCCAGCGGCGGGATCTCGCCCATCTCGTAGAGATCTTTGAACTCGCCGTCCGCCGGACGGACCGCACCGCTCGCAGCCATCTCGCTCTCCTCTTATCCCGCGCTGTTCTCACGGCCGCGGTTCTCTCTCGCGCTATAGCGGCGATGTCGGAGGCGTCCAAGTGGGCCGAAAGTCGAAATCGGAGCGTTTCGCGCGTGAAAAAGGCGCCGGCACAAGGCCGGCGCCCGCGTATTCAAATTCGGCTTGCGAACCGACCAAGTATTATTCGGCGGCCGCCTGCCGGGCGTCGATCCCGAGACCTTCCGCGACGCCCCGGCCGAAATCCGGGTGCACCTTGTACCAGTGGGCGATCATCCGCTCCTGGATGTGGCGCGGGGAATCGCCCATCGAGGTGACGATGTTCTTCACGAGCCGCTGGCGCTCACCGTCGTCGAGCACCTTCGACCAGAGCTCGCGCGGCTGTCCGTACAGATCCGCGTCGTCGTTCGGCCAGCCGTACCGGGCGGCGTCACCCTGGATCCGCAGGGGCGGCTCGGCGAAGGCCGGATCCTCCACGGGACCGCCGAAGGAATTCGGCTGGTAATCGACCTGCGCGCCGTGGTTGCCGTCGGTGCGCATCGCCCCGTCACGGTGGTAGGTCTGCACCTTGGCGTGCTTGGCCTGGTTCACCGGGATCTGGTGGTAGTTGACGCCGAGCCGGTACCGATGCGCGTCCGAGTACGAGAGGATGCGGTTCTGCAGCATCTTGTCCGGCGAGAAGCCGATGCCCGGCACGACGTTGGACGGCTCGAAGGCCGATTGCTCGATCTCCGCGAAGTAGTTCTCCGGGTTGCGGGTGAGCTCCATCTCGCCGATCTCGATCAGCGGGTAGTCGCCGTGCGGCCAGACCTTGGTCAGGTCGAACGGATTGATCCGGTAGGTGTCGGCGTCGAGCTCCGGCATGATCTGGACGGAGACCTTCCATTTCGGGAAGTCGCCCCGCTCGATCGCCGAGGACAGGTCGGCCGCCGAATAATCCGGATCCGTGCCGGCGATTGTGTCAGCCTCCTCAGCGGAAAAGTTCTGGATGCCCTGCTTCGTGTGGAAGTGGAACTTCACCCAATGCCGCTCGCCGCGCTCGTTCCACAGCGAGAAGGTGTGCGAGCCGTAGCCGTTCATGAACCGGGCCGATTTCGGCGTGCCGCGGTCGCTGTACAGGATCATCACCTGGTGGATCGCCTCGGGCGAGAGGCCCCAGAAATCCCAGCGGCGCCAATGCGGCTTCAGGTGCGTGCGCGGGTCGCGCTTCTGCGTGCGGATGAAGTCCGAGAACTTGATCGCGTCGCGCACGAAGAAGATCGGCGTGTTGTTGCCGACGAGGTCCCAATTGCCCTCCTCGGTGTAGAATTTCAGGGCGAAGCCGCGGGGATCGCGGGCGGTGTCGGCGGAGCCGGACTCGCCGCCCACCGTCGAGAACCGGGCGACCATTGGCACCTCCTGGCCGACCTTGGTCAGCACCTTGGCGCGGGTGTACGGGCTGAGCGACTTGGTCAGCCGGAACGTGCCGTAGGCGCCGTAGCCCTTGGCGTGCACCACCCGCTCCGGGATCCGCTCCCGGTTGAAATGGGCCATCTTCTCGATGAGGTGGTAGTCCTGCATCAACACGGGCCCGCGCGGGCCCACGGTGATGGAATTCTGGTTGTCCGAGATGGGGTTGCCGAACGCGGTGGTCAGGCGCGGGCTCTGATCGGCCATCGCTGTCGCTCCTTGGGGCGCTCGCCGCCGGCCGGTCGGTCCGGCGATGGTGCGCGCGGTGAGTCATGGATCTGGAACCGAGCGCGACGGCGGTCGCGCCGAATTCGGCGGCCGCACCCGTGCGAAACGGTGCCGGGTGCGAGCGCCGGCGGTCCAACGCGCCGGTTCCAGTTTGGAGCCATTAAATTCTAGCTCACCCGCGCACTTGTGAGGCGGTGTCCGAACCGGCGCTTCAAATCCGGCTGTCTGCGCGGACAAGTTTTTTAAAGGCCGCCAAAACACTACTGGTGCACGTTGCACTTCTGTCGCGGATGACGCGCCCGGCCGCCTTCGCTACGGTGCCGCCAAGGCTGCGCCCCGCGCGCGGACACTCAAGAAGACCACACGGAGGCCAGGATGGGCGTGCGCGTCGCGGAAACCACGGGCGACAAGACGCCCCGCGATAAACCCTGGATCATCCGCACCTATGCGGGCCATTCCAACGCGGCCGAGTCCAACGCGCTCTACCGGGGCAACCTCGCCAAGGGCCAGACCGGCCTGTCGGTGGCCTTCGACCTGCCGACCCAGACCGGCTACGACCCCGATCACGAGCTGGCGCGCGGCGAGGTCGGCAAGGTCGGCGTCTCGATCGCGCATCTCGGCGACATGCGGACCCTGTTCCAGGACATCCCGCTCGCCCAGATGAACACCTCGATGACCATCAACGCCACGGCCCCGTGGCTGCTGGCGCTCTACCTGGCGGTGGCCGAGGAGCAGGGCGCGCCCTTCGATGCCCTCCAGGGCACCACCCAGAACGACATCATCAAGGAATACCTGTCGCGTGGGACCTACGTGTTCCCGCCCGCGCCCTCGCTCCGGCTCACCAAGGACGTGATCCTGTTCACGACCCAGAACGTGCCGAAGTGGAACCCGATGAATGTCTGCTCCTACCACCTGCAGGAGGCGGGGGCGACGCCGGTCCAGGAGCTGTCCTACGCGCTGGCCATCGCCATCGCGGTGCTCGACACGGTGCGCGACGACCCCGAATTCGACGAAAAAAGCTTCTCCGACGTGTTCGGGCGGATCTCGTTCTTCGTGAATGCCGGGCTGCGCTTCGTCACCGAGATCTGCAAGATGCGGGCGTTCGCCGAGCTCTGGGACGAGATCGCCCAGGAACGCTACGGCATCGACGACCCGAAGAAGCGGATCTTTCGCTACGGGGTTCAGGTCAATTCGCTGGGACTGACCGAACAGCAACCGGAAAACAACGTCCACCGCATCCTGATCGAGATGCTGGCCGTGACGCTCTCCAAGCGGGCCCGCGCCCGGGCGGTGCAGCTGCCGGCCTGGAACGAGGCGCTCGGCCTGCCGCGGCCCTGGGACCAGCAATGGTCCATGCGCATGCAGCAGATCCTGGCCTTCGAGACCGATCTTCTGGAATATGACGATATCTTCGACGGCTCGAAGGTCATCGAGGCCAAGGTCGAGGCTCTGAAGGCCGAGACCCGGGCGGAGCTGGAGCGGATCCGCGGCATCGGCGGCGCGGTCGCCGCAGTGGAGACCGGCGCCCTCAAGCGCGCCCTGGTCGAGTCGAACGCCAAGCGGATCTCGGCGATCGAGGCCGGTGAGCAGATCGTCGTCGGCGTCAACAAGTGGCAGCAGGGCGAGCCCTCGCCGCTCACCGCCGGGGAGGGCGCGATCTTCTCGGTGTCCGAGACGGTAGAGATGGAGGCGCAGGGGCGCATCCGCGACTGGCGCAGCAAGCGCGACGAGCGGGCCGTCGGCCAGGCGCTCGAAGCCCTGGAGCAGGCGGCGCGCTCGGGCGCCAACATCATGCCGGTCTCGATCGCGGCCGCCAAGGCCGGCGTCACCACAGGCGAGTGGGGCGAGCGCCTGCGGCAGGTGTTCGGCGAGTACCGGGCGCCCACCGGGGTGAGTCTCGAGACCGTCTCCTCCGGGGCGGCCGAGGAGGCCAAGCTCCTGATCGCCGATCTCGGCGAGCGGCTGGGCGAGACGCCGCGGCTCGTGGTCGGCAAGCCCGGCCTCGACGGCCACTCGAACGGCGCCGAGCAGATCGCTTTGCGCGCCCGGGACGTCGGCTTCGACGTCACCTACGACGGCATCCGCCAGACGCCGGCCGAGATCGTCGCCAAGGCGCGTGAGACCGGCGCCCACGTGGTCGGGCTGTCGATCCTGTCGGGCAGCCACGTGCCGCTGGTCCGCGAGGTCCGCGCCCAGATGCGCGAGGCGGGGCTCGACCACATCCCGGTGGTGGTCGGCGGCATCATCTCCCCCGAGGACGAGCTGGTCCTGAAGAACATGGGCGTGCGCGCGGTCTATACGCCCAAGGACTACGCCATCGACGCGATCATGATCGGCCTGGCCAAGGTGGTGGAGAAGAGCCTGGACCGGCAGGGCAGCGCGCAGGAGCAGCCGCGGGAGGGTGCGCAGGTCTACTGAGGCGGCGCGGAATCCCGCGTGCAGGTCTGCCGGGGCAAGCTTGACAGTCTTTTGATAGGAATGTCCCCTGATCCGGTATCGGACCAGGGCGAAGCGACATGCGCACGGGGATCTCCATCGCGGCCAAGCTCGGCGCGTGCCTCGCCGGCCTGGTCCTGCTGATCGTCGCCACCTGCGGCCTCTCCCTGGCCGAACTGCGCGGCATCGATGCGACCGCCGCGCAGCTGCGCGACGTGCGCGTGCCCGCCACCGATGCCCTGGGCTGGATCGGCATCAACATCATGCGCCAGCGGGTCAATGCCGGGCGCCTGATCACCGCCGACACGCCCGAGCAGCGCACGCTGGTCGAGGGACAGATCGCCAAGCGCGACGCACTGCTCGCCACGCAGATCGCCCGGTACGAGGCCCTGCCGCTCTCCCAAGGCGAGCGCGAGGCCTACGGCACCTTCCAGCGGCACCGGGCGACCTACGCCGACCAGCAGCGGGAGGCCGTGGCCAAGGCCGGCGCGGGCGACATCGCGGGCGGCCAGCTGATCTACAACACGGCGATGTCGGACAGCATCGCCGCGATCATGGCCGATTGGGAAAAGCTCGTCGGCCTGAACGCCGCCGGATCGCAGGCGAGCGGCGCGCTGATCGCGGAGACCTATGCGGGTGCCAACCGGAAGATGCTGGCGCTCGGCGGCCTCGCCCTCCTGGTCGCCCTGGGCGCCTTCGTGCTGGTCACGCGCGGCGTCAGCAGGCCGCTCCGGGTGATCGCCGGGGCGACGCAGCGCCTCGCCGCGGGCGATGCCGAGGTCGCCATCCCGGGGCGGGACCGCCGGGACGAGGTCGGCACCCTGGCCGGCGCGCTCGTGGTGTTCCGCGAGACCCTGATCCGGACGCGCGCCCTGGAGGCGGAGACCGCGCAGGCCCGGGCCGACGCCGAGACCCAGCGCCGGGCGGCGACCCACGCCATGGCCGACGCGTTCGAGCAGGCGGTCGGCGGCATCGTCGGCGGCGTCTCCACGGCCGCGACCGAGTTGGAGGTCACCGCCCGCGCCCTGACCGGCAGCGCCGCGGCCTCGACCGACCAGTCCGGCACCGTCGCGGTCGCGGCCCGCGCGGCGGCGGCCAATGTCACCACCGTCGCGGCCGCCGCGGAGCAGCTCGGCGCGGCGGTCCAGGAGATCGGACGGCAGGTGACCGGCTCGGCCGACCTGGCGCGGATCGCCGTGGACGAGGCCATCGGCACCGTCACCCTGGTGCAGGACCTCAGCGCCGCCGCCGCGAAGGTCGGCGATGTCGTCGCGCTGATCTCCGGGATCGCGGCCCAGACCAACCTGCTGGCGCTCAACGCCACGATCGAGGCGGCCCGGGCCGGCGAGGCCGGGCGCGGCTTCGCCGTGGTGGCGACCGAGGTGAAGGAACTCGCCGCCCAGACCGCCCGCGCGACGGAAGACATCACCGGCCAGATCGGCCGGATCCAGGCCTCGACCGGCCAGGCCGTGGCGGCGATCGACGGGATCGGGCGGCGGATCCGCGAGATCGACGGGGTCGCGACCTCGATCGCGGCGGCGGTGGAGGAGCAGGGCGCGGCCACCCAGGAGATCGTCCGCAACGTCGCCGAGGCGGCTTCCGGCACCGGCGCGGTCACCGGCACCATCGCGAGCCTCGCCCAGGCCGCCGGAGAGACCGGCGCCGCCGCCACCCAGGTGCTCGAGGCCGCCTCCGAGATGTCGCGCCAATCCGAGCACCTGACCGCCGAGGTCGGGCGCTTCCTCGCGACGGTCCGGGCGGCGTAGGGCGGCCTTCCGAAGGGCGGTCGCCCTCGTCGGCCGCGAAGCGGTTCTGTAGGATCATGCCGCCCGCCGGATTCGCCCGGTGCCGGATCGGAGACACGCCGCATGGCCCTGAAGGAGACGATTCAGCGCCTTCGGGACGCGGGCGGCGACCGCGAGGAGCCGGCCGCTCTCGTGACACGCTGGCAGGGCGCGGTGTCCGGGCTCTACGACGCGATCGCCGCGTGGCTGAAGCCGTTCGTCGACGATGGCGGGATCATCTTGGAGCGCCGGCTCAAGCCGATGCACGAGGCGGCGACGGGCGCCTACGAGATCGAGCGACTGGACATCGAGGTCGGGACCGAGACCGTGCGGCTCGACCCGATGGGCACCGTCGTGATCGGTGCCCGCGGCCGGATCGACATGTCGCGCCTGGGCAGCGGGGACCCGCTGTTCCAGGTGCTTGCGGGACCCGCCGAGCAGCCGGGCTGGAGCATCGTCCAACCCTCCGCGCGGAGCCGTTCGACCCCGCTCACGAAAGAGTCCTTCGAGACGGCATTGGACGCGCTGCTCACGGCATACGACCTGGGTACGGACCCGCGCCTGTGAACGGGCACCGGTTCGACGCCTCGTACAGCGCGCTCCAATCCCAGCTCGGAGCGCATGCCTATGCCCGGCAGGCGGCCTTGCGGCGGACGGCCTCGGCGGATCTTCTGAGTCAGCTCGGCGTCGCGGTGGGCGATGTCGTGAAGGACCGCCGGAAGGCGATCCAGGAGCATTTCGAGCGCGTCGGGCGGCAGATCCGGCGGCAGGGCTTCACCGACCTCGTCGCCGCGTTCGAGGCGGATCTGTTCCGTCTGATCGGGGTGGCGTCGAGCAAGGTGCGTCATGTCTTGGACCTGCACTACGACGCGGCCTTCCCGTTCGCCGCCTGCCGTGAGGACCTCGCCCGCACGAGTGCGGATTTCTCGAACCTCGGCGGATACCGGCGCCTGCTGGCCGTGACCGCCCAGAGCCGAGCCGATCCCCGGAAGGATCTGTGGGACGTCATCGCGTATCGGGACTTCCTCGCACACGGGGCGCGATGGCCCTGTCCGGCCGCACCGCCGACCATCGACTTCGCCTACGCGACGCTCGCGAACGAGATCGACCGGGTCGCCGCCGGCCAGTGACGCGACCGGGTCCGATCGCAGGCTGCGACATGCATGACGGCCATCGCCAGCCGAGACGCGATAGAACCGGCGGCCATTCCCGCGACCAAGCACAAGCAGCGGACCATCGAACACCGTGACGCCGATCCTCCTCCTCGCCGTCCTGCTCGCCGCCGCCCTGTCGGCCGGGCTGATCCTGCGGTTGCGGCCGGTGCTGCAGCGCTACGCCCTGGCGCGACCGAACGCCCGGTCGAGCCACACCGTGCCGACGCCACAGGGCGGCGGGATCGCCGTGGTGACGGCGCTGGTGACGATCTCCGGGCTGCTGATCGCGGCGCCCGAGATCGGCGGCCGGCCGGACTGGATCGGGCTCGCGAGCGGCATCCTGGTGCTGGCCATCCTTGGCGCTGTGGACGACCTGCGGCCGCTGCCGGCCGGCCTGCGGCTCATCGTGCAGGCGGGCGTCGTCGGCGTGCTGGTCTGGCAGCTCGACGGGCGGCTGCTGTCCGGAGCGCCGCTGTGGCTGGAAAGAGGCCTCGCGCTGCTGGCAGGCCTCTGGTTCGTGAACCTGACCAACTTCATGGACGGGCTCGACTGGATGACGGTGGCCGAGATCGTCCCGGTCTCCGGTGCGCTCCTGGGGCTCGGGCTCGCCGGATACCTGCCGGCGCTGCCGGTCCTGGTGGCGGCCTGCCTGCTCGGGGCCATGCTCGGCTTCGCGCCGTTCAACCGGCCCGTCGCAAAACTCTTCCTCGGGGATGTCGGCGCGCTGCCGGTCGGGCTCGTCACCGCGTGGCTGCTCTGCCAGCTCGCCCTGGCGGGGGGGCTCGCCGCCGCCCTGCTGCTGCCGCTGGTCTACCTCGCCGATGCCAGCCTGACGCTCGCCGCCCGGGCCGCCCGGGGCGAGCGGGTCTGGGAGGCGCATCGCGGCCATTACTACCAGCGCGCCACCGATAACGGCCTGACCGTCTTGAGCGTCGTGGCGCGGGTGTTCGCGGTCAACCTCGTCCTGGCCGGGTTCGCCGCCGCGACCTTGCTTTGGCCGTCCTGGCCGGTCACGCTCGGGGCGCTCGCGGCTGGGCTCGCCCTGGTCGCCGCCCTGCTCCGCCGCTTCGCCCGCGCCCCCGCCGAAGGTGTTGCCCACTCGTGACCGGATTGATCGCGCTCACCGGGGCGACCGGGTTCATCGGCCGCCACCTGCTCGCCGACCTCACCGCCCGCGGCTACCGGGTCCGGGTGCTGCTGCGCCGGCCGGCGTCCCTGCCGGACGGCGCCGCGAGCGCGGTGGTCGGCGACCTGACCCGCCCGATCAACATGGCGGCGGCGCTCAGCGGCGTCGACGCCGTGGTGCACTCGGCGGGCTTGGCCCACGCCATGTCGGGGGCGCCCGAGGATGATTACCGCACCCTCAACACCGAGGCGACGCGCCGGCTCGCGGAGGCCGCTTCCCGGGCGAAGGTGCGCCGGTTCGTGTTCCTGTCCTCGATCCGCGCGCAGGTCGGCGCCAGCGCGCCCGGTATGGTCGGGGAGGGCGATGATCCACGGCCCACCGACGCCTACGGCCGCTCCAAGCTGGAGGCCGAGCGGGCGTTGGCCGAGACCGGTCTCGACTGGGTCGCGCTCCGCCCGGTCCTGGTCTACGGCGCGGGCGTGAAGGGCAACATGGCCGCGCTGCTGCGGCTCGCCCGCAGCCCCTATCCCCTGCCGCTGGGCGGGCTGGCGGCGCGGCGCTCGTTGATCTCCCTGGAGAGCCTGTCGGGCGCCGTGGACGCGGTCCTGCGGGCGCCGGCCCCGATCCGATCCGCCCTGATCGCCGCCGATCCGGACCCGCTCAGCCTGGCCCAGATGCTCACGGCGCTGCGCGCCGGCCTCGGCCGCAAGCCCGCCCTGGTCCCGGTTCCGGCCGGCCTCCTCGGGCTCGCCTGCCGGCTGACCGGCCGGGAGGCGCTGTTCGCCCGGGTGGCCGAGGGCCTGGAGGCCCGCGCCGACGGCCTCGCGGCGCTCGGATGGCGCCCGGCCGCGCCGACCCGGGACGGGCTGGCGCGATTGGCGCGGGAGGGGGGCTGAGCGACTGCGGCAGCCTGCTCAAGCCCACGCCCAACGTCCTATGGTGGTCGCGATCGTCATGCGGATATCGGCAATCCTCTTCCTCGGCTTCATCGCGTTCGTCGGCCCAGCGCACGCGAGCGAAGTTGTGTGCACCGCGATTGCCGACGCCACGGACGGCCGCATCCTGCTCCAGCGCGGCGATTGCGACCGGCAAGTCACGCCGGCTTCGACCTTCAAGATCGCCATCAGCTTGATGGGCTTCGATGCTGGATTCCTCACGGACGTGCACAGCCCGGCCCTCCCGTTCCGCGGCGGCGACGCGGCATGGAATCCGTCCTGGCGGAAGACCGTCGATCCCGAAAGCTGGATCCGCGATTCCGTGGTCTGGTACTCCCAGCGTGTCACGCGCGCCCTCGGCGCGGGCCGGTTCCGGGCCTACGTGACACGGTTCGGCTACGGCAATGCGGACGTGTCCGGAGATGCCGGCCAGGCCGACGGCCTGACGCGGGCGTGGCTGAGTTCATCCCTGGCGATCAGCCCACTGGAGCAGGTAGCCTTTCTGAGCCGGCTCGCCCGGCATGACCTGCCCGTCTCAGACGCGGCTCTGGCGATGACCGAAACCCTCATGCGGATCGAGGCCCCCTCGGATGGCTGGGAGATCCACGGCAAGACCGGCACCGGCTTCCCGCGCAACCCGGACGGCTCCCTCGACGAGGCGCGTGGCTACGGATGGTTCGTCGGCTGGGCACGCCGCGGTCCCGAGACCGTGGCCTTCGCGCGCCTCATCCAGGACGATCGACGCGAGGCCGGGCCGGCCGGGATCCGGGCACGTACGGCGATGATCGCCGACCTGCCCCAGCTCCTTACGGCGGTGGGGCGCTGATCGCGCGGCGGCCTGCCGGGACTTTCCGTCGTCTCAAAGCCACCGGTTCGATCAACCGATCGCCGCGCTCGCCGCACCGGATGGCGGCTCGGCTTCGACCGTGGTCGCGGCAGAGGAGGCAGCCCCACGCCCGGCCGGCCGTTGCGCGTGGCGCTCACGGAAATGCGGCACCGCCGCCTCGAACACGGCTTCCGCGGCCGCCCGGTCGCCCGCCGCCACGGCTTCCCGGAGCTGCGCCACCCAGGCGTCGAGCCGGGCGCGGTCGGCGAAGACCGGGCGGGCCGCCATCACGCCGTCGATGCCCGGCAGGGTGACCCGGGGCTCCTCCCGGGCGAACAGGATCTCGTTGAGCCGCTCGCCGGGCCGGGCGCCGGTATACGCGATCTCGATCTCCGCCCCCGGCTCGAACCCGGCCAGCCGGATCATCCGCTCGGCGAGCTCGGCGATCCGCACCGGCTGGCCCATCTTGAGCACGTAGACCGCAGCGCGCTCCGCCTCCGGGGCGGCCCGGCCCTCGCCGTCCGCGTGGGAGGCCGCGGTCAGCACGAGGTCGCAGGCCTCGCGCACGGTCATGAAGTAACGGACCATGTCGGGATCGGTGACCGTGACCGGGCCGCCCCGGGCGATCTGCGCCTTGAACACCGGCACCACCGAGCCAACCGAGCCGAGCACGTTGCCGAAGCGCACCGCGATCAGCCGGGTCGGATGGTCCGGCTTCGCGGATTGCTCGGCGTCCAGCGCCTGGGCGACCATCTCGGCGAAGCGCTTGGTGACGCCGAGCTGCGAGACCGGCTCGATCGCCTTGTCGGTGGAGACCATCACCAGCGCCCGGGCGCCCGCGGCCACCGCGGCCTCGGCGACGTTGATCGAGCCGAACACGTTGGTCTTGATGCCCTCCTGCCAGTCGCGCTCCAGGTAGGGCACCTGCTTGAGCGCGGCGGCGTGGACCACGCAATCGGGCCGGAACGCCGCGATGACCTGATGGACCCGCTCCCGGTCGCGGATGTCGGCGAGCACGCCGGTCACCGCGGCCTGGGCGGACAGGATCGCCGGGTGGCTGAGGATGCCGTGCAGCGCCGGCTCCGAGGATTCGAGCACCAGCACCGCGGCGGCCCCGAAGGCCACGGCCCGCAGGCAGATTTCCGAGCCGATCGAGCCGCCGCCCCCCGTCACCACCACCCGGCGACCGGCCAAAAACGCCTCGAGGCGCGGCCGGTCGATCGCCACGGTGGGGCGCAGGAGCAGATCCTCGATCTCGAGGGGCGCCAGCTCGGGGCCCTGCGCGCCCTCGCCGAGCCCGACCACGCGGGCGAGCGGCAGGCCGAGCCGCCGGGCGCGGGCGATGAGATCGTCGGGGGCGGCCTCCGGCACCAGGGCGCTCGGGGCGGCCACCAGCCGCCGCACCGGCTCGCCGCCGGCCGTCAGCTCCGCCACCACCCGTTCGAGATCCCGGAAGCCGCCGAGCACGGGCACGCCGCGCATGAACTGCCCGGTCTCGTCCGCCCGGGGCGACAGGATCCCGCGGGGCGCCAGCTTGCGGACCGAGCCGGTCTCGATGGCGCGGATCAGCACGTCGAGATCGGCCCCGCGCCCGAGCAGCAGCGTCGGCACGGTGGCGGCCCGGGCGCTGGATTGCCGGGAGCGGGTGTCCTTCAGGTACCGGAACGCGAGGCGCGCGCCCCCGAGCAGAAAGATCTGCAGGACCCAGTACAGAAGGATCGCGATCTTGCCGAAGAAGTAGAAGCCGTAGAGGTCGGACGAGACCAGGACCCAGTCGGTCACCAGCAGGGCCAGCGCCAGGACGCTCGACGCCCGGACGATCCCGGCGAGATCCTGCAGCGAGGCGAAGCGCCACTTGGTCCGGTACAGCCGGAACCGGCCGTAGACGAGGCCGGCAAAGAGCAGGAACGGCGGCAGCAGCAGCGGCAGGGCGTGCAGGCGCTCG
Source organism: Methylobacterium sp. J-048 (assembly GCF_022829515.1). Lineage (GTDB taxonomy): Bacteria > Pseudomonadota > Alphaproteobacteria > Rhizobiales > Beijerinckiaceae > Methylobacterium. Next base: position 54,796 of record NZ_JAKSYL010000046.1, read on the forward strand.
TCCAGTATGCCGCCCTGGAAGCGGAACAGGAAGGTGAGCACCACGGCGGCGGCGGTCGCCGCGAGGTCGTGGGCCACCATCACCGCGATCTTGTAGAAGCGCTGCTGCATCGGGGGCCGGATGGGGTGCCGCGCGGTATCCGCCGCGGCATCCGCCCTGTCAACGCGGGGCCGGACGCCGCGAGGGCGCCAGGCCGGTCGGTCGTGCTACTTGACGATCGCGCCGGAGAAGCCGGTCTTGAAGTTCTTCTGGTAGGTCCGGCCCTTGAGCGGGTAGACCTTGTCGACGAGCAGGGTCTTGACGCGCTCGTTGAAGTCTTCGGTCGTTACGGTCTGCGCCTTACCCGTAATCAGCGTCCTGGCCATCATCGTCTCCGCGTCGTCGCCCAGGGCACGGTATTGCGCGGAGGGTGAACTCTACATGGGGCATCAACCAAAAAATACAAAGGTTTATCTTTCAGGTGAGCGCCCGGACAGCCGCTCCAGCCGCGTCGTCGACCCGGTCGATATCGGGGGCATCGATGTGCCGGTAGCGGGCCTGGATCAGTCCGAACGCCCCGAAGGCGGCATGCCCGGCCCCGACCAGGGCGAGCAGGATCCAGCCGTAGGGCTGGGCACGCAGCAACGCGAAGGCCTCGGCCAGGCCCTTCGCGTCCGACGAGCGCTGGTGCCAGGCCGCCGCCACCAGGAATCCGCCGATGATCAGGAAGGCGATGCCCCGGGCCGCGTAGCCGAAGCGGCCGATCGGGCCGGCCCAGCGGTCGCGGGCCTGGGCGTCGAGGGCGAGCCGGTCGGTGACATCGCCCCGCCAGGCCTTGCCCAGGACTCCCTTGCCCAGGACTCCCTTGCCCAGGAACCCGAAGCCGCCGCCGATCACCCCGAGCCCGCCGAGCGCCACGGGCCAGCGGCCGAAGGGTTTTGCCAGGAGCCAGGCGGTGCCGTCATGCATGCCGTCGCCGCCGCTCGTGCCGAGGCCGAGGCTGAGCGAGGCCGCGCTGACGGCCAGGCCGAGATAGATCGCGGCGCTGATCAGGTGAGCGCCGCGCACCGCCAGCCCCTTGGCGGAGGTACCCCGGCGGTCGGCATCGGTCACGCCCTCGACCAGGCGCCAGAGCGCGAAGCCGACCAGCCCCAGGGCGATCAGCCCGACCAGAACCGCGCCGAACGGCCCGCCCAGGACGGCGCGCAGGGCATCCTTGCTGTCGCCGGCCCGGCCGCCCTGGCCGAGGGCGGCGAGCAGCGCCAGGGCGCCGACCACGCCATAGACGATCCCGCGGGCGCCGTAGCCGAGGCGGGCGATGCGCTCGATCGTGTTGCGCCCGCCGGGGAAGGGCGTCATGCGCGGCACCGGCACAGGCGGGGTCTTGGGTTCGGCACGGGCGGGATCCGGTGGCGCGGGCCCGATCAACGTCCGGAGGCCCGGACCCGATCCGTTGCCAGCTCTACACCGGCCGCCGGATCACATCGGGACCCGGTCCGCCCGACCGGCCAAGGCGACGTAGAAGCCGAGGCCGTCCTGGGCCGGCAGGGTGTGCAGGCGCTCGATCAGCCCGCGGCGCTTGGCGTCCAGGAGCAGGCGGCCCGCCGGCTGGAACAGGGTCTCGCCGCCGCCCTCCGGGGGCGGGTCCAGGCGGATCGCCACGGTCTTGCCCTTGGCGAAGCGGCTGCGCTCCAGCATGTCCTTCAGCGACGCTTCCGCGGTCGCCCGGTTGGCGCCGCGCAGGTCGAGCACCGATTCCGCGTCCGTCACGCCCAGGGCGCCGCGCAGCTTGGCCGCGTAGAAATCTTCGAAGTGGGGCAAGTCGGTGCCTTGACGCTCTGCTGGGCCGGACGAACCGGCACGTTGCGATCGGGTGCGGGGCCTCAGACGGCGAGACCACGGTAGATGTCGCGCACCGGCACGGTGCCGTCGAGTTCCGGCAGCGCAAGGCTGCCGTCGAGGCCGAGCGCCTGGACGCTCCAGTCGTCGGCCTCCCGGCGCCAGGCCTCGACGCGCGCCTCGTCGGAATAGACGATCAGCAGGACCTTGAGACTCGGGACCGTGCGGTAGAAGTCGATCTTGCGGCCCCGGTCCAGGCTCATGGTCGAGGGCGACAGCACCTCGGCCACCAGCAGCGGATCCTCGGCATAGCCGTCCGGCAGCGGCGGCCCGCAGCGCACCACCACGTCGGGGATCGGCACGAAATCGTCCTGCGCGGCGCTGACGATCCCGAGGCCGGGGAGGGCGCGGCAATCCTTCCCGTCGGCGAGGTCGCCGATTCGGCGGATCAGGTTGGCGACGATCGCTTGGTGACGCTCGCGCGGCGGCGACATGAGCACAGGCTCGCCGTCGAGCAGCTCCCAACGCTCCGCGTCCGGACGGCTGTCCGTCCAATGCCTGAACTCGGCGACCCGCATGCGCGCGTCGCGCTTCGCGGCCAAAGCCATCGCCGCCCTCCGATGATCCGGGCGCGATGGTAGCACCCGCGACGGTGCCCGCAACAGCGCCGGTTCAGAAGGCAACCCGGGCGTAGGCCTCGCCCACCGGCAGGGCGCCGCCGAGTTCCGGCAGGACAATGGCCTCGCCCGGCCCGGCGACCCGCATCGTCCAGTCGGCATCCCGGCGCCAGACCTCGATCCGGGCCTCGTCCTGATAGACGATCAGCAAGGTCTGGAGACTCGGAACGGTGGCGTAGAAGGCGAGCTTGCGGCCCCGGTCGTTGGTCATGGTGCCGGGCGAGAGCACCTCGGCGATCAGCAGCGGGTCATCAATGTAGCCGTTGGGCGGCATCGACCCGCAATGGACCACGACGTCCGGGTAGGGCGCGTAATCGTCCATCGCGTCGCTGAGGATCGCGAGGCCCGGATAGGCGCCGCAGCCGCGCGGCTCGGCCAGCGCGTCGAGATGCGTGAGCAGGTTGGTCACGATGCGCTGGTGCCGGGCGCTCGGCGGCGCCATCAGCACCGGCTCGCCGTCGAGCAGTTCCCAGCGCTCCTCGTCCGGGCGCGGCTCGACCCAGCGCCGATACTCGGCGACGCTCATGCGCCCAGCGTGCATCGCGGCCTCCGATCGGACACGCCACGCTATCATGGACCGAAAAATCCGGCACCAGTTCAATCGGTTGCCAGCGCCGCCGCGAGGTCCCCGCCGGCCTCGAGGAAGCGCTGCGGGTCGACCGGCTCGCCGTCGATCCGGGTCTCGTAATGCAAATGCGCCCCGGTGGAGCGCCCGGTCGAGCCGACCAGGCCGACCACGTCCCCCGCGACGACGCGCTGGCCCGGGCGGACGAGGATGCGGGCGAGATGGCCGAACCGGGTGACGACGCCGTGGCCGTGGTCGATCTCGACCATGTTGCCGTAGCCGCCGGCATAGTCCGCGGCGCTCACCCGGCCGGGCGCGGTGGCGCGGGCGGGCTCGCCGGACTCGGCCTTGAGATCGAGGCCGGTATGGAGCGCCAGACCCCGGGTGAACGGGTCGAGGCGGGTGCCGAACGGGCTCGACACGACTGGCTCGCCGCCTGTCGGCCGGCCCAGCGGCAGCGCGGCGGCGAGCCGGTGCAGGCGCGCGCCGTCATCCAGCGCCCGGCGGGCCAAGTCCAGGTTGCTCGCGAAGCCGGTCGCGAACCCGTCCAGGGCGCGGGCGTCGAGGGGGACCAGCGGGCCGCCGGTTCCAGCCGTCGTGGGATCGAGGCGATCGGGGTCGAGGCCGGTGCGGCCGATCAGCCCGCGCAGGCGCCGGACCGTGTCGCCGGCCCGCTCGACCACCCGGGCGAGGCGCTCGCCCTGCGCGGCCCGCAGGCCGTCGAGGCGGGCCTCCAGGCGGATCAGCCCGGTCTCGGCATCGATGGCGCTCCGGCGGGGCAGGGCGGGGAACCGGGACGGCGCGCCCGCCTCGGCCGGTCGCAGGTCGAACCCGTCCGGGCCGTCGTCCGGACGCGGCAGCGCGCCGGTTGTGAGCGGATCGGGGGGCTGGACGCCGAGGCCGGCCAGGGCCGCCTGCCGACGCTCTAGCTCGGCCTGGCGCTCGAGGGCCGCCGCGACCCGCTCGGCCAGGCTCGATTCCGCTCCGACCCGGTCGCGGCCGGCCCGGTCGAGCCGGTCCCGCAGCTCGGCGAGCCGGGCTTCGTAGGCGTCCCGCATCGCCCCCTGGCGCGCGACGAAGCCGGCGAGCACGTCGTCGTGGAACACGATCAGGTAGGAGGCGCCGAGCGCCCACAGGAGGGCGAGGGCGAACCCGGCGGCGAGGAGTTTCGGAGGCAGCGGGCGATGCATCGGGACGGCCCCGTGGGAGCCGCCATTCAGACCCGCTTAGGGTTAAGGATCCGTCGCGCTGCTCCCCCGCCCGCTCACGGCAGCGCCCGGGCGGCCTCCAGAACCGCCTCGGCATGGCCGGGCACCTTCACCTTCGGCCAGACCTTGGCGATGCGGCCCTCGCGGTCGACCAGCACGGTGGTGCGCTCCACGCCCATGTACGTGCGCCCGTACATGCTCTTCTCGACCCAGACCCCGTAGGCCTCCAGCACACCCTTGTCCTCGTCGGAGGCGAGCGGGAAGGCGAGGCCGTACTTGCCGCAGAACTTGTCGTGGCTCTTCACCGGGTCCGGCGACAGGCCGATCACCGTCGCGTCGGCCTCGCCGAAGGCCGGCAGCAGGCCGTTGAAGTCCTGCGCCTCCAGGGTGCAGCCACTCGTGTCGTCCTTCGGGTAGAAGTAGAGCACGATCTTGTGACCGCGGAGCGCCGACAGCGCGATCCGCCCTCCGCCGGATGCGGGCAAGTCGAAATCGGGGGCCGGATCGCCCTCTGACAATGGCATCGTGCCTTCCTTTCGGCCGATTGATGGTGTGCAGTCCCGCCGTGCGCGGAAGCCCCGTGAGGTTGCGCCGCGCCGCCCGACCAGAACTCGGAGTCACGCCCGCTGTAAAGCGCGGTCGCGCTTCGATCCACCGGCCGCGGAGTTCCGCGCGCGAAGCCCCCGGAACAAGGGTCCCGATGGCGGACGAGACGACCTTGGCAGCCAAGCCTCGGGGGAGGGCGCGACGCTGGGGCGGGTTCTGCCTCGTCGGCGCGCTCGCCCTGGTGCTGCTCGTCGGCGGCGGGATCGGGCTGGCGGCCCTGCGCCTGTCCAACGGCCCTCTGCAGATCGACGCCCTGTCGCGCCGGGTCGCGGCCGCCGTGGCCGAGCGGATCGGGCCGGGCTGGAGCATCGGGATCCGCGGCAGCAGCCTCGAGCTCGACCGCGAGAACGCCCTGAGCCTGCGCTTCTCCGGCCTCGACATCCGCAACCCGCAGGGCGACCTTGTGGTGCGGGCGCCGCTCGCCGTGGTCAGCCTCGACCCCTGGGGCCTCCTGCACCTCAACCTGCAGCCGCGCTCAATCGAGTTCCGCGAGACGCAGACCACCGCCCTCGTGCACCGGGACGGCTCCATCGCGTTCGCGGCCTCCGAGGCCAACCACCCGGTCGATATCGAGCCGCACACGCCGCCGAGCGTGGACGCGGCGCGGGGCAAGGTCTCGCCGCTGTCGGCGACCTTGGCCTCGATCTTCGGCGTGGTGCTGGATTCCAGCGGCGTCGTCGGCGCCCTCGACCGCGCCCGCATCACCGATGCGCGGCTGCGGCTGATCGACGACGACGGCCGCGAGCGCGCGGTGTTCGCCCGGGTCAACGGGCTGTTCGGGCGTGATCCGGTCAATGGAACCCGCAACTTCGAGTTGCGGCTCGACGGCCCCCACGGCGAGTGGCGCTTCGGTGGCGCCCTGCGCGAGGGCGGGGAAACCCAGGCGCGCTCGGGGGTCATCACCCTGGACGACCTGCCGGTGCCCGACCTGCTGCTGCTCTCGGGGCAATCGAGCCTGCCGTTGACCACCGACCTTAAGCTCTCGGCCCGCGCCGACGTGAGCCTGGTGGCCGGGCGGATCACGACCATGAACGCGAAGGTCCATACCGGCGACGGCACGTTCCTGATCGAGGAGAAGGACTTCAATCCGGTCACGGTCGAGAGCCTGGACGCGACCCTGAACTGGGACGAGGCGGCCCGCGTCATGGCGCTCACCGGCCTGGATTACCGGGGGGCCGGCAACGCGGTGCACCTGACCGGCACCTGGACCGGGAGTCCGCCGGACGCCGCCACGGCCTGGACCGCGACGCTGTCGGGGCGCGACGCGACCTTGCGCGGGGCGACCCCGAAGGACGCGCCGGTGAAGATCGACGCGCTCGACGCGCAACTCACCGGCCGGGACGGCGGCATCGCCATCGACGCGCTCAACGTCGTGGCCCCGGGCGTACAGGGGGTGATCACCGGCACGATCGGCACCACGGCCGACGACGGCGGCCTGACGCTCCGCATCCTCGGCCATGACGGCGAGGTCCGGACCGGGTTGCGGCTGTGGCCGGAGCATATCGCGCCGCCGGCCCGCACCTACCTGGTGGACCAGCTGCGCCGCGGCCGGATCGAGTCCGTTGACATCCGCGTGAAGATGTCCGGCACGGTTCTGGCCGCCGCGACCAAGGGCGAGCCGGCCCCCGACGACTCGGTGCATATCGACTTCCGGGTCTCCGACGCGGCGCTGGACGTCACCGCCGACGCGCCGCCGGTGGTGAAGGGCAACGTCTCCGGGACGATCACCGGGCGCTCGACCACCGTGCGCAACGTGACCGCCGAGGTGCGCGGACCGGACGGCCGCGGGCTGGCGATCTCGGACGGCAGCTTCGTGATCCCGCAGATCATGCCGGACCGGGTCGTGGCGCAGATCGGCATGCGGCTCTCCGGCGGCGCCGACGGCATGGCCTCCGTGCTCCAGGCCAAGCTGTTCAAGAGCCTGATGAGCGTCGATCTCGACCCGGCCACGATCAAGGGCGGCGCCGACCTGCGGGTCGACTTCCCCCTCGACCTCAAGCACGTGCCGGACCTGCCGAACCTGCCCGTGACCCTGTCGGGGACGCTCTCCGACCTCTCGGTCGACAAGGTGATGGGCAAGGACCGCCTGGAAGCGGGCAAGTTCGCCCTGTTGTACGACCGCGGCGCCTTCACCCTGAAGGGCGACGGCCGGGTCGGCGGCGCGCCGATCTCGGTGGACATGCGCCAGCCCAAGGTCGGCCAGCCCGGCGAGGCGGTGGTCAACCTCGCCCTCGACGAGGCCCTGCGGGCCAAGAAGGGCCTGCCGACCGCGCCGCTTCTCTCGGGCACGATCCCGGTCCGCGCCGTGGTGCCGATCGGCCGGCCGGGATCCGGCAAGCCGCCGATCAAGATCGAGGCGGATCTCGCCAAGGCTGGCATCGACGGGCTGCTGCCCGGACTGACCAAGCCGGCGGGCAAGCCGGGACGCCTCAGCTTCACGCTGGTGGAGAACGGCCAGAGCTACGATCTGCGCGACTTCGCCCTCGACGCCGCCCCGGCCGCCGCCCGCGGCAGCCTCACGATCAGCCCGGAAGGCGGCCTGGAGCGCGCCGACCTGACGAGCGTCAAGCTGTCCCCGGGCGACGACCTGCGGGTGAGCCTCGACCGCACCGGCACCGGCTACAAGGTCCTGGTCCGCGGCGCGGTGGTCGATGCGCGGCCGTTCCTGAAGTCGCTCGGCGGGCCGGACGCCAAAAGCGGCAAGGAGGCGAAAGATGCGAACCCGAAGGATGTCGACGCCGATATCCAGGTGCCGATCGTGGCGGGCTTCAACGACGAGGCGCTGACCAACGCCAACCTGCGGCTGACCCTGCACGGACGGACCCTGAAAGCCGCCAACATCACCGGGCGGTTCCGCGCGGCCCCGTTCGCCGCCACCGTCACACGGGGCGAGCGCGGCGTGCCGACGCTCGCGGTGGAATCGGCCGATGCCGGCGCGACGTTGCGCTTCGTCGACGTCTACCGCCGGATGCAGGGCGGGCGCCTCACCGCCGGGATCGGCCTCAACGACGGCCCGCAGGCCGGCGTGGTCCAGATCCGCGACTTCTCGCTGCGCAACGAGCCGGCCCTGTCGAGCATCATGGCCCAGGGACCGGAGCCGGCCGAGGCGGACACGGCCCGCGGCCGCCGGATCGCCCCGGGCCGGGCGGCCGGGGACGTGACCTTCGACCGGATGCGGGCGAATTTCGTGCGCAGCGGCAGCCGGGTCGATTTCAGCGACGCAGCGATCTCCAACGCCGCGATGGGCTTCACCCTGTCGGGCTGGCTCGATACCGGCCGGGAGCGCACCGACATGACCGGCACCTTCGTGCCGCTCTACGGGCTCAACAACGTCGCCTCGCAATTGCCGCTGCTCGGGCCGCTGCTCGGGGGCGGGCACAACGAGGGCCTGTTCGCCGTCAATTTCCGCGTCTCCGGCAAGCTCGCCTCCCCGGACGTGAGCGTGAACCCGCTCTCGGCGATCGCCCCGGGCTTCCTGCGCAAGCTGTTCAGCGCCGGCGGCGGCCCCTTCGCGGACGGCGTCCCGACGGTGCCGCAGGGCGAGCGCTGAGCTTCATCCCGTCCGGCGGGACGTTTTCGCGCGGCACCGTCATTGCGAGCGGAGCGAAGCAACCCAGGGAAACGCCACCTTCGGGGATCGCGCGCTGCCCTGGGTTGCTTCGCTATGCTCGCAATGACGAACAGGCGACGATGAACGCCGTCGCAGAGGCATGAAAAAACCCGGCGCGGCGGACCGCACCGGGCTGAACGCAAAGTGCAAAAAAACTACTTCTCGACGAAGGCTTTCTCGATCACGTAGTGGCCGCCCTCGCCGTGATTGCCTTCCTCGTAACCGCCGGTGCTCAGCAGCTCGCGGGTGTCGCGGATCATGTCGGGGCTGCCGCAGAGCATGAAGCGGTCCGCCTCGACCGACATGGCCGGCAGGCCGATATCGGAGAACAGCTTGCCCGAGACCATCAGGTCGGTGATCCGGCCGCGGTTGCGGAACGGCTCGCGGGTCACGGTCGGGTAGTAGATCAGCTGGTTCGAGATCATCTCGCCCAGGAACTCGTGCTTGGGCAGGGATTCCGTGATGGTCTCGCCGTAGGCCAGCTCCTGCACCTGGCGGCAGCCATGGACCAGCACGACCTTCTCGAACCGGTCGTAGGTCTCCGGGTCCT
>NZ_JAKSYL010000052.1 GCF_022829515.1 Methylobacterium sp. J-048
GGACAGGCCAAGGACACGCTCAGCGACGCGGCCGGGCAAGCGCGGGAATTCGCCGGCGATGCGTTCGACAAGGCTCGCGAGCGCTATCCGGACGCGCAGCGTGTGTACCAGCGCGGCAACGAGGCGCTAAGGCCGCACGCGCAGGAGTCACCGCTGGGCCTCGCCATTCTGGCCGGCGCCATCGGCTATCTGTTCGCTTTAGTCATCCACGGCCGTCGATAAAAATCTGCGCGAGGCCGGGCGGTGACTCGTGGGCGTGCGGCCTTAGCGCCTCGTTGCCGCGCTGGTACACACGCTGCGCGTCCGGATAGCGCTCGCGAGCCTTGTCGAACGCATCGCCGGCGAATTCCCGCGCTTGCCCGGCCGCGTCGCTGAGCGTGTCCTTGGCCTGTCCGTACAGGTTTTGCGCCGAGCCTTTCAGCTCAGTGACATTGCCCTCGGCTTGCGTCCGCTTATCGCCGGTCAGATCGCCCGCTGCACCTTTAACCTTGCCGCCGAGTTCTTTCGCGGCGCCTTTGACACGATCTTCGTCCATGGCTCTTCCTCCTCGGTATCCGAACGGATTGGCGGCATCGAGCCACCAACGCGTGAGCAGCGCCATTCGTCTCGACGGTAGACCACGCAGCCGGCGGCGCAGCGGAACTGTATGGGACGCTTACGGTTCCTTCTGGTCCAGAGTACACCGGAGTAACTGCCCGATGCCGAACGGTGCTCAGAATGGCCGGCCGAGCGCCGCCGATCCAGGCTTTGCCGACGCGCTGCGCGATCAGACCCAGGGCTATGTCGAGAAGCGCAAAGCCGACGCGGCACGCTTCGTGTCGGACGTCGGCGGTGCCATTCGCGACACAGGTACCAGCCTCGACTCGCTGCCGCAGTTGAAGGAGCTCTTCGATCAGGCGGCGCTCGGCGTCGACGAGTTGGCCGAGGCCATTTCACGCCGCAGCTTCGGCGAGATGTACGACGAGGTTCACGCCGCAATCCGACGCCGGCCCGCGCTGGCAACAGCCGCCGCTGTTCTGACGGGCCTCGCGTTCTTCCGCCTTGTGAATGCATCCAAGGTTCGGCCGGTCCCACGCTCGCACGCGGTGGTCCCGCTCGACGTCCTCCCGACGCCTGACGTCTAGGAGAGCGGGATGGCCGAGCTAGGATTGCGCAGCATCCCGACCCTCGTCGGCGATGCAGTCCGCGAGCTACGAGATCTCGTGGGTAGCGAAATCACGCTATTTCGCACCGAGATGGCGCAGGGCGTCCATCGCATATCCCTCGGGCTCAGCCTGTTACTCATGGCGGCCGTGTGCGCCACTGCAGGCCTGTTCACGCTGCTCCTCGCCTTGGTGAAGGGGATCGCCGTCCTCTTTCAATCGGATGCACTCGCGGCGCTGATCGTGGGCGGTGTCTTCCTCTTACTTGCGATCAGTCTCGGGCTGTTCGGGCGCAGCAAGACATCCCTGTCCACGCTGGAGCCGACACGCACGGGTCGGCAGGTCAAACAGGACGCGCAGGTTCTCACGGATTGGATGGACACATGAGCGACTCGCCAGACAAACTGGAGCAGGACGTCGAGGCTAGCCGAGGCCGGTTGGATCGGACGCTGGCCGACCTGCAGGCCCGGTTCAATCAACCTGGGATCCCGCGTGACTTTGCCGACCTGCGCCGGTCAGGGCAGGCAGCAAGCGAGACCGTCGAGCGGCTTGTCGCAGATGTCCGGGTCAATCCCGTCCCAGCGCTCATGATCGCGGCCGGCTTCGGGCTGCTTGTCTATGAGGCTTTTCGAACTGCCGCGGAGCGGAGGCGTTTGGCGGTTGTTTCTGCAGGATCCGCCATCACGACGACCGATCGCCACCTCCCTGAGAACCATCTGGACCGGATGCACGAGCGGCCCGACGACGCGCTGGAGGAGAGCTTCCCCGGCAGTGATCCGGTCTCGGTTCGGATCACGAAATAGCTCGTCCCCGTTTTTGTGGGCTCGAATTGCACGAACGACCGGGCCCAGCCAACTGGCTGCATCCCGGCCTCGCGCACTCCCGACCGCACCGCGGCTGGTAGCGCGGGTCTCGCGGTTTAATGATGTTTTTTCAACACCACAAAACCACTATCAATATGCTTTTAGAGAGGTCGATTACCGCTACTGCCACCCCTTCGCACTGGGCTTTCCGATCACGTGGTCGATCCCCTCCAGGATCAGGGAATGGATGGAGCGGCCCCGGTCCTCGGCAATTCGGGCTAGCGCGGCGTGGCGGGCATCATCGAGGTAGACTGTCTGTCGGGCGGCTACATCTCGGCGCCCCTTCGGTCGGCCAGTCGGTTTGGAATTAACGCGCCCCTCTCCAGCCTGCGGGACAGGCTGATGGATCTCGGTCGCCGTTATAGCGTGGGCAACGACTGGCTCAGGCTCGAGCTCTGACGCCGCCACCGGCTCCGGCGGGGCCTCATCCTGTTCGACTTCACGGGCCGCGGCCGCGGCGGCTTTCATCGCGAGCGTCTGCGACACGTTCGGGCGGCGGCTCATAAGGTCTCTCCGAGGCGGATCATGACGGCGTCGGCGAGCGCCGCGAATTCGGCCGCGGACGGCGTGTCGGCAGGGACCGCCTCCCCGGTCGCAAGGCTGTCGGCCACGATGGCGCGGTAGGAGATGGCCGGCGCCACCGGCTCAGTCAGCGCGGCCAGCGTCGTCACCACGTCTCGCCCTGCCCCGGTGCGTTTGTCGATGCGGCTCGGGACGATGAGTATGTCGGGCCGGTCACGCTTGGCGGCTTTGCGGTGCCGGCGGATCGTGCCAACGGTTTCGGCCGCGCCGCGCACATCCAACACGGTCGAGCCCGACGGCACCAGGACGAGATCGGACACGGCTATGGTGGCGCCGAACGCCGCGCCCATCGCACCGGGGGCGTCGATCAACACGAAGTCGGTCCCCTGGCCTTTGGCGGTCTTCACCCAGGCCGAGACCGCCGCGTCGCTGTCCTCCTCCAAGAGGTGGGCGGTCACCTTGAACGGCAGTTGCCCGTCTTCTGCGATCGAGGCGGCATGCGCGGCCGGGTCCGCATCGAGCACGGCGACCGTCCGCCCTCGCCGATGCAGTTCGGCTGCGAGGTTCAGAGCCGTGGTCGTCTTGCCGACGCCGCCCTTGCTCTGCGCAAGGCCGATGATCCTCACCATTTCGACGCCATGCTCCCGCTAATATGGTGGGACAAAACCACCGGATCAGCGCCATTATCACGCTGCCATGACGTGGCGCGTTCGGGCTGAGAGCCTAAACGCTGCACACGCCTGCTGCGGGGGGGTTCACGACTTTCCCGTAAAACCCGACGTCCATCCTCCCGCGCTCCGTCACACTTTTGTGGTGTGATAAAAGCGGGATCGTGGAATGACGCTCGCACGACCATAGCGCGCGTGATAGTGTCTGAGAAGGACAGTTATCGGACACGATGCCATGAAGGCGCTGAAAACTCGTGGTCCGGAGCCGCGGGCCGGCCTGCCGATCGTCGCCGGCCTGTCCGACCAGGCCCGGGCGTTCCAGCGGGCGGGCAAGGCCAAGAGCACCCAGCGCGCCTATCTCAGCGATGCCGGACAGTTCGCGACCTGGTGCACGAAGCACGGCTTCGATCCGATGCCAGCGACACCGCTCGTCGTGCTTGAGTTTTTAAGCCACGAGGCGACGCGCGGCTCGAAGGCCTCGACCATCGCCCGTCGGCTGGCCGCGATCCGGTACGCGCATAAGCTTGCCGGTGAGCGGGATCCGACGGACGACGAAGGTCTGCGCGAGGGCCTACGCGGGATCCGACGGGAGATCGGCACCCGGCCGAAGCAGAAGACGGCGGCGACCGCCGACATCCTCGCAGCCCTGCTCATGCGGACGCCCGACACACTAACGGGCCAGAGGGATCGAGCCCTGCTGGCGCTAGGGTTCGCGGGCGCGTTTCGCCGGTCGGAACTCGTGGCTCTCGACGTCGCCGATCTGGTCCAGGATCCAGACGGGCTGCGGGTTTTGGTTCGGAGGTCCAAGACCGATCAGGAAGGGCAGGGGGTCGAGAAGGCCATCCCACACGGCCGGTTCATCCGGCCAGTCGCTCTGGTGCGGGAATGGCTTGATGCGGCCGGCATCAAGGACGGGCCTGTGTTCCGGCCGGTCAACAAGGCCGGCAGGGTCGAGTCGCGCCGCCTGGGGGTGAAAACGGTCGAGCGTGTGATGAAGCACTACTGCACGGCCGCCGGGCTCGATGCCTCGACCTTCGGGGCGCACAGCTTACGGGCCGGCTACATCACCACGGCGGCCGAGCGCGGTGCGGATCTCGCTCGGATCATGGATCAGTCCGGCCACCGGGATCCGCGGACCGTGGTCGGGTACATCCGCAGAGCGAACGCCTTCAAGGGGCACTCGGGGAGCGGGTTCC
>NZ_JAKSYL010000053.1 GCF_022829515.1 Methylobacterium sp. J-048
CCGGCCGCACGTTCCAGACGCGCGCGGATGCGCGCGCCAGTGATGCTGGCGTGTATGCCAGCCACCGCACGCAGACGCTGGCCGCGCTCACTCCGTTCGTGCGTCAGGGTCTGGGCGCGCGAGACAGCCACGGGCCGTCCGGCTAGCTTGGCCGGGCGGTCGTGCGTGTGGGAGAGGGCGTCCATCTACCGCGTCCGCCCGTCGTCAGGCAGGTCCGGCGGAGGAAGTAGGCCGACGAGCGGATGATGGTCAGCAGGTTGTTGAAGTCGTGTGCCACGCCGCCGGTCAGTTGCCCGACCGCTTCGAGCTTCTGCGATTGCCGCAGGTCCTGCTCCATGTGCTCGCGCTCGACCGCCTCGGCGAGGAGCCGGGCGTTCGCCTGGGCGAGTTCGACGGTGCGGGCTGCAACCTGGCT
>NZ_JAKSYL010000054.1 GCF_022829515.1 Methylobacterium sp. J-048
TGTTCACCTGGGCCTATGCCCGCGACCCCGCCACCGCGGCGGTGACGATCGGCTCCTACAAGGATTGCACCGTCGAGAAGATCGACGACCTCAGCGTCCGGGTCCTGTTCGACAAGCCGACGCCGTACTGGTGCGATGCCTCCGGTCGCCGACTACATTCCCGAGCTCGCCCACGTGGATCCGAACCAGTTCGGCATCGCGGTGATCGATGCCGAGGGCCGGGTCACGACCAGCGGCGATGGCGAGACGCCGTTCTCGATCCAGGGCGTATCGAAGGTGTTCACGCTCACCCGGGCACTCGGCATGGTTGGCGACCGGCTGTGGAGGCGGGTCGCGCGCGAGCCCTCGGGCAACCCGTTCAATTCCCTCGTCCAGCTGTAGCGCGAGCGCGGCGTGCCGCGCAACCCGTTCATCAACGCCGGC
>NZ_JAKSYL010000142.1 GCF_022829515.1 Methylobacterium sp. J-048
ACGCAGGTCTGCTCGGCGGCATCAACAAACATGCTGTGGTGGCGACCCACGATCTCATCGAGACGGTACCCGACGGTATCGAGAAAATTCTGGTTGGCCTCAAGGATCGTGCCGGTCGGATCGAAGGCGATTACCGCCTGCGAGCGATTTAGGGCGGTGATCTGCCCGTCGAGGTCGAGCAGACGCATCTTCTGCGCGGTGATGTCGGTAGCGAACTTGATGACTTTCACGACGCGGCCGGCGCGATCGAGCACGGGGTTGTAGCTCGCTTGGATCCACACGAGCCGACCACCCTTGGCGATGCGCTTGAACTCGGCGAACTGGAACGTGCCCTGCCGTAGCGTATCCCAGAACGTCTGGTACTCGTTGCTGTTGCGGTGTGCCGCCTCGACGAACATAGCGTGATGCTGCCCCCGCACCTCGGGGAGGATGTAGCCCATCGCCGTCAGGAAGTTGGCGTTGGCGGTGAGGATCGTGCCGTCGGGTCGGAACTCGATGACCGCTTGCGAACGGTCCAGAGCGTCGAACTTTGCTGCGAGATCGGCACGGGCGCGCGTTCCACCGAACATGGCGTCGACTCTCACCAAAATTGTTGAGGCTGCTCGACAACACCCAGCTGGCTGAAGGCCTACGATGCCGCCTGCCGGCGCATCACCTGAGCGTTGCGCTGTTGGGTAAGATATTGCGTGCCAAATTCTTATTTACATCTTAACGCATCGATTGAGCATCGCACTTGGTCAGAAACAGACATAAATTTCGTCTGATTGCGTGACTTTGCATTGAAGACTGAAGCAGAAATCTAACTTATGTGTGCTTGAAAACACCCAGAGCGCTCAAGGCTCCTGTTAACGCGTCGTTACTTACGCCAATTGTTTCGTAGCGTCCGGCAGCGCTGCCGGCGGGACGACCGAGCCGCCGGATCACCTCACGCTCGAACGAGACGAAGTTCTCAATACGGCCATCGGCGGCGCGCAGTGGCCGACAATCGATCTCAACCCGGTACTTGGTACCATCGCCGCGGTAATTCGTGAGGTAGCCGTGGAAACGCTCGCCCGCTGCCAAAGCGCGGTGGAAGGTTTCGAGCGTCTCCCGGCGGGTCTCATTGCCCTGCATGAACCTGGGGCTTAGCCCGACGATGTCGTCGAGCTCACGTCCGACGAGACGGCCGAAGCCAACATTGGCGTAGAGGATTGTGGGGCCGGGCGGCTCGATCATCGGATCGGTGACGACGATGGCGACGGTGGCATCATGGGCGAATGCACGGATCAGTTCGAACGCTGTCATATAACCGTAACGCTGCACCCACGCGAGAAGTGCGCAAACGTCATCCGATATCGATCCGAACACCTCGCAGATGGACGCTTGCCTCAAGAAGAGCATGAGCCGAATGTCCCCAAACTGCCGTCGCGTCATCGACGCCTACGAGAAGGCCATCGTGGCGTCGAAGTGGCGGCCCGACAGGTGCGCGAGGCCGCGCGCAGGGTTGGCTGATGGATGTCGGCGGCGAGGCGGCGCAGCAGGCGATTTCAATCTTGCTCGGCAAGCGCTCGACCGAACGCCAACAGCTTCCGGCGATCTTCCACGTGTTTCAGGCTGTCCCAGATCCGCAGCATCTCACAGGCGTCCTCGAATTCGCCGCGCGCTGCGGAGCCATCATAGAAATCTGTCGCGGATATGCCGAGCGTCGTGGCGATGCGTCGGAGAGAACGGGGTGCGTGAGCAGCCTGGTCCTTGTTCCGAGCAGCGAAGGCATCGGGCAAAACACGCTCCTATGGTGCTTCGAGATGCGACAAAATGACAGCCGGTGAAATTATTGCAAATAGTAAATGTTCTATGTGCAACCTTAGATATTAGTACAAAAGCACCGATTTAATCGTTTTGTCCTATTGGATTGGCCAGCCATAGTTGTCGCTACCTGCTCGGGTCTGAGACGGCAAACGACAGAGTAGCAGTTGATGCCGAGGCGGTCGCCGCCATCGTAAGATGCGAGAAAGCCGTTCCAAACTGCGCGTTCGGCGCCGTGCCACGATCGAACGCTTGCATTCCAAGGGCGAACCGCTGCATTTACTGGCTTAACTTCAAGTTGCAAATGTAGTCCCTCACTCATCCAATCAATCGAGCGGCTCGGTACGCCCTTCGATCTGACGGGCATATTCCACCTCTGCTCCGCCGTAGCTGTCGCCAGCGAGGTCGAGCAGACCGGCGCGGTCGAGGATTTCGACCTTGCCTCGGTGCTTCCGAACGAAGCCGTCCTTCTGCAACGCTCTCAGCGCTCCGGTCACACCGGGCCTTTCGACGCCCAGCATGAACGACATGAAATCCTGCGTCACTGTAACCATGTCGTCGTTGACCCTGTCGTGGCACATCAACAGCCACCGGGCGAGGCGGCAAACGGTGTTGCCCTTCGCGTTGGCGAACGCCGTCTGGGCCGTCTGGACGTACTGGATCTGGATGTAGCGATGGAGGAGTCGACGTAGGGCGGGGTGCCGCTCGACCGCGGCGCGCAGCGCTTCCGCGTCAATGCTCACCATGCGACCCGCCATCTGCACGAAGTGCGTGTGTGGGCTGCGGTCGTCGCCCAGCAGGATCGGGCCTACGCCAACGACACCTTCCCGCCCAATGATTACGATCTCGACCCGACCGTTCTTGCCGTCCAGAGTGATGGAGGCGAAGCCTTCTTCTGGGAAGTATGCCGCATGGATCGCAGTATGGGGCGGGATCACGACTTGCCGCAGAAGCATCTGCTCAACCCGCAGCGCGGGTTGCAAACGGACAAAATCCTCCGGCGGAAGGGCTAGAAGAAGCTTGTTGCGAACGTCTGATTGCTGGAGGAGGGTCACTGGCACTTGCCTACGAAGGGCAAGACGACGAATCGGCGCGCGGGATATGCCACTCGCCGATGAGATCGAGGGTAGCCGTGTAGATGGTCGCCCCGTTCTGATTACGGATCAGCACCGAGAAGGTTCGGCGGTCGCCATCCGGTAGTTTGTGCCGAGCCATTTCGGGGAGTGCGTCCAACGCGGCGATGCGGGCGCACTCGACATTTGGCAACTCCACGCCTTCATCGTCCAGACAATGGAACTCACCGTCATCGGTGTCGAAGAAGTATCGTAGCTTGGGATCTCTCGCTCACCACGAGTGGGAGCAACGAGTTCCGACCAGTCATCGACGGCTGGGAAGCACTAGAGCCGTGCCCTTTCAGGTTGGCTCATAGGCATCGTATCCAGCTGCAGTGAGGTAGTTTCGGCACTCATCCGGTCGGACGGCGGCGAACGCGTC
Organism: Methylobacterium sp. J-048; assembly: GCF_022829515.1. Lineage (GTDB taxonomy): Bacteria > Pseudomonadota > Alphaproteobacteria > Rhizobiales > Beijerinckiaceae > Methylobacterium. Next base: position 3,280 of record NZ_JAKSYL010000142.1, read on the forward strand.
CTCGATGGCGATGGTCAGGTCGGCGGCGGTCCGTGCTGCAGCCGTCCGGAGCAGGGCTTTGATCTTGGCAAAGACCTGCTCGATCGGATTGAAGTCGGGACTGTAGGGCGGGAGGTAGAGAACCCGTGCGCCGACCGCCTCGATGGCCTCGCGCACCCCGGCGACCTTGTGGGCGTTCAGATTGTCGAGGATGACGGTGTCACCGGGCCTCAGCACCGGAGCCAGGGTGTCGGTGACGTAGGCCCGGAAACGCATACCATTCGTGGCTCCATCGAAGACGGTCCTGGCGATCAGTCCCGTGGCGCGCAGGGCGGCGGTGATGGTGGTGGTCTTGTAGTGCCCGTGAGGCACGGCGATCCGGCAGCGCTGACCGCACGGAGCACGACCATAGCGGCGGATCATCTTCGTCGTGGCGGCCGTCTCGTCGCGGAAAACCAGGCGATCCGGATCCAGATCGGGTTGCCCATCGAACCAGTCCTCGCGCGCGGCCCTCACATCCGACCGCTCCTGCTCGGCCGCGTGGACAGCCCCTTTTTACGGGTGATCCCATGCCGGGCGAAGAAGCGTGACAGGCTGCTCGTGCTCGCCCGGACGCCGCGTTCCGAGAGCCTGTCGCGCAGCTCCCGCAGGAAGGAGAGCGGGTGTTCTTCGTCGAGCCGAAGGATCAGGGCCGCCTGCGCTTCCAGACGCTGCGAGTTGCGGTCGCCGCCCATGGGCTTGGGCGCGATCTGCCCGTCCTGCCGGAAGCGCTCGTGCCAACGGACCGCGCTGGCCGCCCCGACCCCGAAGCGTTTGGCCGCCTGACGCCGCGATGCACCCGCTTCAATCGCAGCGACCACCCGCTCGCGCAGATCCACCGACAGGGCTGAAGGCATGGCAATCCTCCATCACAAGCCCATCCAGTGAATCACACGCCAGCCAGATCGCCTACCCCAAGCGATTCAACCCGCCAGGGCATGGCTCTAGCCTCGGCAGCTCCCCTATAGCGGACATTCATCGAGGCGGCTGTTATGTCAGGCCATTCACATCAGCGCCGATCCGAGAACTGATGTTAATCCGATTGGACGCTTCGCCGAGTAAAACACCTGTCCGCGGGGACACCAGAAATCGGATCTGAGATAACCTGTGTGACCGGCAACGCCATCCGGGCTGGTGAACGCCGCAGCCCTCAAGCCCGCGGCGGTCGGATGCCGAGCAGGCGTATTACCACGAAGGCCAGGACGGCTGATGCCAGGCTGAGGCCGCACACGGCGAGGAAACCGTGCGGATCGTCGCCCAAGGGCAGCCCCTTCACGTTCATCCCGAACAGGCTGGTTACGAAGGTCGGGGGCAGGAACAGCGCCGACAGCACTGACAGGACGTAGAGCTGCCGGTTGGTCGCCTCGGCGATGCGTTCGGACACCTCCTCTTGCAACAGCCGTGCGCGCTCCGCCTGCAGGGTCATGTCGCGGTCGAGGGCGTCTAGGCGTTGAGCCAAGCGGGCCGCCGCCGCGACCGCCGGCCCGTGCACGTCGTCCGTGGCCCCGTCCGCCTCCAGCCGGTGGAAGACGGCGGCAAGGCCGGTGATCTGCCGATGCAGGCGCACCGCGTTGCGGCGGACCGGCCCGAGCCTTCGGCGGTCGTTGCGGGTCCGTCCGTCGAGGATGTGATCCTCGACGCCGTCGAGCGCGTCGGAGAGTCTTTGCCCGGTAGTGGCCATCGCCGCCACGACGTGACCGACGAGAGTCTCAAGGAGCAATGTCGGCGAGGAGACGGTGTCTCCGCTCTCGACCGCGGCGCGGGTGGCGTCCGGGCTCTCCGCCGGTCCGCGGCGGCCGCTGACGAGGCTGCGCGGTCCCATGACGAAGTGAAGCCTGCCCGCTGGGGCAGGTTTCGCGCCCGGGTGCGCGAGGTCGGCGACGACGCCCCCTACGTGGTCAGCCTCGACCGTGACACGCTGGTGCTCGTCGGGCGCGAACACTGCCGTGGCGAGGCGGGTGGGACCGAACCTGCCTCTGCCCGCCGGCCCCGCGAGATCCACCGCTTCCAGGTCGTAGTGCAGCCATAGGAACCCGCCGCCGAACGCGTCGATGTCCCTCGCCGCCTCCGCCGCCGCGACGGACCGCCCCCGCCCATCCGCGTCGAACGCCATGGCCCATAGGGGCTCGCCCGACCAGGTTGGTCCCGCCATGCCCGTCGTGGTCGAGAGCGCGGCGCTGACGTCCACCGGTGGGTCCAACGGCTTCATGGGTGATCCATTCGATGATCAGCCCGGTGACAGGAGGCCGACGTGACCCTGGAAACTTTGAGCGGTGGCGCTCCGCCCGTATGGTGACCCCCGTACCTGAATCGAGGGCGACCGACGAGCGGCATGGGCGCCCCAGTGGACATCGAAGCGACACGGCGCTTCCGAACGGTAGGCAAGATGTCCAACCCCTCGGCCGAACTCGCGCGACGGGGGCACGCCAGGAACCCGCGAGCGTCCCGTGTCGCCTTCGCCGTCGCCCTGTCCCTGGGCTTCGTACCCATCGTAGCGGTCGCTCAGTCCGCGAACACCGGCGCGGGCGGCGACCCGCGCACCTCGGTCGCCCAGCCCGAGGTATCCGGCAAGCCGTCGGCGGTGGCCACGACCTCGATCCAGGCGACCCTGGGCGACGCGGCGGACCCGACCGGCCTGCGTCGCTTCCTGTCCGACCGCGGGGTCGTCCTCAGCTTCAATGCCATCACCGACATCCTCGGCGACACCAGCGGCGGCACGCGCCGGACCGCGACAGTCCTAGGGCGGCTCGACATGCAGCTCGACGCCGACCTCGACCGCCTCGCCGGCTGGCACGGCGCCGCGTTCCGGGTCGAGGCCTACCAGATCAATGGCGCCGGATTGTCCAGGGCCGCCGTCAACGACCTCGCCGTGGTCAGCGAACTGGAGGCGCTGCCGTCCACCCGCTTGTACGAGCTCTGGATCGAGCAGCAGGTCCTCGACGGGCAACTGGCGGTCAAGCTCGGGCAGGTGGCGGCCGACACCGAGTTCCTCGTCAGTCAGACCGCGACGCTGTTCATCAACTCGACGTTCGGCTGGCCGACCATCGCCGGCACCAATCTGCCGAGCGGCGGCCCGGCCTACCCGTTCGGCGCGCTGGCGATACGGGCCAAATACCTCCCGACGCCGAACCTGTCGTTCCAGGTCGGTCTGTTCGACGGCGACCCAACCGGTCCGGCGCGGGCGTGGAACGACCCGGACCCGCAGCGGCGCGACCGCACCGGCACGAACTTCAGGCTGTCCGACCCGGCGTTCCTGATCGCGGAGGCCGCCTACGCGTACAACTTCGAGGAGCGGGCCGGGTCCGGCCAGGTCCTGGATGAGCCCGGAACGGTGACGCTCGGGGGCTGGCACCATTTCGGCCGGTTCGATTCCCTCCGGGCCGACGACACCGGTCGCTCGCTCGCCAGCCCCTCGACCAGCGGGGTCGCCCGCAGGTTCCGGGGCGACGACGGTCTCTACGGGATCATCGACCAGACGATCTACCGAGAGCCGGACGATAACGGACAGGGCGCCAGCGCGTTCGTGAGGGCAGTGACATCGCCGGGCGACCGCAACCTGATCGACCTCTACCTTGACGCCGGCATCGGCTATCGCGGGCTGCTGCCTGGGCGGTCGAACGACACAGCAGGCGTGGCGGTGTCATACGCGCGCATCTCGCCGTCGGCCCGGGGCGCAGACCGCGACACCATTCTGGAGATGGGCATCGCAATGCCACGCCGACGGTTCGAGGCCTTGTTCGAGGCGACGTACCAAGCAGTCCTCGCCCCGGGCGTGACAGTGCAGCCGAACCTGCAGTACGTCTTCCACCCAGGGGGCAACGTCCCCGACCCGCGCGACGAGCTCGGACGGCGGATACGGAACGCCACGGTCGTCGGCCTTCGGGCGACGCTGACCTACTGAGCGCGGTTCGACTTCATGCGGGCCTTTGGAAATCGCCAACCGACCCGAGTGCGAATCCTATGAGCCTGAGCGCCGTTCGGATAGCGCTCGTCAGGCGTGCACCGGAGACGGTTCTTCCGCCATGTCGAGGCGAGGTGACCTGACCGGCTGGCTTTGGACCGGGCTGATTGAGACGATCAGAGTGGACCAGAGTAGTCGGGGATGAAGCGAGGACAGAGGCCAAGAGCGGAGCTGGTCGTGCTGATGTTGCGCCAGATCGAGGTGCACACGGCCCAAGGCAAGAGCATCGCCGTCGCATGCAAGGAAGGTGATGGCCACGAGCAGAGCCACTACCGTTGTCAGAAAGAGTACGTCGGGTTGAAGGTTGATCAGTCCAAGAAGATG
>NZ_JAKSYL010000061.1 GCF_022829515.1 Methylobacterium sp. J-048
CGCGATGCGCGTCGGATCAGCTACACGGAGTGGGCTGAACGTACCCAGGCGGCCGCGCGAGCCAGTGTGCTGCTGAGCGCGCAGGAAGAGGACGCGCTGGAGTACCGCAAGCAGCTCGCACGCCGTGTGGACGCTGGAGAAATCACGCCGGCCCAGTTCGATCGCGAGAATGAACGCGCCCTGCAGCAATTGAAGGCTCAACGCGGAAGAGCCTGACCGACGACAGCTAGCCGCGTGCCTGCAACAAGACCGGTTCTTCCCGTCAGTGCGCCCGAGGCGTTCACGACACCGCAAGGCGTGCGGCGGGCAAGCACGTGACGACAGGCTCTCTCCGTGCCAGTTCCCCGCAGGACGTCCGTGAGGCCTCGGCCGGGCAGTCGTGTGAGGGTCGGTGCGGCGGCGGGACTGGAGACCGCAAGCGCCGGCCCAGGGCCTCGATCTTCAATCACGAGGTGCCGTCGCGATATCTGTTGATATTCGTCGCAGGACTGGGGAGGTGGGCAACTCCTCTGCATGATCGGGGTTGAGCGCTTAGTTCCACCACATCAGCAGAGGCGCGCCGTTGGGCGTGACCACACAGCTATGGATACGGCACAGCTCCAGCCATCTCCCCGCACCCATATCGACATCAATGACCGCGCCGCGCGTGCAGCGCTCGCCGCTCGTCTGAGAGTCACCGAGGAACAGTTACGAAAAACGGTTCGCTTGGTTGGAACGCGCGTGCGGACGATCGAGGCTCATCACCAAGCCTGAAGGCTGCAAGCTATGCAGGTGCAGGCCGTGCCCCATCCGAGGCTTGTCAAACGAGCGAAGCGGTTCCACCATTTGGTGGTTGCTTGCTGCGGTGCGATAGCCTAGCTTTGCACTGCGGGATGGCGATGGCGTCGCGATCCTGCTGCCCTGAGAGGGGCGTTTCCTCCCTAGACTTCGGGCCGCTCCTTCGGGGGTGGCCTTTTCTTTGTCCGGGGTCGCCTCGGTATCTGAACCGCGTGCCGGCGGCAAGCAAGATGATGCCGACTGCAGTGATCTAAAACGGTTGCCTGAACAATATTGATCGCGAGGACGTTCAGCCCAGGACCGATCGAACCGATCCGTCTGGAGGAAACGCCATGCCGATGAGGACACTTGCCCTGGCTGCCGCGCTTACATTCATCGTTACAGGAGTGTCTCTAGCTCAGACCGCGGCTGGCGGCGGCAGCGCTGAAGGCAACATGAACAACCCCGGCAGCGTGAAGAGCAATTCCGAGAAGTCCATGGAGACCGGATCAGGCTCGATGAGCACGGGGTCAATGAGCACGGGCACAGGCCCTGGGACGAGCGGTGGTCCGCCCGTCAGTACCCCTGGCGCGCCTGCTGGCAGCGGCTCAGGCAACGGCGCCACAGGTAGCGGTGCAGCCCCGAGCGGTAAGTAAGCAGCAATAGCCCCGCGGCTCGCATCCGCGGGGTATCTCTCGATGCTCAGTGCTGAGTCAGGCTATCGACGGTCTCGCTCGCCCCTAGCTTGCCAGAGAAGCGCGCGAGATGACTGACGCTCGGCTCGTTCAGGCCACCGGCATTCACGAAGGTGGCCAGCGCGATGCCTACAAGGAACTGAGCTTCTGCCTCGGTCACCTCTCGTCCGCTGAGGGTGCTGGAAGCCCCCCGCGCGGCCAATACCGCCTGTCGGAACGCGGGGTCGTTCTGTAGTTCTGCCAGCCGGGTCATTCGAAGCTGCCAAACGCGGGCCCTGCTAGAGAAGCAAGCCCAGTCAGGCCTCGTAGCATGTCGCTTGCGCTGCTGTAGGGCTGCTGTCTGAAAAACGATTGGATTGCGATGAACGCCCTCAAGGATCTGCTGACCCGCTTCGGCCGGACGGTCACGGCCTATGCCGGCGACGAAGTGCTGATGCAGGCTGGGATCTCGGCCGCTGCCAACGTCATCGTGGCTGACGGCGAGGTGGCGGGTGATGAGTTTGAAACCGCGCTGGTGGGTCTGCGCGCGAACCCGATCATCGAGAAGGGCTACGATCTCTTGATGTTGGAGGAGGCCCTGTACGAGTCGATCGCTCGGGCACGAACCCGTGCTGGCCGAGTAGAGAACCTACGCCGAGTCGCCGCGATCGCCGGCCGTCCGATGGAGCAACGGCAGGACGCGTTCTTGGTTGCTTTCGATGTCGCCGATCATGAGGGTATCAGCGAGATCGAGGACAAGGCGCTGACCGAGATCGCCGCGGCCCTCATCGTCAACAAGCCCGAGCTAATGCAAACCGCAGTGGCTCGGACTACGCCAAGCCCATCGGCTGCATAGGTTCTACACCCCCGACGAGCGTTCGTTGCCCTCTGTGCCCGATTTGAGCTGTCGTCGGGCACAAGAGGCTGGCGAGGGCCTAAAAATGTAGAAAGGGCTACCTCTTCCCTAGGTGGAGGAAGCAGCCCCTTCGCTGAACTGGACCGGCGTGACCCTGAGAACCTGAACGCCTCAGGCGGCGCGCACGGTGGCGAGGAAGCGTCCAACCTCGGCCGCGAGGTGCTCGGACTGGCGCGACAGCTCAGAGGACGCCCCAAGCACCTGGCTCGCGGCCGCACCCGTCTCCTCGGCTGCACCGGCCACGCCTGAGATGTTGCTGGTCACCTCACCGGTGCC
>NZ_JAKSYL010000062.1 GCF_022829515.1 Methylobacterium sp. J-048
CGCGATGCGCGTCGGATCAGCTACACGGAGTGGGCTGAACGTACCCAGGCGGCCGCGCGAGCCAGTGTGCTGCTGAGCGCGCAGGAAGAGGACGCGCTGGAGTACCGCAAGCAGCTCGCACGCCGTGTGGACGCTGGAGAAGTCACGCCGGCTCAGTTCGATCGCGAGAATGAACGCGCCCTGCAGCAGCTGAAGGCTCAACGCGGAAGAGCCTGACCGACGACAGCTAGCCTCTTGCCTGCAACAAGACCGGTTCTTCCCGGCAGTGCGCCCGAGGCGTTCGCGACACCGCAAGGCGTGCGGCGGGCAAGCACGTGACGACAGGCTCTCTCCTGCCGGCCTCGGCGCCGCGGCGCTGCCCTTCGCGTCGCCGGCCGTGCATGCGGCGGTGCGCGAGGTGAAGATCAGCATGCAGCGCTCGTCGGTGCTGTTCACGATCCTCAAGGTGAAAGGCACCCTGGCCGAGCGCCTGGCG
>NZ_JAKSYL010000070.1 GCF_022829515.1 Methylobacterium sp. J-048
TGCGACCTTGATGCGCCCGGCATAGGGCACCGAGATCGCGCCGTCGCGGCCGACCGGCTGCTCGGGGATGAGGGCGGATTTGGAGCCGGCGGAGAACCGGTCGGCGACCAGCGGCCCGGAGAACAGGCCGCCGGAGCCGGCTTCCCAGACCGAGACCGAGACCATGTCGCCGACGCCGATCACCGGCTCGGTGGAGGGGCGGTGGTCGCCGAACGAGGCGAGCAGGCTGTCCAGCGGGCGTCCGCGCAGGGCTTCGATCACGGGCGGGGTGACATCGATGATCTCGTAGCGGGCGAGCACGCCGCCGTCGGCGGTCGCGACTTCCGCGCCCGCCTCGATCGCGCTCGCCGTCGGCCCCGCCGCGGGCAGATACGTGCAGCCCGACATCGCCGTCATGGCGAGCAGAGCAAGGGGAAGTTTGCGCATCCAGATGTTGCCCATCGGTTTTGCCGAGCCCGTGCCTAGCCCATAGCGGCTAGGGTGTCCGTAGCGGGTGGGCCACACTGCGCCCGCGACGGGCGAGAGAGCGGTTTCATCCTCGCTAAGCACAGCTTTTTCGGGGCAGACCGCAAATAATAATCCAGTTCGCACCGGGAGCGGGGCGCCGGGCGACTGGACTCAATTGGCCTGGGTCACCGCGCTGCTGATCTGATTGTAGATCGGGACCATCCGGGAGCCGTAGTACCGGATACTGCCGGCGGCGACCACGAAGATCAGGGCGCCGATCATGGCGTATTCCATCGCCGTGGAGCCGCGCGCATCCGAAGCGAACCGCCAGGCCCGGGACGCAGTCCGTTGGGCGCAGCCGGATACGCTGAGGCGGGATCGTCCGGAGGCAGTCCCAGACCTGTCGCAGCTCGGCTCAGCCATCCGTGACTCCGACATCCGCCGCCCCCGGTCGGCCTCGGCGCGGGGGCTCCATTTGGCGCCGCTCCCATTGCCGCCGACTTAATGGAATCCTCGAAACTCGGTCTTTACGCAGGCGAAACGACGAAGGGCCGAGACCTGGAAAGGCCCCGGCCCTTGCGGACGCATCAACCGAGGACAGGACCCGCCCGAATTGCGGGTCCCTTGAAGGGCTCAGGCGTGGCCGGCCTTGTGCCGCAGATCGTCGATCCGCTTGGAGGCTTCCGCCTTGTCGATGTCAGCGTCGAACGCCTCCGGCTCCTTGGCCTCTTCCGACAGGGTCTTGAGGTACGAGGCCTGCGCGCCGGTCATCGGCTCGCCGCCGGTGGTCCACTGATCCGGATCCTTGATCTGGTTCGACACGTCCTTCGGATCGGTTTTCGGGTTCTCCTGGGTCGTGTCGTGCTTGTCGGCTGCCTTGGCCATGGGACTCTCGTTCCTGAAATGTTCCGTCTTCGCATGGGAGAACGTGGTGCCCGCACCCGAAGTTCCCCGGGATGTCGAGGCGGAGCCGCTGTTCCCCAGAAACCTTTCCTTCCGGGTCGCCGCTCCTATTGATGGAGCCTGCGGCGCGCGGATGCGCCCCGGAGCACGGTGGTCCGGACGATGTCGGATGGGCGGATGCAGAACGAGGCGGGAGTGGCCGCGCGCGCAGCGCAGGTTCTCGTGGTCATGGGCGTTTCGGGCTCCGGCAAGAGCACCATCGGCGCGCTGATCGCCGAGCGGCTCGGCTGGATCTTCGTGGACGGCGACAGCTTCCACACCCCCGAGCACGTGGCCAAGATGCATGCCGGCCACGCCCTGGACGACGAGGACCGTGCCCCCTGGCTCGCCCGGATCGCGGTCTGGATCCAGCATCGGCTGGAGGCCGGGGAATCCGGCGTGGTGGTCTGCTCGGCCCTGCGCCGGGCGTACCGGGACGTGCTCACCCGCGGGAGTCGGCGCGTCCGCATCGTCTACCTGGACGGCGGCAGGACCCTGGTCGCCCGGCGCCTCGCCGAGCGCCACGGCCATTTCATGTCGCCCCGGCTGCTGGACAGCCAGTTCGCGACCCTGGAAATCCCGGGCCCCGACGAGCACCCGATCACGGTCGGGATCGACGCGCCGCCGGAGGCCATCGCCGACCGGGTCGTGGCACAGATCGCCGAAGAAACCCGCATACAAGCCGGACGGAGCTGAGCCATGGCTGCAGACGCGCGCAAGGCGACCGGGATCGCCCTGGTCATCTCCGATGTCGACGGCACGCTGGTGACCGGCGACAAGCAGCTCGCCGCCTCGACCATCGCTGCGGTGAAGCGACTGCGCGTGGCCGGGATCGGCTTCAGCATCGCTTCGGCCCGCCCGCCGATCGGTTTGAAGGGGCTGATCGCCGAGCTCGGCCTCGACTTGCCGATGGGGGCCTTCAACGGTGCGAGCGTGGTCGGGCCTGACCTCTCGATCATCGAGGAACAGCTGATCCCGGAAGCCGCCGCGCGGGCGGCGCTGGAGCGCCTCGAGGCCGAGAACCTCGACGTCTGGGTGTTCGCCGAGGGGGCCTGGTGCCTGCGCGACCCGGACGGCCCCTACGCCGATCTCGAGCGCCGGACGATCGGCGCGGAGCCGCGCGTGGTGGCCGATCTCGGCACGCTGATGGGCGTGGCCTCGAAGATCGTCGGGGTCAGCCGCGACCACGCCCATCTCGCCGCCTGCGAGGCCCGGATCGGCGCGGCGCTGGCCGACCGCGCCACCGTGCACCGCTCGCAGGCCTATTACCTCGACGTCACGCCCCCCGGGCTCGACAAGGGCCGGTTCGTGACCTGGATGAGCCGCCATCTCGGCATCCCGGCCGAGCGGATCGCGACCTTCGGGGATGCCGGCAACGATCGGCCGATGTTCGCGCGCAGCGGTTTCTCGGTGGCAATGGGCAATGCCGAGGCGAGCGTGAAGGCCGCCGCCAGCGCCGTGACCGACGGCAATGACGCCGACGGCTTCGCCCACGGCGTCGCGCGCTTCATCCTGCCCTGACCGCCCCCGAAAGCAGCGCCCTGTGGATAACCAGGATGGTTAACCGGACGGCGCGTACCTGTGGCCCACGAGGCACAGACGCGCCCGACATCCCCGTCGCCCACAGGCCGTCGAATCCGGGCCGCTTTCCGGCCTCATTTCCCGGCGACCTAGCTTGACCACAGAACAAGCAGGACCGGGTCTCGGAATGCATCGCCTCTTCCTGGCTGCCGCTCTCGCGGTCGTGCCCGTCGCCGCCTTCGGGCAGAGCGCGCACGACAACATCGACGCGCTGATCGAGCAGCAGGCCAAGGCGAACGGTGTCCCGGCGAGCTTCGTCCACGCGGTGGTCAAGCGCGAGAGCAACTACAATCCGCGGGCGAAGGGCGGCAGCGCCCTCGGCCTGATGCAGATCAAGCACGCGACGGCGCGCAGCCTCGGCTATACCGGCGACGCCGCGGGGCTACTCGATCCGGCGACCAACCTGCGCTACGGCGTCGCCTACCTGGCGGGGGCCTATCGCACCGCTCAGGGCAACGTCAGCCAAGCCTACCACTACTACAACCGTGGCTATTACTACGCGGCCAAGCGCCAGGGCATCTCCAGCGAGGTCGCCTCGGTGGTGGCCCCCGTGGCGGCTTCGGCCAGCGCCCTGGCGAGCCTGTTCGGCGGCGGCGTCAGCGATTCCACCGCCGCTTCGGCGGCCCTGGCCTATGCGCCGACCGCCCCCGCAGTGGCGGCGGTGCCGACCGAGACGGTCGAGGTCCCGCTCCCGCCCCGGCGTCCCTCCGCTCTCAGCGGCGCGATCGAATATGCGAGCCTCACGGTCGAGCCAGCCGCAGCAACCGCGAGCCCGGCCGTGCAGATGGCCTCGGCCGAAGCCGTGGAGGTGCCGCTGCCGCCGCGCCGCCCGGCCGGCCTCGGCAGCGCCGTCGCGGAGGCCGCCCCGGCCCAGCTCGCCGAGCTGCGCCTGTCACCCCAGCCCGAGGCCACCCCGATGACCCCCGCGGCCGCCGCGGCCCCGGTCACCGAAGCGGTCGAGGTGCCGCTGCCGCCGCGCCGGCCGTCGATCCAGTTGCTGGCCGCAGCCACGCCGCGCCGCGCCCACGCTGCCGCCACCCCCGTCCGTGAGGCCACGGCCATCCCGGTCGAGTGACGTCGCGCGAGGCTGGACAACCAGCGCTTGTCCCACCTCTGCCCACACGAGGATCATGCACAAGGCTTGACCACCGGGCCGTTCCGCAACACATAGGCGCCACGCCAGCACCAGGGTTGGATCGACGCGGCAATGGCCCGTCGATCGGTCGAAGCCGCCGGGCACAGGCGGCGCAATACAGATTTCAGGGCAGGACACGCCGGGCTTCGTACGAACAGTCGGGCGGCACCTGCGCGATCCGCGGGTGCGTATCAGAATTCATCTTGAAGTGGCAGACATGCAGGGCAAGCACTCTGCTTTCGGGCTGGCAGGAAAGCGGACGACGCCATGACCGGCGTGTTGGAACAGGAATCGCTCTTTCTCACGGATCTCGGGCGCCGCGTCAGGCACGCGCGCACCGTGCGCGGTCTGTCGCGCAAGGTGCTGTCCCAGACCTCGGGTCTCTCCGAGCGCTACATCGCGCAGCTCGAGGGCGGGCAGGGCAACGTCTCGATCATCCTGCTGCGGCGGGTCGCCAACGCCATGGGCGTGCGCCTCGACGACCTGATCACCGGCAATGACGGCCTGCCCGACTGGCCGGTGGTGCGCGATCTCCTCGGCCAGGCGAATCCGGCCCAGATCGCTGCCGCCAAGGAGGCCTTGTCCGGCGGCAGCCGACAGGAATCGAGCGGCCGCCTGCGCGTGGCGCTGATCGGCCTGCGCGGCGCCGGCAAGTCGACCCTGGGCAAGCTCGCGGCCGAGCGCCTGGGCTGGACCTTCGTCGAGCTGAACGCCGAGATCGAGCGTGAGAACGCGCTCTCGGTGCAGGAGATCTTCGCGATCTACGGCCAGGAGGGCTACCGCCGGCTGGAGCAGGCGGCGCTCCGCCGCCTCACCGAGCATCCGGGCCCGCTGATCCTGGCAACCAGCGGCGGCATCGTGGCCGAGCCGCTGACCTACGACCTGCTGCTCCAAGCGTTCTACACGATCTGGCTCCGCGCCCGGCCCGAGGAGCATATGAGCCGCGTCCGCGAGCAGGGGCACTTGGCCACCACCGGCGACCATGCCTCGGCGATGCAGGAACTGCGCGCCGTGCTGGCGAGCCGGGAGCCGCTTTACGCCCGGGCTTCGGCCACGGTCGACACCTCCGACATCCCGCTCCAGACCATGGTCGATCGGCTCGTCGCGGCGATCGAGGCGCGGTTCGGCGAGGCGGTCGTCGCCGGCTGAGCGACCTCCGGAACCGGTGACAGCGACGCCGGTGCGGCATCTCCCTCGGCCGCTTGACCCTTGATCGATGTGGTGCGGCGCACCACGCTATGGCATCGTCTCGCCCGGGTCCGCCAAGTTTCGGAACGCACGATGCATGAGACCAAGCGCCTTGCGCATGGCTTCGCCTGTAGGACGATGTGCTAGGATGCCCCGCGACGGCGGGGTCCTTCACCTCGCCTGTCGCCGTGCCAGAGCTTCGCTGCAGCGCCCGGCCGGAATAGGCGACGGGGCCGGATCCGCCGTCGGAACAGCGAGCCAGACAGTTCGATCATGAGCCACCGTCCATGAGTGCCAGCCCAGCCCTCCGCCCAGCCTTCGACCGCGACGCGGGCGACCTCGCGGTCTGCGATCCGGTCTGGTCGCGGCTGCGCGCCGAGGCCGAGGATGTGCTGCGCACCGAGCCCCAGCTCGCCTCCTTCATCGTCGCCACGATCCTGAACCACGCCACCTTGGAAGGCGCGGTCGCCCACCGGGTCGCGGCCCGGCTGGGACACCCGTCGCTGCCGGCCGAGCTGGTCGCCCACGCCTTCCACGAGGCGATCGCGGCCGATCCCGCCATCGGGCAGGCGTTCCGCGCCGATATCGGCGCCGTGATCGACCGGGATCCCGCGACCCTGCGGGCGCTGGAGCCGGTCCTGTACTTCAAGGGCTTTCACGCGCTCCAGGCCTACCGCCTCGCCCACCACGTCTGGACCCGGGGCCGGCGCGACCTCGCGCTCTACCTGCAGAGCCGGGTCTCCGAGGTGTTCCAGTGCGATATTCACCCGGCCGCCCGCATCGGCCGGGGCGTGTTCCTCGACCACGCCACCGGCCTCGTGGTCGGCTCGACCGCGGTGATCGAGGACGACGTGTCGATCCTCCACGGGGTGACGCTCGGCGGAACCGGCAAGCAGCGCGGCGACCGCCATCCCAAGATCCGCCGCGGCGTGATGATCGGCGCCGGCGCCAAGATCCTGGGCAATATCGAGGTCGGCGCCTGCGCCCGGGTGGCGGCAGGCTCGGTGGTGCTGCGGCCGGTCCCGGCCAACACCACGGTGGTCGGCGTGCCGGCCCGCGTCGTCGGCACCGCCGGCTGCGACGATCCGGCCCGGGCCATGGACCAGCTGGTGGCCCTCGACCAGTTCATCCATGTGGGCGACGGGATCTGATCCCGACGCGGCCGCGCTTGCCGCTCCGCCGCTTGCGTGGCAAGCCCTCCGCCGATCCGGGCGCCAGCGCCGCAACGTCATCGTCGCCATGGGAGGCCAGACAGCGTGACCAAAGCCGAGACCGCGAAATTGCAGGACTACTTGCGCCGCAAGTTCGCCAACAACAGCATCCGCCTGACCGCGATGAAAACCGGCGATTCCGCCGAGGTGTTCATCGGCGAGGAGTCGATCGGCGTCATCGCCGACGACAAGGAGGACGGCGACGATTCCTTCGTCTTCCGCATGGCGATCCTCGACATCGACCTCGAGGAAGAGGCCTGAGGCACACGACGCGGGCCGGGTTCCACCGGCCCGCGCCTGTGTATGGGTTAACGCTAACCCGTGGGATTGCTTAACAATCAGTAAATCGTGTGGCTAAACTGCGCGCAGCCTGTTCAGGAGCGCGAATAATGGTCCTCACGCCCGCCGCCCTCGAATCGATCCGGACCCTTTGCATCGGCCTCGCGCTGTCCGGGCTGATCGCGAGCGCCTTCGAGCTGTTCGCCGCGCGACGCGCGAGCTTCAGCCTGCTGGAGCGGGGCGGCCTGCCGGCGGTGGCGGCCCTGCCGATGCTGGCCTTCTCGGCCCCGTTCATCATCCTGCGCAATACCCTGCGCGGCCGTAAGATCGAGGGCCGGCCGATGCCGTTCGTGATGCTGGCGACCGTGATCGCCTGCGGCTGGGGCCTGCTCTCCGGCCGGGTCGCCCTGGATCTCGCGGCGATGCTGGTCGGCGCGTAGGACGTCTCACGGCTCCGCGGTCGCCACCTGGGCTGCCCCATCCCGGCCCTCCAGCGACACCCAGGCCTCGCCGTCCTGGCCCGCGCGCTTGATGAAGCTGTAGCCGGTGCGCCGCCAGGGGCGGATCGCGTCGATCTTGTTGTCGAGGATGAAGTCGCCCCGGTCGGTGCGGACCGTCAGCACCGCGTGACCGGCATTGGTCTCGTCGATCACCACCGTCATCAGCAGGGCCCGCCGGGGCAGGCCGCGCTCGGCCAGCATCCGCCGCTTGAGCAGCTGGTAATCCTCGCAATCGCCGAACCCGTCATCGGGAAAGTCCCAGCGGTCGACGACGCCCCAATGCGCCTGGTCGGTGATCGGCCGGATGCGGGCGTTAACCCGACGGTTGACGCTGCGCAGCGTCCGCCACACGGCGACGGTCAGCGGGATCGCCACCGGCTCCGCGGTATCGAGCGTACATTCCTCCGGCCTGCGTCCGCAGAACTCAGTCCAGCCGGTGATCGCACCGATCGGGCCGTTGGCCTCGGGGGCGGTCGCGCCCTCGGGCAGGGTCAGGCGGGCATGGGCGTGGGTGTTGGCGCCGCCCAGCATCAGGATCGTGCCGACCAGGGCGAGGCTCGCGGCCTGACGGGCTCGGCGCAGCGGCATCGACCATCCGCGCCAGTGCGGCGCAAGGAGCGCGAGAGCCGGAATCCCACCATCCGCGTGCCGCATGGATCACGCCCCATCGACCGATGATGACGGGAAGGTGACACGCAGGCGTGCAACGCACAATGACGCAAATGGGAGAACTAACGCCCAAGGCGCTCGATCGGTTCCACTTTTCGCCGGTGTTGCATCCACGTTGCTGAAGCGCTGCGCATGCGCTGACGGAATGGCCGCTCTGCCTGCTCACGGAAGAGCTTGATCCAAACCAGCTTTGCCGGCTTGAGACAGGGGCCGCTCGCGCGTGGATTCGCGGGTGGATCCGTCATTTCGCAAGAACCCGGCCATCCCCGCGTGGGATCGCCCCAGGCCAGAGAAGGATTTCACGATGCAGCCCGCCATCCAGCAGGTGATCAGAGCGCTCGCCGAGGATGGTCGGGCCGGTGCTATCGGCATCGCCGAGCACGCCGTGGAAGCCTATCTGGCCGGCTCGCCCACCGAAGGCGACCGCGCCCTGTCGCGCGACATCCTGGTCCGCGACCTCGCCAGCCTCCGGGGCATCGCCCCGCACCTCGCCGGCTTCATTGGCCGGGTCGAGACTTTCGTGGCGAACCTCGCCCAGCCCTCGCTCAGCCGCGCCGCCTGAACGGGATTCCTCGGAACGCTGTCCCGAACCTCGCCAGAGGGCCTTGGGCCCAGCCCTTTCAAGGTGTTTGGCGCAGCAATTCAAGCGAGACGCGACGCGCTCTCCTCCCCCTTGCGGGGAGGAGCTGGAGGTGGGGGGGGTTCAGAAGGCACCGCTGCGCCCCGTTCTGCACCACCCCCACCCCTGACCCCTCCCCGCAAGGGGGCGGGGAAAGCGTCAATTTTTCAAAGCGTTGGCGTCAAGTTGAGACGTGTGAACCCATCGGCGAAACGTCCCGAACGCGACCCAATCCAAACATCTTGAAAGGGCTGGGTCTCGGGCTCTTTGGAAACCCGGACCATGCTGTCGCAAGCTGAAGACCGGATCAACGGTTCGCCGTGGTGACCGGCGAGGTGACGCCGCCGAGCGAGACCCACGCCGTGGCGTCCTGGCTCTCGCGCTTGATGAACACGTAGCCGGTCTTGTGCCAGGCCTCGATCACGCTGGTCTTGTTGTCGAGGATCAGGTCGCCCCGGTCGGTGATCAGGGTGAGCACCGCGTGGCCCTCGCCCTTCTCGTCGATCACCACGGTCATGCGCATCGCCCGCCGGGGCAGGCCGGCCTCGGCCAGCAGGTGGCGCTTGAGCAACTGGAAATCCTCGCAATCGCCGATGCCGTCCTCGGCGAGGTCCCAGCGGTCGGCGACGTGGAGGTGCTCCATGTCGGTCATCGGCTCGACCGACTTGTTCACCCGACGGTTGATCGAGACGATCGTCGCCCAGATCGCCGGGGTGAGGCTGATGCGAGCCGGCTCGTTCCGGTCCACCGCGCATTCCGCCGCATAGGACTGGCAGAACGTCACCCAGGCCGCGATCGGGCGGGCATCACCGAGCACCTTGGCGCCGGATTCAGGCGGCAGGCTCGCCAGGGTCTGGGCCTCGGCGGTCACCGCGAGGCCGAGCAGCACCAGCGCGCCGACGAGCGTCACCCGAACCGTCTTGAGAAGCCCCGCGCCCATCGAACCCGTCCTCGTTGTTGAGGACAGGATTGCGCCGCAGAGCCTCCGCGGCGCTGAAGCAGATCGGCGCAATTTTATCGATTCGCCCGCGGCGGCGGGCTCTAGCGCGACAACGTCGACGGGCGGCTTGAGAACCCCGGCGAATGCGCATCATCGGGTTGGGGAAGCGGAAACCTTGATCGTTCCTTCAGGAGCCGAGCAGCTTCACGAAGGCGGCACCAGCCCCGAAGAAGGCGGCACCGGCCGCCATCCCAGCGAGGCCGATCTGCCATGGGGCGAGGGCACGGTCGCGCTCCAGCTTCGCCGCTTCGGCCATCAGCTTCTTCTGCTCGGCCACGAATTTCTGGGACTCCTCGATCGCGCGCAGCACCCGCGTGACCTGCTCGGCAATATCGAGCGACCCGGGAGCGGACGTGTCGGCCATCGGCCCTGATTCCCCAGCGTTCCGGTTACGATAACCTGAGGGCTGCCCGCCGCGACGGCAAGGGGCTCGCACCCGCCCGGAACGGCCGTCGATCTGGCTATGCGGAAGCCGGATCGACGGCCTCTATCACCCCGCCGTCTGGTCGAGCTTGCGCTCCGTCTCGCCTTTCAGCTCCGGAAAGTCAGCCTGCGTGTAGGCCCGGCCCCGGTGCGGATCCTCGGTCACGCCGTCATGCTCCAGCCGGCGCAGCTGCACCCGGCGGATCTTGCCCGAGATAGTCTTGGGCAGCTCGGTGACGAATTCGAGCCCGCGCAGCCGCTTAAACGTCGCCAGCCGGGCATTGGTGAAGCGGAAGATGTCGAGCGCCGTCTCCGGGCCGGCCGAGGCGCCGGCCACCAGCGAGACATAGGCCTTCGGGATCGTGTGGCGCATCGGATCGGGGATCGGCACCACCGCGGCCTCGGCCACGGCCGGATGTTCGATCAGCACGCTCTCCAGCTCGAACGGGCTGATGCGGTAGCCGGACGACTTGAACACGTCGTCGGCGCGGCCGACGAAGGTATAGCAGCCCTGGTCGTCCACGAAGGCGACGTCGCCGGTGCGGTAGACCGAACCCTCGGCCCCCGACAGGTTGCCGCCGCCGTCGTCGTAGCCCTGCATCAGGCCGGCGGGGCGGTGAGCCCCGAGTTCCAGGCAGACCTCGCCCTCGCTGGCCGGCTCCCCGTCGGCGTCGAGCACGCGCACGCGATAGCCTGGCAGCGGCCGGCCGAGGGCGCCGGGCACCACCGGCTGACCGGGTGTGTTGGCCATCAGGGCCGTGGTCTCGGTCTGGCCGTAACCGTCGCGGATCGTGACGCCCCAGGCGTCCTTCACGCGCTCGATCACCTCGGGGTTCAGGGGCTCGCCGGCGGCGCAGACCTCGCGCAAGGCCAGCGACCGGCCGGTGAGGTCCTCTTGGATGATCATCCTCCACACGGTCGGCGGCGCGCAGAGCGTAGTGGCGCGGGTGCGCTCCAGCTGCGCCAGCAGCGCGGCCGCGTTGAACGGCGCCTGGTTGATCACCAGGATGGTCGCGCCGGCATTCCAGGGGGCGAAGAACGACGACCAGGCGTGCTTGGCCCAGCCGGGCGAGGACACGTTGCAATGCACGTCCCCGGGCTGGAGCCCGAGCCAGTACATGGTCGAAAGCGCGCCCACCGGATAGGAGCGGTGGCTGTGGCGCACCAGCTTCGGCTTCGCGGTGGTGCCGGACGTGAAGTAGAGCAGCAGCGGGTCGTCGGCCGCGGTCGGCCCGTCGGGCGTGAAGGTCTCGGAGGCACCGCGCACGTCGTCGTAGGCGCTCCAGCCCTGCGTCGCCGCGCCGGTGACGATGCGGATCGCGCCGCCGGTTTCCAGGCCGGCGAAGCGCCCGATCTGCTCCGGCCCGGCCACGATCGCCCGCGGCCGGCCGCGGGCCAGACGGTCGGCGAGCTCGTCCGCCGTCAGCAGGGTGGTGGCCGGGATGACCGCGGCCCCGAGCTTCATCGCCGCCAGCATGGTCTCCCACAGGGCCGGGACATTGCCCAGCAGCAGGAGCAGGTGGTCTCCGCGCTTCAGCCCGAGCCCGCGCAGGTGGTTGGCGACCTGGTTGGACCGGCTGGCGATCTGCCCGAAGGTCAAGCTCTGCTCGGCGCCGCTGCCGGCCTCGACGATGTGGAGCGCGGTGCGGTCGCGGCTCTCGGGCCCGGCGAGCTCGGCGTCGAACCAGTCGAGCGCCCAGTTGAACGGCACCGGGTCTGGCCAGGCGAAGGTCGAAACCGCCGCCGCGTAATCGGTGCGATGGGCCAGCAGCAGATCGCGGGCCTCCCGGAAGCTAGGCATGGTCGTTCCCCCGTCGTTCTTGTTCGGCCGGCTGACCCGGCCCCTTCCCGCCCTCAGGCGGGAATCAGGTTCTCGCCGGCCTCACCGCGCGCGAGCCGCTGCACCATGCCGGCGTGGAAATGGCGGATCTCCTCGGCGATCGCCTCCGCCGCGCGGCTGCTGCGGGGAAAGTCGTCGGCGTTGAGCCCGATCAGGCCGGCGGTGTAGCCGGTCTCGTTATTCTCGAACGGGTCGGCATAGAGCCAGGTCCACCAGTCCCGGGCCGGGACCAGGCTCGCGCCGGGCTTGACCCGCAGCGCCGCCAGGAACCGGAAATGCCGGAGCAGTTCCTTGCGCCAGACCGCCCGCGTCTCCGGGGCCACGTCGAAGGCCAGCAGCTTCACGAGATGCTCGTTGATGGTCTCCTCCCGCCCGCGCGCCTTCTGGGCGACGATCGCGCGCGGGAAAGCCATCTCGAAGCGGGCTTCGCTATCGCGGTCCAGGACGTCCATCGCCCATGCCCCGCTCAGGTGTTCTCGAACCGGGCCGGCCGCTTCTCCACGAACGCGGCCATGCCCTCCTTCTGGTCCTGCGTGGCGAACATCGCGTGGAAGACCCGGCGCTCGAAGCGCACGCCCTCGGTGAGGGTGGTCTCGTACGAGCGGTTGACCGCCTCCTTGGTCATCATGGCGATCGGCAGCGACATGGATGCGATGGTCTCGGCCGCCTTCAGCGCCTCGTCGAGGAGCTGGTCCGCCGGGATCACCCGCGAGACCAGGCCGGCGCGCTCGGCCTCGGCGGAATCCATCATCCGGCCGGTCAGGCACATCTCCATGGCTTTCGACTTGCCGACGAACCGCGTGAGCCGCTGGCTGCCGCCGATCCCCGGCATGACGCCGAGCTTGATCTCGGGCTGGCCGAACTGCGCCGTGTCGGCGGCCAGGATGAAGTCGCACATCATGGCCAGCTCGCAGCCGCCGCCGAGGGCGTAGCCCGCCACCGCGGCGATGATCGGCGTGCGCACCCCCGTGAACCGCTCCCAGTCGGCGAAGCGGTCTTGCGCATACATCTCGGCATAGGTCGCGTGCTGCATCTCCTTGATGTCGGCCCCGGCCGCGAAGGCCTTGGCCGAGCCGGTGATGACGATGCAGCCGATGCCCGGATCGGCATCCGCCTCGGTCGCCGCCCGGATCACCTCACGGGTGAGCTGCGCGTTGATGGCGTTGAGCGCCTTCGGGCGGTTGAGGGTGATGAGCAGGACCCGCCCGCGTGTCTCCGTCAGGATCGTCTCGTAGGCGTCCATTACGACTCACTCCCTGGACCGCGAAGCATACGGATGATCGCGGAAAAGTCCTCTCCCCCGTGGCCGAGGCCCTCGAACAGCCCGTAGATCTGCGCGGCCTCGGCGCCGAGCGGTGTCGCCGCCCCCGAGGCGAGGGCGGCGGCCTGCGCCAGCCGGAGGTCCTTGAGCATCAGCGCGGCGGCGAAGCCCGGCTTGTAGCCGGCATTGGCCGGCGAGGTCGGCACCGGGCCCGGCACCGGGCAGTAGGTGGTCAGCGACCAGCACTGGCCCGAGGAGACCGAGGCGACGTCGTAGAGCGCCTGGTGCGACAGGCCGAGTTTCTCGCCCAGTGCGAAGGCCTCGCTGACGCCGATCATCGAGATCCCGAGGATCATGTTGTTGCAGATCTTGGCCGCTTGCCCGGCGCCGGCCGCGCCGCAATGGAACACGTTCTTGCCCATGGCCTTCAGCAGGGGCTCAGCCTTGGCGAAGGCGGCCTCGGTGCCGCCGGCCATGAAGGTCAGCGTCCCGGCCTTGGCGCCGCCGGTCCCGCCGGAGACCGGCGCATCGACCGACAGGCAGCCCCGCGCCTCGGCGAGGTCGTGGGCCTTGCGCGAGCTCTCGACATCCACCGTCGAGGAATCGATCAGCAGGGTGCCGGTCGGCAGGGCATCGGCGAGCTGGGTCCAGACCTCGACCACGTGCCGCCCGGCGGGCAGCATGGTGACCACCACCTCCGCGCCCTCGGCCGCTTCCAGGGCGGAACCCGCGACCGCGATCCCTCCCGCCCGAGCCGTCTCCAGGGAGGCCGGCGCCAGGTCGAACCCGCGCACGGTATGACCCGCCTTCACGAGGTTGGCCGCCATGGGGCCGCCCATGTTGCCGAGACCGATGAACCCGATGGTCTGTGCCATCATACTCCTCCCGTTTGCTTGTTAGTGCCCCTCCCAACCATCCCCTCATCCTGAGGTGCGGCGAAGCCGCCTCGAAGGAGGGCTCCAGGGATCGCGCGGCGGCTGGAGAGCTCCTTCGAGGCCCAGCGATCCTATGGATCGCCGGGCACCTCAGGATGAGGTGGGTGTTGGGAGAGGCGGCCTCACATCACACCGGCCCCGTACGGCCTTGAGAAAACACCGGCTCCGCGCGCGGCTCAAGCCAGCTTGCGATCCGAGCCGGGTCGACGGCGTCGAGGCTCGGCGGGTTCCAGCGCGGGCTCTTGTCCTTGTCGATCACCGCCGCCCGGATGCCCTCGCGGAAATCGCCCTCCTCCAGCAGCGCCAGCGAGGCGTGGAACTCGCGCTCCAGGCAGGCTTCGAGGTTGGGGGAGCGCCGGCCGAGTCGCAGCAGGCAGAGCGTCAGGACCAGGCTCGACGGGGACTTGGTCAGCAGGGTCTTGCGGGTCGCCGCCGCGAAGTCGGAACCGTCCGCCGCCAGGGCCGACAGGATCTCGTCGACCATGTCGAAGCCGAAACAGCGTTCGATGGTCTCGCGATGCTGCGCCAGGGGCGGTTCGCCGGGATCGCGCGCCAGCCGGCCGAGCACGTCGCGCACGCCCGCATCGCCGGCATCGGGCGGCAGGGCCGACAGCGCGTCGATCAGATCGGGGAGCGCCTGCGTGGGCACCAGCAGATCGGCGAGCCCGCAAAACATCGCGTCGGCGGCGGCGACCGGCTCGCCGGTCAGGCCGAGATAGGTGCCGATCTGGCCTGGTGCGCGCGGCAGCAGCCAGGTGCCGCCGACATCCGGCAGGTAGCCGATGCCGGTCTCCGGCATGGCGACGCGCGAGCGCTCGGTGACGACCCGGTGGGCGGCATGCCCGGCGAGGCCGACGCCGCCGCCCATGGTGATGCCGTCCATCACCGCCACGAACGGTTTTTCGTAAGCCGCGATCCGGGAATCCAACCGGTACTCGTCCCGCCAGAAGGCTTCGGCGAAGGCGGTGCCCGGGCTGTCATACAGGCCGCGCAGGTCGCCGCCGGCGCAGAGGCCGCGCTCGCCCTCGCCGGTGAGCAGCACCGCCGCGATGCCGGGATCGGCCGAGAACTGGTTCAGGGCTCCGTCGATCGCCAGGACCATACCGTGGGTCAGGGCGTTCAGGGCCTTGGGCCGGTCGAGGCGCAGGCGGCCTAGGGCGCCGACGCGCTCGACGATCACATCGGTCATCAGCGTCCCCCGGTCAGAGCGCGGGCGATGATCACCCGCATGATCTCGTTGGTGCCTTCGAGGATCTGGTGCACGCGCAGGTCGCGAACGATCTTCTCGATTCCGTACTCGGCGAGATAGCCGTAGCCGCCGTGGAGCTGCAGGGCCTGGTTGGCGACCTCGAAGGCGGCATCCGTCACATGGCGCTTGGCCATGGCGCAGAGCTGGGTGGCGGCGGGATCCTTGGCGTCGAGCGCCGCTGCGGCGTGGCGCAGGAAGGTGCGCGACACCTCCAGGGCGGTCGCCATGTCAGCCAGCCGGAACTGGAGCGCCTGGAAGTCGCTGAGCCGGGACCCGAAGGCGCGCCGGTCGCCCATATAGGCCAGGGTCTTGTCGAGGGCCGACTGGGCCCCGCCCAGCGCGCAGGCGGCGATGTTGAGCCGGCCGCCGTCGAGGCCGCTCATGGCGATGCGGAAGCCCTGGCCTTCCGCGCCGAGGCGGTTGGCCACCGGCACGCGGCAACCGTCGAACCGCACGGCCCGGGTCGGCTGCGCGTTCCAGCCCATCTTGCGCTCTTCGGCGCCGAAGGAGAGGCCGGGCGTCCCCTTCTCGACCACGATCGCCGAGATGCCCTTCGGCCCCGCCTCGCCGGTGCGGACCATGCAGATGTAGAGGTCGCTGACGCCGGCGCCGGAGATGAACTGCTTCTCGCCGGTCAGCACATAATCGTCGCCGTCGCGCTCGGCCCGGGTGCGGAGGGCCGCCGCGTCGGAGCCCGAGCCCGGCTCGGTCAGGCAGTAGCTGGCGATGGTCTCCATGCCCATCAGGGCCGGGATCCAGCTTTGGCGCTGGTCCGCGTCGCCGTAGGCGTCGATCATCCAGGCGCACATGTTGTGGATCGACAGGAACGCCGCCACGGTCGGGCAGCCGGTGCTCAGCGCTTCGAAGATCAGGGCAGCGTCGAGCCGCGACAGGCCCGAGCCGCCGACATCCTCGCGCACGTAGATGCCGGCCATGCCGAGCGCCGCGGCCGCCCGCAGGGTCTCGACCGGGAAGGTCTTGTCCCGGTCCCAGTCGAGGGCATGCGGCGCGATATGCTCGGCCGCGAAGCCGAGCGCCATCTCGCGGATCGCGGTCCGATCCTCATCGAGCCCGAAACTCATGGGCGTCACTCCAATAGGTCAGAACACGGCCCCTGCCCCCTGTGCGGGGAGAGGACCACCCGGAGGGTTCGGCACCAAGCCTCTGAACCACCACACCACGCTCTCCCCTCCCCCTTGCGGGGAGGGGTCAGGGGTGGGGGTGGTTCCAGATGAGACTCGGCGGTGCCTTCTGCACCACCACCACCTCCAACTCCTCCCCGCAAGGGGGAGGAGAGAGCGTAGCACATCCGGCGCGCACCGGAGCCGCAAAGGGCGGCTGCGGTGCTACAGCAGCGTCGGGGTGGAGACCTCTGCCACGCTCTTGATGCCGCGGGGCCAACGCTTCGTTACCGGCATTGTCTTGGTGGATGAGTTGGATGGGCTGAAGGACTGCGGTATGGTC
>NZ_JAKSYL010000082.1 GCF_022829515.1 Methylobacterium sp. J-048
ACGAGGCGGCCTTCCGCGTCGGTGTTGATCACCTCGATGGTCTGGCCGGACATGGAGGTGATGATGTCGGAGGGGCGGTAGGAGCCGCCGTCCGGCATGTTCTCGACGATGCCGATGGCGCCGACGACGTTGCAGCGGGCCTTGCGGCTGGCGAGCGCGTGGAGCGCGCCGACCACTGCGGCCGCGCCGCCCATGTCACCCTTCATGTCCTCCATGCCGCCGCCCGGCTTGATCGAGACGCCGCCGGAATCGAACACCACGCCCTTGCCTATGAAGGCGATCGGCGCCTCGCCGGCCGGGCCGCCGTTCCAGCGCATGATCACGACCCGCGGCTCGCGCACGGAGCCCTGCGCCACCGCGAGCAGCGCGCCCATGCCGAGCTCGCGCATCCGCGCCGGCTCCAGCACCTCGATCTCGACGCCGAGCTTCGACAGCTCCGAGGCGCGGCGGGCGAACTCTTCCGGGAAGAGCACGTTCGGCGGCTCGTTCACGAGGTCGCGGGCCAGGATCACGCCCTCGGACAGGGTCCGGGCGCCCTCGCCCTCGCGGGAGGACGTGCCGTGCTCGGCGAGCAGCAGGGTGAGCGTGGTGCCGGTCTTGTCCTCGGCGTCGGGCTTCTTCTTGGTCTTGTAGCGGTCGAACGCGTAGGTGCGCAGGCGCGCCCCGAGGGCGAACTCGCCGGCCTGCGCGGCGCCGACCGTGGCTCCCGGCCAGTCGAGCACCACCCGGGCCGCGCGGCCCGAAACTTTGCCGACGGTGAAGCCGCCGAGCGCTGGCCAGTCGATCTTCGCCCGGTCCTTCTCGGAGCCCAGCCCGACCACCACCAGCCGGTCGGCACTGACCCCCGCCGGCGCCGGCAGGCTCAGGGCGCTGAGCGAGCGGCCCTTGAATTTTTCGGAAGCGGCCGCCTTGGCGACGAGGTCGGCGCCCGCGCTGCCGAGCGCCGTGCGCGCCGCCGATCCGAGGGCGAGGTCGTCGCCGACGAACACGACGAGATCGCCCGATCCCCCCGGTCCCTGACCGCTCTGCTCCAGGGGGCCGAAACCGATCTCGATACCGTCCGCCATACCCGTCGTCCTGCCCACCGTTCCGCAGCCGTTCCCACGCCCGGGCCATGCCGCAGGGCGTGATCCGCCTTGTGTAGCCGCTGAGGCGGCAAACGCAACGCGGCGCGACAGCCCTGGAATTGCCCCTTTTGTCGGGTCCCTGCCCGTCGAGGGCGCCAGGGAACGGGCAGGACTGCCGGGCCGATGAGGCAGATCGAGCGCTACATCTTTCGGATTGCGCTGGGCGCCAGCCTCGCCTGCCTGATCGGCCTCACCGGCACGATCTGGCTGACGCAGGCCCTGCGCGAGCTCGATCTCGTGACCGCCAAGGGGCAGACGCTCCTGGTCTTCCTGTTCGTGACCGGGCTGTCGCTACCGACGCTGGTGGTGGTGATCGCGCCCGTCGCCCTGTTCATCGGCACCGTGTACGCGCTGAACAAGCTCAACGGCGATTCCGAGCTGATCGTGATGTCAGCGGCCGGCATGCCGCCGCGCGCGCTGCTGCGTCCGTTCCTGACCCTGGCGCTGTTCGTGAGCTTCGGCGTGGGGTTCCTGGTGGTGGTGGTGATGCCCGCGAGCTTCCAGGAGCTGCGCGACGTGATCACCCGGGTCCGGGGCGACTTCATCGCGAACGTCGTCAAGGAGGGGCAGTTTACCCAGCTCGACAACGGCATCACCTTCCATTTCCGCGAGCGCGGACCGGGCGGCGTGCTCAAGGGCCTGTTCATCCAGGACCGGCGCGAGGCCGGGAAGACCAAGGTCTACCTGGCCGATCGCGGCAACGCCGTCGACATCGACGGGCAGAGCTACCTGATCCTGGAGAACGGCAGCGTCCACCAGCAGCAAAAGGATTCCCGCGACTCCTCGATCCTGACCTTCGAGCGCTACACGATCGATCTGGCCGCCTTCGCGCCCCCGGATTCCGACACGGTCTACAAGCCGCGTGAGCGCTCGACGTCGCAGCTGCTGTTCCCCGACCAGACCGAGGGCTACTACAAGCTGCAGAAGGGCCGGTTCCGGGCCGAGCTGCACGACCGGCTCTCGGCCTGCCTCTACCCGCTGGCCCTGGTGTTCATCGCCTTCGCGGCGCTCGGCGACCCGCGCACCACCCGCCAGGGTCGCGGCCTCGCGGTGGCCGGAGCGGTCCTGGCCGTGGTCGGGCTGCGCATCGCCGGCTTCGCCGCGGTGAGCGCCGCCACGCGCAGCGCCGGGGCGGTGGCGGCGATCTACGGCGTCCCGCTCCTGGCGATCGCGCTCTCGTGCTGGCTGATCTTCTTCGGCCCGCGGGTGCGCGCCTTCAACGCCGCGCTGGGGGGCGCCCTGCGCGCCCTGTTCCGCGCTCCGCGCCTCGCCCCGGCACGCTGAGCTGCGGATGCTGATCGGTCCGACCCTCGGGCGCTACTTCGCCGCCCGGTTCGCCCGCACGGTGCTCGGCGTCTTCGTCACCGTGTTCGCGCTGGTCTACACCCTCGACTTCGTCGAACTGCTGCGCCGCGCCGGCGAGGCCGAGGGCGCCTCCACCGGGCTGATGGCGCTGCTCTCGCTCTATCGCACCCCGGCGGTGGCCGAGGGCGTGCTGCCCTTCGCGGTCCTGTTCGGCTCGATGGCCGCCCTGCTCCAGCTCTCGCGCAAGCTGGAACTGGTGGTTGCCCGGGCGGCCGGGATCTCCGCGTGGCAGTTCCTGCAGCCCGGCTTCTTCGTCGCCCTGGCGCTGGGGGCGGTGGCGGTCGGCATCTACAACCCGGTCTCGGCCCTGCTGAAGCAGCGCTCCACCGAGATCGAGGCGAAAATCTTCGCGAAATCGACCAAGGCGGCCTCCGGCAAGGACCTGTGGATCCGCCAGCGCGGCCTCGACGGCGAGGCGATCATCCGGGCCGAGACCGCCATCGAGGGCACGACCACGCTGGCCGGCGTCTCGGTCTTCACCTTCGATGCGGCCGGCAAGTTTTCCGAGCAGATCGTCGCGGCCCGGGCGACGCTCCACGATGGCTATTGGGAGCTGTCGGACGTGCGCCTGCTCACCCCGGACGCGCCGCCTGAGTCGTTCGACAGCTACCTGATCGCCTCGAACCTCGACCCGGGGCAGGTCCGGCAGCGTTTCACCCCCCCGGAATCTGTGCCTTTCTGGCAACTTCCCACAACCATCGCGCGGACCGAACGGGCCGGTCTCGACGCCACCCGATACCGTCTTCAGTACGATGTCCTGTGGGCGAGACCGGTCCTGTTCCTGGCGATGGTGATCGTCGCCGCAACCGTTTCCTTACGGTTCTTCCGCTTTGGTGGGGTCGGTAAACTCGTCCTCGGCGGTGTGGCGGCGGGCTTCGCCCTCTACGTGGTCCGACAGGTCATGGAGGGGCTCGGTGCGTCCGGACTCGTCGCCGCACCGGTGGCGGCCTGGTTCCCGGCCGTGGTAGGCAGTCTTCTCGGTACGCTTACGCTTCTGTACCAGGAAGACGGCTGACGCCCGCAAGCCATCGCGGGACGGGAGACGGGTGTGTGAGGTTGGTGGCGGATCACGTCACAGGGGTTGGGTCGCGCGTTGCGTAAGGTCGCCCACATCCTGCGGAAGACGGCCTTCCTGGCTGCGCTGGCGCTCGCCGCGCCGCTGGCCGGGGGCGTCTCGGCGCATGCCCAGGGGGTCCCGGCTCCGAAGCTCGGCAAGCCGGGCGACAAGCTGTTGGTCGAGGCCAACGAGCTGATCTACGACAACGACCACAACACCGTGACGGCCCGGGGCAACGCCGAGCTGCATTACGGACCCCGGACCCTTCAGGCCGACGACGTGCGCTACGACCGCGCAACCGGCCGGGTCTTCGCTCAGGGCAATGTCCGGCTCACCGAGGCCGATGGCGGCGTCGTGACCGGCGAGCGCATGGAGCTCACCGACGATTTCAAGACCGGCTTCATCGACGCGTTCCGGGGGCAGCAGACCGTGCAGCGGCGCACGGAGACGGTGCGCACGCGCTTCTCCGCGCCGCGGGCCGAGCGCCTGAGTGGCGAGCAGACCAGCTTCGAGGCCGGCAGCTACACCGCCTGCGAGCCGTGCAAGGACCATCCCGAGACGCCGCCGCTCTGGCAGATCCGCGCCACCAAGATCGTCCACGACAACGAGACCCACACGATCTACTTCGACGATTCCACCCTGGAGATCGCCGGGATCCCGGTCGCGTACCTGCCGTATTTCGAGGCGCCGGATCCGACGGTGAAGCGCAAGACCGGCTTCCTGACGCCGCGCTTCATCTCGACCACGGCCCTGGGCCGGGGCGTGTCGCTGCCGTATTTCGTCGACCTCGCGCCGAACTACGACCTGACCATCACCCCGACCCTGCTGAGCCGCCAGGGCGTGCTCGGCCAGGCCGAGTTCCGCCAGCGGATCGACAACGGCTTCTACAACATCCGCGTCTCGGGCATCTCGCAGACGACGCCCTCGGCCTTCCTGCCGAGCCCGCTCGGCGCCGGCGAGCGCGATTTCCGCGGCTCGGTGGAGTCGCAGGGGCGGTTCTACATCAACGACCGCTGGCGGACCGGCTGGGACCTCGTCGGCGTCACCGACAAGTGGTTCCTCGACAATTACCGGATCCGCAACCAGAACATCACCACGGATTATTTCCGCGAGGCGACCTCGACGGCCTATCTCGTCGGCCAGGGCGACCGCTCGTGGTTCGAGGCGCGGGGCTACTACTTCAAGGGCCTGTCGAGCTTCGACTGGCAGAAGCAGCAGCCGATCGTCGCCCCGGTCATCGACTACGACAAGCGCGTCAACGGCCCGTCCGAGATCGGCGGCGAGGTTCGGTTCCAGGCCAACATCACCAGCCTGACCCGCGAGACCACGCAGTTTCAGGGCCTGCCCCGCACATCCAGCTACCTGTTCTCGCCGAGCGTGAACGGCGTGAGCTTCCCGCTCTACCAGACCTGCACGGTGTTCCAGCGCGGCCTCTGCTCGATCCAGGGGCTCGCCGGCACCAACACGCGCGCCTCGGCCGAGCTGTCCTGGCGGCGCAGCTTCATCGACGAGTGGGGCCAGAAGTTCACGCCGTTCGCGTATCTGCGCACCGACGCGTTCTTCACCAACCCGAGCTTCTCCGGCTACCAGAACGACCTCGCCCCGCAGGTCGCCAAGATCGACGACGGCTTCGCCGGCCGGGTGATGCCGGCGATCGGGATCGATTACCGCTATCCGTTCGTGGCGAATTTCGGCGCGCTCGGCGTCCACACCCTGGAGCCGATCGGCCAGATCATCGCGCGCCCGTCCGAGACGCGGATCGGCCGCCTGCCGAACGAGGACGCCCAGAGCCTGGTGTTCGACGACACCTCGCTGTTCGAGTGGGACAAGTTCTCCGGCTACGACCGGGTCGAGGGCGGCGTCCGCACCAATCTCGGCGGCCAGTATTCCGTGGTCACGCCCTCGGGCTGGTACGCCAACGTGCTGTTCGGCGAATCCATCCAGCTCGCCGGCGTGAACTCGTTCCGTCGGGGCGACATCGCCAATGTCGGGCTCGATTCAGGGCTGGAAACGCAGCGCTCCGACTTCGTCGGGCGGTTCCAGGTCTCGCCGAACCAGAACATCACCTTCATCACCCGGGCCCGGTTCAACCAGGCGGATTTCCATGTGGCCCGGCTGGAGACCGGTGTGACGGCGCGGTTCGCGCCGTTCCTGCCGCTCACGGTCTCGGCCTTCTACTCGTACTACGAGGCGCAGCCGCTGCTCGGCTACAGCCACTACCGCGAGGGCGTGACCGCCACCGCCACCTACAACATCACGCCGAACTGGTTCATCTCGGGCTCGCTGCTGGTGGACCTCACGCACTATCTCGACGTGCGTAACACCTACACGGACGCCCTGTCGTCCTACCTGTCCAACCCGATCGGCACGGTCCCGATCTACGAGAACCCGGGCCGCTTCTACCTCTCGGGCGCGAGCTTCGGCGGCGGCTATCAGGACGAGTGTACGACCATCTCGCTCAACTACATCAACTCGCCGATCGCCACCGCGACCGGCGTGCGCGAGCGCAACCAGACCGTGCTGCTGCGCGTCGAGCTGAAGACTCTGGGCGAGGCGGATCTCCGCCAGAACGTCGGCACTGCCACCACCGCGGACGGCATCGCCACCGTGCGTTAGTTTTGTGGGATCTTTTAGCGAGCCGGCCCTGACTTGACGTGCGCCCTCCCTCCTCCCTGTGCGGGGGAGGGAAAGGCGCCTGGACCGCAAACCTCGCCGGCCTAGCGTGAGGCGCCATCACCCGCGCCAAAAAGATGCGCCCCCGCCTCGCCGGCGCTATAGACCCACGATGCTGCCGCTCGCCCTTACCCTCGGAGACCCGGCCGGGATCGGCCCGGAGCTGGCGCTCAGCGCCTGGCTCGCGCGGGGCGGAGCAAATCCGCTGCCGCCGTTCTTCCTCGTGGCCGATCCGGCCTTCATCGAACGCCTGGCCAACCGCCTGAACCGGCTGGTGCCGGTGGCCGAGGTCGATCCCGAGACGGCCGCCGAGGTGTTTCCCCAGGCGCTGCCGGTGGTGCCGCTGCCGAGCGGGGCTCGGGTCGAGGCCGAGCCCGGCGTACCGGATTCCATCAATGCCGGCGCGGTGATCGAGTCGATCCAAGCTGCCGTGGCCTTCGTGAAGGTCGGCCGCGCCGGCGCGGTGGTCACCAACCCGATCGCCAAGTTCGTGCTGACCCGGGCGGGCTTCGCCCATCCCGGCCACACCGAGTTCCTGGCCGCCCTCTCGGTCGCGCCCGGCCGCACGCCGCCGCGCCCGGTCATGATGATCTGGAGCGAAGACCTCGCCGTCGTGCCGGTGACGATCCACGTGCCGCTGAAGGACGTGCCGGGCCTGCTCACCCAGGAACTGGTGGAAGACACCGCCCGGATCGTCGCCCGGGACCTGCGCGACCGGTTCGGTCTGCCCGAGCCGCGCCTCGTGCTGGCCGGGCTCAACCCGCATGCCGGCGAAGCCGGGACGATCGGCCACGAGGATCGCGACGTGCTCGCCCCCGCGGTGGCGCGGCTGCGGGCCGCCGGCATCGACATCCGCGGCCCCCTGCCGGCCGACACCCTGTTTCACGCCCGCGCCAGGGCGACCTACGACGTCGCCCTGGCGCCGACCCACGACCAGGCGCTGATCCCGATCAAGACGATCGCGTTCGACGACGGCGTCAACGTCACCCTCGGGCTGCCGTTCGTGCGGACCTCGCCCGACCACGGCACCGCCTTCGACATCGCCGGCACTGGGATCGCCAGGCCCGACAGCCTGATCGCCGCCCTGCGGCTGGCCCGGCGGCTCGCCGACACCGAGGCGGCCCGCAATGGCTTGGGGCCTGCCGGCGCCGACATCATCCCGTTCAGCATCTATGCCGGGCGGCCGCGCGCGTCGGGCGCGCAGCATTTCGACGCCGAGGACGAGCTGTGAGCGATGGAGACGGCCTGCCACCGCTGCGCGACGTCGTCGCCCGGCATGGACTGGAGCCCAAGAAGGCGCTCGGCCAGAACTTTTTGTACGATCTCAACCTGACCGGCCGGATTGCCCGCGCGGCGGGGCCGCTCGAAGGCGTGACGGTCGTCGAGGTCGGCCCGGGTCCCGGGGGGCTCACCCGGGCGCTGCTCGCCGAGGGTGCGGCCCGGGTCGTGGCGATCGAGCGCGATCCCCGGGCCTTGCCTGCGCTCGCCGAAATCGCCGCGCATTATCCCGGCCGGCTGGAGGTGGTCGATGCCGACGCGCTGGCGTTCGATCCACGGCCGCTGATCGGAACCGGCCCGGTCCGGATCGTCGCGAACCTGCCCTACAATGTCGGCACCGCGCTCCTCACCGGATGGCTCGACGGCGAGGCCTGGCCGCCCTGGTGGGACCAGGCGGTGCTGATGTTCCAGCGCGAGGTCGCCGAGCGTATCGTCGCCGGGCCGGAGACCCGGGCCGATTATGGCCGGCTCGGCGTGCTGTGCGGCTGGCGCACTGAAGCCGACATCCTGTTCGACGTGAGCCCCTCGGCCTTCGTGCCGCCGCCCAAGGTTACGTCCAGCGTGGTGCGGCTGGTGCCCCGGGCGCGGCCCCTGCCCTGCCGGGCCGGCGCCCTAGAAGCCGTGACCCGGGCGGCGTTCGGCCAGCGCCGCAAGATGCTGCGCCAGAGCCTCAAGGCGCTGACCCCCGAGCCCGGCGCGCTGCTGGCGGCGGCCGGGATCCCGGAGACGGCCCGGGCCGAGGAGGTGCCGGTGGCCGGGTTCGTCACCCTGGCCAACCTGTGGGACGCGCACAAAAAAGCCGGCGCCGCGGAAACGGCGCCGGCTTGAATGGTGCGTCCCGGCCTGAACGGCCGGGACGCAAAGTCCCAACATCAACGGGTCTGCTGGATTGCCGAGAGCACCCAGCCGCGGCCGGGCTGGCGCTGGAAGGTCCAGAGCTCCGTCGCCTCCGGGGCGGGCTCGGTCTTCACGACCCGGCCGCTGGCGCGGTCGACCATGACGTCCTTGAGGGCGTAGCGCATCGCCACGGTGGCGTAGTCGGTGCGATCCTCGCCCCAGGCTTCCGCGAGGTCGCCCTGCAGCAGCTTCACGTCGGTGATCTTGTTGACCACGCCCTGGGCGGCGTTGTTGCGCAGCTCCTCGTCGAAGTAGCCGGCCATCTCGGGCGTCGTCAGGTTGCCCAGGGTCACTCGATCCTCGCGGGAATAGGCGTCCTGGATGTCGCCGAGCAGGCGCTCGAACGCCTGGTAATCGGCCGGGCCGATCTGGACATTGCGGGTCTGCACGGGGCGCGCGCCACCGAACGAGCCGCCGGCCGCCGGGGCCGGGCCGCCCGGGTTCGGTCCGCCGTCCAGCGTCGAGCGGGCATAGGGCGCGCCGGCGCCGGCCGGCTCGCTGCGGCGGCGGAAGAACCGCAGCGCCAGCATGACGACCACCACCACGAGGCCGACCTGGAACAGCAGGCCGATCATCGAGGCCAGACCGCCGAGGCCGCCGAAGAAGCCGCCGCCGAGCAGCGCGCCGAGCAAGCCGGCGCCGAGCAGGCCCGCGAAGAACCCGCCGCCGAAACGGCGACCAGGCGCGGCCGGCGCCTGCATGCCGGGATTGGACATGCCGGGGGACGGCGCGGTCTGGGACCGCTGCATGGTCATGCCGCCGCCGGGGGCGGTCGGCGTGGCCGAGGGTGCCGTGTAGGTCCGCGAGCCGCGCGAACCGAAGGATCCGCCGCCGCCCGGACGGGCCTCGGCGATGGGGGCCGCGACGGTCAGGGCAGCGGCCAGCGCCAGGACGGCGGCCGTGCGACGACGACGCGAGAATTGGGTGAGCATGTACGCGCCTCTGAGGACGAGAACCGAATGGCGGAGTGCGCCGACGATCATATGGTGACGGCTCAGCGCGGGTTTTAGTCCGCGCCTCGCGATGTCGTGATGACGGTTATCGCGGATCGGCTCAGTGAAGGGTTCGGTCCGGTGCGGCCGGGAACGCCAGGCGAACCTCGGTCCCTTCCCCGGCCCGGCTGTCCACCGTGATCGTGCCGTTCTGGCGCTTCATCAGCCCGTGGACGATCGCCAGCCCGGCGCCGCGGCCGGCCTCGCGGCTGGTCTGGAACGGGGCCAGTGCCCGGGCAAGCATCTCGGGCGACATGCCCTGCCCGGTATCGCTGACGGTGATCCCGACCGTGCCCGTCCCTGCCTGGTACAGGGCGCGGTCGTTCGGATCGACCCGGAAGGTCGAGAGGGTCAGCGTGCCGCCCGCCGGCATCGCCTCGCAGGCATTGGCGACCAGATGCCGCAGGGCGAACTCGATCTGGGTCGGGTTGCTGATAGCCCGGGGCAGCCCGGGTGTCGGGTTCACCGCCAGGCGGATCCCGGCCGGGAAATCCGGCGCCAGGCGGGCGGCGAGATCCGCCACGATGGCGTCGAGGTCCACCGGGCGCACGTCCGGGGCGATCCGCCGGGAATAGGCCAGCAGCTGGCGGGTCAGGATCGCGGCCCGCTCGGTGGCATCGGCCGAACGGATCAGCGCCCGCTGGATGAACGGCTCCGGCCGGTCGCCGAGCCGGCGCTTCAGCCCGTCGATGTAGCCGATCAGGATCTGCAGGAAATTGTTGAACTCGTGGGCCACGCTGTTGGTCAGCAGCCCCAGGGCCTCGCGCTGCCGCGACAGCGCCAGCGCGCCTTCGGCCTCGTGCCGCGCCGTGACGTCCAGCATCTGGCAGATCCGTTCGTCGCTCTCCGGCAAGGGCCCCGCCGTGAGGCTCGCCCAGAAGCTGGCCCCGTCCGACCGCAAAGCCAGGAATTCCTGCGGCGCATCGGCCGAAAGATCGGGCGCCGACCCGCGGGTGGCCAGGATCGGGTCGAGACCGCGCTCAGCCAGCGCCCGGGCCGGATGGCCGGTCAGCCGCTCGAAGGCCGGGTTGGCGTGCCGGATACGACCCCGCGCATCGACGACGAAACTCGGCGTCGGCAGCGCATCAAGGAATGCACGGATTGGCCCCGTGAGTGGCTCCCCGCTGTCCACGCCGTGATCCGTCCCGGGCTGCGTCATGCTGCGTCCGAGCTGAGCGGGTGCGGGAAACCCGCGACGACGCCCGCGATAGCGACGAACGGCGGCCGGGCCAAGTGTGGCAGGTTTGGTCCCAGCGTGAGCCGGCCTATTGCCGGACCCACATCACCCGGGCCATCCAGGCGACCTCGCCGACGTTCAGGACGCGGTCCTCGTGCTCCGGGTTGAGCGAGACCAGCTCGACGGTCCGGGCCGTGCGCCGCTTCAGCTCCTTGGCGATGACTTCGCCACCGTGGAGGCGCACGACGACGCGGTCGCCCTTGCGCACGCTGGCGGTGGGCGACACGATCAGCACGTCGCCGTCGCGGAACAGCGGCTGCATGGAATCGCCCTGGATCTCCAGCGCGAAGGCGCGTTCTTCGCCGAGATCGGGGAACTCGATCTCCTCCCAGCCGGCGCCGCCGGTGGGCATGCCTTCGTCGGTGAACAGCCGCCCGGCGCCGGCCTGGGTCAGCCCGATCAGCGGGACCATGGTTCGGGCGGGGATCTCCCGGGCCTCGATCAGCCGCAGAAACTCGTCCAGGCTGGCGCCGGTGGCCGCCAGGACCTTCGAGACCGATTCGGTAGACGGCCAGCGCTTGCGTCCGTCGGCGCCGATGCGCTTCGACCGGTTGAAGCTCGTCGCGTCGAGACCCGCGCGCCGGGCGAGCCCGGAGGCGGAATAGCCGTGGCGCTCCGCCAAGCGGTCGATGGCGTTCCAGATCTGCTCGTGAGACAGCATGTCGGGCTCGAAGGCTCAACGTGAGCGGGCCAGCACCCCCGTCTCGCCAGCCGGCACCCGGCTGCCTCGGAGGCGTGGAGGCAGTCTCTCCGGTGCGTGCATGAAGCACCCGCCGGAGATGCGCGGAATATTGAAGCCGGTCGTGCTCCGAACCGTGTCTCCGGTTTCGGGCACCGTTCTGTGACGGCCAGCCTAGTCGTAGGAAAGTAGAACTACAACCTGCAGAATGCAATCGCCCTTGGAATCGATCTGGTTTCTGGGTGTTGCCGGCGGGCGGGACCACCTCTATCGACGCGCCAATCCCCGGGGAATGCCGATGCCGCTCATCTACAAGATCTGTCCGCGTGCCCTCTGGCGCGAGGCCGAGGCGGCCGGCCGATTCACCGGTGCCCCCGTCGATCAGGCGGATGGCTTCATCCACTTCTCCACGGCCGAGCAGACCGCCGAGACGGCGTCCCGTCACTTCGCCGGCCAGGACGACCTGCTGCTGATCGCCGTCGAGGCCGAACGGCTCGGCGCCGCCTTACGCTACGAGCCCTCGCGCGGCGGTGCCCTGTTCCCCCATCTCTATGGCGATCTGCCGCTCGCGGCGGTTGTGTCGGTGGTGGAACTGCCCCTGGGACAGGATGGGCAGCATGTCCTGCCGGCTGGAATCCCGCGCGCATGATCGCCGCCGCCTTCCCGCTGGTCCGCCCGCTGCTGCACCGGCTCGATGCCGAGCGCGCCCACGACCTGACCCTGCGCGCCCTCGCGCTGCTGCCGCCGGGCAAGCCCGAGACCGACGACCCGCGTCTGGCGGTCGACCTGCTCGGGCGCCGGTTCCCCAATCCGGTCGGGCTGGCCGCCGGCTTCGACAAGGGCGCCCGGGTGCCGGACGCGATGCTCGGCCTCGGCTTCGGATTCGTGGAGGTCGGCGGGGTGGTGCCGCGGCCCCAGCCCGGCAACCCGCAGCCGCGGGCATTCCGCCTCCCCGCCGACCGGGCGGTGATCAACCGCTACGGCCTCAACAGCGAGGGGCTGGCGGTGGTCGCTGGACGGCTCAAGGCCCGGGCCGGGCGGCCCGGCATCGTCGGGGTCAATATCGGGGCCAACAAGGAGTCCACCGACCGGCTGGCGGATTATGTCGCCTGCACCAGGACCCTCGCCCTGCTCGTCGATTTCGTGACCGTCAACGTCTCCTCGCCCAACACCCCGGGCCTGCGCGACCTCCAGGGCGAGGCCTTTCTGGACGACCTGCTCGCCCGCACGGTCGAGGCCCGCGACGCGGCCGGCGCCCGCGCGGCGGTGCTCCTGAAGATCGCCCCCGATATAGCGCTGGACGCCCTCGACGCGATCTGCGCCACGGCACTGAAGCGCGGGGTCCAGGCGCTGGTGGTCTCGAACACCACAGTGGCGCGGCCCGAGAGCCTCCGGGACAAGAGCCTCGCCCGCGAGACCGGCGGCCTCTCCGGAAAACCCCTGTTCGGGCCGGCGACCCGGATGCTGGCGCACACCCGGCTGCGGTTGGGCGACAGGCTGCCGCTCGTCGGCGTCGGCGGGATCGACTCCGCCGAGGCCGCCTGGACCAAGATCGAGGCCGGGGCGAGCCTGATCCAGCTCTACTCGGCACTGGTCTATGACGGGCCGGGGCTGGTGGATCGCATCAAGGCCGGCCTGCTGAGGCGAATGGCGGCGGAGGGCGTTTCCTCCCTCCATCGGGTCGTCGGCCGCGGCGCGGAGGAACTGGCTCGCGCGGCGTGAGGATCGCTCGCCCGGGTTATTCCCACCCACCCCCTCATCCCGAGGTGGCGACGTGCATCGTCGCCCTCGAAGGAAGCCTCCAGGGATCGCGCGGCCGGCGTTAAGGGCTCCTTCGAGGCCCGCTGACGCGGGTGCCTCGGGATGACGCGGGCCGGGTCGGACGGGCGTCGATCACGTCCGCCTCCCGGGCAGTCGGCCACCTTCGATCCTCGACGCCCTTTTCGGGTTGGCATATGCTCATGGCATAGGCCAGGGAGGTGGCGATGGATGTGAAAACCGCGAGCCTGTTCCGAAACGGTCGCAGTCAGGCGTTGCGCATACCGCGCGAATTCGAGCTTCCCGGCTCGAGCGTACGCATTCGAAGATTGCCGAATGGCCACCTCGAAATCTCGCCGCTGGCCGAGACCGGCCTGCTGGCGGCGTTCAGGGACGAGCCTCCATTGTCGCAGGAGCATTGGATGGACGCTGTCCCGGACCTCCCGGCCGAGCCGGTCGATCCATGAGCGACCGATTCCTCCTCGACACGAACATCATCTCGGAGATCGTTCGACAGGGCGGTGGGAGCGTCGTCCTGAACAGGATCGTCGGTGTGGGCGAGGCGAACATCTGCACCAGCGCCATCGTGGCCAGCGAGTTGCGCTATGGCGCCGAAAAGAAGGGGTCCGAGGTATTGCTCGAAAAGGTGGAGCGGGCGTTGCGCAATATCGAGATTTTGCCGTACGCGCCCGCCGCCTCCCACGGCTACGCGACGCTTCGGACGGCTCTTGAGCGCGAGGGACGGGTGATCGGCGCCAACGACATGCTGATCGCCGCCCACGCCCTGTCCCTCGGCGCGATCCTGGTTACCGACAACATCGCCGAGTTCGCGCGCGTGAAGGGCTTGCGGATCGAGAACTGGCTGCGTTCCAACGCATGATCGTTTGGTCGATCCGACGAGCGGGTGGTTGCTCGTGCACCATCCCATTAGAGACCGCACCCCCGCGGTTTCCTGGCTCTACCACCCTCCGTCAGGTCGTCGGTCGACCCACAGGGCATCCAGTTTAGAAAGGCTTTGCCGAACGGTGACTTAGCCTGTGTCTCGCGCATGAGAGGCCTGCGCGCGCATGCCATTGTGACGGGTGTCCCGAGCCGCTTATCTCGCGGTTGCGAATTGGCGAGCCCGGCTCGCTTTCAGACAACATCCAGGACACGCCATGGCCCAGCCTGACGGGGCTCCGAAGCGCTCATCCGCCGCCGGCGGTTGGGGTGCTCTGAAGAGTTGCGGCAAGCACCTGCTCGGCTCGCGCGCGCCGCTGTCGGGCGCGCGCGCGCTGCTGAAAGCGAATCAGCCGGACGGGTTCGATTGCCCGGGCTGCGCCTGGGGCGACCCGGAGCACGGCTCGTCCTTCGAGTTCTGCGAGAACGGCGTGAAGGCGGTCTCCTGGGAGGCCACCGACAAGCGCACGCCGCCGTCCTTCTTCGCGCGCCATACGCTAACCGAGCTGCGCACCTGGAGCGACTACGCCCTGGAGGGCGAGGGCCGCCTCACCCACCCGATGCGCTACGATTCGGCGAGCGACCGGTACCTGCCGGTGAGCTGGGACGAGGCCTTCGCGGAGATCGGCGCGACGCTGCGCGGCCTCGACCATCCCGACCAAACCGAGTTCTACACCTCGGGCCGCGCCTCGAACGAGGCCGCCTATCTCTACCAGCTGTTCGCCCGCGCCTACGGGACCAACAATTTTCCCGACTGCTCGAACATGTGCCACGAGGCCAGCGGCGTCGCCCTGATCGACGCCATCGGCATCGGCAAGGGCACGGTCCTGCTGGAGGATTTCGAGAAGGCGGACGCGATCTTCTGCGTCGGCCAGAATCCCGGGACCAACCATCCGCGCATGCTCGGCGACCTGCGCCGGGCGGCCGAGCGCGGCGCCAAGGTCGTGGTGCTGAACCCCGTGCGCGAGCGCGGGCTGGAGCGCTTCGCCGACCCGCAGAACACCGTGGAGATGCTGCGCGGCGCCAGCGGCGCCATCGCCAGCCACTACTTCCAGCCGCGGTCCGGCGGCGACATGGCGGCATTCCGGGGCATCGCCAAGATCGTGTTCGCCCGCGATGCCGAAGCACGCGCCGCGGGCCGGCCGTCGCTTCTGGACCGGGCCTTCCTGGAGCACCACACCGCCGGCCTCGACGCCTACCGGGCCGCCGTGGAGGCCACGACCTGGGATGCGATCCTCGACCAGTCGGGTCTGGCCTACGACGACATCGCATCCATGGCGGATGTCTATCTCGGCGCGCAGCGGGTGATCGCCACCTGGGCCATGGGCGTGACCCAGCACCGCCACTCGGTGGCGACCGTGCGGGAGATCGCCAACCTGCTGTTCCTGCGCGGCCATATCGGCCGGCCGGGCGCCGGCCTGTGCCCGGTGCGCGGCCATTCCAACGTGCAGGGCGACCGCACGGTCGGCATCAACGAGCGGCCGTCCGTGGCCTTCCTCGAGTCGCTGGAGCGGCATTTCGGCATCGCCATGCCGCGCAAGCACGGGCACAACGTCCTGGCGGCGATCCGGGCGATGCGCGACGGCACGTCCAAGGCGTTCATCGGTCTCGGCGGCAACTTCTTGCGCGCGACCCCGGATACGCCGGTGGTGGCGCAGGCGCTCGCCTCCTGCCGCCTCACCGTCCACATCGCGACCAAGCTCAACCACGCCCACTTGGTGCCCGGCGCCATCGGATACCTGCTGCCCTGCATGGGGCGCACCGAGATCGACCGGAACGCCGCGGGCAAGACCCAGATCGTGACCGTCGAGGATTCGATGAGCATGGTCCACGGCTCGGGGGGCATCAACAAGCCGGCCTCGAAGGAGCTGCGCTCCGAGATCGCGATCATCGCCGGCATCGCTGAAGCGACGGTGGGCTCGGCCGCGATCGATTGGGCGGGGCTGTCTGCCGATTACGACCGGATCCGCGAGGCCATCGCCGCGACGATCCCGGGCTTTTCCGAGTACAACACCCGGGTCCGCAAGCCGCGCGGCTTCATGCTGCGCAACCTCGCCGCCGAGCGGGTGTTCCAGACCGCCACCGGCCGGGCCAACTTCTCCGCCGACGCCCTGCCGGCCGAGACCGAGCATCAGGTCGCGAAGAAATCGCAGAACACCTACGTGCTGCAGACCTTCCGCAGCCACGACCAGTACAACACCACGATCTACGGCCTCGATGATCGCTACCGCGGCGTCTACGGCGAGCGGAAGGTGCTGTTCGCCCATCCGGACGACCTCGCCGAGATCCGCGACCGGCTCGGCGAGCGCGTCGACATCGTCGGGCTCCACGCCGACGGCGTCACCCGGCGGGCGGCGGATTTCCGGCTGGTGCCGTTCGACATGCCCCGGGGCGCGGTGGCCGGCTACTACCCGGAGCTGAACGTGCTCGTGCCGCTCTCGACCTTCGGTGAGAGGAGCGACACGCCGACCTCGAAGTCGGTGCTCGTGACCCTGGAAGCCCGGGCGGCGGCCTGAGCCGCGTGAGTTGCGATCTCGACGAGGCGGCGTTCGTCGCCGCCCTCGACCGCACCACGGCGGCCCATCCCGGGATGGACCCGCTGGAAGCGGGGCTGCTCGCGGCCCTCGATCTCGGTCTGCCCGGCGACAGCCGCGCCTTCGCCCGCAGCTTCGGGGTGGAGCACGCCCTGGTGCTGCGCGCCCTGGCGGCGCTGGAGGAGGCCGGCCACGTCACCGTGACCGCCCGCGATGCGCGCACGCAGCGCACGCGCTACGACGCCACCGCGTAGCGGCCTTCTCCGGACGCGCCCGGGTCAGGTCGAGGCGGCGGCCTCTTCCAGGGCCGCGACGTCGAGCTTCACCATGGTCTGCATCGCTGCGAACACCCGGGCCGCCACGGCGGGATCGGGGTCGGCGAGCAGGCGCGGCAGGGCCTCCGGAACGATCTGCCAGGGTACGCCCCAGCGGTCGCGCAGCCAGCCGCACATGATCTCCGCCCCGCCCTCGGCGGTGAGCGCGTGCCAGAGGCGGTCGACGTCGGCCTGATCCGCGCAGGACACGGCGATCGACGCGGCGGTGCCGTATTCCGCGGGGGCGCCGCCGTTCAGGCCCTGGAAGCTCTGGCCGCCGAGCGTGAACGCCACCAGGATCGCCGCACCGGGCTCGCCTCCGGGCCAGGGGCCGGGGGCCCGCAGGATCGGGCCGAGGCTGGAGCCGGGCACGAGCGACACGTAGAACCGCGCGGCCGCCTCCGCGTCGTGCGCGAACCACAGGCAGGTGCCGACCTTCGACATGCTGAACCTCCGCCCGGACGGGATCGGATCCGTCGCGCGGCCTACAGGCCGGCGGCGAGCGCGGCGAGTTGATCGGCGCAGCGGCCCCAGCCTTCGTGAAAACCCATAGCCTTGTGGGCCGCGCAATCCTCGGCCGACCAGTGCAGGGCGCGCGCGGTGTAGCGGGTGCCCCCGCCCTCTGGCTCGAACGTGATGATGCCGGTAAAGAACGGCTTCGCCGAGGGCTCCCAGGCCCGCACATACGCGTCCGTGAAGACGATGCGGGCGTTCTCGACCAGCTCGAGATAGATCCCGGCGCTCGGGAATTCGGTGCCGTCGGGCCCCCGCATGACGATTCGGGTGGCGCCCCCGGGGCGAAGCTCGGTCTCGACCTCCGAGACGACGAAGGGGCTCGGCGCGAACCAGCGCTTCAGGAGATCCGGTTCGGTCCAGGCCCGGTAGAGGGCGGCCGGGGATGCGGCGATGCTGCGGGTGAGGACGACTTCACGCCCGTTCGGATCGGTCATGGTCGAGCTCGGTCTTCGGGGCTGCGGAGGGCTCTACGGCGGTCAGCGCTTGCCCTGGTTCATCGCCCAGACGATCCCGAACGGATCGCGCAGCCGGCCGTAGCGGTCGCCCCAGAACATGTCGGCCGGCGGCATCAAGGCGGTCGCACCCGCTGCCACGGCCTCGGCGTAGCGCGCGTCGATCCCGTCGACCATCAGCATCAGGTTGAATCCCTGGGGCGCCTGCAGCGCGTGGCCGTGCTCCGGAAAGGCGTCGCTCAGCATCAACGACGAGCCGTTCAGGTGGAGATGCACGTGCATGGTCCGGCCCTGATCGTCGGCCGGCATGGCGGTGACGATCTCGGCTCCGAAGGCGCGGACGTAGAAATCGGCTGCCCTCAGGGCGCCGTCCACGGTCAGGTAGGCCACGAGGCCGCCTTTCACCGGGGCCGGGGCCGGCATCTCTGGATTCGCGCTGCTCATTCTGGCGTCCCTTCAAGTGCAGCCTCGCGCCAGGGACACGCGAAGTGGAATGCTGCCGATTCGGTCGGACGAATATTTTTGCATCCCCGGCTCAATCCGTCGAGACGCACGTGAA
Organism: Methylobacterium sp. J-048; assembly: GCF_022829515.1. Taxonomy (GTDB): domain Bacteria; phylum Pseudomonadota; class Alphaproteobacteria; order Rhizobiales; family Beijerinckiaceae; genus Methylobacterium. The sequence goes on from NZ_JAKSYL010000082.1 coordinate 18,378, forward strand.
TAGTGGTGCGAATACTGGCAATCGTGGCCGTGTCCCGCTGCGCGGATCGGGCGGGCCGGCTTCGAGGCGGGGGCTTCCCTGGAGGTGCCGGGCGCGCGGCACCCGGGTTCAGCCTCGTTGGCGTCGGCAAAGCCTGCGTCCGGCCGTGCCGCGCAGCGTCCGCTCGTCACGAGCCCGTGCAGGCGCCGCCGACCGTCAGGATGGCAGATGTCCGCAACCTTGGTCGATGGTCCGGTCGCGACGAGCCGGCTCGAGGTCCTTGATCTGACGCGCTCGCTTGCGCCGAATCGGTCTCGACTTCGCGGCGAGCGCCCTAACCGGTCAGGCCTTCAGGCCGGAACGGCCCAGATGCTGGCCGCGTTTAGCGCGGCGCAGGCCGCGACCGGGGTCACGCGATCGCCGCCAGGGGGCGGTCCGGATGCGAGGCATCCGCTCCTGAACTCGGCGCGAACATCTCCATGTCGTCGACGAACTGCTCCACGATCTCGGCCGAGTTCGCGAGGCACACCGGCAGGTATGAGACGAGCGACGGCGCCTGTTCAAACCCCTCCTCGATCAGCCTGTCGTTGGCGAAGGTGAGATCGAGGGCGCAGAAAGCGTAATAGGCGCGGGTGGCGCGCAGCATCGCCCGCTTCGTCGCATCGTCCAAACCGAAAACCGTCGCGAAACGCTTGCGCAATTGGGCGCAGTCGCGGTCGAGATCGAAGGGCTGGAATGCGCGTATGCCGTCGCTCGGGTCCGCAGCCTCGAAGGCCGCGATCACGTCGGCCCAACGCGTCCGGCCGGCGGTACCCGCGGAGAGGTGATAGAGGGTGTGCTTGAGATCGCGCTTGGTCAGAAGGCCGTGGAGCGTCTCGGCGACCCAGTCGGCCGGAACGATGTCGACGCAGCTCTCCAGGCTGCAGGGCAGCATGCGCAGGGCATCGGCAGCTCGCAGGACCCACAGGATGCTCGAACTCGGCGCGGCGCCGAGCGCCGCGTGACCGACGACGATCGACGGACGGGCCACGACGATCGGCAGGTCGGGGAACTGCGCGGCGAGCGAGGTCTCCGTCGCCGCCTTCGATTCCGTGTAGCCGACGATGTGTCGGGCATCGGCAGCGGGATAGGCGTCTTCCTCGACGAGGCTCGGTGCGTCGGCACCGCAGATCATGGCGGTGCCGACATGCAGGAACCGCTGCAATTCCGGCATGGCCTGGGCGCGGCGCGCGAGCGCCAGGGTGCCGTCATGGTTGGTCCGGAACACGCGCTCGCCGCCCCACCACGAGGTGTCGGCTGCGAGGTGGAGGACGTGGGTGCAGGCGTCCAGCCGCGGATCCATGTCGAGGTCGGCGCGGGTGAAATCTCCAGGCACGATCTCGATCTTGCGCGCCAGGCGCTGGGCCGTGAACGCGTCGGTGAAACGCTCCAGGCGCGCAGCGACGCGCTGGCGCCCCTGCTCAACGCTCGTGCACCGCACGAGGCAAACCCAGCTCGCGTCATCGTCGCGGCTGAGCGCCTGATGAAGCACAGCGCCGCCGATCAGTCCGGTCGCGCCCGTCAGAAGAATGCGTGCCAACGGTCCTCTCCGCTCGATCGGGAGAGTGATAAGCGCAAAACTTCAGAAACAATCCTGTCGCTGGAGCGTAAAACGTAAACTTTGCCAGAGTGTGCCTGAATCGCAACAGTCCTCACGAACGCGTGATCTTCGTGCCGGAGCAAGCTTTGCTTGATTGGTCTTATTCCGAGTTCAGGGCGTCATGCGGAATGAATAGATCGCGCCGACTGCAACCGTGAGTTCGTTCGCGGTGCCGACACGCCGGACGATCGGGCTGTTCGCGGCCGAGGCGATCAGACGGTCGTAGCGGACATAGCCGAGCCCCTGCCACGCTTCGGACCAATCGTAGCTCACGGTTGCCGTCGCCCCGGCCGCACGCGGCCCGGCGGAAGCCCGGTAGGGGGCAAGGACGGGATTCACGAGGGCGGCAGCGACCGGGACGTCGAAGTCGAGATGCATGGCGGCGGCATCGCCGACGACGAAGCGCGGTCCCACACTGAGCGTGAACCGGCCGAAGCGGCCGACCAGGTCAGCCCCGAGCTTGGCGACGATCCCGTCATGGGCGCGGACGCCCTGTGTGACCTCCGCGCGCACCCTGAGCGTATCGGGGATCGGCCAGACCTCCCCGAACAGGCCGAGCCCGACGGTCGCCGGCACGCGCGGCAGGCCGGCGAGGCGGTGGTCGTCGGCGCGGGAGCGGCCTTCCCGGAAGTCCAAAACGGCGCCGACCTGGACCGGGCCACCGCCCAGGAGCGTGGCATCGAGGCCGTCATCTGGAGACCACCAGTCGCGCGGCTCGTCGGCCTTGCGGAACGACAGGTAGGGCAATCCCCAGAGCCCCGCCTCCCGGCTGCCCTGGAATCGCGGGCCAACGCCGGTGAATCCGCCGACCGAGAAGACGGTGTCGCGATCGAACAGGACGCTGAGGTCGTCGGCGCGCGCCGGGGTGCAGGCCGCGAGAGCCGCCACCAGATACAGGCGCAGATTCACCGCGCGCGGCCGGAACTGACGATTCGAGTGTGCACGTCCGTGCACGGGCAGGCGGGGCACCGTCGCGTTCCTTCTGTCACGCTAGGCTTAAACGCCTCTCTCCATGACACGGCGATGTTTAAGAGGGGTAGGACGATTGTCCACAGCCGACGCGCGATTCAGCGAATGTCGGCACCTTGTCGCTGATCGTGTCCCAATCCACCCTGCTGCTCACCCACGTGTGGTCTTTCGGTGGAACCTGGCCCGGTTCGTCGAGGCTCGCGGTCGTGATGTCGATCTCGTCCGGTGCTGACTCGGCCTCGTAAGTCAAAGCGGTCCCGCAGGTGCCGCAGAACCGGCGCAGGACCGCAGCGCTGGATCGGAACTCGGTGGGCGTCCCGGCGACGAACCGGAACGCCGGCCGGGGCACCGAGAACCACGCCACCTGCGCCGCCCCGACGACCCGCCGGCAATCGGCGCAATGGCAGATCGTCTCATGGAACGGCTCGGCCCGGGCCTCGTAGCGGACCGCACCGCAGAAGCACCCGCCAGTCAGCATGCCATCCTCCGCCAATCTCGATCTCAAAACCCCTTGGCCTTGATCGCCTCGGACCAAGTCACGGCGCGGCGGTTCACCCCGAGATGCTGGCGCTCGTAGAGCCGGCCTTCGAGCTTGATCGCGCCGCGCTTGGCGTATTCCGGGCGCTCGAACGCCTCGATCACCAGCTTGGCCCGGCGCACCTCCTCGTCGGTGGGCGCGAAGGAGGCGTTGGCCGGCTCCAGCTGGGTCGGGTGGATCAGGGTCTTGCCGTCGAAGCCGAGGTCGCGGGCCTGACGGCACTCGTCGCGGCAGCCCTCCGTGTCGGCGATGTCGTTGTAGACCCCGTCGAGGATCGCCAGCCCCTCGGCCCGGGCGGCGGCGAGCGCCATCATCATCCAGGGCAGCATTGGGACCCGGCCGGGCACGATCTTGGCCCAGGTGTCCTTGGCGAGGTCGTTGGTGCCGAGCACCAGGCAGGTCAGGCGCTTGCGCGGATCACGCTTGGCCCGGGCGATCTCCTGGATGTTGAGGATCGAGGCCGGGGTCTCGATCATCGCCCAGACGGCGATGCTCTCCGGGGCGTCGAGGGATTCGAGCCGGTCGGCGATGCTTTCCAGCACCGCCGGGGACGACACCTTCGGCATCAGGATCGCGTCGGGCTTGGCCTCGATCGCGGCGTGGAGATCGGCCTCGCCCCAGGGGGTCTGGGGGGCGTTGACCCGGATCACCAGCTCGCGGCTGCCGTATTCGCCGCTCTTGACCGCGGCGCAGACCTGCTCCCGGGCGATCTCCTTCTCCTCGGGGCCGACCGCGTCCTCGAGGTCGAGGATGATGCTGTCCACCGGCAGGGTCTTGGCCTTGTCGAGCGCCCGCTGGTTCGAACCGGGCATGTAGAGCACGCTCCGGCGCAGGCGCAGGTCGGTCGTCGTAGCCATGGGCATCTCCCGCGTGCGGCCGCTCCAGGGCCGGCCTTCGTTGCGCTGCACCCTAAAGCACGGGATCGGGCTGGCCACACTTTCAAGTGCGCGATCGGTGAGTTCCATCCACGTTTGATACTGTTCGCGGCCGCGCCGTATCCGGCCGCGCTTTGGTCATGTTCTCACGGATAAAGGCGGCCCGGGTCCAATCCTTGGATCCCGGGATCCGATACCATGCGCCTGTTCTCGACCGTCTTCGTCCTGGCCGGCCTGGCCCTGGCCGGGGCGCCCGACGCCGCCCGGGCCCAGAGCCGGACCACCCTCGGGGTCGGCTCCGGCGCGGTGGCCGGCGCCCTGGTGGCCGGCCCGATCGGGGCGGTGGCGGGCGCCGTGGTCGGCGGGTTCGTCGGCAACTCGACTGAGCGCCGCCATGTCCGCCGGGGCCGGCGCTATGGCAGCCTCCGCCGGGCGCCGCAGCGGCGGGCCGAGGCCGAGTTGCCGCGCACTACCGGGACGGTCGCCCGCGCCGCGCCGCCGGCCGTCACGGCCTGGAAGGACCCGCACTGACCGATCCCGCGCTGAACTTCCGGCGCGGCCTGCAATTCTTCGAAGAACCGCGGACCGCACCAGCGGCGATCCGCAAACCACGAAGATCACGCGACGTCTGATGCCGTTTCACGGCCCACGGACGGCGCTGCCGTACGAAACGTTGCGCGGGCCAGTCCCGGAAACGCGATCGCCTGGAACAGGCCCCGCGCCCCCAGGAAGACCACGAAGGCCAGCCACAGGCCGGTATTGCCGAGACCCAGCCCCTGGACCAGCGTCAGCACGACGCCGTAGGCTGCAAGTGCGCCCGCCATCAGGTTGCGCATCGCCCGGGTCCAGGTGGCGCCGACATAGATCCCGTCATAGGCGAACGGCGCGGCGGCAGCGAGCGGCGCCAGGGCGGCGAGCGGCAGATAGGTTCGGGCGGTCTCGCGCACCGGCTCGCTGGTGGTGACGAAGTCGATGAACCCCGCGCCGCCCGCGTAGGCGATCAGGCTGACCCCGATCCCGAAGCCCAGGCACCAGCGCAGACTCAACGCGGAGGCTCTCCGGAACCCCTCGGCGTCCCGGGCACCCACCGCCTGCCCGCACAGGGTCTCGGCCGCCGTGGCGAATCCGTCGAGGAAGAACCCGCCGATCAAAAACAGATTCCACAGGACGGAGTTGGCCGCCAGCACCACGTCGCCCTGCCGGGCGCCGAGCGCCGAGAACAGGACGATGGCGGTGATCAGCGCCAGGGTGCGCAGGATCACGTCGAGGTTGACGCTGAGCGTCCGGCGCAAAGCGGCCGCATCCCGAAGGTCGCGCAGGGGCACCCGGAACGGGCGCGAGCCGAGCCGCGCCAGCACGATCAGCCCGAGGCCGAGCCCGGCCACCTCCGCGCAGAGGGCCGCCAGCGCCGCGCCGGTGAGCCCCATCCCGAGGCCGAGGACGAAGGTGAGCGTCAACCCGACATTGATCAGGTTGATCGCCACCTGCAGCAACAGGCCGAGATCGGTCCGCCCACGCCCCACCACCGAGCCGAGCACGCCGTAGCTCGCCAGCACGAACGGGGCGGACAGGATCCGCATGTGAAAGTAAGTGGCGAGGCCGGCAATCACCGCCGCGCTCGCGCCGCTCACCGCGAACGCAGCCTCGGCGATCGGCCCTTGCAGCGCGACGAGGCTCAGGCCGATCACGGCGCCGGCCGCCAGAGCCCGAGCCAGGATGCGGTCGACTTCCCTATCGTCCCGGGCGCCGACCGCCTGGGCGGTCAGACCCGCGGTCGCCATGCGGAGTGCCCCGAAGGACCAGAAGATCACGTCAAAGATCACGGCCCCCAGCGCCACCGCGCCGAGCAGGGCCGCGTCGCCGAGCCGCCCGATCACGGCCGCGCCGACGAAGCCAAGCATCGGCGTCGTGACGTTGGCCAGCGTCATCGGCAGGGCCAGAGCCAGCACGCGGCGATGCGTCGGCAGGACCAGAGAGGCGGCAGGCGGATGCGTCATGCCGCGACCTAAACGGATGCGAACGATTCGTGAACCGGCCGGTCAGCGCGAGGCGGCGAACAGGCGCGAGATCAGCCAGAGCGGGATGACCACGACCGCACCCGCGACGATCCAGCCGCCGAAATCGTGCAGCGACGCGAGGCCGATCTCCAGAAGCGCCCGAGTCGAATCGTAGATGTGCCAGAACAGCCGACCCGGCGTCAGGCCGAGCATCGACATGAAGGCGCCGACCAGCACCGACAGGAACAGCAGGCGCAGGAACACGCCGGCGGGCGAACCGCCGAGGAATCGGCGCAGCGCCGAGGCGCGCGGCGGGTAGGTCTCCGCCCCGTAGGTGCCGTTCGGCGGCGGGGCACCGTGCCGGCGCCGGTCGTGATCGACGAGCATCGCGTCCTCATGAAACCAGAGGGTGTCCGGATCGGCGACGAAACGGGCGGAACCGTGGCCGGCGCACCACACCGCGTCGAAACCGGATCCCGGATCAAACGTTAGCGGGTTTCACCCACGGACCCGAGATGGCAAGCGAGACCCGTCCCGCCAAGATGCCGGGAATGGCCGCGGGACAAAGCCGACGGGGACGAGACCCAGCATGATCGACCACGCCTTGTTCGACCCGGCGACGATCGATCCCGAGACGCTCCGGCTCAATGCCGAGATCGTCGCGGCGCACGCCGCCCTGCCCGATCCCTGGTCGCTGCCGATCGAGGAGGTGCGCGCCCGCCGCCGCGCCGGAACCAAGGCCGCGCCGGCGATGCCGCACAGCGCCCGAGCCGAGTGGCTGACCATTGAGGGCCCCGGCGGCCCGCTGAAGCTCCGGGTGATCCGCCCGAAGGGCGCCGCGAAACTGCGCGGCGCCTATCTGCACATCCACCGGGGCGGCTGGGTCTGGGGCGCGGCGGACGAGCAGGACCCATGGCTGGAGCGCATCGCCGATGCCTGCGGGTTCGTCGTGCTGTCGGTGGAGTATCGGCTCGCCCCCGAGCATCCCTACCCGGCCGCCCTGCAGGATTGCGAGGCGGCGGCCCTGTGGCTCGCGGGGCCGGGCCGGACCGAGTTCGGCGTCCACGCGCTGACGATCGGCGGTGAGTCGGTCGGCGCGCATCTCGCCGTGATGGTGCTGCTGCGCCTGCGGGACCGGCACAACCAGCCGCGGGCGTTCCGGGGCGCCAATCTCAATGCCGGCTTCTACGATCTCGGCCTGACCCCCTCGGTGCGCAACTGGGACGACGAGCGCCTCGTGGTGAACACCCTGGATCTGACCAAATTCGCCGACGGCTATGTCCGCGAAGGAATCGACCGGCGCCGCCCGGACGTGTCGCCGATCTACGCCGACCTGAAGGGCCTGCCGCCGGCCCTGTTCACCATCGGCACCGCCGACCCGCTGCTGGACGACACGCTGTACATGTCGGCGCGCTGGGCAGCAGCGGGCAATGGCGGACACACCGCGATCTATCCCGGCGGCTGCCACGTCTTCGCCCGCTATCCCGGCCCGATGAGCGAGCGCGCCTTGGAGCTGATCGATCGTTTCCTGATGGCCCTGGCCTGAGCGACGCACCCGAGATCCTGCCGCCGGCCTTCCGGGCGTGGTTCGCCGCGCGTGGCTGGACGCCCCGGCCGCACCAGCTCGACCTGCTGCAGATCGTCCGCGCCGGCCGCTCGGCCCTCCTCGTGGCGCCGACCGGGGCCGGAAAGACGCTCGCGGGTTTCCTGCCGAGCCTGATCGCCCTGTCGGAGCGGGCGGCCGCAAAACCCGAATCAAAGACCTCGACGGGGCTGCACACCCTCTACATCTCGCCGCTGAAGGCGCTGGCGGTCGACATCGCCCGCAACCTCGACGCGCCGATCGCCCAGATGGCGCTGCCGGTGCGGGTCGAGACCCGGACCGGCGACACCCCGGCGCACAAGCGCACCCGCCAGATCAGCCGCCCGCCCGACATCCTGCTGACCACGCCCGAGCAACTGGCGCTGCTGATCGCCCATCGCGACGCCGCCGCGTTCTTCTCCGGTCTGCGCTGCATCATCCTCGACGAGCTCCACGCCCTCGTCACCTCGAAGCGCGGCGACCTGCTCTCGCTGGCGCTCGCCCGGCTGCACCGCCTCAGCCCGGACCTGGCGGCGATCGGGCTGTCCGCGACGGTGCGCGAGCCGGACCAGCTGCGGAAGTATCTGGTGCCGCAGGTGCTAAGTCCCTCCTCGGCGGGAGGCCGGATTCACACGTCCCCGAACGAGGCTCAGGTCCCCTCTCCCGAGCGGGAGAGGGACAGGGTGAGGGATGCGACCTCTCCGGCAGACCCTGGACCCTCACCCCAGCCCTCTCCCGCACGGGAGAGGGGGCGCGTCCCGGTCTCGGCGCTCGATGAGGTCACCGACGCGACCCGCGCGCTTCTCCTACCCTCCCCCGCAGCGGGGTATGGGAACAAAAGACAGCCCCCCATGACCGCCCTCGTCATCGTCCAGGGCGGTGCCCGCGCCGATCTGCGGATGCCCCATCTCGTTCGGGCATTGCCG